>NZ_FPBU01000009.1:0-306788 GCF_900116775.1 Pantoea sp. YR525
TCATCCGGCGGGATGAATTTCTTCACTCCCTGCTGAGCCGTCTGCGTTGCCGCTTTGCCGTCTCAGTGGTGGCGCATTATAGGGAGTTATTCGGATGTGACAAGGGTTTATTGCAAATAAATTACTGTTCGACCTAAATTTCGCCACAACGCTGTATTTCACAACGATTTGCCTGGTAACTGCGCAAAATCCTGGGCAAAAAGCGCCACTTTATTCCAATCAGTGTATTCCACTTCTTTCGATGCATCGGTTTCGCCGCCGGTCATACGCATAATGAATTGAATCATGACGCGATCAAACCAGCGATAACGCGGATAACGCAACGCCCCGGCGAAAACCGCACAGCAATCGGGTTGCCACGGTGACTGCTCCAGGAACTTGCGCGTATACGCATTGGTCTCTGGTGTGCACTTATCGGCTTTGCGCGCCGTGAGATTGACACTAAAGAAGCCGCTTACGCGCTGCTGCAACTGAGCTTTATGCTGCGTAACAAACTTAAGCAAAGCCGGATTGAAATGACCGTAGCGGATCGAAGCACCAATCAGTACGCGATCGTACTGCAACCAATCAATCTGGTTTGCCTCCAGTAGATCGATCACGTCACACAGTTGATGCGGCACTAACGTCTGCGCAATGCGCGCGGCAATGTCACGGGTTTGCCCATCGCGGCTGGAATACAGAATCAACGCTTTCATTACTCAATCCTATTTTATTATTCGCGCCAGAAGGTCGGCGTGAACAGCACCAGCAGCGTGAACACTTCAAGGCGTCCAAACAGCATGGTCAAAATCAAAATCCACTTCGCGACATCATTCATTGAAGTGAAGTTGTCTGCCACGACACCCAAACCGGGCCCGAGGTTATTCAGAGTCGCGGCCACGGCAGCAAAAGCAGAGAAGTCATCCACGCCGGTGGCGATGATGGCCAGCATACTGAGCAGGAACACCAGCGCATAAGCTGAGAAGAAACCCCACACCGCTTCGAGGATACGTTCCGGCAACGCGCGGTTACCCAGTTTGATGGTGTAAACCGCATTCGGGTGTACTAAACGCTTCAGCTCACGCGAACCCTGTTTGAAAAGCAGCAGAATGCGGATCACCTTCAATCCGCCGCCAGTAGAACCCGCCATGCCGCCGATAAAGGCCGAACACAGCAGCAGCACCGGCAGGAACAGCGGCCAGCGTGCAATGCTGTCGGTGGTGAAGCCGGCCGTGGTCGCCATCGAAACCACCTGGAAAAACGCTTGATTCAATGTTTGCCAGCCGCTGGCGTACACATTGTGGAACCACAGCACGATGGTACAGATCAGCACTAAGGTCAGTTGTACACCAATAAACATGCGGAATTCGGGATCGCGCCAGTACACTTTCAGGTTGCGACCGCTTAATAAAGAGAAGTGCAGACCGTAGTTGCAGCCCGAGATCAGCAGAAATACCGCGACGATGGTGTTGATGGTTGGGCTATTAAAGTAGCCGATGCTGGCATCATGGGTTGAAAACCCGCCAATCGCGATAGTCGAGAAGCTATGGCCGATAGCATCGAACATCGGCATGCCCGCCAGCCACAGCGCCAACGCGCACGCAACGGTGAGCAACACATAGATCAGCCACAGCGTTTTCGCTGTTTCCGCAATACGCGGGCGCATCTTGTTATCTTTCAGCGGACCCGGCATTTCAGCGCGATAGAGCTGCATGCCACCCACGCCCAGAATCGGCAGAATCGCCACCGCCAGCACAATGATTCCCATCCCGCCGAGCCACTGCAGCATCTGCCGATAGAACAGAATCGCTTTCGGCAGCGTATCCAGTCCCACCAGCGTGGTGGCTCCGGTGGTTGTGAGGCCAGAGAAGGATTCAAAGAACGCATCAGTAACTGAAAGATGTGGCTGCTCGGCGAAGATAAACGGCATCGCACCAACGCTGCCCAGCACGGTCCAGAACAGCACCACGATGAGGAAACCTTCACGCGGCTTAAGTTCGCTTTTCTGCTTGCGATTAGGCCACCACAGCAGCGAACCGATAACGATCGCCATCATAAAGGTCTGACTGAACGCGCGCCCGGCTCCATCACGGTAAATCAAGGCGACGAGGCCCGGTAAAATCATGGTCACCGAGAACAGAATCACCAGCAGGCCCACGATGCGGGTAATGGCGCGAAAATGCATTCAGCCGTTTCCTTTAAACAGAAGCTTTTAGTTTGTCAGCGGGATGAGCGTCAGCGCGCCCCGGCTGTAATCAGAGAGGTTTTGGCGAAAGCCATCAATCTGCGCATGCGGCAACGCTAAACGCAGCGCAATACGATCCTGATAATGGCTCTCTTCTATAATGCCGTCAAAACGTTGCAGCAGGCGCTCGATGTCACTGAGTTGAGCGTAATCGCATTGCAGGGTAAAAGATTCCATCGGCACTTTACGTTGACGCGCCAGTTGCTTCAGCCCTTGTTGCACGCCGCCGCCATATGCTTTTACCAGTCCGCCGGTGCCCAGCATAATGCCACCATAATAACGCACCACCACCGCAGTAATCTCACCGACACCGCTGCCCATCAGTTGGGCCAGCATCGGTTTGCCGGCGGTGCCAGATGGTTCACCATCATCGGAGAAACCCAACTGTTGCGAATCATCCGGCGCGCCTGCCACCCACGCCCAGCAGTGATGCCGCGCGGTGGGATGTTCCTGTTTCACCTGCTGCACAAACGCGCGCGCCGCTTCCACGCCCGCCGTGTGCGCCAGCAAGGTGATGAAGCGGCTTTTCTTGATGGTTTCCTCGCTGAGACTCACGGCCTCAGCGGGAATGTCGTAAGCATCCATCAGGCAAGGTGCAGATCGCGCGTCATGTTTTCAATGCGATTAGTGTGGATCACCACGTTATCCTCGATACGAATACCGCCGTACGGTTTCAGTGCATCGATTGCCGCCCAGTCAAAGTATTGACTGAACTTGCCGCCGCGCAGCTTCGCCAGCAGCGAATCGATAATATAGAAGCCCGGTTCGATAGTCAGCACCATGCCAGGTTCCAGCACGCGCGTACAACGCAGATACGGATACTGCGACGGTGCCGCCAGATGCGTACCGTTGTCGTCCTGCATAAAGCCAGCCACGTCGTGCACCTGCAGGCCGAGCGGATGTCCAAGGCCGTGCGGCATAAACGGACCGGTTAAATCTTCCGCCACCAGCGTCTCTTCGGTCAGGCCTTTCACCAGTTCGAACTTCAGCAGCAGACGCGCAATGCGCTGATGCATCTGCAGATGATAATCGGTATAGCGCACGCCAGCTTTCAAAGTAGCGATCAGCGCCAGCTCTTCCTTGTTCATCGCCGCAACCATTTCGGCATAGCGCGATTTGCTCTGCGCCGCATAGCTGCGCGTCAGGTCAGCGGCGTAACCGAGATATTCCGCACCGGCGTCAATCAGGAAGCTGTGGCGTTTGGCCGGCGGTTGATGATCCAGTTTGGTGTAGTGCAGTACTGCGGCATGTTCATTCAGCGCGATGATGTTGCCGTAAGGCACATCGGTATCGCGATGGCCGGTTGCGGTCAGATAGGCGATATTGATATCGAACTCGCTCATGCCAGAGAAGAACGCCTCTTTGGCCGCGCGATGCCCCGCCACCGCCAGCTTCTGCGCTTCACGCATACACGCCAGTTCGTACTCAGTTTTGATACTGCGATGATAATGCAGGAAATCGATCACGCCTTTCGGGTTCACCTGCTCGCTGTTAATGCCGAGCTGGGAAGCGCGTGACGGCACCGGACCGATATAGGCCACGTTTTCGCGCTGTGCAGGCAGCAACTGCGCGATCTCATCGGCACTCTTCAGGCCAATCACATCGACATCGTTGGTCCAGAAGCTGTTGGGCAGCGGCTCAACGTTGTGCCAGTAATCTACCGGTGAATAGAACCACAGCTTGGGTTTATTCACGCCATCAATCCATAACCAGCAGTTTGGCACCTGCGTCACCGGCACCCACGCTTTGAACTGGGGATTCACCTTAAACGGATAGTCGTGATCGTCGAGAAAAACGGTCAATAACTCGCCGGAATGAATCAGCATGGCATCAAGCTTAAAGCGAGCCAGCACCTGCTGCGCTCGCTGCTGCAGCGTATTGATGTGCGCGTGATACAGGGTTTTCAGTGAATCCATGGACTTGTCTCCGATGTCGCGAAAGTGGCCGCAGTGTAGCACAGCCGTGTAAGCGATGCCGTGCTGCACGCGCTGTGATCGTTGTATCAAATAAGCAAACTCTCGTTTGCAAATAATTAACATCAGACTCACACTCCAACTCATCTGGTATGACCAGATCAACTTTCGCGGTTTCAGGAGACGGACATGCTCTACCAAGGCGATACCCTTTCAGTTCACTGGCTTGACGACGGCATCGCCGAGCTGGTTTTCGATGCGCCCGGTTCGGTGAACAAACTCGATACCAAAACCGTTGCCTCATTGGGCGAGGCATTAAGCGTATTAGAACAGCAACCCGCGCTGCGCGGCCTGTTGCTCTCATCGGCCAAACCGGCATTTATCGTCGGTGCTGACATCACAGAATTCCTGTCGCTGTTTGATGCGCCAGAAGAGAAGCTGAGTCAGTGGCTGGCATTTGCCAACAGCATCTTCAATCGCTTAGAAGATTTGCCGGTGCCAACCGTGGCCGCTATTGATGGCTATGCGCTGGGTGGCGGCTGTGAATGCATACTGGCAACCGACTTCCGCGTTGCCACGCCCACCGCACGCATCGGCCTGCCGGAAACCAAACTGGGCATCATGCCGGGCTTTGGCGGCAGCGTGCGTTTGCCGCGCCTGCTCGGTGCCGATAGCGCGATGGAAATCATCGCCGCCGGTAAAGATGTTGATGGCAACAGCGCCCTGAAACTCGGTTTGGTGGATGCAGTGGTCAGCAGCGACAAACTACGTGATGCGGCGCTCACCGTTTTGCAGGACGCCATTGTGCAAGGCAACTGGCAAGCACGTCGCGCGCCGAAGCTGGCACCGCTGAAACTCAGCCCGATTGAGGCCGCCATGAGCTTCACCATCGCCAAAAGCATGGTGCTGCAAACCGCAGGCAAACACTATCCGGCACCGATTACCGCCGTGAAAACCATTGAAGCCGCCGCCAGCCTCGGACGTGATGATGCGCTGAAGCTGGAAACCGCTGCTTTTGTACCGCTGGCGCAGAGCGATGTGGCGCGTGCGCTAGTCGGCATCTTCCTGAACGATCAGTACGTCAAAGGCCTGGCGAAGAAGCACAGCAGCGCGGCCGGTGCGCCGCAGCAAGCCGCAGTATTGGGCGCAGGGATTATGGGCGGCGGCATTGCTTATCAATCGGCATGGAAAGGCGTGCCGGTGATGATGAAAGATATCAATCCGCAGGCGTTAACGCTGGGCATGACCGAAGCCAGCAAGCTGCTGAACAAACAGCTGGAGCGCGGCAAAATTGACGGCGCCAAACTGGCCAGCGTACTCACCACCATTCAGCCGACGCTGGATTACGCCGGATTCGAACGTACCGATGTAGTGGTGGAAGCGGTAGTGGAAAATCCGCAGATCAAAGCCAAAGTGCTGGCAGAAACCGAACAGCATCTGCGCGAGGACGCCATTCTTGCCTCCAACACTTCAACCATTCCGATCAGCCAGCTGGCGCAAGCCTTAAAACGCCCGGAAAACTTCTGCGGCATGCACTTCTTCAATCCGGTGCCGCGTATGCCGCTGGTCGAAGTGATTCGCGGTGAGAAAACTTCAGAAGCGACCCTGAGCAAAGTGGTGGCCTGGGCGAGCAAAATGGGCAAGACGCCGATTGTGGTGAATGACTGTCCCGGCTTCTTTGTGAATCGCGTGCTGTTCCCCTACTTCGCCGCTTTCAGCCTGCTGCTGCGCGACGGCGCGGATTTCCGTCAGGTCGATAAAGTGATGGAAAAACAGTTCGGCTGGCCGATGGGCCCAGCGTGGCTGCTGGATGTGGTTGGCATTGATACCGCGCATCACGCTCAGCAAGTGATGGCGCAAGGCTTCCCGTCACGCATGCAGAAAGATTATCGCGACGCGATCGACGTGCTGTTCGAAGCCAAACGTTACGGCCAGAAAAACGGTCAGGGCTTTTACCGCTGGGAGCAGGATAAAAAAGGCAAAGCGCAGAAGAAAGCCGATGCAGCTGTCGATGCGCTGCTGGAACCTATTTGCCAGCCTAAGCGCGCGTTCAGCGATGACGAGATCGCCAACCGCATGATGCTGCCGATGCTCAACGAAGTGGTGCGCTGCCTCGAAGAGAAGATCATCGCTTCACCGGCCGAAGCCGATATGGCGCTGGTGTACGGTTTAGGCTTCCCGCCGTTCCGTGGCGGCGCGTTCCGCTACATGGATACGCTGGGCAACAGCAACGTGGTCGATCAGGCCAAACGTTATAGCGCGCTCGGCCCGCTTTACGCGCTGCCGGAGCTGCTGTTGCAAAAAGCCCATCAGCATCAGAGCTGGTATCCCGCGGTGCAACCGATTGACGAAGCGGCGCTGCAAAGTGCCTGAGGTAATGAAAATGGAAAAAGTAGTCATTGTAGATGCGGTCCGCACGCCGATGGGCCGCTCCAAAGGCGGTGCGTTTCGCCAGGTGCGCGCAGAAGATCTCTCGGCGCATTTAATGCGCGAGCTACTGAGCCGCAATCCGGCGGTCGATCCCGCCACGCTGGACGACATTATCTGGGGCTGCGTGCAGCAGACGCTGGAGCAAGGCTTCAACATTGCACGTAACGCCGCGCTGCTGGCCGAGATCCCGCATCGCGTGCCTGCCAGCACCGTCAACCGCCTGTGCGGTTCGTCGATGCAGGCGCTGCACGACGCGGCGCGTGCCATTATGGTTGGCGATGCGCACAGCTGCCTGATTGGCGGCGTCGAACATATGGGCCACGTGCCGATGAGCCACGGCGTGGATTTCCATCCCGGCCTTGGTCGCACGGTGGCGAAAGCGGCGGGCATGATGGGGTTAACCGCCGAAATGCTGGCGCGCATGCATCACATCACGCGTGAGCAGCAGGATGCTTTTGCGCTGCGTTCGCACCAGCGTGCCTGGGCGGCAACCCAGCGTGGCGATTTCAAGCGTGAGATTGTGGCGACCTACGGCCACGACGCTGACGGCGTGTTGAAGCGTTTAGAGAGCGACGAAGTGATTCGTGAAGAGACCAGCCTCGAAGGATTGGCTGCGCTGCGCCCGGCGTTCGATCCGGTCAACGGCACCGTGACTGCAGGCAGCTCCTCCGCGCTCTCCGACGGTGCAGCCGCAATGCTGATCATGAGCGAAAGCCGCGCACGCGAACTCGGTCTGACGCCGCGCGCGCGTATTCGCAGCATGGCGGTGGTCGGCTGCGATCCGTCGATTATGGGTTACGGTCCGGTTCCCGCCAGCAAGTTGGCGCTCAAGCGTGCCGGACTCAGCGTGCAGGATATCGACCTGTTCGAGTTCAACGAGGCTTTTGCCGCACAAGCGCTGCCGTGCATCAAGGACATGGGTTTGCTGGAACAGCTGGATGAGAAAGTGAATTTGAATGGCGGCGCGATTGCGCTCGGTCATCCGCTGGGATGTTCCGGTGCGCGTATCAGTACCACGCTGCTGAATCTGATGGAGCGTCGCGATGCGCAATTTGGTCTGGCGACCATGTGCATTGGCTTAGGCCAGGGCATCGCCACGGTGTTCGAACGGGTTTAATACGTTAATGTTGCACGTGTTCCCGCCCTTTCGGGCGGGTTTTTTATGGCTGATCGTCGTAGGGTCGCCATTGATGGCGACCCTCAGATAAACGCAAACGCATCGCCGAACATCTGCGCTTCCAGCGCACCGCGCTCAGCGCAGAAACGCTCACGCGCAATCTTCGCCATCTCAAAACGACCAGCAATATAGATATCGTGCTCGCTAAGCGACGCGAAATCCTGCATCACCGCCGTCAGCACCGTGCCGCTGCGTCCGGTCCAGTCATCCGCCGGTTGTTCCACCACCGGAATCACTTTCAGGTTCGGATGCTTCACCGCAAGCGCATTCAGCTCATCCAAATCGTACAGATGCATTAACTCACGGCCGCCCCAGTAAATCGCGATCTCGCGATCGGGTTTCTGTGCCAGCGCGGTCAGCAGAATAGAACGCGCATAGGAGAAGCCGGTGCCGCCCGCAATCAGAATGATCGGACGCTCACTGTCTTCACGCAGCCAGGCATCGCCGTGCGGCATATCGACGGTAATCTGGCGATCGTTCTTGATGCGGTCCATCACCGCCATCGCGTAGAGATTGAGATCCGATGCGCCGATGTGCAGCTCAATGATGTCCTTTTCCATTGGCGTAGAAGCCAGGGAAAACGGGCGCTTATCGCGCTCATCCATCACCACCATCAAATACTGTCCTGCGCGGAAGTTAAAATCCGCCGCCGGAATTAAACGAACGCGGTAAACCGTGTCCGTAATCGCTTCAACCGAAGTCACTTTGCAGCTTAACGTTGTCATGCGTTCCCTTTTTCTTCGGGTCTAATTGGTCTGCCGCCGTTAGCGCTGCGGCGGCTCGGCAAAGATAGCTAACTCATCCCAAATGGCGTCAATGCGCGCGGTCACCGCCGGATCTTTTACAATCGGCGTGCCCCACTCGCGCGTGGTTTCGCCCGGCCACTTATTGGTCGCATCAAGTCCCATCTTCGAGCCTAAGCCGGAAACCGGCGAGGCGAAGTCGAGATAATCGATCGGCGTGTTCTCAACCAGCACCGTATCGCGCGCCGGATCCATGCGCGTGGTAATCGCCCAAATCACATCATTCCAGTCGCGTGCGTTAACGTCGTCATCGCACACAATCACGAACTTGGTGTACATGAACTGACGCAGGAACGACCACACGCCGAACATCACGCGCTTAGCGTGACCGGCATACTGTTTCTTGATCGTCACTACCGCGAGGCGATAAGAGCAGCCTTCTGGCGGCAGATAGAAATCCACGATCTCCGGGAACTGCTTGATCAGAATCGGCACCAGCACTTCATTGAGCGCCACGCCCAGCACCGCCGGTTCATCCGGTGGACGTCCGGTGTAGGTTGAATGATAAATCGGGTTGCGACGTTGCGTTACGTGCGTCACGGTAAACACCGGGAAGCTGTCTACTTCATTGTAGTAGCCTGTGTGGTCGCCGTACGGACCTTCCGGCGCGACATCGCCCGGCTCGATGTATCCTTCCAACACGATTTCCGCGCTGGCCGGCACTTCGAGTTCGTTCGAAACGCACTTCACCACTTCGGTTTTATTACCGCGCAGCAAACCGGCAAAAGCGTATTCGGAGAGCGTATCCGGCACCGGCGTCACCGCGCCGAGAATGGTGGCAGGATCGGCGCCCAGCGCTACCGACACAGGGAAACGTTCGCCCGGATGCGCTTTACACCACTCCTGGAAATCCAGCGCGCCGCCGCGATGCGACAGCCAGCGCATAATCACGCGGTTCTTGCCGATCACCTGCTGGCGATAGATACCCAGATTTTGTCGCTCTTTGTGCGGGCCGCGCGTAACGGTTAATCCCCACGTAATCAGCGGTGCAGCATCGCCCGGCCAGCATTTCATCACCGGGATGCGCGACAGATCGACTTCATCGCCGCTGAAAATCTCTTCCTGGCACGGCGCATTGCGCAGGCGCTTAGTAGGCATATTCAGCACTTGCTTGAACTGCGGCATCTTATCGAACAGATCGCGGAAGCCTTTTGGCGGTTCCGGCTCTTTCAGGAACGCCAGCAGCTTGCCGACTTCACGCAGCGCACTGACCTCTTCCTGTCCCATGCCCATCGCCACGCGTTTCGGTGTGCCAAACAGATTACACAGCACCGGCATGTCGTAGCCTTTCGGGTTTTCGAACAGCAGCGCCGGGCCGCCGGCGCGCAGCGTGCGATCGGCAATTTCAGTCATCTCTAACTCAGGATCGATCTCCTGAGTGATGCGCTTTAACTCGCCACGCTGTTCCAGCAATGCGAGGAAGTCTCGTAAATCCTGATATTTCATGCGGCTTTAGCTTTCCGGCCAGAGTGAAGCGCCATTATAGGGGCGTTTCACGCTGACATGTTGAGGTTTTGCGTCAGGCAGGCTGACAGGAAAACGGCACCAGCGACTGAATCGCCAATACATCGTGATAAGCGGCAATCGGCTCGCCGTGGCGGAACACTTTGAAGTCTTCGCCGCGTGCGCTGTAGTAACGCAGGCGATTCTCGCTCACGTGCAGGAAGCTGGCTTCACGCAGCGCAATCACCGATTCATGCGGATTAACGGCACAGAACTCGGCCAGACGTTCATCACGCGTTTCGCCCATGTGGCCGCTGACGTGCGCATCAAGATAATGCGGATTGATCTGCACCGGGAACAGGCCAAGCGCAGGCAACACCACGCTGCTGCGCACCGGCATGTCGTTGGTGGTACGAATAGAAGGCGTTGCCACATTGCAACCGGCGCTCCAGCCGACGTACGGTACATCACGCTCGCGCACCGCGCGTTGGATAGCGACGATCAAGCCGTGCTCGTGCAGCATTTGATTGAGGAACCAGGTATTTCCGCCGCTCACCAGAATCAGCTCAGCTTGTTCAATCGCCGCAACGGGCGATGCAAACTCGTGCACGGTGCGCACTTCAATGCCTAACGACGCGGATAAATCCTGCGCGCGCTGCGCATGATCGCCACGAATAATCGCGTACGGCACCAGCACCGCCGAGGTGATTCCGCGCTGGGCGATCATCGCGTGCAGCTGCGGGTGGGCGTAACCTAACAGCGGCGCATCGTCAGCCACTTTGCCGTTACTCAACAGGAACAGTTCCATCAGCCACTCCTTTTCAATCGAAAGATGGGGATGGAGTCTGATACAGATGGTCGCCAGCCGTCAATTTTCTTGCAAGAAAGCGTAAATAAGCCGCATCAATCGGATAAATCGTAGTGAAATTGTTTTCAGCGCCCGGTTTCCACCCGCCGATGCGCTATAACTCTGACAACTGATTTGATATTCTTAGCGTCCATTATTTGGGAGCGGTTATGGAATCCTGGTACTTACTCTATTGCAAACGTGGACAACTGTTGCGCGCGAAAGAGCATCTTGAGCGGCAAGAGGTGAATTGCCTCAGCCCAATGATCGCTCTGGAGAAGATTGTGCGCGGTAAACGCACCACCGTGAGTGAGCCGCTGTTCCCTAACTATCTGTTTATCGAGTTCGATCCCGAAGCGATTCACACCACCACCATCAGCAGCACGCGCGGCGTCAGCCACTTCGTGCGCTTTGGCACCATGCCGGCCACCGTATCACATGATGTGATCGAAGCGCTGCAGACCGACGCGCCGCAGATCGTGCTGGATCCGGAAACCCCGCAGAGCGGTGATGAAGTGATCATCACCGATGGCACTTTCGAAGGGCTGCGCGCCATTTTTGCCGAGCCGGATGGTGAAACGCGCTCCGTTCTGCTGCTCAACATGCTGAACAAACAGGTGATGCGCAGCGTGGATAACAAGCAGTTCCGCAAACTCTAAGCGAGTTTGAACAGCTGACGCGCGTTGAGATTAACCTGCGCGCCTAGCGCTTCTGCTTCTTCGCCACGCCAGTTCGCCACCTGCTGCACAATATGCGGCAGGAAGCACGGCTCATTGCGGCGTGAAGTGGGACGCGGATGCATATCGCGCGGCAGTAAATACGGTGCGTCGGTTTCCAGTAACAGGCGCTCAGCCGGAATCAGCGGCAGCAATTCACGCAGTTCCATACCGCGACGCTCGTCGCACACCCAACCGGTAATTCCCACCGATAATCCCAGCGCCAGACACGCTTGCAGCTCGTCACGCGTACCGGTAAAGCAGTGAACGACAGCGCCGACCAACTTCGGCAGCCACGGCTCAAGCACCGCGACAAAACGATCGTGCGCTTCACGGCAATGCAAAAACACCGGCAATTGCAGCTCAGCGGCCAACGCCAGCTGCGCATCGAAGGCGTATTCCTGCTGATCGTGGGCCGAAAGATTACGATTGAAATCCAGGCCACATTCGCCAATCGCGACCACCTGCTCGCTGTCCGCCAAGCGACGTAAGGTATTCGCGGTTTCCGCCGACCATTCACTGGCATGGTGCGGATGGACGCCAGCGGTTGACCAGCAATATCCTGCATGTTGCGCTGCCAGTTGGCGTGCTTGCTGGCTCTCCAGCGCGTTGGTGCCGGTAATTAACAGGCCGGTGACGCCTGCTTCGCGCGCACGTTTTACCACCTGATCGCGATCTTTTGCGAATTGCGTGCTGGTCAGGTTTACACCGATATCAAACATGTTTTCTCCCCAATAAAAAACCGCCCAGCGGGGCGGTTTAGATGCATCTTACCGAAGACATCAGGATTCGGTGTTGTGTTCCTCATCCGAAGACTGACGTCCTTTACCCACATAGTAGCGGGAGAAGAATACGCCGACTTCAAACAGGCAGTACATCGGAATAGCGAGCAAAGTTTGCGAGAAAACATCCGGCGGTGTGAGCAGCATCCCAACCACGAACGCGCCAACCAGCATATAAGGACGTTTCTTTTTCAAATCTTCGGGTGACGTAATGCCGGTCCAGCACAGCAGCACAATCGCAATCGGCACCTCAAACGCCACGCCAAACGCCATGAAAATCGTCATGACGAAATCGAGGTAGTTGGTGATATCCGTTGCGATGGTGACGCCTTGCGGCGCGGTTTTGGCGAAGAAACCAAACGCCAGCGGGAACACGATGAAATATGCAAACGCCACGCCGACGTAAAACAGCAGCGTACTGGAGAACAACAACGGCATCACCAGTTTACGCTCGTGGCGATAGAGCGCAGGCGCCACAAACGCCCACACCTGATACAAAATCACCGGCACGGCCAGAAACACCGAAACGATAATGGTGAGCTTGATCGGCGTGAAGAAAGGCGATGCCACGTCGGTGGCGATCATGCTCGCACCGGCTGGCATCTGGCTAATCAGCGGTGCCGCAACCAGATGGTAGATATCATTCGCGAAATAGACCAGGCACAAAAAGATGACTAAAACAGCGATGATGCAATTCAACAAACGCTTGCGCAGCTCAATCAAATGGCTAATGAGCGGTTGGGTATCTTCAACGGCCATGTTTATCGTTCATCTTTTACGAGAGAAATCTTCGCGGTGCTTTCAGGAGCACTGGCGACGGGATGGGTTTCTGCTTCTGAAGCGACGTTGTCTGGCTGCGGAGCCTGTGCGGGTGCACTGGTTTGATGTTCCGCTGCAGCAGGCGTGACCGCGGGTGAAGTCACGGGCTGCGCTGCTGCTGGCTGAGTCTGATGAATGGTGTTGGCTTCATCTTCCTCTTTTTCGACATCGATACTCTGCTGCACCGAACGCTTCATCGAGTCGGCGGTTTTACGCAGTTCTTCCATCGACTCTTTCAGCTCAGGTGACAGCGTGCCACGGCCCGCTTCTTCCACCTTTTTCAGGCTGTCCTGCAATTCCTGCAGTTTCAGCTCTTGCGCCAGTTCGTTTTGTACATTCGCGGCCAGCGAGCGAATGGCTCTGATCCAGCCGACGACGGTTTTCACCGCAACCGGTAATCGTTGCGGGCCAAGCACAATCAGCCCGATCACGAACACCAATACCAGTTCACTAAAACCAATGTCGAACACAGTTATACCTGCTTGTCGTTCCGGGCGTCGTCTTTAGTCGCCGTGGTTTGCTGTTTGTCTGCCAGAGTTTTGGCGTTGAAGTCAGCGTCCTGCTCTTTCGGTTGATCCTTTTTATCGTCTTCATCGCCCATGGCTTTTTTGAAGCCGCGAATGGAAGATCCTAAATCCGAACCCAGGTTGCGAAGCTTGTTGGTACCGAACAGAAGAACAACAATGACGGCAATGATTAACAATTGCCAAATACTGATACCGCCCATGAGATATGCCTCTAATATTCTGTGAAAAACTGTTGACTGTAACGCACAGAAAGCCCGTATGATTTCGGGCTTTAGCTTGCGACATTACGCGATTTGTACCAGGCAGACAATCAGTTTGTCTTGCGCCAGCCAATAAGCCAGGTGACGATGCCAGCGGCCATTAATAGCGCCGGGAAGAAATCCCAATCCGGTCGACTTAACAGCACGGCGGTGCCACTTAATAACAGTGTAGCGCCTACACCAAACAGATAGCGCGCCTGATGATTACGTGTTCGCTGTACGTTTAAATCGGTGACGAGTTTATCGACGCTGTGCTTCAATAATTTGTGCTGGCGCATGCTGTCGTAAAATAGCTCCGGCAACTCCGGCAGTTTTTCCGCCCAGTACGGCGCTTTCTCTTTCACCGCCCGCATAATCGCCGGGATACCAATCTGATCTTTGATCCAATCTTCGAGGAACGGCTTGGCAGTTTTCCACAGGTCGAGCTGCGGATAGAGCTGGCGACCAATCCCTTCGATATAAAGTAGCGTCTTCTGCAGCAGCACCAATTGCGGCTGCACTTCCATATTGAAGCGACGCGCGGTGTTGAACAGGTTCAGCAGCACGTGACCAAACGAAATCTCAGCCAGCGGCTTTTCGAAAATCGGCTCACACACGGTACGAATGGCAAACTCAAAGTCTTCGACGTTGGTGTCCGGCGGCACCCAGCCCGAATCCACATGCAGCTCGGCCACTTTGCGGTAATCGCGGTTGAAGAAAGCGATAAAATTCTCGGCCAGATAGCGCTTATCTTCTTTGTTCAGCGAACCGACGATACCGCAGTCGATGCCGATGTATTGCGGATCTTCCGGGTGATCGTAGCTGACGAAGATGTTGCCGGGATGCATATCGGCATGGAAGAAGCTGTCGCGGAACACCTGAGTGAAGAACACCTGCACACCGCGCTCGGCCAGCAGTTTCATATTAACGCCATGCTGCTCCAGCGTGGCGATATCCGAGATAGGAATGCCGTAAATGCGCTCCATTACCATCATCGATTCGCTGCAATAATCCGAGAACACTTCCGGCACATACAGCATGCGGCTCTGGTCAAAGTTACGACGCAGCTGAATGGCGTTCGCCGCTTCACGCAGCAGATTCAGCTCATCAATTAAGGTCTTTTCGTAATCACGTACCACTTCCACCGGACGCAGACGACGTCCATCTGGCAGCAAACGTGGCACCCAACGCGCCAGACGGTAAATCAGTCGCATATCCGCTCTGATCACCGGCAGGATGTCGGGACGAATCACTTTGATCACCACCGCGCGGCCATTGGATTTCAGCGTCGCAGTATGCACCTGCGCGATTGACGCCGACGCCAGCGGTTTGATATCGAAGTCTTCAAACCAGGTTTCCACCGGGCCGCCAATCGACTTTTCAATCTGTTCTTTAGCTTTGACGCCATCAAACGGCGCAACGCGGTCTTGCAGCACCGCTAGCTCATCGGCAATCGCCGGTGGGAACAGATCGCGGCGCGTGGAGAGCATTTGACCGAATTTGATCCACACCGGACCCAGCTGCTCCATCGCCAGGCGAATGCGCACGCCAGCTGTGGCGTCTTTATGTTTATTGGGGATCCAGAAAATGCAGCGCCGCCACAAGCGTAAAAGCAGCGTGAAGCGCATGCGGGGAATCAGTTCATCAAGGCCGTAAGTCAGAAAGATCTTGATGATGAAGTATAAGCGCCGAATTTCTCCCAGCGTCATTTCGCCTCCAGCTGTGCTAAACGCGTTTCAAACGCATTGAGCGAACGTTCCATCGCTTCCACTTCCTCGCAAAACCATGCCAGTTCCAGTGCGCCCGGCGCAACGCGCCACTCTTCCGTCAGCACCTGACCAAGATAATCCTGCCGGCGGGTAAACTGCTGCTGCACGAATTTCAGCGCCTGCTGCGCGGCCTGACTTACGCCTTGCGCGGCGATATCGCCAATCCACGGCGCGAGATATTCCGCCGGATCCAGCTCGGCGAGATCCATCAGCGCGGAGAATTGCTGTACCACCTGCAAATCGCCGTCCACCTCCAGTTCACCGCTACGAATCAAGCTGGTGAGCTGCTGGCGGTCGCGCAGTTTCGGCAAGGTACTGACACGCAAGCTCACCGTGCAGTCGCTGTTGTCTTGCCAATCACTCAGCACATCGAGTTGGGATTCGCTAAACACCAGCACCAAAGGAAAATCGAGCTCTTGCAGACGCAGCATCAATACCTTGCCCGCCAAACGCTGGCGTGCGGCTTTCAGGCTGCGATCGCGATAGAGAACACGGTTCAGGGCGGTCTCAAGACCGCCGGTGATGAGAGGAGTTAAAGTCATGATGGATTAGAATTTAAATCCGCGATGCAGCGCGACAATACCGCCAGTCATGTTGAAGTAGGTGGTATTTTCAAAGCCCGCATCGTTCATCATCGCTTTCAGGGTTTCCTGATCGGGGTGCATACGAATCGACTCCGCCAGATAGCGATAGCTTTCAGCATCTTGCGCCACCAGCTGACCAATACGCGGCAGAATATGGAATGAATAAGTATCGTAAGCTTTGCTGAGCGGCTCCAGCAGCGGCTTCGAGAACTCCAGCACCAGCAAACGTCCACCCGGCTTCAGCACGCGGAACATCGATGCCAGCGCTTTCTCTTTTTCGGTCACGTTACGCAAGCCGAAGGAGATGGTGATGCAATCGAAGTAGTTATCCGGGAACGGTAGCGCTTCGGCGTTGGCCTGCACATAGCTAACATTGCCCGACACGCCGAGATTACGCAGCTTTTCGCGGCCCATCTTCAGCATCGAGCTGTTGATGTCTGCCAGCACAACCTGGCCGGTTTCGCCCACCAGACGTGAGAATTTTGCCGTCAGATCGCCGGTACCACCCGCCAGATCCAACACGCGTTGACCGCGGCGCACGCCGCTGCTGTCAATGGTAAAACGCTTCCAGACACGATGGATGCCAAACGACATCAAATCGTTCATCAGGTCATATTTTGCCGCGACGGAGTGAAACACGTCCGCGACTTTATCGGCCTTTTCGCTTTTCGCGACGGTCTGGAAGCCAAAATGGGTAGTTTCCTGCTGTGATTCATCTGCCATCGGTTTTACCTGTTCCACAAACAATTCTTGCCGAAGTGTATCAGAGTCGCGCTACACGAGCACGCGACCACCGTGCTATTCATTGATGCGGCGCAGCGAGTCTGTTGTTGGTTCTGCAACGTTTTCATCCTCGGTGCGATCGTCTGCCCAATCTTCATCCGCCTCTTCCGGCTGCGCTTGTTCAACCAGTTGCGGATTAATTGGACGTTTGATCTCCACGCCAAGCGTTCGAAAAGCTTCACTTTGCGCGATCAGGTTGCCGCGCCCTTCAGACAGCTTTTTCATCGCCTGATGATAGCTTTGCTGCGCTTTGTCGAGATTGTGGCCGATGCCGCTCATGTCATCGACAAACAGCCGCATTTTGTCGTACAGCCGCGTTGCCCGGTCGGCGATGCGCTGTGCGTTGCGGCTTTGGTGTTCATAACGCCAGAGATTGTTGATAGTGCGCAGCGCCACCAGCAACGTGGTGGGACTGACCAGCATAATGTTCTGCTGTAACGCTTCGCTGATCAGCTCAGGCTGGCGATCGATAGCCAGCAGAAACGCCGGTTCCACCGGGATAAACATCAACACATAATCCAGAGAGCGTAAACCGGGCAATTGTTGGTAATCTTTACGGCTCAGCAGGCGGATGTGTCCGCGCATGGCGTTAACGTGCTCCTGAATCGCCTGCTCACGCGTGGCTTCATCGTCGGCGTTGAAGTAGCGCTCGTAGGCAACCAGCGTCATTTTGGCGTCAATCACCACATCTTTGCCCTGCGGCAAACGGACGATCACATCCGGTTGCATCCTGCCCTGCTGTTCCAGCTGCACGCTTACCTGCGTTTGGTATTCATAGCCTTCACGCAAGCCAGAGGCTTCCAGCACGCGGGCCAATACCACTTCGCCCCAGTTGCCCTGAATTTTGTTGTCGCCTTTCAGCGCTTTAGTAAGATTGACCGCTTCCTGCGCCATCTGCGCGTTGAGTTGCTGCAACTGGCGTATTTCGTGAGTCAGCGTATGACGCTCGCGCGCTTCCACGCCAAAGCTATCAGTCACTTGACGGCGAAAACCGTCCAGCTGTTCACGCAGCGGGCCAATCAGGCTATTCAGACTTTGACGGTTCTGTTCATCGACGCGCCGCCCGCTGTTTTCAAAGATGCGGTTGGCAAGATTTTCAAACTGCGCGCTGAGACGCTGTTCGCTGTTGGTCAGCAGTCGCTGCTTCTCTTCTGCACCGTAGCGTGTCTCTTCAAGACGAATGGTCACTTCACGCAGCTCGGCTTCCTGTGCGCTGTTTACTTCCAGCTGATTGCGCAGCTCCCGGCTGAGCTGTTCACTTTCGCCGCGCCAGTAATCAAGCTGCTGTAAACGTTCCTGCGCACCGCTGAGCGCGCCGTGTAGCTGGCGCATCTCCTGTTCGCGTTGCTGGATTTGCTGCTGTAACTGTTCGAGCTGCTGCTGTTGACGCTGCTGCGCCTCTTCCAACAGGCGACGCTCGGTGGTGAAGCTGGCGTGCTGATGGCCGGCGCGCAGTTGGGCGATGATCCAGCCAATGCCCAAACCGGCCAGCGCCAGCGCGCCGCTAATGATAAGTTGCTGATCCATAATCCCCCCGCGGATCGTCTCGCTGAGGGAAAAGGTAGAGGCGCACTGTATGAATGTCCAGATTTTTTTCCCTTCATACTTCAAGCCGCAGATGCGTTGGCTGCACGTTCTCACCCCAGTCACTTACTGATGTAAGCTCCTGGGGATTCGCTCGCTTGCCGCCTTCCTGCGCCTCGAATTATTTGGGAAAACGTTTTCTACTTATAGGGCTTTTACGGTTAGATCGCCCGCTTTCCACGCATCAATCAGGAAGAAGGGCATCGGCAACACCCATTCGGTTTCACCCTGGATTTTGGCTGGATAGGTCCAGCTTTTCCCGTCGTAGGTGATCTCAACCTGCTGCCAACCGTTATCCCCATTTTCAACTGGGCCCGCCATGCTGGCAAAACCGGCGTTGCTGCCGACGTGGAAGCTGTCGGTTTGCCAACGAATTGGCTGATGCGCCGGCCACGGTTGTGCGTGGTGGAAGCGGAAAATATCGTCATGATTCAGGATGCTTTCGCGCACCGTTGGCCACAGCGCCACTTTGAGGAAGTACTGATCGGTGAAGCGCTCGCTACCGGCATACTGAGCGATAAAGTCACGCATCTGCTGTTCAACATTGTGGAACACGCCATGGCAACCGCCCCACATGCCCGCCAGCAACAGCTCAGTATGCGAGAAGTAATCACGCATATGATGGAACCAATACGGCGAGTTCAGCCATGCTTCTACCGCCACCACTTCGCGCTCGGACAACAATGAATCCGCGTCACGCACGATATAGCGTTTGACGCTGGCATCGTCCATCACCAGGAAACGCCACAGCGTTGGGAAGATAGTTTTCTCGTGCGACATATCCACCAGTTGGGTGTTTGGCTGCTTCAGGCGCTGCCAGACGTGCTGCGGCACGCTGTCGTCAAGATAGATGCGGCATATCCAGTCGGGATAGAACTCGCGCGCCACTTCGATGTTTTTAATCAAGGTTTCGCAGTAGCGTGGCTGGCCGCCATACAGGCTAAAGGAGATGATATTTTCTGCCGGATTGTTGCGGTTGATCGGTGGCGGCACGTTAGAAGGGAATACCACTTTCGCCCCTTTACTGAAAGTCACATCAGAATTCTGCAGTGATTCGAGGCCGTAACGCGCCACCTCATCCTCTTTATTCAACCAGCCACACACTTCGGTTAATCCATCCAGCCAGGTTTCCGACGCCTGCGCGCGCTGCGCGGCCGGAGCCTGATAGATTTTCTGATAAATTTTATAGGATTTTTTGTATTCGCCCACACGCATCAGGGTGAGCGCATAGTCGCTCAGCACCTGCATATGATTGGGTAAGACGCGCAGCACTTCTTCACAGCACTGACGCGCAAGAGGATAGTTATTCGCCGCCATCGCCTGGCGAAATCTCGCTGCTGCACCTTCAACACGTGATTGTGCAGTAGCGGGATTATTCATGAAATTGGGACGTGAGACAGAAACCATTTTGCGCATAAGAAATTTCTCAGTAGCTGCTGAAATTGCGCGCATTCTAATCAGGAAATAGCTGGAATCCTTATAAGCCTGGTCTCGAATTCATCCCTGACTGGCGCACTAAATTAAGCGACGCGCGGCTTCAACCACAATTTTCACCGCATCACTTTCGGTCTGTTTCATGGTCGCGGCATCCGGGATCTCTTTTTGCGTACGGTTCACGATGACACCCGCCACCATGCCGGCACGCAGTCCCTGACTGGCGCACATGGTTAACAGTGTAGCGGATTCCATCTCATAGTTAAGGACGCCCATTTGCTGCCACTCTTCCATTGAACCCTGGAAGCGATTCACCACGCGACCCGAGAAGGTGTCGTAGCGTTCCTGGCCTGGATAGAAGGTATCAGATGAGGCGGTAATACCGATGTGGGTTTTCGCGCCGCACGCTTCTGCGGCTGCCACCAGCGCGGTGGTGCAGGTGAAATCAGCCACGGCCGGGAATTCCATCGGCGCAAAATGCAGGCTGGCGCCGTCGAGGCGCACCGATGCGGTGGTGACCAGCACATCGCCCACATTAATATGCGGCTGGATAGCGCCAGTGGTGCCAACGCGCAGGAAGGTGCGCACGCCGAGTTGTGCCAGCTCTTCAACTGCAATCGATGTTGAAGGTCCGCCGATACCGGTCGAGCACACCACAACCGGTTTGCCATCCACTTCGGCCAGGTAGGTGGTGAATTCACGGTGTGAAGCCAGATGCTGTGGATTGTCCATCAGCGCGGCGATTTTCTTCACGCGCTCAGGATCGCCAGGCACGATGGCCAACGTGGCTCCTTTCAAATCAGCTTTGGTGATGCCAAGGTGGAAAACGTCAGACTGGGCCATAACAGACTCCTGATAATTGGGGATGTGCGCGCCACTCTACGTGAGCAGGCGATATAAATATGTGACTCAATTCACCATCAATAATGAAACTTACATTATCAGAAAAACATTATGTGATTTACATCACACATTAACGTTGTGCAATTCTGAATTGCTACAAGCGGTGCTGTGTAAGTGTTGGTGGCAATGTTAATAGAGAAGCAGCACACGTGAAAAAAATCCCTCTGCACCTTACGCCAGCCTTGCTTCACTTCGCCAGGCTATAGTTACGTGATTGCGCATTTGCTAGCACGGAGAGAACAATGAAAACCGAAGACAATATGGCACAAAAAACGGCACCCGGCGGCTTTGCACCCGCCGTTCAGCCCACCGCAAGCAGCACCATTATTACCACCAGCGACGCAATTCATGCTGGCGAGACCTCGGTTCCGAGCCAGGGCGAAAATCTGCCCGCCTATTACGCCCGACCAAAAGAGTATCAAGGCACCTTGCCGGTGGTGTTGGTGGTGCAGGAGATTTTCGGCGTGCACGAACATATCCGTGATGTCTGCCGCCGTCTGGCGCTGGAAGGTTATCTGGCGATCGCTCCCGAACTCTATTTCCGTGAGGGCGATCCCAACGATTACAACGACATTCCCACGCTGTTCAAAGAGCTGGTGAGCAAAGTGCCGGATTCGCAGGTGTTGTCCGATCTCGATCATGTGGCCAACTGGGCCACGCGCCACGATGGTGATATCCGTCGTCTGGCGATTACCGGTTTCTGCTGGGGCGGACGCATTAGCTGGCTGTTTGCCGCGCACAATCCGCAGGTCCGCGCGGCGGTGGCATGGTATGGCCGTTTAGACGGTGAGAAGACGCTGAAGCAGCAGAAGCATCCGATTGATGTTGCGGTCGATTTAAATGCGCCGGTGCTGGGTCTTTACGGTGGTCAGGATGAGAGCATCCCGCTGGAGAGCATTGATAAGATGCGTCAGGCGCTGCACGCCGCCAATGCCAAAGCAGAGATCGTGGTATATCCGGATGCCGGACATGCTTTCAATGCGGATTATCGTGCCAGTTATCACGCTGATTCCGCCAAAGATGGCTGGCAACGCATGCTGGCGTGGTTCGCGCAGTATGGCGTAGCGCCAAACGCGTAATAAAAAGGGGCGCCTATGCGCCCCAACATCATTCACAGCTTCTAAGCCGTTTCACCCCGCAGGTTTTGCGCCGCTTTGACCATATTCGCCAGTGCCTGACGGGTTTCCGTCCAGCCACGGGTTTTCAGGCCACAATCCGGATTCACCCACAAACGCGCTTCCGGGATGCTCTGCGCCGCTTTGCGCAGCAACTCTTCCATCCACTCCACGCTCGGCACATTCGGCGAGTGAATGTCATACACGCCCGGACCGATTTCGTTGGGATAGTCGAATTCCTTAAAGGTATCTAGCAGATCCATATCGGAACGTGAGGTTTCGATGGTGATGACGTCCGCATCCAGCGCGGCAATCGAATCCATAATGTCATTGAACTCGCAGTAACACATGTGGGTGTGAATCTGGGTGTCATCCTGCGCTACGGCGGCATTGAGACGGAATGCATCCACTGCCCAGGTCAGATACGCGGCCCAATCGGACTGATGCAGCGGCAGGCCTTCGCGCAGTGCCGGTTCATCAATCTGAATAATGCCGATACCGGCTTTTTCCAGATCTTCCACTTCGTCACGCAATGCCAGCGCAATCTGTTTGGCGATGGTTTCGCGACTCACATCTTCACGCGGGAATGACCAGCAGAGAATCGTCACCGGACCGGTCAGCATGCCTTTCACCGGCTTGTCGGTCAGCGACTGCGCGTACTTCGCCCACTCAACGGTAATTGCTTGCGGACGACTTACGTCGCCGATGATGATCGGCGGTTTAACGCAGCGTGAACCGTAGCTCTGTACCCAGCCATTTTGGGTGAATACAAAGCCGTCGAGGTTCTCGCCGAAGTATTCCACCATGTCGTTACGCTCTGCTTCCCCGTGCACCAGCACGTCGAGACCCAAACGTTCCTGCTCAACAATCGCCTGTTTGATGTGTTCGGCGATGCCGGTGCGGTAGTTACCGCCATCAATGTTGCCTTTTTTGAAGTCGAGGCGCAGGCCGCGAATTTCGGTGGTCTGCGGGAATGAACCGATGGTGGTAGTCGGCCACGCTGGCAGGTTGAAGCGGTTACGCTGCGCTTTGGCACGTTCGGTGTAGTTGCTGTTACGTTCAACATCTTTGGCCTGGATTTTCGCCAGACGCTCGCCGACTGCGGCATTATGCACGCGCGTGGAGTTGGCACGCGCACGAATCGGTGCGCTCCACTCGACCAGCGAAGCGGCATCGTTGTTGTTCAGCGCCTGACTCAGTAGAGCAAGCTCAGCGCACTTCTGCAGGGCAAAGGCGAACCAGCTTTTCACCTCTTCATCAAGGCGCGTTTCCACACTGAGATCGATTGGGCTGTGCAGCAAAGAGCAAGATGATCCGATCCACAATTGTTGACGCTGACCCACCAGCGGCTGCAGACGTGCAAACCAGCTGCTGAGATCCGCGCGCCACACGTTACGTCCGTTGATCACGCCGACGGAAAGCAGCCAATCTGCCGGGACCTGCTCATTAAGCTGTTGGATATCGTCTTTGCCGTGCACCAGGTCAACGTGCAGACCTTGCACCGGCAGCGCTTTGATCACGTCGAGGTTCTGACCGATGCTGTCGAAATAGGTGGTGAGCAACAGTTTGCTTTCACCCTGCAGCGCGTCGTAAGCCGGTTTGAACGCATCGCGCCAGGCTTGCGGCAGTTCCAGCGCCAGTGCAGGTTCGTCGATTTGTACCCATTCAATGCCGCGTTTTTTCAGTTCCGCCAGCACCTGTTGGTAAACCGGCAGAATGTCTTTAAGCAGTGACAGGCGATCGAACGGCACACCTTTCACTTTACCCAGCCACAGATAGGTAACCGGGCCGAGTAGCACCGGTTTAATCTTGTGGCCGAGCGCCAGCGCCTCATCAACTTCATTCAGCAATTGAGTCCAGGTCAGTTTGAACTGCTGGCCTTGCGTGAATTCCGGCACCATGTAGTGATAGTTGGTGTTGAACCATTTAGTCATTTCCGCCGCCGCCGCCGGTGCACCGCTTGGGGCGCGGCCACGGCCAAGACGGAACAGCGTGTCGAGATCAACGGATCCATCTTTGTTCTGGTGGCGTGCAGGCACGTTGCCCAGCAGCAGGCTGGTTGTCAGAACGTGATCGTACCAGGCGAAATCGCCGACCGGCAGCAGATCGACGCCCGCCTCTTTCTGCTGTTGCCAGTGACGAGCGCGCAGTTCGCGCCCCACCGCTAGCAGCTCTTCCTGTGAGCTTTTACCTGCCCAGTAGCTTTCCTGTGCTTTTTTCAATTCACGACGCAATCCAACGCGAGGGAAACCGAGAGTGTGGTTCAGAATGGTCATTTTCTGTTCTCCAGATATTCTTAACTGAGTAGGGTGCAGAGATGTTTAGCCGTCCAGATGTTTACACCGCCATAATCTGCGGGTACTGTATGTTCCTCAAGCGCAATTTGTTCAATCTCGATGTGAAGGATTCTCATGATCGAACTCAAACACCTGCGGACGCTGCAGGCGTTACGGAACACCGGCTCGTTAGCCGCCGCCGCCTCACAGCTTCATCAGACGCAATCGGCGTTGTCTCACCAGTTCAGCGATCTGGAGCAGCGGCTGGGCTTTCGTCTGTTTGTGCGCAAAAGCCAGCCGCTGCGTTTTACGCCGCAGGGAGAGATTTTGCTGCAGTTGGCCGAGCAGGTTTTGCCGCAGATTCAGCAGGCTTTGCAGGCGTGTCATGAGCCGCATCAGGCCACGTTGCGTATCGCCATTGAGTGTCACAGCTGCATTCAGTGGCTGACGCCCGCGCTGAATAATTTCCGCCAGAGCTGGCCGCAGGTAGTGATGGATTTCAAATCCGGCGTGACTTTTGATCCACAACCCGCGTTGCAGCAGGGCGAGCTGGATGTGGTGTTAACCTCCGATATTCTGCCGCGCAGCGGATTGTTCTATTCACCGATGTTCGATTTTGAAGTGCGTTTGGTGATGGCACCGGATCATCCATTGGCGCAGCTTGAGCATATTTCCCCGGAAGATATGGCCGATGAAGTGTTGATGATCTATCCGGTGCAGCGTCAGCGTTTAGATGTGTGGCGCCATTTCCTGCAGCCTGCGGGCGTGAGTCCGGCCTTGAAGAGCGTGGATAACACGCTATTGCTGATTCAGATGGTGTCGGCGCGCATGGGCATCGCCGCGCTGCCGCATTGGGTAGTAGAGAATTTTGAGCAGCAGGGTTTGGTGGTGACGAAGACCTTGGGCGATGGCCTGTGGAGCCGCTTGTATGCCGCCGTACGCGAAGGCGAGCAGCGTCAGCCGGTGATGGAAGCCTTTGTGCGGTTTGCCCGTCAGCACGCCTGTGAACATCTGCCATTCGTGCGCGATGCCGCGCGCCCAGGCTCACTGCAAACCCTCTCATCCTGATGTTGTTGGGCGGCGAAGGTCGCCCGCGCTGTTATCCCTGTCCCGCCTGCTCTATAATGCGCCGCCTCAACCCGCGACCAAGAGAGATTCACCATGATGAGTAACGATGTTCTGCGCAGCGTGCGCTATATGCTTGATTTGAGCGATAGCAAAGTGGTGGAGATTTTTGCCTTAGCCGGGAGTGAAGTACCGCTGGAAGACGTGCAGGCGTGGATGAAGAAGGACGACGATGCCGCATTTCGCAAACTGCCGGATGTATTGATGGGTTATTTCCTCAACGGTCTGATTTTTTACCGTCGCGGTAAGAGTGAAGATGCGCCCGCGCCTTCGATTGAGCGCCGTATGAATAACAACATTTTCATGAAGAAATTGCGTATCGCGTTTGAGCTGAAGACCACCGATATCCCGGATGTGCTGCTGAAAGCGAACTTTAAGATTTCACAGGCTGAGGTTGGCGCGATTTTCCGCAACCCGGACCATAAGAATTTCCGCGAATGCGGTGACCAGATTCTGCGTAATTTCCTGAAAGGTTTGACGATCATTCATCGTCCGGGGCCGGCTAAGAAGGGTTAAAACGGTCGCCATAAATGGCGCCCCTACGACATACGACGATGATTTTGTAGGGTGCGCATTTATGCGCACCGAACATAAACGCGCAGATACTTTGCTCCTCTGCCGCGCTATCCCTTCCCTTTAGGCCTATGCGTTGCTTTTCTTACCTAATACCCAGCGTTTATGTACATAAAGCGAGGCAAAAATCACGGCGGCACCGGCGATAAAACTTGGCCAATGCGGTTTCTCCTGCCAGATCGCCAGATTCACCAGCAAGCCCGCTGGCACATGCATGTTGTTCATAATGCCCAACGTGCCGGCATCCACCTGCGTTGCGCCGTAGTTCCACATGAAGTAGCCCAAACCTGAAGCCGCCACGCCCAGCCACACCAGAATGCCCCACTGCAGCGACGTGGTTGGCAGTTTGTTCGGATTGCCCCACAAGCTCCAGGCGATTACCGCGATGATCACTGCGCCCAGATAGAACCACGAAAACGCGGTGTGCTGAGGCATCGGGCGAGTTTCCTGCAGACGTTTGTAGCCCACCATGCCGATGGCGAAGCAGATGTTTGCCGCCTGTACCAGCAGCAAGCCGAACCAGAAATGATCGCTGACTTTGTCGTAACGAATAATCGCCGCACCGATTACCGCCAGTAGCGCGCTGAAGGCATAGCCAATACGAAGCGGACGTCGGCTGAGCAAATCGTAGATCAGCGTGACATACAGCGGCGTCATCACGGTGAACAGCAGGAACTCGGTCACGCTCAGATAGAGATAGGCTTCAAAGCTCAGCAGATACATGATGCCGAGCTGCAGCATGCCCACCAGCATATACAGCAGGATGGTGGAAGCACGATATCCGCGCCAACGCAGGAACGGCAGGAAGACGATGGCGGCGAGCGCCAGACGCATTAACACAGAGAACCAGGAATCCACCTGACCTGCCAGGTATTCCCCGATTAAACTGAAGGAAAAAGCCCACAGAATGGTGGTAACGATCAGTAACGGCACGGTAACGATCTCAAAATGAACAGTGGCGCTAGTGTAAACAAACTGTCGTTAGCCGAGTAAACTATTTGGTTTACAAGTGAACAAAACAAGCTCAATTGGGCTGTCGTAAGGTCGCCATGAATGGCGACCACATCCCAAACTACGCGAGGAACAATTTACGCAGCGTGTGCGGTACGGCGTCATCCGCGTTGCTGCCAATCACTTCCAGCGTCGGCAAGGTATCTTTCAGGCGCTGCTGCGCATTACGCATGATGCAGCCTTTGCCTGACATGCTGAGCATCTCCACATCATTCATGCCGTCGCCGAAGGCGATGCACTCTTTCAGCGAGTGGCCGAGCTGTTTCGCTACCGCTTCCAGCGCGTGGCCTTTGGAAACGCCGCCCGCCATTACTTCCAGGCACGTTGGCAGCGAGAAGCTGACATTCACGCGATCGCCCCAGCGCGCTTCAATCGCCTGCTCCATCGGAACTAAACGCTCCGGATCTTCGCAGGTGAAGAACACTTTGCTGATGCCGTCGGTCGGCAGCATGCCCGGCTGGTAAACCTGATAGTTAAATACTGATTCGCGGAAATAGTCCTGCTCATCCGGACGATGACGGCTCATGAACCACTCATCGTCGCGATAAACGTGCGTCAGGATGTGCTCGTCATGATATTGCAGGCCATACAAATCGCTGGCGATGTCGGCGTCGAGGTTGTGGCTGAACACCAGTTCACCTTCGGCGTTGTGCACGCGCGCACCATTGGACGTGATCATATAAGCCGGGATGCCGAGCTTATCGCGCATCTGTCCGACGTCGATATAGTGACGGCCGGTGGCAAAAACAAAGTGGATGTCACGCGCCACCAGTTCCTGCAGCGTAGTGCGAGCGAACGGCGTCAGGCGGTGATCCGGAGAGAGCAGCGTGCCATCCAGGTCGGATGCGACGATGTGATACATGTAAACCTCGGGTGTTGATATCGGAAAGTAAAATTGATTAAGCGTGGTGTTCAAAAAAATCGACCACCGCGTTTAGCGCTTCGGCACGCATCGCGTCTGTTTCAAACAAGATCTCATGACGCGCTCCTTTTATCACATACGGCACGTTACCGGCGCAGGGATGTCCTGCTTCGGCCATCGCCGTACAAAATAGATTTTGTGAACGGTTATCCACCACATCATCTTCACTCGCCTGCAGCAGCAAGGTCGGCGTGGTGATGTTCGCCACCTGGTTGAAGATGTCCCGACCGGCTTGAACGCCTTCGCGCACCCAGTGATAAGTGGGCCCACCAACGCGAAGCGCCGGATCGTCAGCGTAAAAACGCAGGTTGCGGCGATAGCGTTCGCGGCTGTGCGTCAGCCGGTTGATGCCAAACGGATTGGCGCGCCAGCGGCCGGTGCCCAATGCGTAGCCTTCACGCAGCGCGGGCAGTTTTTCGGTCCAGTCGAGAATGCGGTGCGCCATCCAGTCGGGCAGCGGCAGCACAATGCCAAACATCGGCGCGGAGAACACCGCAGCGTGAAACGCCTGCGGTTGACGCGCCAGAAACAGCGCTAAAATCGCGCCGCCCATCGAGTGGGCCAGCACGTAGCGCTGCTGATAATGGTTGCTGACTATCTCTTTCAGATACAGCGTTTCCAGATCGTCAACGTAGTCACCAAAATCCACCACATGGCCGCGGTGCGAATCTTCCAGCAGACGTTCGGAACGTCCCTGACCGCGATGGTCGAGAATCACCACATCGTAGCCGCACATGAACAGGTCGTAAGCCAGTTCGGGATACTTGATGTAGCTCTCAATGCGGCCAGGCACGACCAGAATGACACGACGATGTTGCGGTGAGGTGAAACGGACGTAGCGAATCTTCAGGTTGCCGACGCCGGTGAATTCACACTCTTCACGGCGACGCCAGAAGTCGAGCAGCGGACCGGTAGCAAAGGCCGAAAAGCCTCGCTCACGTCCGAGCCAACTCTGTTTATGATGCTGCATCCATCCCCCTGAAAAAAACGTGATTCGCGCGCCTGTGCTGCGTAGCGTGCGGCGATTTTCTGTCGTATTGTGTCACACTTCGCTAACTTCAGGGAATGTCACACATGACCATTGAATGGTGGTTAACGTACCTGCTGACCACAACTATCCTCAGCCTTTCACCCGGTTCCGGCGCGATTAACACCATGAGCACCGGCATCAGCCACGGTTATCGCGGCGCGGTGGCATCGATTACCGGCTTGCAGCTCGGCCTGGCCATTCATATTGTGCTGGTCGGCGCCGGTTTGGGTGCGCTGTTTTCCCAATCGATTCTGGCGTTTGAAGTCCTGAAGTGGGCTGGCGCAGCCTATCTGGTGTGGCTGGGCATTCAGCAGTGGCGCTCAGCGGGCGGTATCGATCTTGACGCCGTTGCCAAAGCGATGCCGCGTCGCCGCCTGTTCAAGCGTGCGGTGTTGGTGAACCTCACCAACCCGAAAAGCATCGTGTTTCTCGCCGCGCTGTTCCCGCAGTTTATTCAGCCGCACCAGCCGCAGCTCATGCAATATCTGGTGCTCGGCGTTACCACCATTGTGGTCGATATCATCGTGATGATTGGT
The DNA here is from genome assembly GCF_900116775.1 of Pantoea sp. YR525. Classification (NCBI taxonomy): domain Bacteria; kingdom Pseudomonadati; phylum Pseudomonadota; class Gammaproteobacteria; order Enterobacterales; family Erwiniaceae; genus Pantoea; species Pantoea sp. YR525. The sequence goes on from NZ_FPBU01000009.1 coordinate 29,566, forward strand.
TACGCCACGCTGGCAACGCGCATTGCTGGCTGGATCAAAGGGCCGAAGCAGATGAAGCTGCTGAACCGCACCTTTGGTGGATTGTTTATGGCGGTTGGCGCGCTGTTAGCCAGCGCACGCAGAATGGCGTGATATTCAACCCGGTGGGCATAAATGCCCACCCTACGTAGGGTCGCCATTAATGGCGACCTGGCTTAACGCGAAATAATCAGGTGAATACCGAATCCGGCAAACAACACGCCCGCCATACCATCCACCCACTTCGCCATCCGCTGATACTTATCACGCATCCACGGCATAGCGAAAATCGCCGCTACCAGCGTAAACCACGCGAACGTCTCACCAATAATCAGCAGGAACAAGCCCCAGCGCTCCATCGCGCCGACGTCGTTGCCAACAAACAGTGAGAACACGCTACCGAAGTAGATGATCGCTTTTGGGTTCGACAGGTTAGTCAGGAAACCTTTCAGGAAGCTCATGCCTCTTTTCGGCAGCTCCACCACCGGCGCTTCCGATTGCGGCTGCTTGTGACGTTGACGCGCTGAACGCATTAGCTGCCAGCCCATCCACAGCAGATACAATCCGCCGCCGACCATAATGATTTCATGCAGCCAGGCCATTTTTTCCAGGATCAGATGCAGGCCCATCAGCGCCACACCGGCCCAAATCACAATGCCCAAGGTAATGCCCAGAACGCCCATCATCGCCTCTTTGCGCGAGCGGCTCGCCGCCGTTTGCGACACAAAGAAGAAGTCCGGGCCGGGACTCATCAGCGCAACCAGATGCACCAGCGCGACGGTGGCGAATAACATCAGCATGAATTTTTTCCTTTAACTTTCATCAACATGTTCTTTGATCATCACCAGGAACGGCTTACCAAAACGCTCCAGTTTGCGATGACCGACGCCGTTCACGCTGAGCATTTCTGACGCGCTAATCGGCATTTGTTCTGCCATTTCAATCAGCGTGGCATCGTTAAACACCACGTACGGCGGAATATTCTCTTCATCGGCAATCGCTTTGCGCAGCTTACGCAGCTTGGCAAACAGCTGGCGATCGTAATTGCCGCTGTGCACTTTCGGCGAACTGCTGCCGCGCGTTTTCACCGTCACGATACGCGGCACCGCCAGCATCAGCGGTACTTCCGCGCGTAACACCGGACGCGCCGCTTCGGTGAGTTGTAGCGCCGAATGCATGGCGATGTTTTGCGTCACCATCCCGAGGTGAATCAGCTGACGCAGCACGCTGATCCAGTGTTCGTGACTGTGTTCGCGGCCTAAGCCGTACACCGGCAGTTTGTCGTGGCCGTTGTCGCGAATACGCTGATTACTGGCTCCACGCAAAACTTCAACAATATAGCCCATGCCAAAGCGTTGGCCGGTACGATAGATGCTCGACAGCGCCTTTTGTGCCTCCAGCAAGCCGTCATAGCGACGTGGCGGATCGAGGCAGATATCGCAGTTATCGCACTGCTGCTGGCGACCTTCGCCGAAATAATTCAGCAGTACCAGACGACGACAGGTTTGCGCTTCGGCAAACGCGCCCATCGCGTTGAGTTTGTGGCGTTCAATATCCTGCAACGGGCCAGGCACTTTCTCTTCCAGACATTTACGCAGCCACGCCATGTCGGCCGGATCGTAAAGCATCATCGCTTCGGCAGGCAGGCCATCACGCCCGGCGCGGCCGGTTTCCTGATAATAGGATTCGATGTTGCGCGGAATATCGAAGTGCACCACGAAGCGCACGTTGGGTTTGTTGATGCCCATACCGAATGCCACGGTGGCGACCACAATTTGCAGATCGTCACGCTGGAAGGCTTCCTGCACGCTGGCACGCTGCGCGCTATCGATACCGGCGTGATAGGCGCCAACGCTCAAGCCACGGCTTTGCAGGCGCGCGGCGGTGTCTTCCACTTTGGCGCGGCTGTTACAGTAAATAATGCCGCTTTTGCCGCGCTGATCCTGCACATAACGCAGAAGCTGCTCGGTGGGTTTGAATTTCTCCACCAGCGTGTAGCGAATATTCGGGCGGTCAAAGCTGCTGATTTGAATCAGCGGATCGTCCATCTGCAGCAGATGGGCGATGTCATTACGCGTGGTTTCATCAGCGGTGGCGGTCAACGCCATGACCGGCAGATCGGGGAAGTGCTGACGCAGCTGGCCGATCGAGCCATATTCCGGACGGAAATCGTGGCCCCACTGTGAAATACAGTGCGCTTCATCCACCGCCAGCATCACCGGATTCCACTGATGCAGGCTGTCGAGGAAGTTGTCCATCATCAGGCGTTCAGGCGCGATATATAGCAGCTTGAGTTTGCCAGTACGACAGTCCGCAAACACCTGCTGCTGCTGCTCGCGCGTTTGCGTCGAGTTGAGGCACGCTGCTGCCACGCCGTTCGCCAGCAGCTGATCGACCTGATCTTTCATCAGTGAAATCAGCGGTGAAACCACCAGCGTCAGCCCTTCGCGCACCAGCGCCGGGATTTGATAGCACAGCGATTTGCCGCCGCCGGTCGGCATCACCACCAGACAATCGCGTCCTGACAGGGCGGTTTCGATGATGTTTTGCTGACCTGGGCGGAACTGCTGGTAGCCGAAGGTATCTTGTAATACCTGCTGCGCCAGCATTTCCTGATTAAGCACTGCCGATGTTGCCACGGTAATCCTGTCTTTGTTGCGGGTTAGAACAGATCGTTGAGCGTCACGCCCACGCCGAAGCGCGTCTGGCGATGGTTATAGTCGATCAATGATTCACCATAGCCGCTGAACACCTGCGTGTAAAAGCGCACATGTTCAGAGATCGGGTAGCTCCAGGCGAAGGTTGCACCGCCGAAGCCGCTGTTCCAGTTGTAGTTTCCTTCCACGCTGAAAATGTTCTCGCCCATCATGTAGCCGAGCTTGGCGCGGTAGTAACCCATGTATTTGGTGATGTCCGGGTTATCGTCATTGCTTTCACTTTCTGGCAGACGATACCAGGGTTTGATCTCCGCGAGCAGATTGCCGTTCTGCGCCATGAAACGCGCATAAACGCGGTTCCAGCTGCGCGAAGTCGGCTCGCTGCGGCCGTTCGACTGATGCACTAAGCCGGTTTCCACATCGCGTAAGGTCCAGCCTGCAAAGGTGTAATCAGTGGCCCAGCCGAGGAAAATCTGTGGCTCATAATCGGTTTCACGGAACGGTGATGACGCACCACGGTTCGAGAGTTGCCACCACGAGCGCTGAGTATAGGACGCCGCCAGCACCGAGTTATCGCCTAAAATGCCGCGCCATAGCGGAAACGCCAGGCTGAGCTGGAATTTTACTTCATCATTTTTAGCTTTGTCTGCCCAGTTGTACGAAGAGATCGCCTCTTTGTTCATGTCGGTGGTGTAGGTGTAGAGCAGATAGTTGTTTTCGTAAGGATAAAGCACGAACGGGTTATCGTGTTTCTCCAGCAGGTTAGCGATAATGCTGCCCTTCACTGCCGGTGCATCATGAACCTCTTTTATCGTGGCTTCTTCAGCCTGCGCCAGGCCAGGAAGGATCAGCGCCGCGGCCAGCAAGGCGTAATGCTTACGCATAGAATTCTCCAGAGAACTGCGTGTCGTAATCGTCAAGTGACGGTTCAAAAAGCAGGCCATTCTACACGCAAAACCTGCGGTTGATCAGCGCCGATTTCCGAAACTGGAAAGCGGCTCGAACGCGGCATAATATACACAACTCGTTAACATTTTAAGGCAGGAATTATGTCATCCCCGTTGCTGACACAGCAGGAAGCGCGCCGTCTGATTGGCGAAATTTTTGTTTATCACATGCCCTTCAATCAGGCGCTCGGATTAGAGCTGGATCGACTGGAAGCGGATTACGCCGAGCTCGGCTTCGCCAATAAAACCATGCTGGTCGGCAACGCGGCGCAGCAGATTTTGCATGGCGGCGTCATCGCCTCGGTGCTGGATGTCGCCGCCGGGCTGGTGTGTGTCAGCTATGCGCTGACGCGCCAGGAGAGCATTACCGAGGAAGAGCTACGTCAGCGCCTGTCCCGTATGGGCACCATCGATATGCGCGTGGATTATCTGCGCCCAGGCCGCGGCGAGCGCTTTATCGCCACCAGCAGCCTACTGCGCGGCGGTAATAAAGTTGCCGTGGCGCGCGTGGAGTTACATAACCAGCAAGGCGATTACATCGCTACCGCTACCGCCACCTACATGATTGGCTAATCAGTACTTTTGGAATGACATGATGGATTCGCAACAAACTCGCCAGGGTATTGGCTACGCGCTCGGCGCTTACTTCATTTGGGGCATCGCGCCCGCCTACTTCAAGCTGGTCAAAGAGGTGCCCGCCACCGAAATTATGACGCATCGCGTGATTTGGTCCGCGCTGTTTATGCTGCTACTGATCACCCTGACGCGGAGTTGGGCGCAGGTGCGCAGTGTGCTGGCGCAGCCGAAAAAGGTGCTGCTGCTGGCGCTGACCGCCGTCACCATTGGCGGCAACTGGCTGCTGTTTATCTGGGCGGTGAATAATCAGCACATGCTGGAAGCCAGCCTCGGCTACTTTATCAACCCGCTGATTAACGTGGTGTTTGGCATGCTGTTCCTGCGCGAACGCTTCCGCCGCTTGCAGTGGCTGGCGGTATTGCTGGCGACAACGGGTGTGCTGGTGCAGCTGTGGCAATTTGGATCGCTGCCGATTATCGGCCTTGGCCTGGCGCTGAGTTTTGCTTTGTACGGTTTGGTGCGCAAAAAGATTCAGGTCGATGCGCAGAGCGGCATGCTGATCGAGACTTTGTGGCTGTTTCCGCTGGCGGCGATTTACCTGTTTGGCTTTGCCGATAGCGCCACCAGCCATCTCAGCACCAACGCCATGAGCCTCAATCTCAAGCTGGTAGCGGCGGGCATCATCACCACCATTCCGCTGATGCTGTTTGCGGCCGCCTGCGCGCGTCTGCGTTTATCGACCGTCGGCTTCTTCCAGTATCTGGGCCCGACGCTGATGTTCCTGCTGGCGGTGCTGTTCTACGGCGAGAGCCTGACGCCAGATAAAATGGTGACCTTCGGCTTTATCTGGCTGGCGCTCGCCGTGTTCATTATCGATGCGGTCGCGTTCTCAGCTCGGGCGCGCATGCGCGTAGCGTGAAATAAAACGCGCCAGCGCCGGGCCGGTGAGCAAGATGGTGAACAGACGCAGCGTCTGCAGCGCCATGACAAATGCCATATCGACCCGCGTGCCGGCCGCAATAATCGCCACGGTATCCAGCCCGCCCGGGCTGGTTGCCAGATAGGCGGTCATCAGATCGACATGCAAAACGCGCGTCAGCATCCAGGCTAATCCGCCGCACAGCAGCATCAAGCCGAATATCGACAGCAGCATTTGCGGCAGCGTTCGCAGCGCAAGCTTGAAAATCGGCCGGGTGAAACGCAATCCCACGCTCCAGCCAATCAACGCATAAGCCAGCGCCAGCAACCATTCCGGTACCTGCAAGGTCGCCACATCGGTGCCGTGCAGCACCGCGCCGATCAGTGCCGGTAGCAGCAAAGCGCCGGAAGGAATGCGCAGCCTCTGGCCGAGCCACGCACCGGCGAACATCACCAGCAATGTCAGCAGAAAGCTGCTGTGCAGCGCGGGAAACCACACCAGTTCAGCCGCACCGCCGTTGGAACCCAAGCCAATGCGCGCCACCACTGCAGCAGCAGTGGCGACAAACAGCACGCGCAGATACTGCATAAACGCCACCAGCCGCACATCCGCGCCAAAATCACCGGCCATTGCCACCATCGCCGAAGCACCGCCGGGCGACGATCCCCATGCGCCGGTTGGGCCGGGCAAATTACTGAAGCGCACCAGCAGAAAACCGGACAGGCCGCTGGCCGCTAGCGTCAGCACCAGCACCGCCAGCACCACCGGCCAATCCTGAATCAGCGGCGTGAGTATGCCCGGCGATAAGCTTTGGCCGATCATGCAGCCGAGCACCGCTTGCGCCAGCACGAAGAGACGTTTATCGATGCGAACAGTGGCGCCGGACAAACCCATAACGGTGCCGACGATCATCGGGCCAAGCAGCAATGCCGCAGGAAGGTGGAACAGCTGGAGGATAATCCCCAGCACTAACGAAGCAATCAGCAGAAGTGTCCATTGCAGTCGCAATGAGAAGCGCGCCATAGGAGAGAATCAGATAGTGAGCAGAGCCAACAGGTTACGCAGAAAATTGAAGTTTATCTACCAGGTCGCCATAAATGGCGACCCTACGTTTTTCATGAGCGGTTTTGTAGGGTCGTCATTCATGACGACCTGGACTTGAGAACGGTTATAACCAATTCTTGCGTTTGAAATAGAGGTACGGCGCCAGGCCGGCGAGGATCATCAGGCTAATTGCGCCCGGATAACCAAAGCTCCATTTCAGCTCCGGCATAAACTCGAAGTTCATGCCGTAGCTTGATGCCACCAGCGTTGGTGGCAGGAATACCACCGATACCACCGAGAAGATTTTGATGATGCGGTTCTGCTCGATGTTGATGAAGCCCATCGCCGCCTGCATCAGGAAGTTAACCTTCTGGAACAGCGATTCGTTATGCGGCAGCAGCGATTCGATATCGCGCAGGATTTCACGTGCCTGCTCCAGCTGATTCCCCGGCAGACGCGCTTTGCGCACCAGGAAGTTGAGCGCACGCTGGGTATCCATCAGACACAAACGCACTTTCCAGCCGATATCTTCCAGCTCCGCCAAACGTGACAGCGCCTGGTCGTACTCTTCGCCCTGCTGGCCTTCCATGATCACGCGGCTGAGTTTCTCCAGCGCGCTATAGATGTTCTCGATCTCATCCGCCAGCTGTTCGATTTTGGTCTCAAACAGATCCAGCAGCAGCTCATAGGCGTTGCCGTCAGTCAGCATCTGGTTGCGCGCACGCATGCGATAGAGACGAAAAGCCGGCAGCTCACGTTCGCGCAGCGTATACAGGCGATCTTCGCGGATGGTGAATGCCACGGTGGAGTTACCAGCATGGTCTTCGGCATCTTCAAAGAAGAAGAAGGAGTGAATGTGCAGGCCGTCTTCGTCTTCGAAGAAACGCGCCGAGGCTTCGATGTCTTCCAGCTCCGGACGCGTTGCCAGGCTTTGGCCGAGCTCACACTGCACGCGATCGCGTTCGCTGTCGTCGGGTTCGATCAGATCGACCCAAACAGACGTGTTGAGTTTGTCGTTGTCTTCTTCCAGCTCGATGCGCGTCAGGCGATTACGATCGAGTTTAAATGCGCTCAGCATAGCAATAACTCCCCATTTTTTCGGAATGGGACAAGGCGGTGACCACTGTAGATTACGGGCACGGCGAAGCCTGAACACGGAAACTTTCGCTTCAAGGGTAAATCAGTGCTAACTCACGCGACGAGAGTAAAAAAGGGAGGTCGCTGATAACCGCTAAGGCTACCAGCTAAAAGAGGTAACCTTAGGAGTTCCTGTTAAACAGGTGATTGAGCCAGCATCGACTGGGCGCGTCCAAGGCATTGTCCTCTCATGATAATAGTGCGCGCATGTTACGCTGAGACGAAAAAGTCGTCAAGGTAGCGCAACCGCGCTACACCGTTTCCAGACGGGCGTAAGCCGCCACCAGCCACTTGATTCCCTGGCCCTGAAACGCCACCTGCAAACGGCTGTGTTCGCCGCTGCCTTCGAGGTTGATGATGGTGCCTTCGCCGAATTTGGCATGACGCACGCGCTGGCCGAGCGTGAAGCCGCTGTCGTTTTGCGCGATTGGCGTACCCATGCGCTGATGGCTCACCGGACGGCTGACGCTGGCGCGCAAACGCACCTCTTCCACGCACTCTTCCGGCAGTTCGCCGATAAAGCGTGATGGACGGTGATACACTTCCTTACCATAAAGACGACGGCTTTCGGCATAAGTGAGCGTCAGCTTGACCATCGCACGCGTTACGCCGACGTAAGCCAAACGACGCTCCTCTTCCAGACGACCGCCTTCATCCAGCGACATCTGGCTCGGGAACATGCCCTCTTCCATGCCGACGATAAATACCTGGCTGAACTCCAGCCCTTTCGCCGAGTGCATGGTCATCAACTGCACCGCATCCTGCCATTTGTCGGCCTGGCCTTCGCCCGCTTCCAGCGCCGCATGCGACAAGAACGCCTGCAGCGGCATCAGATCTTCGTCTTCGTCCTGATAGCTGAACTGGCGCGTTGCCGTGACCAGTTCCTCAAGGTTTTCAATACGCGCCTGGCCTTTCTCGCCCTTCTCCTGCTCGTACATCACCCATAAACCGGAGTCTTTAATCACGCGATCGGTTTGCACATGCAGCGGCATCTCGGATGTTTCGCTGGCCAGTGAATCGACCAGCTCGCAGAAGCGCTGCAGCGCAGATGCGGCGCGTCCGGCTAAGACTTTGTTCTGTAACAGCTCGCGCGTGGCTTGCCATAAAGTGAGTTGCTGGTCGCGCGCGGTCTGACGCACCACGTCGAGCGTACGATCGCCCACGCCGCGCACCGGCGTGTTCACCACACGCTCAAATGCCGCATCGTCATTGCGATTGGCCATCAAACGCAGATAGGCCAGCGCATCTTTGATCTCCTGACGCTCGAAGAAGCGCATGCCGCCATAAATGCGATACGGCATGCTGCCTTGCAGCAGCGCCTCTTCCAGCACACGCGATTGGGCGTTGCTGCGATAGAGAATGGCGCAATCCTGCAGCGCGTTGCCGTTTTCATGCCAGCTTTTAATACGATTGACCACAAAGCGCGCTTCATCCAGCTCGTTGAATGCGCAGTAGAGCGAGATCTTTTCGCCATCGCTGCCGTCGGTCCACAACTCTTTACCGAGGCGGCCATTGTTGTTGGCGATCAGCGTGTTCGCGGCTTTCAGAATATTGTTGGTCGAGCGATAGTTCTGCTCCAGACGAATGGTTTCTGCGCCGGGGAAATCCTGCAGGAAGCGCTGGATGTTTTCTACCTGCGCACCGCGCCAGCCGTAAATCGACTGATCGTCATCGCCGACGATAATCACGCGGCCGGTATCACCCGCCAGCATGCGAATCCATGCGTACTGAATGTTGTTGGTATCCTGGAACTCATCCACCAGCACGTTGCTGAAACGCTCGCGGTAATGGTTGAGGATATGCGGCTTGTTAAGCCACAGTTCGTGGGCGCGCAGCAGCAGCTCGGCGAAATCGACTAAACCGGCGCGATCGCAGGCTTCCTGATATGCCTGATAGATGCGCAGCCAGGTTTGCTCAACCGGATTGCCGTAGCTTTCGATGTGTTTTGGACGCAGACCTTCATCTTTTTTGCCGTTGATGTACCACATGCCCTGACGCGCAGGCCACTGTTTCTCATCAAGGTTCATGGCTTTGATCAGGCGCTTCAACAGACGCAGCTGGTCGTCGCTGTCGAGAATCTGGAAATCCTGCGGCAAACCGGCATCAAGGTGATGCGCGCGCAGTAAACGGTGCGCCAGGCCGTGGAAGGTACCAATCCACATGCCGCCCTGGCTGGTGCCGATCAGCTGATCGATACGATGGCGCATTTCTGCCGCTGCTTTGTTGGTAAAGGTCACTGCCATAATCGAATACGGCGAGCAGTTCTCTACCGACAGCAGCCAGGCGATGCGATGCACCAGCACACGGGTTTTGCCACTGCCTGCTCCGGCCAGCACCAGCAGGTTGCTGCGCGGTGCGGCGACCGCCTCGCGCTGTTTGTCATTCAAGCCGTCAAGCAGATCAGAAACGTCCATAAGCACCGTCTAAAAAAGGAGAGCATCCAGTTACTGGATAAATTTACAGCTATTATAGCAGCGAGGTCAGAGATGCCAACCGATCAATTTCAACATGCGGCAGCAAACGCGCATCGTCGATCTTCATCAGATTGCCTTCTCGCAGGTTGATCCAGCAGGCTTGCATCCCGGCACGCAGCGAACCGGCAACATCGGTGGTGAGATCGTCGCCGACGTGCAGAATGTGTTGCGGCGCGATGTCCAAACGCTCAGCGGCCAGATGATACATATCCTGCCACGGCTTGGCGCGGCCGTGCGGACCGGCACGCAGCGCGAACTGGAAGTGGTGATGGATACCGAGCTTTTCCGGACAGGCATTGCCGTTGGTAATCGCCACCAGCGGCACGCGCTCGCCCAGCCACGTCAGCGTTTGATGCGTCTCTTCCGGCATCGTCACTTCGCTGCGCCATTGATGGAACACGCTCATCACGTCGCTGGCACCGGCGCTGGCTTCTGATGCGGATAAGCCGACATTGAGCAGCGCCAGCTCCACCGAGCGGCGGCGCCATTCAGACACGTCGTGATAAATTTCCGGCTCGCGCGCCAGCAACTCATTACGCAGCGCCTGATAATCCGCCGGGGTGAATTCACGCAGCGCCGGATGATACGCCTGCAGTGCAGCATGCGATTCGGCGGTGGTTTTGCGGATCACAGGATGGTTGTCATACAAGGTGTCGTCGAGATCAAAAGTGATCGCTTTGATCGGGCCGAGCTGACGATAAAACTTCATTAAGACTTTCCTCGTTTGGCACGCGGATGGGCCGCATCATAAACCGTCGCCAGATGCTGGAAATCCAGATGGGTATAGATTTGCGTGGTCGCCAGATTGGCGTGGCCGAGCAGTTCCTGTACCGCGCGCAGATCGCCGCTCGATTCCAGCAAATGCGTGGCAAAAGAGTGGCGCAGTTTATGCGGATGAATATGGCTGGCAACGCCTTGCTTGATGCCCCATTCGGCAAAACGCTTCTGCACGTTGCGCGTCGAAATTCGGCTGCCGCGGCTGGAGACAAACACCGCATCATCCTGCGGCGCAAAGCTATCGCGCAGCGATAACCAGTGCTGAATCCAGGTGACCGCCGTGCCGCCAATCGGTACGCGGCGCTCTTTGCTGCCTTTACCCAGCACCCGCACTTCGCCCGCTTCCAAATCCATGTGGCGACAATCCATATTCACCAGCTCGGAGAGACGCAAGCCGCCGCCGTACATGGTTTCCAGCATCGCGCGGTCGCGCACCGCCAGCGGATCGTTGAAATCGATCTCCAGCAGTTGGTTAACTTCGTCGACGTCCATGTTTTTCGGCAGATGGCGCGCGTTACGCGGCGTGGAAATGCCTTTGGCGGGATTGGCACTCAACATACCCTGATGCACTTGCCAGTCGAGAAAACTGCGCAGCGCCGACATGCGCAGCGCCAGACTGCTGGCGCCTAAACCGCCACGGCGGCTGCGCGCCGCCAGGCTGCGCACCTGCGCCGGTTCCAGCTGCGACCAGCTCATCAGCTTCATCTCATCGGCCATTGCCATAATCGCCTGCAATTGCCGTTGGTAATTCTTTTGCGTCAGCGGACTGAGCTGGCGTTCGACCTTCAGATAACGCAGAAAGTCATCCACGGCCGGCAGCAGCGGACTGACGTGACTCATGCGCGTTCAATCCAGCGTGACAGCAAATCCGGCAGCATTTGCGCCAGATGCTGCAGCAGCAGCGTGCCCATGCCCGCCTGATAATGCTGATTATCGCGGCTGGTGAACATCAATACGCCCAGCTCACCACGTTCGCCCATCAGCGACATCGCCACCGAGCCAATCGCTTTGGCCTGCGGCAACAGCAGCAGCAATTCCGGGCCGTTGAGGCTGCCGAGATAGTGATGTTCATTGCCGAAGCGCTGAATGCGCAGCGGTTCGAATGCCTGACGTGACAAGCCGAGTTGGGTGAAATCCGAGGGCGCGCCGATGTGCCATTTGTCGTTGAACACACGCACATGCGCGCCGGCCAAACCCAGTTCACGCGCCCAGCGATGCAGACGCGTTAGCATTTCCTGCAAACTGTCGGCGGCGGCGAGATGGCCTTGCAATGTCAGCAGGCGATCGAACAACTGATGGTTGGCGGTGGCCTGCTCCATCAGCAGCGTGATCTCCTCTTCCAACTGCTGGATGTGGTTACGCTGACGCGCCATATGCCACTCCACCAGCGAAACGCTGCCGCGTACCGGATGCGGCACCATCATCTGTTCAACCTGGCGCGCATTGCGAATAAAGAAATCGGGGTTTTCACGCAGAAATGCGCTTACCGATTGATCGTCCAGCAAAACCTCGCTTTCGGTCTGCTCTTCGACATTTTTCATAGATGAATAAACCCATCGTAGACGTGTGTGGCAGGACCGGTCATAAACAGCGGTTGCCCTTCCCCTTTCCAGGCAATATGCAGCGTTCCGCCCGGCAAATCGACGCGGACATTCTCCGCCAAAATGCCCTGCTGAACGCCGCAGGCCACCGCCGCACAAGCGCCGCTGCCGCAAGCCTGGGTTTCGCCCGCGCCACGTTCGTACACGCGCAGACGGATGTGTTCACGATTGACCACTTCCATGAAACCGACGTTAACGCGCTCCGGGAAACGCTCGTGGCTTTCCAGCTCTGGACCGAGCGTTTCCACCGGCGCGGTTTTCACGCTTTCTACCTGAATCACGCAGTGCGGATTGCCCATCGATACCGCACCAAACATCACGGTTTGATCGGCAACACGCTGCAAATAAAGGTTCTCAGCTTTATTGGCACGCAGCGGCACGCTTTGCGGTTCGAAGTTCGGTTGTCCCATATTGACGCGCACCAGCTCATCATTGGTAACGCTGAGCACCATGCGACCGGTTTGTGTACTGACGCGAATGTCGCTTTTGTTGGTCAACCCTTTCAGACGCACAAAGCGGGCGAAACAGCGAGCGCCGTTGCCGCACTGCGCGACTTCACTGCCATCGGCGTTGAAAATGCGGTAATGGAAATCGAGATCCGGATCGTAAGGCGGTTCGACGATCAGCAGCTGATCAAAACCGATCCCCAGATTTCTGTCCGCCAGGCGGCGAATCAGTTCCGGCGAAAAAAAGACGTTTTGCGTCACAGCATCCACGACCATAAAGTCGTTGCCGAGACCGTGCATTTTTGAGAACTGCATTTTCTGCTCCGCCGGATTACTCATAGATTTTAGTTCGCCTGCGAACCAGGCTTGCTGGTGACCAAACCACCGACATCAGCATCCTGAGCGGCTTTTTGCTGCTGCTCGGTGACCTGCTGTTTCGGCTTGTTTGGCTGATCTTTCGGCGGGAAATACAGCGGTCCTTTCAGGCCACAGCCTACCAGGCTGACCAGTGCCAGCGCCATACCCAGCTGACTCATCACTCGTATCATTCTGTCTGCTCTTCTGTCCTTAAGCCATGGTTGCTTATCATCGCAGTTGACGTTGTAAAAGCAACAGGAAATAGCCGCATTTCCTGCGGCAGGTCAGAGTAACAGCGCATCCCGCCGCGCGAACGCAGGCGGGATCAATGCATTTGGTAGCGTGGCTGGAAGTCGCCGTTATCGTTGTCAGGCTGCGTGGCGCAGAGCTGCGTTAACGTTTGGCTGCGGAAAGGAATCACCTGGAAACGTTCGCCAGTATTCACAATCTGGTAGAACTGCGGCAGGTTGAAATTGATAAAGCTGGAGCCGTAGGTAAAACGGTCATGCGACGACGAATAGAATCGACTCACGTCGCGCACCAGCTCTTCTTTACTGCCTTCGCAATGGTGATAAACCTCAACGCGGTTGGTTTCATCAAGGATATAGATATTGAAGCCGCGATCGTCATTGGTATCTTCAAAGAAGAACTGAATGATGCCTTCGCTGGCGTAGCCGTTTACCACCGGCGGCAGCGGCGTCTGGTTCGATTCCACTTTGATCGACAAGCCGTGCAGCTTGTTGTTAGAAATCGCGCCATAGAATTCGACGGCGTTTTCCAGCTTCTGCACCGACACGCTCATGCGTTCGAAGAATAAGCCCCAGGTTTGGCCCGCCATGCGCAACGCTTTAAAGCGGCCCGGTTCCTGACGCGTGCTCGACAGGCGCAGCTCAATACATTCCGAAACCAACTGCTGCACGCGGGTACGAATCAAACCGCGCAGATGCTGGCTATAGCAGAACACTTCTACCGTATCCGGCGGCGCAGCATCCTGATGCATTTTGCCCAGAATGGTTTTCAGCGCTTCAATCATCGCCTGCTCGCCGTTGAAGTGCAGCGTACGCACTTCATTCCACGAGTTGCGATAGAGCAGATCGATGCTGCCAATCAGGCATTGCTGCTGCTGACCGAAGCTGAACACATCCAGCTTACGGAAATCGAAATGCACCACCTGATTACGGAATGCGGAGGTAGGATCGTGCTCAAGATTGACGATAATCGCTAAGTGACGAATTTCGCACGGGCTGTAGAGCGCTTTTGGCGTCGGTGCCGGCACGCGCAGCGGGAAGTGGCTCGACACATCGTTCACCAGCTCCTGCAAACGCGGTAGATCGCACAGATCGTTGCCTTTCATATGCAAGCGCGTTTTGCTGGTCAGCAAACCGTTGAACCACGCCCACGCCACCAGCTTGTTCAGATAGCGGTTATATTCCAGCGGCTGATGGCTGATGATGGAACTCATATCCGGCGATTGGTTATACAAATACCAACCGGCGCGATTGGCGCGGCCCGCCGGAACATGAATAAAGGTGAGATTCTCTTCCGAGAGATCGGGCGAAATCTGCGGGTTCACTAAGGTGACTTTACCCGGCAGCGCCTCGAATGCGGCATACAGTTTACGCGTCAGCACGCCGATATCCTGCGGGCTGGCGCTGACGCTTAAATTGTTGCGCCGCGCAAAGCGAATCAGGTTGCGATAGCTCTGCATCATCGCATCCAGCAGCTCATTATGCGCTTCACGTACGCGTTCGATTTTCCACTGCGCGCGGTTATCCAGTACCGCTAACTTCTCTTCATCCCAGCCCCACTCTTTAACCAGCTGCGAGAGAATCTCGCGACGCCAGCCGGTGCGCTGATGATGGTGATCTTCGCTCGAGAGCTTTTCACACACTTTTAAATAGAAACATCGACGCACTAAATCGAGGCGCGCCATGTCATCAACGCTGGTGAGATAGCGCGTCACGCGCTCCAGCATCATGCAGTAAGGATCGAGACCGAAGCAGACAATTTCGCCGTCGTGCAGGCGCTGCTTGATGTCCATCGACAGCAGCTGCGTGTTGGGATATTCCCAGCTGTAGGCTTCCAGCAGCAGGGTTTTCAGCACCGCTTTGTACGGCGAATCGATACTTTTATACAGCTGCCACAAGCTGGCACCGAAGTACTCTTCCGCTGATAACGTGCCAAGCCCGCCGAGATCCAGCCACTCATTCGGCGTCAGAACGCCTTGTGAATAGAGCGACATGACGTAATCGTCGTAATGGTGCTCCTCTTCGCCGGGCACCATATTCCACAGGATGCGTTTACCCGCCATACGCACGGCGGTACGGTAAAACTCATCCAGCAGCAAAATATGTTGGGTAGAACCGCAATCTTCACCGCCGAGGCTGCCGCTTTCATTGTGGCGGAAACGGTTCTCGTCAATCAGGAAGAAGCTAACTTCCACACCCATCGACACACACCATTTCTGCAACAGCGTACACTTACGCTGCAGATTGAGGCGCTCTTCATTATCCAGCCACGATTGGTGGCACACCCAGATATCAAGATCGGAGATGCTGTTTTGCCCAACGGACGAGGTGCTGCCCATTGAGTAAATGCCGGTAATCGGACGTTCGCCCGCGACGGCAGAGCTGAGCTCGAGCGGTTGACCGCCCGCTAAGTTCTGCAGCAGCTGAAGTTGGTTTTCATCGGGCGTGTAGAGGCAGACGCCATGCGGAACGTTACCTTCAACGTAGCCAGGCATCAGTGGATGATGGTAGTGCAATAATGTTGGCAGCAGACTGTAGACTTGCTGGAAAGCAGGTCCCATGGCAGCCAGTGCGCGATCTACACGCAGCTGGTTAATCGCATCCAGTCTCTGTTTCAGTGTCTCAATGTAGAGGTACAAGACGTTTCGCCTGATTGTCCCAGTGTTAAGCACCCTGTTTCCGAATTTTGCCGCTTAATAATAAAGATATTGGGCAAATAATTGCTGGAAACGTGATCAATCTAACACCTGGAGGATTGACCGTAAAGAAAGTTGCGCTACTTAACAGTTTAGCATGTTCCGACCGTAGCTCTGCTTTTTTCAGACTCCGACTCTAAACTGCGACCCTCAAGATCCAGGCACAGTCTGACATCGCGGCCTTTTCAATCCGTTGAAACTGACAGCATTCCCCTATCAATGATAGGATATTCGATGAACGATCAAAATGGTTAACAGCATGTTAAACAAAATTTTCAGAATTGCTACCAGACAAAGTCCCCTTGCTCTGTGGCAGGCACAATATGTCCAGCAGCGCCTGATGGCGGCTCATCCGGGTCTGCAAGTTGAGCTGCTGCCGATGGTCACCAAAGGTGATGTCATTCTTGATACGCCACTGGCAAAGGTTGGCGGCAAAGGGCTGTTCGTTAAAGAGCTTGAGCTGGCAATGCTGGAAGGACGCGCCGATCTCGCCGTGCACTCGATGAAAGATGTGCCGATCGATTTTCCAGAAGGTCTCGGTCTGGTGACCATTTGCGAGCGTGAAGATCCGCGCGATGCTTTCGTCTCCAACCGTTACAACAGTATTGATGAGCTGCCGCAAGGCGCAGTTGTCGGGACGTCCAGCCTGCGCCGCCAGTGTCAGCTTAGCGCCCGCCGTCCGGATTTAGTGATTCGCTCGCTGCGCGGCAACGTCGGCACGCGCCTCGGCAAACTCGATGCCGGTGAATATGACGCCATCATTCTGGCGGCGGCCGGTTTGAAGCGTTTAGGTCTGGAAGATCGCATTCGTCAGGCAATGCCTGCAGAGATTTCCCTGCCCGCTGTAGGTCAAGGCGCTGTTGGCATTGAATGTCGCGTGGATGATGAGCAATTAATTACGCTGCTACAGGCGTTGAATCACGACGATACCGCCGTGTGCGTGCGTGCCGAACGTGCGATGAATACGCGGCTGGAAGGCGGTTGTCAGGTGCCAATCGGCAGCTTCGCGGTGCTGGAAGACGATCAGCTGTGGCTGCGCGGATTAGTCGGCTCACCGGACGGCAGTCAAATGGTGGTGGGCGAGCGCCGTGGTCCACGCGATCACGCCGAAAAAATGGGCATTTCGCTGGCCGAAGAGCTGCTGGATGGCGGCGCGCGCGATATTCTGCGTGAAGTCTATCAAGGTCAACCGCCAGCATGACCATCCTCGTGACCCGCCCGGAACCGGCCGCCACTGAACTGGTCTCGCGTTTGCGCAGTCTGGGCAAGCTGGCATGGAGCCTTCCGCTGATTGAATTCACGCCGGGTCGCGATCTTATTCATTTACCTAAGCAACTTGCTGCGCTCCAGCCAGGCGATCTGGTGTTTTTGCTATCGCAGCAGGTCGTCACGTTCGCCGAGCCCGCTTTACAGCAGAGCGCGACTACGTGGCCTGAAGCTCTCAACTATTATGCTATTGGCCGCAGCACTGCTTTAGCCCTGCATACCGTCAGTAATCTAAAAGTAGACTATCCTCATGCGCGGGAGACCAGTGAAGAGCTGGTGCGCCTGAATCGTCTGCAGCAGGTTAGCGGCAAACGCGCGCTGATTCTGCGCGGCAGCCCAGGGCGCGAGTTGCTGGCGGAAACGCTGATTGAGCGCGGCGCTGAGGTGCAATATTGCGAGTGTTATCAGCGTTGTGAAAAGCACTACAACGGCGCGACGGAAGGCCGGCGCTGGCGCGATCGCGGCATTACAACGCTGGTGGTCACCAGCGGCGAAATGTTACAACAACTCTTTTCTCTGTTTCCGCCAATTGATCGTCGGGAATGGTTACTGCACTGTCGGCTTGTGGTCGTCAGTGAACGTTTGGCTACGCAAGCCGCTGAATTAGGCTGGCAGGACATTGATGTAGCCGATGGTGCCGATAACGACGCGCTGCTGCGCGCGTTACGCTGAACTTAACAATGGGATGAGCCATAATGACGGAACAAAAAGCCTCCTCCGCCATGGTTGAAGAAACCACCCCAGCGGACAATTCTCCCTCTCCAGCAACTAAGCCACCACGCGATAAAAAAAGCGATGGCAAAGTACTGAGTGCAGTGGCGATTGTGATTGCGCTGGCGATTGGGGCGGGACTTTACCTTAATGGGAAACACCAGGCCGATTTACAGGCTCAAACTAATCAGAATCTCAGTGAGCAGCTAAGCACCTTGCAGCAGCAACTGGGCAGCGACAAACAGCAACTGACGCAACAGCTGGCTAGCGCCAACAGCGCCTTGCAGGAGACGCGCACGCAGCAGGATAACAGCGCTAAAGAGTTGGAAACCCTGCGCGATAAAGTCGCCACTATCTCTGGAAACGACACGCGTACCTGGCTGCTGGCGCAGGCGGATTACCTCGTCAAACTGGCGGGCCGCAAACTGTGGAGCGATCAGGATGTCACCACCGCAGCAGCGTTACTGAAAAGTGCCGATACCAGCCTGGCCGACATGAACGATCCAAGCGTAATGAACGTGCGTCGCGCCTTAACGCAGGACATCAGTTCACTCTCCGCCGTCAGCCAGATTGATTATGACGGCACCATCCTCAAACTCAATCAGCTGTCGAACGGCGTAGATAATCTGCGTCTGGCCGACAACGATAGCGATGATTCACCTATGGACGCCGATGGCGGTGAGCTCTCCAGTTCGCTGCACGAGTGGCGTCAAAATCTGGTGAAAAGCTGGCACAACTTTATGGATGATTTCATCACCATTCGCCGCCGCGATAACACTGCACAGCCGCTGCTGGCGCCGAATCAGGACGTTTACCTGCGCGAAAACATTCGTTCGCGCCTGCTGATTGCCGCCCAGGCCGTACCGCGTCATCAGGATGAGATCTACAAACAGTCTATCGATGCGGTATCAACCTGGGTTCGCGCCTGGTACGACACCAACGATGCCGCCACCAAAGCCTTCCTTGCGCAGCTGGATGAACTGAGCCAGCAGAGCATTTCGATGGATGTGCCGGATACGCTGGAAAGCCAGCCGCTGCTGGAAAAACTGATGCAAACTCGCGTGCGTAATTTGCTGGCTCAGCCATCGGTTGCTGCTGATCAACAGGGAGGCTAACCATGCTGAAAGTATTGGTGCTTTTCCTGCTGCTGATTGCCGGCATTGTGGTTGGACCGATGGTCGCCGGCCATCAGGGCTACGTGCTGATCCAGACCGACAACTGGAACATTGAAACCAGCGTTACTGGCCTGGCGATCATTTTGATTCTCAGCCTGCTGGTGATCTTGTTGGTGGAATGGATTCTGCGTCGCCTGTTCCGCACCGGCGCACGTACACGCGGCTGGTTCACTGGCCGCAAGCGTCGTAGCGCACAGCGCCACACGCAAAGCGCGTTGATGAAACTGGCGGAAGGTGACTTCAAACAGGCTGAAAAACTGCTGTCGAAAAATGCAGACCACGCCGATCAGCCGGTAGCTAACTACTTGCTGGCTGCCGAAGCGGCGCAGCAACGCGGAGACGAAATTCGTGCGAATCAGCATCTGGAGCGCGCCTCTGAGTTGTCGGTAAATGACACTATTCCGGTTGAAATCACGCGCGTACGTCTGCAACTGGCGCGCAACGAAGATCACGCTGCACGTCACGGCGTTGACCGCCTGCTGGAAGTCGCGCCGCGCCATCCGGAAGTGTTACGTCTGGCAGAACAAGCCTACATTCGTACTGGCGCGTGGGGCGCATTGCTCGACATTCTGCCTGCGATGCAGAAAGTGCAGATCAATGATGAAGCACAGCGCGATGCCTTGCAGCAGCAAGCCTGGCTGGGCCTGATGAACCAGGCGATGGCCGATCAAGGCAGCGACGGTTTGAAAAAATGGTGGCAGAACCAGAGCCGCAAAACGCGTCAGGAAACCGCCTTGCAGGTGGCAATGGCAGAACATCTGATCGAGTGTGACGATCCGGACACCGCACAGAGCATCGTGCTGGAAGGTCTGAAACGTCAATATGACGATCGTCTGGTATTGCTTATGCCGCGCATCAAAAGTGGCGATCCGCAATCTCTGGAGAAAGCATTGCGTCAGCAGATTAAACAGCATGGCGCCACGCCGCTGCTGCACAGTACGCTGGGACAGATGCTGATGCGTCATGGTGAATGGCAGCAGGCGGCAGAAGCGTTCCAGCAAGCGCTGGCACAGCGTCCTGATGCGTTTGATTATGCCTGGCTGGCCGATGTTTACGACCGCCTGCATCGCCCGGAAGACGCCGCCAAAATGCGTCGCGAAGGCCTGTTACTTACGCTGAAGACCAATCCCAGCGCCTAATTTCCGATTGTTACTTTTGTGCACGCCGGGCTGGTCCCGGCTTTTTTTTGCCTGTCATAAACTGCAGACAAAAAAACACCTGCCATAAGCAGGTGTAAGATCAGGTCGTTAAGACAACTGATGGCATCCGACTCAACGTAATGTCCTTCTTACTGCAGTAAAGCGTGCGCAAATACTGCCAGGC
Source organism: Pantoea sp. YR525 (assembly GCF_900116775.1). Taxonomy (NCBI): domain Bacteria; kingdom Pseudomonadati; phylum Pseudomonadota; class Gammaproteobacteria; order Enterobacterales; family Erwiniaceae; genus Pantoea; species Pantoea sp. YR525. The sequence continues at coordinate 49,938 of NZ_FPBU01000009.1, forward strand.
TGGACAACGGATGCCGTAAGGGGCTCTGCATCATTCCCAGGTTTATGTAGCATCAGCAAACATAAGAGGTGGAATGAGCATCTACAGGGAGATTATTGCATAAGACGTGCCAAAGTTGCAGTTAACGCAATAAGTTATTTTATATCAACAGGATAAAACCTAACCCACGTTCCAGGTGTATGCCACTGTCTGTAAATCACGACGCATAACCCAAAAGCTGTCTCCGCAAAGCGACAAGCTATGCAAGGAATTGTCATGCCTATATAAATCAGTGAGTTATATGTATCTGAATGGCGACAATGTGCAGAATTACGCTTAACGGAAATGATGGGATGAGCGGCGAACGTGAGGAAAAGTACAAACGAAAAAAGCCTGCTTTTTCAAGCAGGCTTTTCGAATATGGTCGGCGAGAGAGGATTCGAACCTCCGACCCACTGGTCCCAAACCAGTTGCGCTACCAAGCTGCGCTACTCGCCGATTTTTTACTTCTTTAACGCTACTGCGTAATTTTGCTTGGTGCGAAGGGAGGGACTTGAACCCTCACGTCCGTAAGAACACTAACACCTGAAGCTAGCGCGTCTACCAATTCCGCCACCATCGCGTGACCGAGCAAAATCTGGGGTGGCTAATGGGACTCGAACCCACGACAACTGGAATCACAATCCAGGGCTCTACCAACTGAGCTATAGCCACCATAATTCTGGTGCGTAAGCATGTCTCGCTTACTAAAATTCACTGCATAACGCGGTCTAACCAACCACCGAAGCTCTTGCGCACAAACTAAATGGCGCGCCCGACAGGATTCGAACCTGAGACCTCTGCCTCCGGAGGGCAGCGCTCTATCCAGCTGAGCTACGGGCGCGTAGCGCCGTTGCGGATGGGCATACTACGGGCTTGACCTCATGCTGTCCAGCCCTTTTTTAGAAAAAAAACGCGTTTGATTACGCTTTGTGCATTCCATCGATAATTACAGCAGTTTGAGGCGCTTACCCTCGCATTTTTGCTGTAAAAACCAGCAATTTCAAAGATCGCCGCGCCAATGGTAACGCAAATATTTCAGTAGCTTTAATTGGCGGCGCAGACGCGAAGGCTGACGAATGAGACGATACAGCCATTCCAGCCCGGATTTTTGCCACCAAACGGGCGCGCGCTTAACGTGTCCGGTAAAAACATCGTAAGTGCCACCAACGCCCATATAGAGCGCATGCGGCCAATGTGCGCGGCAATCACGCATCAATAGCTCCTGACGCGGCGAACCTTGTGCCACCGTGACAATCTGCGCACCGCTTGCGGCGATACGTGCAAACAGCGCGTCGCGCGCTTCAGGCGCAAAGTAGCCATCCTGGCTGCCAACGATATTCACATTCCACTGCTGGCGCAGCTTGTCGCAGGTTTCCTGCAGCACGGCCTGACGCCCACCAATCAGAAACACCGGAATGCCGCTGCGTCCCGCGTTCTCCATCAGTGCTTCCCACAGATCCGCGCCCGCAATGCGATTCACCTGCAACTGGGGATACTTCTTACGCAGCGAACGGACGATGCTGATGCCATCCGGATATTTGAACTCTGCCTCAGCGATCAGTGCGCGCAGCTGCGCATCTTCTTCCAGCGTCAGCATTTTCTCGGCATTCATCGCCACCAGCGTGCCGCAGCGCGGTTTGCCCTCGGGCAGCAGAAAGCGCAGAAAGCTTGCCATATCGTTGAAGGCGTGAAGATCGACTCCGCGCAGGCTATAGCGCGGCTTATCGGTTTCCATGGTATGAATTTCCCGTTGTGCCCAGAGGTTAAGATGGGCTGTGTAAAACCGGCTCGCTGCGCGGACGAATCAATCCCGCGCGCGCCAACAGCCAGTAAAGCAATTTAGCCGCCCACATGCAGGCCGCAAAAATCAAACAAAAGAACACCACGCGCGAGCCGAAAGCATCCAGCCCTTCACGCGCCAGCACGATCATATTAAACACCGCGCCGAAGCAGAAACTCTGCAAAATCGCCCCGCTGTAACGGTTGCTGGTATCGCGGCCATAGAGATAAAGGTTATCGAATCCTTTCATCAGCAGGCCGACAGCCACCGCACCGATTGGGATAAACCACACGCCGCCCATCACTACCAGAGAACCCAACAGCGTCGGCGAGATCGCCAACCCGGAATGGTTGTTCAGCACTTCCCAGGTAAAGTAGTTGGCGCTGTTGAGAATGGCTGCTGGACGTCCCGGCCACATCCAGCTGGGAATGAACACGTAGAAATCGCGCCAAATCGGTGCCAGGCCCTGAAAATCGATCTTGTCGTAGTTTTGCAGTAATAGCGCCAGGTTTTCCCACGGCGAGAAGGTATCGCGCGTCAGATAAAGGAAGGTGTAAAACGCCTCATCGCCGACCACGTCGAGGTTATAGCGACGCAGCGCCAGCCAGAACATACCGCCGATCGCCATCACACCGGCGCCGACCAGCATCCACAGCGTGATCCAGCCGCGCGTAATACCAATGAACAGGAACAGCGCGAAAGCGATGATGATATTGGCGCGCGTGCCGCCCACCAGCGCGTAAGTCAGCAAGCCAAATGCCACCGACACCAGCAAAAACCACAGCCACTGACGTTGGGTTGGCTTGAGGAAGTAGCGAATCAGCATCGCCGGAATAAAGAAGTAGAAGAAGCGTTTGAGCGCAACGCCAGACACTTCGCTGGAGAAAATCTGGTTGTAAGCCGAAAGCCGGAACAGCAGCAGGCCGTTGTGCATAAAGAACACCGTCACGGTGCCAATCGCCACCAGCGCCAACAGCAAACAGGTCAGATTGGTTTCAACCCGATTCATCTGCAGCCAGGGCTTACGCGCAGGCGCATTGGCCGGCCGTAGCCGCACCTTGTAGCTAACGTAATAGATGGCATAAAAGCTGGTAGCGGCCAGCAGCGCCTGCAGCAGGTATTCCGGCGGCACCACGGCCACGTTAAAGCGGAACACCAGCACGCTGGTCAGCGGGAAGCCGAAATAGAAGGTCAGCAAAAAGAGAATGGTGAAGAACAGGTGGAAGTTGAAACGCACCCGTTTAAATTCCCGCCAGGTTAAGGTCAGAATGAAACCCAGCGAAAACAGATAAACCACCAGCAGACCACTAAACTGCATCAGGCTCATGTTCTCTCCCTTTCACTCAGGGTTAGCGCATCGCGCCAGCCTGCCAGATAGCCAGGGGCAAAAAAGGCAATCGATGAGTGATCACATTGCGCTAATTGTCGTTGCGCTTCGGCCACGCTGGCCGCATCCAGCGCATCTTCACTAAACAGCACCGGCAAACCTTGCTCGCTGAGATCGCGCCAGAACGGATTTTTGCGGTTCAGCACAAACGGGATATTGGCCTGAATCAGCAGGCAAAGCGTACCAATGCCTTGCTGGCGCTCGAACATAAAATAGCCGAGCTGACAGCGGCTAAGCAATGTCAGATAGGCATCAAAATCTATTTTGTCGCGCAGCAACGTCACCTGCCCCGCCGGGAACAGGCGCTGTGCGGCAGCGGCAATCTCTTCGATGTAAGCGTGATTATTTTGCGGATAACCGAGCGGCACGACGATTTTTACCTGTTCGCCAAACTGCGCGCGAATCGCCTCCAATCCGGCAATGTGGCGATTACTGCGATCGCCCGAATTGCCGAGCAGAATAGTGAAATCGGGACTTTCCACCGACGCGGGCGGCGCCACATCCGGCATACGCGTCGGGAAATAGAGTAACGAAGCGGGAACGCGCGGATGGCGCTGTTGAAAATGGTGCAAATCACCGCGCGTCGCAAACACGCGCGCCACGCGCCCTTGCGCCATTCTGCGCAGCAGATAAAACAGCTGATACTTGAGGCCTCGCCCTTCTTCATAGAGATCCGCGCCCCATACGTGCCAAAACGCCTGCTTACGGCGCAGTTTGCCGCTCAGTAAGGCTATCCAAATGCTGGGATTAAACTGGCCGTGAAAGAAGAAGCGCTGCGAGCGATCGGCGGCACGCGCTATCACCGCTTGCGCCAGCGCACGCTTGCTGGCAAAGGTTTTAATCTGCAATGAGCTATACGCTTGCAGCGTCTCGGGCGCGCTGGAAACCACCATAAACTGACGCGGCGCAGCGACAGGCAGCTCGGCGCTCATCACGTCATTAAAGAAGCGCAGCACCGTATGATTGTGATGCGGGATATCCGATCCCAATACGTGAAAAGTCGTCATTTTTTCCGGCAATAAATCATGAAGGCGCCACAACACAGGGCGAAATAGAGAACGTAGGTTGCCATGTAAGCCTGCGCGGCTCCGGCAGTCCCGTGCAGCGGAATCAACCAATGAGAAAAGCCGGTCAGCAGGGCAAACTGGCTGATTTCAGTCAGAATATAGAAGCGCAGCGACGCTTTGGCGATCACCAGATATCCGAAAACATAGGCGCCGACTTTAAACACATCTCCGCACAACTGCCAGACGAAAAGGTCACGCATCGCGCTGAACTGCGGCGAAAACAGCAGCCAGATAGCGACATCGCGCAGCATCCATACGCAGAAACTGGCCGCTGCGACGGCAGGTAATACAAAGCGCAGCGCACGCCCAATCTCACGGGCGATTTGCGGCTTCTGCTCCAGGCGTGCCAGCGTGGGCAGCAGCCAGACGCTAAAGGTGGCGGTAATAAATTGCAGATAGGCATCGGAAATGCTGGTTACGCCTTGCCATAAACCGACCTGCGCCCAGCCTTGTTGCTCAGCCAGCAGATTTCGCATCATCACCCACGCCACCGGCAAGGTGAACGAGGTGATTAGCGCCATCAGCGTAAACTTCGCCAGATTGCGCGCCAGTTCGGGATGCCAGCTTGGCATCAGCCAAATCAGCGGCAACTGATCGCGATGGCGACGCAGCATCAGCAATGCCGGAAACACCAGTAGCGCCGGTACCAGCGCCAATCCCACTAACGCACCGGCATAGCCGCCCAGCCACCAGCACAGCACATAACCCAACACGCCAACTACACTTCCGGCAATCAGCGCCAGCGCATTGCCACGCGCATCGCGAAAACCTTTCAGCAACGCCAGCGTCAGGTTGGCCCAGGCAATACCGAGTTGCAGAAAGGCGACAATGCGCACCACGTTTGCATATTCAGCATGACCAAACAGCGCCGTGCTGATCGGCGTTGCCGCCAGCAAAAACAGCAGCGCCAGCAGCGTTGAAAAACCGAGCACAATCGCCGAAGCCGTGCCGGTCACCGCGCGTAACTGCTGTGGCTGCTGCTGATGTTGCGCGACTAACGTAGTGACGCCGTTAAAGATGCCAGCGCCCGCCAGCACGCCGAGTACGGTAATCAACTGACGGAAGTTACCGGCTTGCCCGATCCCTTCCGGCCCGAAGCTCACCGCCAGCAGTTTCACCACCAGCAGGCCAGCAACAATTTTTACCAGCGTCGAAGCGGCGGTCCAGACTGAAGCTTTTGCTAATGACATCAGGCAAAGAAACTCAGCAGTGAACTGATCACCGTACGCTGGTTGTTATCCGACAAGTTGTAGAACAGCGGCAGGCGCAGCAGGCGCTCGCTTTCACGCGTGGTGAAGGCATCATCACCATGGAAGCGGCCAAAACGTTCACCCGCTGGCGACGAGTGCAGCGGGATGTAGTGGAACACCGTGAGGATTTCCGCCTCTTTCATCCAGTTGATCAGCGCCTGACGATCGTCGCTGTCGCGCAGCTTGATGTAGAACATGTGCGCATTGTGGCGGCAATTTTTTGGCACCACCGGCAGCTCAATGCGACCTGCTGCCGCCAGCGGCTGGAGTGCATCGTAGTAGCGCTGCCACAAACGCAGGCGCTGCTGATTAATCTGCTCCGCCGCTTCCAGCTGCGCCCACAAATAGGCTGCTTGCAGATCCGCCATCAAATAGCTGGAGCCGATATCGCGCCAGGTATATTTATCCACCTGACCACGGAAAAACTGGCTGCGATTAGTGCCTTTTTCACGAATAATCTCGGCCCGATCCACTAGCTTCGCGTCATTAATCAGCGTTGCGCCGCCTTCGCCGCCGGCGGTGTAGTTTTTGGTTTCATGGAAGCTAAAGCAGCCAATATGGCCAATGGTGCCCAGCGCGCGCCCTTTGTACTGCGACATCACGCCCTGAGCGGCATCCTCGATAACATAGAGTTTATGCTTCGCCGCCAGCGCCATGATGCTGTCCATCTCGCAGGCCACGCCCGCGTAATGTACTGGCACAATGGCGCGGGTTTTCGGCGTGATCGCCGCTTCAATCAGCGTTTCGTCGATATTCAACGTATCGGGACGCACGTCGACAAACACAATGGTCGCGCCGCGCAGCACAAAGGCGTTGGCGGTAGAGACGAAGGTGTAGCTCGGCATGATCACTTCATCGCCAGGCTGCAGATCAATCAGCAGCGCTGCCATCTCCAGCGACGCGGTGCAGGATGGCGTCAGCAGCACTTTTTTGCTGCCGAAATGCTGTTCCATCCACTGCTGGCAGCGGCGAGTAAAGCCGCCATCGCCGCACAGCTTGCCGCTGGCCATCGCCGACTGCATATATTCAACTTCGCTGCCGACAATCGGCGGCGCATTAAATGGGATCATGAGGCTTTCCTGTAGAACCAGTAAGCGGTGCTTTCCAGCCGCGCACCGCTGCGTAAATAGAGGCGCAACGCCGTGAGATTGCTGAGCTGGGTCGCCACGCGCAGATGCGTTAGCTGACGCACGCGGCCCCAGTCGGCGGCAGCGAGCAGCAAGCGCTGGCCGACGCCGCAGCCTTGTGCGGCTGGCAATACCGCCAGCAGACCGATGCGCATTTCGCCGTCAGTTTCGCGCATCGAGACAAAACCTTGCAGCGCACCCTGCTCATCGCAGGCCACCAGACATTGATTATCGAAAGTGCCGCGCACGGCATTTTCAATCCACTGCGCGTAAAAACGCCCGCTGTCCGCCGCCGCAAACCACGGTGCGCGGAAACGACTCTGGCTAAACGCTTGTGCGGCGGCTTCACGCAGTGCCGGGATTTGTGCTTCCCGTGCGATGCGCACGCCAACTTGCCGCTCAGTATGTTTGATGCTGAGAGAGAGATCAGCTTCGCCTTCCACCAACTGAAAACCGTGCTGGCTCAGTGCATCAATGGCATCAACACGTTCAGCGGGCACCTTCACCTGCCACAGCGCATACGGTTGCTGAAGCGCCTCGGCCAGCGGCAGATCGCCATCCAGCGACAAGCGCGCGCCGTTCTGACCGAAAAAGTCATTCTCCCACGTAAGGGGATCAATATTGACGCGGACGGGCATTGTGAACATCCAGCAGATACTGGCCGTAGCCGGTTTTGGTTAGCGCCTGAGCGGCGGCTAAAAGCTGCGCATCGCTCAGCCAGCCGTTACGCCACGCAATCTCTTCCAGGCAGGCAATTTTAAAGCCCTGCCGTTTTTCCACCGTCTGCACAAACATACTCGCCTCAATCAGGCTGTCGTGCGTGCCGGTATCCAGCCAGGCAAATCCGCGCCCCAGCAACTCTACTGAAAGCTCGCCCTGATCGAGATACATTTGGTTGATGGCGGTAATTTCCAGCTCGCCCCGCTCGGAAGGTTTCACCTGTTTGGCAAACTCCACCACGCGGTTATCGTAAAAATAGAGGCCGGTTACCGCCCAGCGCGATTTCGGCTGCTGCGGTTTCTCTTCAATGGAGAGCGCGTTGAAATCGTCATCAAACTCCACCACGCCAAAACGTTCCGGATCCATCACCTGATAGGCAAAAACGGTCGCGCCACTGCTGCGCGCGGCCACTTTCTTCAGTTTGGGGCTGAAACCCTGACCGAAATAAAGATTGTCGCCCAACACCAGACAACAGTGATCATCGCCGATAAAGGATTCACCAATAATAAACGCCTGCGCCAACCCATCCGGGCTCGGCTGCTCGGCATAGGCCAGCTGCAAACCGAATTCACTGCCGTCGCCCAGTAGGCGTTCAAAGTGGGCACGATCTTCAGGCGTGGTGATGATCAGGATTTCTCGGATCCCTGCCAGCATCAGTACCGACAGCGGATAGTAAATCATCGGCTTGTCGTACACCGGCAACAGCTGTTTCGAGATCGCGCGGGTGATCGGATGCAAACGCGTGCCCGAACCACCGGCTAAAATGATGCCTTTCATCGCTGCTCCTTCATCATGGGTTTCAGCGCGGCGTGGCTAAGCCTAAACGCTCGCCACGATAGCTGCCGTTAAGAATCGACTGCCACCATTGCGGATTGGCCAGATACCACTGCACCGTTTTGCGGATACCGCTCTCAAAGGTTTCCTGCGGCGTCCAACCCAGCTCGCGCGCGATTTTACTGGCATCAATGGCGTAGCGCTGATCGTGGCCGGGACGATCGGTAACAAAGGTAATCAGGTCACGATAACGAGCCAGATGCGGCGCACGCTGCTGCGGTGCCAGTTCATCCAGCAGATCGCACAGCGTTTCCACTACCTCAAGATTACGTCGTTCATTGTGGCCACCAATATTGTAGGTTTCCCCCACTTTGCCGCTGCTCACCACGCTATACAGCGCCCGCGCGTGATCCTCTACGTAGAGCCAGTCACGTATCTGGCTGCCATTGCCGTAAACCGGCAGCGGTTTGCCCGCCAGCGCATTGATGATGGTGAGCGGGATCAGCTTCTCCGGGAAATGATACGGACCGTAATTGTTGGAACAGTTAGTGATGATGACCGGCAAACCGTAGGTACGCAGCCAGGCGCGCACCAAGTGATCGCTGCTGGCTTTGGTCGCCGAATAGGGGCTGCTCGGCGCGTATGGCGTGGTTTCAGTAAAGAAGTCGTCGCTACCATGCAGGTCACCAAACACTTCATCGGTGGAGATATGGTGCAGAATGAAGCCTTTTTTGCGCTCATCTGCCATGCCATTCCAGTAATGACGCGCTGCTTCCAGCAGCTGATAGGTGCCGACAATATTGGTTTCGACGAAGGCGATTGGCCCATCGATCGAACGGTCAACATGGCTTTCCGCCGCCAGGTGCATAATGCAATCCGGCTGATACTGCGCCATAACGCGATCCAGCTCCTCGCGATGGCAAATATCCACCTGCTCAAAGGCAAAACGCGCATCCTGTTGCACCGGCGCCAGCGACGCCAGATTGCCGGCATAGCTCAATTTATCGACCACCACTACGCGGTGATCGGTGTTTTCAATCAGAAAGCGCACCAGCGCCGAACCGATAAAACCTGCTCCGCCGGTGACCAGAAACTGTTTCATCGCCAAACGCCTTTGGTATCAACAATCCACGGTTGGGCAATCTGTGCCGCATCAATCGCGCGGAACTGTGCGTGATCAACCAACATCACCAGAATATCCGCCTGCTGCAGCGCTACGTCAGTGGCAACCAGCGTGGCTTCGTGCGCCAGACGTTGCGGAATGTCTTTTACATGCGGTTCAACCACCCAGGTTGCGCCGCTGTGCCATTCGGCAATCCGATGCGCGACGCTCATCGCCGGGCTTTCGCGCAGGTCATCAATATTCGGTTTGAAGGCCAGACCAAAGCAGGCAATGGTGACATCGCTGGCGCGTTTACCGCTGGCGGTAAGGCACTCTGCTAACGCCTGTTTTACCTGATCCAGCACCCAGCCTGGTTTGGCGTCATTCACTTCACGCGCGGTGCGAATTAGTCGCGCCTGCTCGGGGTTTTGCGCCACGATAAACCACGGATCGACAGCGATACAGTGCCCGCCAACGCCCGGTCCGGGCTGCAGGATGTTGACGCGCGGATGGCGATTCGCCAGCGCAATCAGCTCCCACACGTTGATGCCCTGCTCGGCGCAAATCAGCGACAGCTCATTGGCAAAGGCGATGTTCACATCGCGGAAGCTGTTTTCGGTGAGTTTGCACATCTCGGCGGTGCGCGCATTGGTTTCCACACACTCGCCGCGCAGGAAAATGCGATACAGCTCGCTGGCGCGTGCGGAACAGGCTGGCGTCATGCCGCCAATCACGCGATCGTTTTCCAGCAGTTCGACCATCACTTTGCCGGGCAACACGCGCTCCGGGCAGTAAGCGATAAACACATCACACGCTTCACCGTGCTGCGGGAAACGCAGATCGGGGCGCGCCGCCGCCAGCCATTCCGCCATTTGCTCGGTGGCACCTACCGGCGACGTCGACTCTAGGATCACCAGATCGCCCGCTTTTAATACTGGCGCAATCGACAGCGCCGCAGCCTGCACATAGCTGAGGTCCGGCTGATGGTCGCCGATAAACGGCGTGGGCACGGCAATCAGGAACGCATCGGCGGCTTCGGCCTGCGTGGTGGCACGCAGATGACCGGTACGCACCGCTTCGCGCACCACATCACCCAACTCGGGTTCCACGATATGGATATCGCCGCGATTAATGGTTTCGACGGCGCGGACATTAATATCCACACCAACGACTTTCTTTCCCTTTGAGGCAAAAACGGCCGCCGTTGGCAGCCCAATGTAGCCCAGTCCGATAACGGAAATGGTTTCAAAACGCATGGTTAGACTCTGTGTTGTTTTAGGGCCTGCAAGATGCGCGCGCAGGCATGACCATCGCCATACGGATTGTGCGCGCGGCTCATTGCCTGCCAGGCTTCATCGTCCTGCAACAGCAGGCTGACTTCAGCGACAATTTTACTAATATCGGTGCCGACCAGTTTCACCGTACCTGCGTCCACTGCTTCCGGACGCTCGGTGGTATCACGCATCACCAGAACCGGTTTACCCAGCGATGGCGCTTCTTCCTGAATGCCGCCGGAATCGGTAAGAATCAGCCACGAGCGATTCATCAGCCAGACAAACGGCAGATACTCTTGCGGCTCAATCAGGATGATGTTTTCGATGCCGCTGAGAATGCGATTAACCGGCTCGCTGACGTTGGGATTGAGGTGCACAGGATAGACAATTTGCACCTGCGGATGCTGACGCGCGATTTGCGCCAGCGCACTGCAAATGCGTTCGAAGCCGTCGCCAAAGCTTTCGCGGCGATGCCCCGTGACCAGAATCAGCTTTTTGTCGGCATCGAGGAACGGATAACGCGCGGCGAGGCGGGCATTGAGATCGGCGTCGTCCAGCACGCGATCACGCACCCACAGCAGCGCATCAATCACCGTGTTGCCAGTGACGAAAATGCGCGCATCCGGTAGATTCTCACGCAGCAAGTTTTGCCGCGAATTTTGCGTCGGCGTGAAGTGATAGCTGGCGAGATGGCCGGTGAGCGTGCGATTGGCCTCTTCGGGCCACGGCGACATCAGGTTGCCGGTACGCAATCCCGCTTCCACGTGACCTACCGGAATCTGGTGATAAAACGCCGCCAGGCTCGCCGCAAACGTGGTGGTGGTATCGCCGTGCACTAACACCACATCCGGCTGGAAATCGGCCAAAACGGTTTTCATACCCTGCAGAATGCGGCTGGTGATCTCCGTCAGCCCTTGTTCCGGGCGCATGATATTCAGATCATAATCAGGCTGCAGCTGGAACAAACGTAGCACCTGATCGAGCATTTCACGATGTTGTGCGGTGACGCATAAGCGCGACTCGAACGCAGCATCCTGCGCCAGCGCCTGCACCAGCGGAGCCATTTTGATCGCTTCAGGACGCGTGCCAAATACCGTCAGAACTTTCACGTGGCTTCTCTTAATGGCTCGTTGCTAACGTTGAACGCGGACGACGCACCAGCGCCACTCCCGCACCGACCAGCGCGCCAATCACGCCCCACATGATCATCATAAACAGGCGGCGCGGACTATCGCGCGACACCGGCTCTTCCGGGGTGCGCAAGTAGCGGTAAGTCTGGAATTGTTTATCCAGACGCGGCCCGGCCTGCAGCGTACTCAGCATCGCTTTGTTTTGATCATAGCTTAAATCGTAAGCAGGTCCGCTGGCTTGTAAAGTGTCAAGTTGCGCCTGCAGCATTTGCTGCCCGAGCAAGAAACGATCGCTGTCTGGCAGCGCCTCGCCGGTTGCCGGTGCGCGGTTCTCTTTGATGCCCTGCTCGCTCGCCACTTTCAGCGCCTGCTCGATGCGCTGGCGTTGACGTTCAAATACCGACTGCGCCACTTCCTGCTGGCGATTAACCTGCGACGCCAGCTGCACGCTGCGCGCCTGCCAGGCGCCTTTCAGCTCCGCATTAAGATGACGCGCCGCACGTTCGCTGGCGTAGGCGATATATTGACGCAGCAGATTGTTGGCATCGCTGGCGGTTTCGGCAACCAGTTTGATGTTATCTAAGATATTGCGCGCCGGATCGGCAGCGGTGAACTGGATGTTGGTGATCAAATCATCAAGCAGCGCCGCATCGTTGTGCGCGTTACCGCTTTTGCGACTTTTGAAGTATTCAGTCTGCTGCCAGAAATCACGACGCGTATCCCAGGATGCCAACTGCATGGTGAACTCCTGATAAACCTCATCCATCACGGTTGGGGCTGGCGAGCTGAGATTGAGCGTATTAGTGCGCACATCCAGATTATTGAGGAATTGTTGCTGCACGAAGAAATCACCCAACATATTCACCGTTGGACGATCGGTCACCGCCGTGGTGCTCCACGCTTGCTTCATTAACATCGATGCCAGCCAGGCGACCAGCGCAAACAGCAGCGCCAGACCGATGATCCAGCGTTTACCACGCCAGAGCGTGCAGCCAAGGCCACGCATATCCAGTTCGTTCTCCACAACGACAGAGGTCATAACAAAATCCTTATCAGGGTACTTTTCTGGGTAATTTATTTTTTATCTTCGCTGCTTTGCCAGCGACGTTTAATGCGACGGATTTTGCGCGCCACGCGCCAGGCGTGTTTCAGGCAATAGCCGTAAAGGAGGAATGCCATCATGAACAGCACCAGCATCACCCATTCCGGGATGAAAGCCAGATACTCGCCGAGCACACCAATACCCGCCAGAATCGCGGCGGCAACGGTAATCAGCAGGAACGCCTGACGGGAAGTGAATCCGGCGCGCATGATCAAATGGTGAATGTGCTGGCGGTCAGCGGAAAACGGGCTCATGCCTTTACGCAAGCGGCGATACATAATCGCCACCATATCCATCAGCGGAATGGCGATCAGCCACAGCGCGGTGACGGGCGTAATTGGATGGCTGAGACCTTGGGTGGTTTCCAGCAAAATCCAGATGATGGTGAAACCAATCATGGTGCTGCCGGCGTCGCCCATAAACACTTTGTAGCGTCGACCAATCAAACCGAGATTGAGCAGGATATAAGGAATGGTGGCGGCGATCATCGCAAAGCACCACATGGCGAGGCTGGTCTGGCCGTCGAAGTAGAGAATGATGCCGATCGCAGCGAATGTGACGCTGGAGAGGCCGCCAAGCAGACCATCAATCCCATCCACCATGTTGAACGCGTTGATGGCGGCCCATACGGCGAACAGCGTCAATACGTAGCCAAAGGGACCGACAATCAACTCAACCGGCCCAATAATAAAGCCCAGACTGAGCAAATAGAGTTTTGCACCGACCATCATCACAATGGCGACCGCCGCCTGCACCAGCGCGCGGATTTTAACGCTGATATCGAAGCGATCGTCCAGTGCGCCAACCAACACCAATACGCCCGCGCAGCTCAGATAAAGCATCGCGTGCGGCAAATAATAATTTGAGATGGCAAATGCGAAGCAGATTCCCGCGTACACGGAAATACCGCCAACTAACGGAATGGCGCCATGGTGCCTTTTTCTGGAGTTTGGTGTGTCCACGAGCCCAATTTTTTTAGCTGCTTTGCGAGCAAAAAACAGGAACACTAAAGTAAAAAGAAAAACTAAACCAAGCTCAGTACTCATAGTGAGTAAATTCACGTTAATGCTCTCAGCTAAAATCGTGGACAACAATATGCAAAACACCTGCCATTGCCATATATCCCTATTCCGAATTCTGCTGCAGAAAAGCCTGATTGTTGAAAAAACACCCGCATCTCTGCCACAGTCATTTTAAAAGCTTCCTGACTGCGCTAATCCTAATGCCCATAAATAAAAAACGCCACGTTAAGACGTGGCGTTAGCAATATTTCCTGGCAAATTGTGCGAATCACCGCTTGGCTTAGCGACTCGCCGATCGCAACTTAGGAACGCTTCATCATATCGAAGAATTCGTCGTTGGTTTTGGTCATGGCCAGTTTGTTGATGAGGAACTCCATCGCGTCGATTTCACCCATTGGATGGATGATTTTGCGCAGGATCCACATCTTCTGCAGCTCTTCCTGAGTGGTGAGCAGCTCTTCTTTACGGGTACCGGAACGATTGTAATCAATCGCTGGGAATACACGCTTCTCGGCGATTTTACGCGAGAGGTGCAATTCCATGTTACCTGTACCTTTAAACTCTTCGTAAATCACTTCATCCATCTTCGAACCGGTATCAACCAGCGCGGTCGCGATGATGGTCAGGCTGCCGCCCTCTTCCACGTTACGTGCCGCACCGAAGAAACGCTTCGGACGATGCAAGGCGTTGGCATCCACACCACCGGTCAGGACTTTACCTGATGCTGGAACCACGGTGTTGTAAGCACGCGCCAGACGCGTGATGGAGTCAAGCAGGATGATCACGTCTTTCTTGTGCTCAACCAGGCGCTTAGCCTTCTCGATCACCATCTCAGCAACCTGCACGTGACGTGACGCTGGCTCATCAAAGGTCGAAGCGATAACTTCACCTTTAACCAGACGCTGCATCTCGGTCACTTCTTCCGGACGTTCGTCAATCAGCAGCACCATCAGCAGGCAATCTGGATAGTTGTAGGCGATGCTCTGCGCGATGTTCTGCAGCAGCATGGTTTTACCCGCTTTCGGCGGCGCCACAATCAGACCACGTTGACCACGACCAATCGGAGAAGCCAGATCCAGCACGCGTGCGGTCAGGTCTTCAGTCGAGCCATTACCGCGTTCCATACGCATACGCTTGCTGGCGTGCAGCGGCGTAAGGTTTTCGAACAGAATCTTGTTACGCGCGTTTTCCGGCTTGTCGTAGTTAACTTCGTTAACTTTCAACAGCGCAAAGTAGCGTTCACCTTCTTTTGGCGGGCGAATCTTGCCAGAAATGGTGTCACCAGTGCGGAGGTTGAAACGGCGGATTTGACTAGGAGAGACGTAGATATCATCGGGACCGGCGAGGTAGGAGCTATCTCCAGAACGGAGGAAACCAAATCCGTCCTGTAATATCTCCAGCACACCATCACCAAAGATGTCTTCGCCGCTTTTTGCGTGCTGTTTCAGGATAGAGAAAATAATATCCTGCTTGCGCATACGCGCCTGGTTTTCCAGCCCCATATTTTCGCCGAGGGTAATCAGCTCAGAAACCGGCGTATTCTTTAATTCGGTAAGATTCATAGTGATGGGTTCTTAAACTCGGGGTAATTCTCGAAATGATTGTCGTGAGTGGTATGGCAAAAATTCCATGCCTGTTAATGGCTCTTTTTCAACTCAGCTCGACGATTATCGTCAGATGTGGCGATAGGAAACGAGGAGACGGTCGAAAGATGATGCCGAATGTGCTAGTCATCAGATTGCCAAACCACGATAACGTTCATTGCGAGTAGGGTCTGACAAGGGAAAACTTAGATGCAAACTACAAGGTAAGAGCGTAATGCAGTGAACTCAACTTAACACGCTTAAAGTGAGACGTCCAGCAGTGGCGACAAAATTCACCACTGCCGAACAAACACCACGCTGGGCTTAGGCCAGGTTGGCGTTCAGGAACTCTTTCAACTGTCCTTTAGACAGTGCGCCAACCTTAGTTGCCGCCACTTCACCGTTCTTGAACAGCAGCAGAGTTGGGATACCGCGGATGCCGTATTTCGGCGCCGTACCCGGGTTGTCATCAATGTTCAACTTAGCGATGGTAAGTTTACCTTCGTACTCTTCTGCGACTTCGTCGAGAATTGGGGCGATCATTTTGCAAGGACCACACCATTCAGCCCAGAAATCTACCAGAGTGACACCGTCTGCTTTCAGTACGTCTGTGTCGAAACTGTCATCGGTCAAGTGAACGATCTTATCGCTGCTCATGTTTAACTCCAAAAGATTGCGCCTGGCGAATTGGCGGAAATGATACCAACGTAGGTTGACTTTATTTCATCGGATACGCTTTCGTAAAGCGCTAGTAAGCTGATATTCTACCACACTATGAGCAAAACACACTTAACTGAACAGAAGTTTTCCGACTTCGCCCTGCACCCTCAGGTGGTAGAAGCCCTTGATACTAAAGGCTTTAGCCACTGCACGCCTATTCAGGCGCTCGCGTTGCCTCTTACGCTTACAGGGCGTGATGTTGCGGGTCAGGCGCAAACCGGTACCGGCAAAACGATGGCGTTCCTTACGTCAACGTTTCATTATCTTCTTTCTCATCCTGCCGCAGAAGGTCGCCAGACTAATCAGCCACGTGCGCTGATCATGGCCCCGACGCGTGAGCTCGCCGTACAAATTCATGCCGATGCTGAACCATTAGCGAAGGTGACTGGCTTAAAGCTGGGCCTGGCTTATGGTGGCGACGGCTACGATAAACAGCTGAAAGTGCTGGCTGAGGGTGTCGATATTCTGGTGGGCACCACCGGACGTCTGATCGACTACGCCAAGCAGAACCATGTCAACCTGGGCGCGATTCAGGTTGTTGTGCTGGATGAAGCCGATCGCATGTTCGATCTCGGCTTTATTAAAGACATTCGTTGGCTGTTCCGCCGCATGCCGCCGGCCACCCAACGCCTGAGTATGCTGTTCTCTGCTACCTTGTCTTACCGCGTGCGTGAACTGGCGTTTGAGCACATGAACAACGCCGAATACGTGGAAGTTGAGCCTGAGCAGAAAACCGGCCACCGCATCAAAGAAGAGCTTTTCTATCCTTCGAATGAAGAGAAAATGCGTTTACTGCAGACGCTAGTAGAAGAAGAGTGGCCAGATCGCGCCATCATCTTCGCTAACACTAAGCACCGCTGTGAAGACATTTGGGGCCATTTGGCTGCCGATGGTCATCGCGTAGGTCTGCTGACCGGTGATGTGGCGCAGAAAAAACGTCTGCGTATTCTCGACGACTTCACCAAAGGCGATGTGGATATCCTGGTGGCCACCGACGTCGCGGCACGTGGTCTGCACATTCCTGCCGTAACGCATGTGTTCAACTACGATCTGCCTGACGATCGCGAAGACTACGTTCACCGTATTGGCCGTACTGGCCGCGCGGGCGCCAGCGGTCACTCCATCAGCCTGGCGTGCGAAGAGTACGCGCTGAACCTGCCGGCAATCGAAGAGTACATCGGTCACGGTATTCCGGTCAGCAAGTACAACAGCGATGCCTTGCTGAATGAACTGCCACCGCCGAAGCGTCTGCAACGCAGTCGTTCAGGAAACGGTCCACGCCGTGGCGGGAACAACAATAACCGTCGGAGCGGCGCGCCGCGCAATAGCAACCGTAAACGTTCGGGTTAAGCACACCATGCTAAGCGCATCGTCACTTTATGCAGCGATTGATTTAGGTTCTAACAGCTTTCATATGTTGGTGGTGCGCGAGGTGTCTGGCAGTATTCAGACCGTCGCGCGGATAAAGCGCAAAGTGCGTCTGGCGGCTGGCCTCGACAAAGCGAATCATCTCTCTGCCGAGGCGATGCAACGCGGCTGGCAGTGCCTGAAGTTGTTCTCCGAACAGCTGCAGGATATTCCTCCGGAACAAATCCGCGTGGTGGCAACCGCCACGCTGCGCCTTGCTGAAAATGCGCAGGATTTCCTCACAACGGCTGAACAGATTCTTGGCTGCGCGGTGAATGTCATCAGCGGCGAAGAAGAAGCGCGCCTGATTTATCAGGGTGTAGCGCATACCACCGGCGGTTCCGATCAGCGTTTAGTGGTCGATATCGGCGGCGGCAGCACCGAACTGGTGACCGGCGAAGGCTCGCATGCCACCACGCTGTTCAGCTTGTCGATGGGCTGCGTAACCTGGCTTGAACGCTATTTCAGCGATCGTCATCTGGCAAAAGAGAATTTTGAGCAGGCCGAACTGGCCGCGCGCGAGATGATCCGTCCGGTGGCCGCTGCGCTGCGCGAGAAAGGCTGGCAAATCTGTGTCGGCGCGTCAGGCACCGTACAAGCGTTGCAGGAAATTATGATGGCGCAGGGCATGGATGAGCGCATCACCCTGAGCAAACTGCAACAGCTGAAACAACGCGCGATTCAGTGCGGCAAACTGGAAGAGCTGGAAATTGAAGGATTGACGCTGGAGCGCGCCTTAGTGTTCCCGAGCGGTTTATCAATCCTCATCGCTATCTTCCAGGAACTGAGCATTGAAGGTATGACGCTGGCCGGTGGCGCACTGCGCGAAGGCTTGGTGTATGGCATGCTGCATCTGCCGGTTGATCGCGATATCCGCAGCCGCACATTACAGAACGTGCAGCGTCGCTTTGCCATTGATATTGATCAGGCCGGTCGCGTACGCCAGTTGGCGGAGAGCTTCTACCGTCAGGTGAGCAGCAGCTGGAAGCTGGATAACCGATGTCGCGATCTGCTACTTAGCGCCTGTTCCATCCACGAAATTGGCCTGAGCGTCGATTTCCGTCAGGCACCGCAGCACGCCGCTTACCTGATTCGCCATCTCGATCTTCCTGGCTTCACTCCCGCACAGAAAAAAATGCTGGCTTGCCTGCTGCAGAACCAAAGCGGCAGCATTGATTTGGCTTTACTGACTCAGCAAAACGCCGTGCCGCCGCGCATGGCGGAGCGTTTAAGTCGTTTGCTGCGTTTAGCGATTATTTTCTCAAGCCGTCGTCGCGATGACACCTTGCCTGCCGTGCGTTTACAGGCGGATGATGATGCGCTGCATTTGACGTTGCCAGCCGGGTGGCGCGAAGTGCATCCGCTGCGTTCTGAGTTGCTGGAGCAGGAGAGTCATTATCAGTCGTACGTGCACTGGTTATTGACTATCTCCTAATCGAACCTGCTCTGCTTGCTGATGCTGCGTTGAAAAGTTCACGTCAAATGCTCATTTACAACACGTAAACTCCGCTTTGCCGTGAACTTTTCGCCTTGCCTCCGCTGCGCTCGCAACGGTTCTCGCCTGAGGCCTGGTTTGTGGGCTGAAGGAAACAATTAACCCTTCTTCGCATTCTCCAGCATCGCCCTTAACCCTGCGACGCGCGTCTGTCCGGTCTTCACGCGCTCTTCTGCGCTCACCACTTTTTTCTCGCGCTCCCACACCACATCGTCCTGCGGCAACTCCAGCAGGAAGCGACTCGGTTCCGGGCGCATCAGCTCGCCGTACTGACGGCGTTCACGGCATAGCGTAAAGGTCAGCTCTTTCTGCGCACGGGTAATCCCCACGTAAGCCAGACGTCGCTCTTCTTCGATATTGTTCTCATCGATGCTGCTCTGGTGTGGCAATAAACCCTCTTCCATGCCGACCAGATAGACATACGGAAACTCCAGCCCTTTTGAGGCGTGCAGCGTCATCAGCTGCACCTGATCGAGCTCCTCATCGCTCTCACCACGCTCCATCATGTCGCGCAGCGTAAAGCGCGTCACCACCTGCGCCAGCGTCATTGGTTCGTTCAGCTCATCGCCTTCCAGCATCTCGGTCATCCACTGGAACAGCAGATTGACATTCTTCATGCGCATCTCAGCCGCTTTCGGGCTGGGCGAGGTTTCAAACAGCCAGCTTTCGTAGTCGATGCCGCGAATCAGGTCGCGCACTGCGTTAACCGGCTCACGTTCGGTCAGCTGGACGATTTCATTCAGCCAGTGCGTAAAGCGCTGCAGATGCTCCAGCCCGCGCCCGCTCAGCGTTTGCTCCAATCCCATATCGAAGCTGGCGTTGTACAGGCTTTTATTGCGCAGGTTGGCCCATTCGCCCAATTTTTGCAGCGTTGCCGGACCAATCTCACGGCGCGGCGTATTCACGATACGCAGGAATGCGCTGTCATCTTCCTGATTGGTTAGCACGCGCAGGTAAGCCAGCAAATCTTTGATTTCCGGACGCGAGAAGAACGACGTGCCGCCCGAGATACGATACGGAATACGGTTCTGCATCAGCTGCTTCTCAAACACCCGCGACTGATGATTGCCGCGATAGAGAATAGCGTAATCTTTGTAGGCGGTTTTGTTGATGAAGTGATGCGCAATCAATTCGCCCGCCACGCGTTCAGCCTCGTGATCTTCATTGTTGGCGCTCAGCACCTTCAGCTCGCTGCCCTGCCCCAGTTCTGAAAACAGGCGTTTCTCGAATACGTGCGGATTGTTAGCGATAAGGATGTTGGCGGATTTCAGGATGCGCTGCGTCGAGCGATAATTCTGCTCCAGCTTCACCACTTCCAGCGCCGGGAAATCCTGTTGCAGCAGCACCAGATTTTGCGGACGCGCGCCGCGCCACGAGTAAATTGACTGATCGTCATCGCCCACCACGGTAAAGCGCGCCCGCGCACCCACCAGCAACTTCACCAGCTCATATTGGCTGGTGTTGGTGTCCTGATACTCATCCACCAGCAGGTAGCGAATGCGCTGCTGCCAGCGTTCGCGCACTTCCTGATTGCGCTGCAGCAGCAGCGTCGGCAGTGCGATTAAGTCGTCGAAATCCAGCACGTTGCAGGATTTCAGGTGTTGGTCATACAGCTGATAACAGTGCGCAAAAATCTGGTCGCGCTGCGATTGCGCCAAACCGGCTGCGCCCTGCGGATCGACCAAATCGTTCTTCCAGTTGGAGATGGTGGAAATCAGCTGCTGTAACAGTGTTTTGTCCTCTTCCAGCCACTGTTTGGTCAGGTCTTTGAGCAAAGCCAGCTGATCCTGATCGTCGAACAGCGAGAAGCTGGCTTTCATTCCCAGCGCCTTGTATTCGCGTTTGATGATCTCCAGCCCCAGCGTATGAAAGGTGGAAATCATCAGGCCGCGCGCCTCTTTACGTCCCAGCGTTTGCGCCACACGCTCTTTCATCTCGCGCGAAGCTTTGTTGGTAAAGGTCACAGCGGCGATATGGCGCGCCTGATAGCCACATTCGCGGATCAGGTGGGCGATTTTGTTGGTGATCACGCGGGTTTTACCTGAGCCAGCGCCGGCCAGCACCAGACAAGGACCGGTGACAAATTCGACAGCTCGTTGTTGGCCGGGGTTTAAACGCATAACGGAATTCGCTCAGTGGGATCAAAAGAAACAGGGTTATAATGGCCGGATTATACACATTAGGACTTCATCATGGCGAAAACCGCGGCGGCTTTACATATCCTCGTGAAAGAGGAAGCGCAGGCCAAATCCCTGCTGGCGCAGCTTGAGAAAGGGGCGAACTTCCAGCAACTGGCAAAGAAACACTCTACCTGCCCATCCGGGCGCAACGGTGGTGATTTGGGTGAGTTTCGTAAAGGGCAAATGGTGCCGGCATTTGATAAGGCGGTCTTCTCCTGTCCGCTGCTACAGCCTTACGGACCGGTGAAAACCGCCTTTGGTTACCACATCATCAAAGTGCTGTGGCGTAACTGATCACTTCTGATTCTTCATCTGCTGCAGCACGTTATTGCACTGATTGTCGTCGGTATCGCTAGGCGAAATCAGTGCGATCAACGCGGCGGCCGGTGCAACTACCGCACCAAGCGCTACCGCAGCGGCACCGCGCGCAATCAGCGGCCCAGCTTTCACGCCGGCATCCGGATTTTTAAAGGTGCCGCGCACATACAGCGGCGAACGCAGCGTAATGATACGAATCCCTTTACTCTCCGGATTGATCGACAAGTCCATGCGTTCATTCGCGAAGTTAACGTTGCCCGTCACATTGATCACCGCGTTCTCGGTATCCAGCAGGAACAGTTTTGGCGTCGCTAAACCCTGACGAATATTCAGATCGGTTGCCGCGCAGTTGATCTTCACTTCGTCATCGCCGAACAGTTTGCCCACCACATAGTTACCGACGTTCAGTCCGGCAATCTCCATCAGGCTGCGGCTGATCAGGCCATCATTCATCAGTAGCTTCAGTTCGCCATCGCTGGAACCAAGTAAGTCCGCCACAGAATTGCCGGTGCCACTCAGCGAGGCATCGCCGTTAAGCTGGCCCAAACTGTTCTGCATCGCGGTGACATCCGGGAACAGCTGACGCAGGCGTAGCTTACGCGCATGCAAATCGGCGCGTCCGCGCATCGGGCTGCGATCGCCTTCCAGATGAATGGTGGAGTTGATGCTGCCGCCGGCCATCCCGAAGCGCAGCGGATCGAGCAACAGGTCGCCGTTTTTCAATTGCAGATGGGTATAGAGATCGCTGAGCGGCAGCTTGCTGCTGTGTTCAATGCGTTTGCCGCTAAACTTCACATCCGCATCCATCACGTCCCAGCTCTTGGTATCGAACTTGTCATGCGGCAACACGCGATCGGCAGGCTGTGTTGAGGCATCGCCGCGTTGCGCTTTGGCCTGCTGCGTTTTCTCGCTGCCTTTGCCGGAGTTGACGCCAATCAGCGGCCCCAAATCTTCCATCCGCAATTGGTTCGAGGTCAGTTCACCGGTCAAGGTGGGACGCGGTTTACCCTGACGATAAACAAGGGAGCCGTGAATATCGCTGTCGCCGATGTGGCCGTTAAACTTCTCGTAGCGGAACAACGGCCCTTTCTCCTCGTTGAAACGCGCAATCAAATGACCGTCGGTTTCATAAGGTGGCGTATCAGGCAGCAGCACGCCCGTCAGGCCATACAGATTCGCCAGCGTATCGCCCGCGAAGCGCAAACGCACATCCAGCCCGCCAAGATTGAGCGGATCCTGCAAGGTGCCGTCAATACGCACGCGCGTGGTGCCATTACGCACATCCACCTGCAGCGGGAACGGCGTGGTTTTACTGCGCAGCGATAGCATGCCGCCAATTTTACCGTCGCCATCCAGCTTCTGATTGTTGTAAGTGCCGCTCGCCTGCCAGCCAAAGACAAAATCACCCGCGCCTTTCTGCTGATCGTCGCCGCCCGCCACCTGCGCATACGGTACCGGTTTGCCCAGCGGATTTATGGTTACCGTGACATCGGCTTTGTTAATGGCGTCGCGATAGCGCACTTGTCCCTGATCGAACAGAATGTTGTCGAGGCGGAAGGACCAGGCAGAAGGCGCGGCGTTCGCATCGCTGTTCTGGCTGCTTGCAAGATCAAAGGTCCAGTTATTCTTTTTGTCAGCAGTTTGCACCAGCCGCGCATCCGGCTTTTGCATCTTGATCCACGGCAGGTAGATCTGCTGATGCAGCAGCGCCAGCGGCGCAATCGTCGCTTCAACGCGCTGCAGATGCACCATGGTGACATCAGGAATGGATGGTGGATTGCCGAGCATCACATCGTCGGCATGTACCTGCGGCCACGGCACCCAGCTGCGCCAGCCTGGTTCTTCGCGATTGCGAACCCAGGCCACGCCGAGATCGCCGCGAATCGCGAAAGGTCGGTTCAGTTCGGCCGAAACTTTTTGATTAATTGTAGGTTTCAGGCGGTTCCAGTCAAAGGTGGCGATGATCACCACAATCACTACAACCAATAACAAAAAAATCCCGAACACCCAGCTCAGGATCTTTCGAGTACGTGACATATTGCTTCCTCCTTGCCCTTCCACGTCTGACTAAGGATAGTCGAGACGTCGCGGAACGGGATCAGGGAAGCTCAAGTGCCATACGTTCCAGCTCACTAAACGGCACCGGACGCGAGAAGAAGTAGCCCTGCGCCGCCATGGCTGGCGAGCTGCGAACCTGTTGCCACTCCTCTTCGGTTTCCACACCTTCGACGATGACGCCGTTGCAATAACGGTTAATCAACGCCAGCAGCATTGAGAACATTGAGCGGCCTTCATCGCTGGCGCGCAGCAGCATAAACAGCTCGCGCGAGAGTTTAATGTAGTCGTAACGCAGTTCGGTCAGCGCCGAGAAGTTCGCCATGCCGGAGCCAAAATCATCCAGCCACAGCGGCCCGAGTTCCGGCATCTTCGCTACCATCTCTTCCTGCGGCAGCGCATGATGTTCCGTCAGTTCGAAGCGCACCCACGGCAGCTGCGCGATCAGCGTGCGAATCGACTCATGCTGCTCAATCTCCATCAGCGTTGGACCGTCGATATTCACCGACGCCACCAGCTGACGCTGATTGAAAAACGGTGACCATGTTATCAGCAGCTCGAGTTGTTCCTGGACGACACCGAGCCGCTGCGCGATAGTCAGTGCTTCAAAATAGTCTTCGGGCGACAGCCTTTTTTCTGGCGCGGAGGGATGAGTCACCGCCGTCAGTAATTCAATGGCCAGCAATCGGCCGGAAACCTGATAAATCGGCTGGAAAGTATAGAATCGTTGGCACTGCTGCCAGAAGAGACGCGTTTCCTGTTGTTGTTCCAGTTCATTTGAAACAGGCAGCCGATGACTCAAATTCTTCATCACCATGGTTTTTTCCTGGTTGGTGTCGAGTGCCTGCAAATAGCATCTCAGCGGCAAGTATCGGCGATCGCCGGGATAACTTTATCAATCTCGTTAGTCCCATGAATAGTTGAGTGTAACAGCGTGCGTCGCGCTTAATCGGCAAAACAAAACGCGCTTTGGCCGTTAAATCGCCGTAGCGCCGGCGGTTTACTGCCTTAAGTTAAATCAAAACATCGTTTTAAAAACCATTGACGACTGCCATACCAGACGCGAGACTAAGGCAGAATTCACTATAGGCCGAAGACCATGACGCAGAAGAAAATCGCCATTATTGGCGAATGCATGATTGAGCTGTCCGAGAAAGGTGAGAACATCAAACGCGGTTTTGGCGGTGATACGCTGAACACGGCGGTTTATCTGGCGCGCCAGTCAGATAACCAGCAGCTGGGTGTCGATTATGTCACCGCACTCGGCACCGACAGCTTCAGTGACCAGATGATCGCCGCCTGGCAGCAGGAAAAGGTAGAAACCGCGCTGATCCAGCGCCTCGACAATAAAATGCCAGGCCTGTACTTCATCGAAACCGACGAACACGGCGAGCGCACTTTCTGGTATTGGCGCAACGACGCTGCCGCCCGCTTCTGGCTGGATAGCGCGCAAGCGGACCAGATTTGCCAGCAGCTGGCGCACTACGATTATCTCTATTTGAGCGGCATCAGCCTGGCGATTCTGCCAGCGGCCAGTCGCGACAAATTAATGGCGCTGCTCAGCGCCTGTCGTCAGAACGGCGGCAAAGTGATTTTCGACAACAACTATCGGCCGCGCTTGTGGGCCGACAAAGCCAGCGCCCAGCAGGCGTATGCCGAGATGCTGCGCCATACCGACATGGCATTCCTGACGCTCGACGATGAAGATTTGCTGTGGGGCGAGCAGCCGCTGGATGCGGTGATTGCCCGCACACGCGCCGCTGGCGTGCAGGAGATTGCCATCAAACGTGGTGCGGATTCCTGTCTGGTGGCGGTCGGCGATGAGCCACTGCGCGACGTCGCCGCCATCAAGCTGGCGAAAGAGAAAGTGATCGATACCACCGCAGCAGGCGACTCCTTCAGCGCCGGTTATCTGGCGGTGCGTTTAGCTGGTGGCAGCGCCGAAGATGCCGCCGCACGCGGTCATCTCACTGCCAGCACGGTGATCCAGCATCGCGGCGCGATTATCCCGCTCAGCGCAATGCCGCGTTAATCCTGCTGCACATTTGTAGGGTCGCCATTTATGGCGACCAAACCCATAAACACCGCTAACAAACCCACCCGTAAAGTTTGCCTTAACGCAGCATTTTTTCCTGCCAATTTCCGCTAATCACCTGACTCATCCACTTCTGTAACAAAACCCGTAACGCTTCTTCAATCATGCTAATCAGATCGATTTAAATTCAATGCGTTATGGCACGAAATCTGGCCGCCAGGCATAGTCCGAAACTGGCGAAATCGGCGGTTTTCGGCTGGACGCCAGCGGCAAAAGAGACCATGTTTTAATCAATAACAGCAGGACGCTGTTACTCCGGCCGCGAAAAAAATAACGACAACATGACTCGCTCAGGACTGACTTATGCACACAGAAATCATCAATATCTGGCCACACGGTGATGCGCCAGGCGCGAGCGATTCGCGCGCTCAGCCGCAAATCGTCGATCTCGCCAAAGAGTACGAACCTTATGACCGCGCCGCCACCGGCGTGCGCTGCCCGGAGATTGCCATCTGGCATCCGGAAACCTCGAACGGCATCACGCTGCTGGTGGCACCGGGCGGCGGTTATCAGCGGGTATTGATCGACCGCGAAGGCAGCGCGCTCGCCACCTTCTTCACGTCAATGGGTTACACGCTGGCGGTGATGACGTATCGCCTGCCGTATGACGGTCACCATGAAGGTCCAGACGCGCCGCTGGCTGATGCGCAGCGTGCGGTGCGCGTGCTGCGTGAACGTGCGCAGCGCGGGTTGAACGGCAAATATATCGTGATGATGGGCTTCTCGGCGGGCGGACACGTTGCCGCCAGCCTCGGCACGCGCTTTGGCGAGAAACTCTATCCGGTGCAGGATCAGGCCGACAGCTTCACGCCGCGCCCGGATGCGATGGTGCTGCTCTATCCGGTGATCAGTATGCGCGAAGGTCTGGCGCATGAAGGTGCGCGCACCCGCTTGCTCGGCGCGTGGCCGGATCAAAGAATGATTGATGCTTACTCAATGGAAACGCGCGTGCATGCGCAAACGCCACCGACGCTGCTGATTCACGCCTCCGATGATGAGTCGGTTTCGGTGAACAACAGCATGGTGTTCTTCAGCGCGCTGCGTGAGCACAAAGTGCCGGTGGAGATTCACTTCTACCAAAAAGGCGGCCACGGATTTGGTATCCGTGGCGTGGCAGATTTGCCTTTGGCGAGCTGGCCGATGCTCGTCACCGAATGGCTCAGAGCGAAGACCTGATCATCAGGAGGATGGCGCGGTCTGTTCCGCCGCGCCTGCGCTGCTATCCGGCTTCACGTCTTCCGGGCTAGCCGGAGCCGCTGGCGGCTCCGGCAGCTTCATCACTTTATCCCAACCTTCCTGCAGCATCTTCACGTTGGTTTCGGCTTCACCCTGCGGTTGAATCAGCACCATCGTCAGCTCCTGCGACAGTTGCTGACGCAGCTCCTGATTCAACTGATCACGCGTCATCTCGCCGAGGAACGTCTGACGCAGCTTTTGATACTGCTCAGGCGCAATGTCCACGACCGAATTTTGCTGCGAGCGCAGACGCTGGCCCATCAGAATATCGGTGTCGGTGCGGGCGTAGGTGGCAAACAGCTTATTGAGCTCCAGCAGCTTCTGCGCCATCAGCGCATCAAACTCCTCCTGCGGTAAGCCTTTGTCGCGCACCGCAGCCAGCTCTTTCGCCACCTGATTCATATTCTGCGGCAAAGAGGCGTTCGGGCTGTCCATGTTGATCGAGCACTGCGCGCGCTGATAGAGCACACGGCAATCGAAACCAACCTGCACGCTTTGCGCTTTGCTGTCAGCGAGCGCGCGCTGCACATGCCAGAACAGCGCTTCACGCGCTAAATCGCTCTGCCAGTAGCGCTGCAAATTCTGCGAATCGCGAATCGGTTGCCATGCGGTGTCCCACACCAGCGACAGGCGATCCTGACTCATGCCGCCATTCACCAGATTCACCGGCTGATGCGGCAGCGGTGACAGCGTTGGTAACGCGGCAGGCGCAACACGCTTGCCTTTCAGCGGCGCAAAAGCTTTGTTGATCTGCTCCGCCATGCTGCGGCTATCGACATTTCCCACCACGTACAGCGTCATGCCGTCTGGCGTGTACCACTGCTGATAGAAGCTGTTGAGTTGGGCGATATCCACCGGCGCGCGCGGTTGTTCGCCCGGATCGTGCGCCAGCATCGCCGAGCCTTTCAGGCGATAGCGCCACCACACATCCTGGGTATTGGCGGGCCAGGTGGCAATCGGATCGGTCGCCGTTAACGCAGTAGCCACTACCTGCTCATTAATCGTCATTTTCCCGGCGGTCGCCGCCAGCCAGCTGAGCGCTTCTTTCAGCAGATCAGGGCGGTTATTCGGCAAGCTCAGGTTGTATTGGGTGTAATCGTACGACGAGATGGCGGGCGGCAGCGGACGTTGCGGATCCATGGCTTGCTGCCACAGCGCGCGTTGCTGATTGGTGTCCAGCGTGGCGTTATGCACCATCGCTAAACGCGGTAAAAGATGGCTATAGCCAGTTTGTTGCGCACTCTCCACCAGCGAACCGGTGTTAACAATCAGGCGCAGCTCAATACGATCGCTTGGACGTTGTGGTGTGGTCAGCAGCTGCCAGCTAAAACCATTGTCCAGTTTGCCTTCCTGCCAGGCGGGATCGGGTTGGAGCGTCTCGGCGTGCACGCCAAAACCGGACGCTGCCAGTAGCAATCCGCCAACCAAAAGCCGAATTCTGGTGCCCTGCATGTGAACCCCTACTCAAACAGATCAACGCTCGTTAGCGCGGCATGTTCGGCCACATCTGGGGTGACCGGTGCGGCATTTTGCCGCCACGTTTATTTAATAACAGACTCTTTGACCACGAGAAGGTCAGGATGTCGCGCAACGAGGCAAAAAATCGGGAAAAAAATCAATGGGGTTTATTATGCAAATGCCCGCTGTCAGGGCAAGCGACAGCGGGCATTTCTCGGCAAATTAACGCAAATAGCAGGTTATGCGGCGGTTTCTGGTGCGTTATTCACCTTTTTCCCTGAAGAAAGCGTCGCATTCAGTTGTTTCTCATCCAGTTGTCCGACCCACTTTGCCACCACGATGGTCGCTACGCCATTACCCACCAGATTGGTCAGCGCGCGCGCTTCGGACATAAAGCGGTCGATACCGAGAATCAGCGCCAGACCAGCCACCGGCAAGTGTCCCACCGCAGACAAGGTCGCCGCCAGCACGATAAAGCCACTGCCGGTTACGCCCGCTGCGCCTTTTGAGGAGAGCAGCAGCACCACTAACAGCGTAATTTGGTGGAACACATCCATATGCGCGTTGGTCGCCTGCGCGATAAACACCGCCGCCATGGTGAGGTAAATCGAGGTGCCATCCAGGTTGAAGGAGTAGCCGGTTGGAATCACCAAGCCCACCACCGATTTCTTACAGCCCAGCTTCTCCATCTTATCCAGCATGCGCGGCAGCGCCGATTCAGATGAGGAAGTACCGAGCACAATCAGCAGCTCTTCTTTGATGTAGGCGACAAATTTAAAGATGTTAAAGCCGGCGAAGCGTGCAATCAGCCCCAACACCACCACCACGAACAGCACACAGGTGATATAGAAGCAGATGATCAGCTGACCCAGCTGCACCAGCGAGCCGACGCCATATTTACCGATGGTAAAGGCCATTGCCCCGAAGGCACCGATTGGCGCGAGACGCATAATCATGTTGATCACGCCGAAGATCACTTTCGAGAAGCTCTCAATGACGTTGAACATCACGGTGCCAGCGCTGCCGAGGCGATGCAGAGCGAAGCCGAACAGAATAGCGAACAGCAGCACTTGCAGAATGTTGCCGCTGGCGAAGGCACCAATCACGCTATTCGGGATCACATCCAGCAGGAAGGCGACCACACCTTGCTGCTCCGCCTGCTGCGCGTAAACCGCGACCGCTTTGGCATCCAGCGTGGCCGGATCAACGTTCATGCCCGCACCTGGCTGCACCACGTTAACCACCACCAAACCGATGATCAGCGCGATGGTGCTGACCACTTCAAAGTACAGCAGTGCCACTGCGCCCGTACGTCCAACGGCTTTCATGCTCTCCATGCCGGCAATACCGGTCACCACCGTACAGAAAATCACGGGGGCGATGATCATCTTGATCAACTTAACGAAACCATCGCCAAGCGGCTTCATTTGCGCGCCTAACTCAGGATAGAAGTGGCCCAACAGGACGCCGATGCCGATGGCAACCAGTACCTGAAAATAGAGGCTTTTTAAGATTTTCATAACAGGTGTCCAGTAAGACGGTTCGCACCGCCATTGTTGTGGAGAACGCATGCGGCAAGCCGCCAGAAGCGTAAAACCTTACCGATGGCGAGGAAAATAACACCCTGTTAACAAGATTAATATCCCCTACTATTCCTTACAAAAGTTACAAAACTCTAACTATGAACTGAAACGCTTCAGCACAGCGCTTCGCTACAATTTTGTAAGGAAAATCAATAACCAAGGTGATTATTCAGGGAGTTGCGGGCTATTGAGCCAGCGTTGATTAAAGACGTGGAGCGGCAGCGCTTCAGCGTATAAGTAGCCTTGCCCTATAGTAATTCCGCGCGCCAGCAGCCAGTCGCGCTGCTCGGCGGTTTCCACACCTTCGGCGATGACGTCGAGGTGAATGATGTCGGCAATCGCCGCCACGATGCGCACCATGGTGTCGTCATCCGGCAGCGCGGCGACAAAGCTGCGATCCATTTTCAGCTTATTCACCGGCAGCGCTTTGAACTGATGCAGATAGTTGAGGTTGGAGTAGCCCATACCGAAATCGTCGAGCGCCACTGCCACGCCGGTTTGCTGCAGCAAACGCAGCAGCGCAATCGCCTGCTCGGCATCGCCAATCTGCGCGGTTTCGGTGATTTCCAGTACAAAGTTGCCCGGCGCAATGCGATGTCGCTCCAGCAAGCCCTGCAAATGGCTGACCATACTGGCATCACGCAGCTGCACCGCCGAGATATTGACGCTGAGCGGGATGTTAATGCCCTGTTTCTGCCAGCCGGCCAGAATGCGGCAGGCTTCCTCAAACACCCAGCGGCCAATGGCCGAAATCACACCAATCTCTTCGGCGCTGGCAATAAACTCTTCTGACAATCCGTAGCTGCCATCCGGCATGCGCATGCGCAGCAGCGCCTCGGCACCGGCCAGCTCGCCGGTTTCCATATTGATTTGCGGCTGCAGATAGAGGGCAAACTGCTCGTCTTGTAAACCTTGCAAGATGTCGTGCTCCTGCGTTAAACGCTTCTGCGCCCGCTCGGTGAGCGCCGGGTCGAAGAACAGAATCTGGTTTTTGCCCTGATGGCGCGCCGACATCATCGCCGAGGTAGCGCGATCGAGCTGTTCGCTGGCCGAAATGCTGTTCTCTTCGTGCAACGCCAGACCAATGCTGGCATTCGGACGCAGCTGCAGCTGTTGCAGGTTCACCGGCTGATTGATGCGAATCATCAGGTTGCGCGCTAAACGCATGGCGCGGAACGGATTGTGCGCGCGCTTCATCAGCAAGGCGAAGTCGCTGGGGCCGGTTTGCGCCAGCAGCGAGTGATCGTCGACGGTGCTGCGAATCTTTTCCACCAGCGTCAGCATCAGCGTATCGCGCTGTTCATCGCTCAGTACGCCGTTGGCTTCCTGCAGCGTTTCAATGCGAATCACCATTAAGCCCCACGCCTGACGATTGTGGCGATGGCTCATATGCTGTTCGAGTAGCGCAAGGAACAGCGCGCGATTGGGCAGGTCCGTCACGGCGAAATGGGTGGTCATGCGGCTCATTTCGTCGTGAATCGACTCCAGCACCTGCTGATTGCGGTTGTAGCTGCGGATCAGCATGCCGATTTCATCATCACGATGATTATGCGGCAGCTTCATCTTGTGGGTCAGAATCGCCTGCGGCGGCAGCTCCTGCAAATCACGCGAAATGTCGCGCAGCGGATGCACAATCAAGCGATTGATACACCAGCTGATGGCGATCGAGAGGATCAGCGCCAGCAGCAGATAAGTGGTGATCATGGTCGACAAGGTGCTGAGCAGGAACTGATAAACGCGCGAGGAGTCGGCCTGCAACACCAGATAGGCAATCGGCTTCGGCAAGCCCGATCGCTCCACCGAATAGAGCGGCAGCGTGATTTGTACCGGCAGCTCAAACAGGCGCGCGACCCAGCGCGGCACCGGTTTTTCCGGCGCGAAATCGGCGTGCAGCGCCTGGAAGGCATTCGGCAACACCACATCGGCGCGCGATAAAATACCGGCCGGTTTTAGCGTATTGAGGATGCGTTCGGCTTGCGGAATATCGGCTTTAAGTACCGCTTCGGAGAGCGGCTGACGCACGGTGTGCGCCACATTTTCCATTTGCTGGGCGTAGTCAATCCTGCGCTGCTGCACAAAGTGAAAGAGCTGGATGACAATAAAGATGCAGATGGTCACCATCGCCACGGCGGAAACCGTCGCCATCTGCTTTATCGTTAGAGAACGACTGACGCGCAACAAAACTTCTCCAGGCCACATAGGCGTGTAATGAGATGAAATTCGCAGCGAGTATATCCCAGGTCACGCTTTTTTTTCGCCGGGATAAAGGCGAAAAATAGGCAAGTTGGGTTATTTATGAAGTGATTCGGAATTATGCAGGTTTTGGCCCGCGCGAATGGAGGCCTGCGCCGTACTCGCTTATCGCTCGCCGCCCAACACCTCCGCCTGTGATTAAGATAATGGGTTTAGTTTTTCGTAGGGTGCGCATTTATGCGCACCAGGTCGCCATGAATGGCGACCCTACGGGATTTGTAGCGATGATGAGTCAGGAAAATGCACTGATGCTGCAGCGTGGGTGTTGAGGCGACATCCCAAACCGCTGAGCGAGTGAGGGATTCCAGGGCGAGCCGCATGGATGCGGCGAGAGGTGGCGCTGAGCAGGAGCGAATCGACACCGGTCCGTCAGGAATCGTGAATGAGTGAAGGTACCGCGCAGCGGCGGGTTGGGCTGGCGCAGGGCCCGGGAGTGCAGAGGGCGCGGCCAGGCGTCCTCTGCTCGGTCGCCGCACGTAGGTGCTGCAACTGCCTCAGCACATGGCGAACGAAAGTCGCTCTGCGCTTAACTGAGCGGCATTACGCCACGAATGGCAACCTACTGCGGATACGGCACCCAATCGCCGCCGTTCAGGCGGATCCACGGTTTGCCCTGATACATCATCACCACCGCATTGTCGTTCTCCGATACCACCGGCGTCTGCG
The DNA here is from genome assembly GCF_900116775.1 of Pantoea sp. YR525. Lineage (NCBI taxonomy): Bacteria > Pseudomonadati > Pseudomonadota > Gammaproteobacteria > Enterobacterales > Erwiniaceae > Pantoea > Pantoea sp. YR525. Next base: position 82,743 of record NZ_FPBU01000009.1, read on the forward strand.
GCAGATTATCGGTCAGCACCGACATATTAACGTTCGGCGCGTTAAACACCTGACCATCCACCACGCGTGAGACGATTTCCGAGATCGCCATCAGGCTGGTTGGCGTCTCCACGCTGAGCGGCTGGCCCTGATGCGGAGCTTTCATGCCGACAAACTTAATGCCGACCGGCACATGGGTGATATCCGGACTTGGGATGTCACGCAATCCTGACATCTGCATCTTATCGCCCTGCAGCGCCGCGCCGTGTTCCGGCACCACCAGCACCATCACGCGACGCCCCGATTTCTCCAGATTAGTCAGGAAAGCATCGAGCTGATCAAACAGCACTTTGGCGCGCGGCTGCCAGTCGGCGCTGCGCGTGCTGCCGAGCTCGCGCGTACCGTCGTGCAGCGGAATCAGGTTATAGAAGGTGGCGGAGCGCGCATCGCTGCTCTTGGTGCGATCGTCGAGCCAGCGCTGCATCAACTGCGCATCATTAAATACCGGCGAGCCATCAAACGACGTCACTTCCGGCGCGATACCCGCCTGCGACATCAACGGCGCCTGCAGATTGCCCTCTTCACGCAGCTCTTTGAGATAGTTACCAAACACGCCGGTGTGATCCATCATCAACTGCTGTTTAAAGCCCAGCTTGGCCAGATTATCAAACAGATAGCAGCGCTGATCGGTGGCTTTGTACAGATCGCTGTGCGAGCTCTGGCCGCAGCTGGCACGCAGCAGACGAATCCCCGCCGGGCCGCTGTAACCGGTGGCAGAGTTGTAGTTGTTGAGCAGAATATCGAAGTGCTGCCACAGCGGATGATTGCGCAGCTGCGCGACATTCAAATCCGACCATGACAGCGAACAGATATTGATCACCAGAATATCGAACGGCTGCGAATCGGCAGGCAATGCGTCCGGGAAGTGCGTTGAACGCTGGCGCTCGGCGTCGTAAAAACGGTTAAGCCACGCGGTAAGATTGGCGCTGGTTGGCGGCGCGGATTGATCGAGGCCATCTGGCGCTTTCGCCGATGGCGTATCGTTGAGCTTCACCGTCGGCGTAGCGGCGCTGCTCGGCAGTAAATTCATTGCCGGTCCGGCGATCGTCAGCACGTTGAGCCAGATCAGCATCAGCGACACCAGCACGGTGACTCGAATCCACTGCGCGACAAACAGATACAGCACCAGCAGCACAAAGCCCGCGCCAATCATCTCCCAGTTGATAAAGCGATTGGCAAGGTCGAGCAAGTAACTGGGCGAGAAGCCCGCCAGCTGACTGCCCTGGCTCATGATCGAGTTGAGTCCCGGCAGCCAGGTATCGTGCCAGAACAGCGCAATGCCAATTGGCAGCGAAATCCACTGACGCAGACGATGCAGCCGCGCGTTCGGCAGCGGGAACAGCAGCCACGCCAGAAACACCAGATTACTCAGCGCGTGGAAATTGAGGTAGCCGTACCACAGCAGCGCAAATTTAATCAGGAAGTAAAAGTTCCAGCCACCGAGGCCGCGCCACCACGAACCGTGCATCGTGAATCTGTTATTCATGTTTATCCGTTTTATTGGTTTTGCGTTGCCACTGTCCTTCTGATTTCAATGCGCGCGTTGGCAACAAACGTAGCAGCGGATTGGTGCCGCTGCGCGTGAGCCCGCGACCAAACAGTGATCTCAGGAACAGTAAAATCAGTAACAGCAGGATCGCCACCTGCACCCAATCCATCAGTGTCATTAGTGGCTTACTCCGTCGAGGTTGAGGGTAATCGGCTGCGGCGTTTGTGCTCCGCGCTCAGGCACGTCGGCCTGCGTAGCGACTGGCACAGCGGCCAGCGGCGCGGCTTGTCTGTCGCGCTGTACCACCGATGTCAGCTGACGAATTTTGTCCGCCTCCGACACGATCTGATTATCTTCAAACCAGACGATGCGATTGCTAAACAGCTCGTCATGCGGCAAGGAGAAGATTGATTTAAGCGCGATATCCAAGTCGTTGAAGCGGCACGAAGAGAGGAACAGATAGATGCGGTCGTTCACCAGCGTCACCAAATCGCCGAAGCGGCGCGGTTTGCACAGCGTCAGAATCTGTTCGGGTTTCAGCTGCGGCACCGCACGCAGCGCCACAAGCAAACCTTTGTCATTTTCCGGCAGCAACGTGTTGGCCATTAGCTGCTGCACCGCCGCGCAAAACGCGTCCAGAGGTAAATAGCCTTTCTGCTGCAATGGCTGCAGCGCCTGCATCAGGGCGTTGAGATTGGCAGGCACATGGCGCGAGAACTGTTGCCCCTGAATCCCTTCCAGCGTGGTAAGAAAACGCGACAGGCTGGCCGCCGTCGGCACGATGGCATTCACCCCGCAGGCCAGCAGCAAACGCTCATCACTGTAGCGTAGCGTGGTACTGATTTCGCGCACCACAATCTTAAGCGCGCTACCGCGTGAACGGCGCAGACTATGGACCATGGTTGCTAAAGAATTAATGTCTTGGTTATGGACCAGGCTAAAGATGACGGTTGCCGCATTTGCCTGCTGGGCACGCGAGAACACGCTTTCATTGTCACTAAATAATTGCCACTGCACAGAAAGTGGCGGTGCGCCTTCCAGCACACCTTCTTGCGCAAGGAATTGGTTTTCATCATTGCGGCTTAATGGAATATTTTGTTCTGCATCATTTTCGGCAATAAATTGATTATCACCGCAACTCAAACGGATAGCACGATCGGCCAGTAATTTATCTGCCGCATACCACCAGTTAATTCGATATTGCCAACTGTCCTGCTGAAACTCTAAATGCGCGAGACCATCAAGCTGGCGAAAATAAGCTTGCAGATGATTACGTAAGTGAATTATTGACGTGCCGGAGGTGATCATTAACAGCGTGATTTGTTTTTTAGTTATCAATCGACGCATGCGCTTAAGCCAAATGGTCAACTCATCGGGCGATAATTTTCCCCACAACGCGGCATTACTATAAAAAATCACCAGGCCGCTACGGCTATTCAGCATGCGGGAAAAATCACTCTCCAACTGCTGTAAGCTGCTTTTATTCGCCGGCAGTGAATATAACGGCATACGCGCTGGACCGCCGATGGGATCGGGCGTCAGCAGCGCCTGCGGTTTCTCGTCTGCGCTGATCAGCGTAGCCGCCTTTTGCTGGCTAACCACCTGACGTAAAAGCATTCTTGCATCTTCCTGACGCTGGCTGGTAATCCAGTAAAACCCTGGATTCTGCAGAGTATTTAATTCCTGCTGAATCTGCTGCAGGCCAAGCGCATAATGATTTTTCATATTTTATTCGCGATCGATACAATCCAGGCTAGTTTAATCCACACAGCCACAATTGGAACCGGTGAAATAAAAAAATAGCCTATTAATGCAAATCACATTGATCTGTGGATAGCATTTGTCTTTACTTCAGGTTTAAACTTTACAAAAAATAGAACCACAATTCATCCGTTGTCGATTTTTTGGTGGCAAAAAAATAATGAAAACAGAGAATGCATTTTCGCTGAATGCTGCTAGCAGCGAAGAGCACGATGACATTACCGCTTTGAGTGATGCCTTTTCCCTTAAGGCATTTCGCTACATTGATATTGCCCGCGAAGCGCGACTTAATAACATTATGACGCGCTGGCCATTGCTGCGTGAAATAAGCGCGGCACAGGAGTCAGAACGTTAATGCCAGTTATTGCATTACAAGGATTGCGTGGCGGCTGTGGCGCCAGTTCGCTGAGCGCCGCGCTCGGCTGGGCGTTTAACGCGCTGCAGCAATCGGTACTGGTTATCGACTTTTCCCCGGTAAATCAACTGGCTGCCCACTTCAATTTGCCGCTCACCCACACTCAGGGCTGGGCACCTGCGCTGCTCGAACAGCAAGCGTGGCAGCAGTGCGCACAGCGCTATCAAGCGGGGCTGGATTTTCTGCCGTTTGGCGCACTCACGCCGCAACAGAGCGCCAACATCAGCAATATCAACTCAGAATTTGCCGCACCGCTGCTAAATGCGTTACCGGCCCTGAAATCGCACTACGACTGGATTATTTTCGACATCCCAGCGGATCTGTTGCCGTGGCAGCGATCTTTTGTTGCCGCAGCCGATCGTTTGCTGCAGGTGCTGACGCTGGATGCCAACTGCCAGTTGCGTCTGCACCACGCGCGTTTTCCTGCGCACACGCTGTTCCTGATTAACCAGTTCAACGCCAACAGCCAGCTGCAGCAGGATCTGCATCAGCTGTGGATCAGCTCGCTGAAGAACCTGATTCCACAGGTCATCCACCGCGATGAAGCGCTGGCGGAAGCGCTGATGATGAAACAGCCGGTGGGCGAATATCGGCCGCATGCGCTGGCCAGTGAAGAGATCAACACGCTGGCCAACTGGCTGCTGCTTAATGTGGCGGGAGGCGTGGCGTGAATCCATTACGCTGGCTGCTGATGCCGCAAGCGTGGCAGGCACTGCAACGCCGCGCACAGCTGGCGCATCAGCATGGCGCGGGCCGCTTCACCATCGCACTGCATCTGATGTGGTGCGTGCTGGCGTGGTCGCTGTTGCGGCTGGAAACTCCCGGCTGGCAGCGCATCCTGCAACATCGTCAGCGTTACTATCCGCAAATTTCGCCGCTGCGACCGCGACCGCTTGACTCGCTGCGCTATGCACTGCAAAGCCTGTGGTTGATGCTGGTATTGCCGCTCGACAAGCGCACGCGTAAAAGTTTCAGCGTCAAGCCGCTGTTCCGCTGGCGCGAACGGCTGTATCAATGGCTCGGCGCGCTGCCAGCACGGCTGGAACACAACCGTTTTGCCCAGCGCAGCGAACAACGTATTCAGGCGCTGCCCGCGTGGTTGCGCCAGCTGCTGTTTATCGTGGCGGCTGTTGTTGCCAGCCTGCTGGCGTTACTGTGCATTTCGCAACCCTTCGGCATCACCACGCAGTTTGTCTTCGTGCTGCTGTTATGGGGATTGGCGATGCTGGTGCGGCGCGTGCCGGGGCGCTTGTCTACTATCATGTTGATCGTGTTATCGCTGACGATTTCCTGCCGTTATCTGTGGTGGCGCTATACCGAAACCCTCAACTGGGACGATCCGCTCAGCCTGACGTTTGGCCTGCTGCTGATTGGTGCCGAAACCTATGCGTGGGCGGTATTGGTGCTGGGTTATTTCCAGACGCTGTGGCCGCTCAATCGTCAGCCGGTCTCGATGCCGCCGGAAATTACCTCGTGGCCGAGCGTCGATATTCTGGTGCCGACCTACAACGAACCGCTCAGCGTGGTGAAACCGACCATCTACGCGGCGATGGGCATCGACTGGCCGCAGGACAAACTGAATATCTACCTGCTGGATGACGGCACGCGCGAAGAGTTCCGCGAGTTTGCCGCCAGCGTTGGCGTCAATTACGTGGTGCGCCCTACTCACGAACATGCCAAAGCGGGCAACATCAACCATGCTTTGAAAGCGGTGTGCCGCAGCGAATATGTGGCGATTTTCGACTGCGACCATGTGCCGACGCGCTCATTCCTGCAGCTGACCATGGGCTGGTTCCTGAAAGATCATCGGCTGGCGATGCTGCAAACACCGCACCACTTCTTCTCGCCCGATCCGTTCGAACGTAACCTCGGCCGCTTCCGCCAGACGCCTAACGAAGGTTCGCTGTTCTACGGTTTGGTGCAGGATGGCAACGATACCTGGGATGCAGCGTTCTTCTGCGGCTCCTGCGCCGTATTGCGCCGTACCGCGCTGGATCAGATCGGCGGCATTGCGGTAGAAACCGTCACCGAAGATGCGCACACCTCGCTGCGCCTGCATCGTCAGGGTTACACCTCGGCGTATATCCGTATTCCGCAGGCTGCCGGTCTGGCCACCGAGAGTTTGTCCGCGCATATTGGCCAGCGTATCCGCTGGGCGCGTGGCATGGTGCAGATTTTCCGCCTCGATAACCCGCTGTTTGGCAAAGGGTTAAAGCTGGTGCAGCGCCTGTGTTACGCCAACGCCATGCTGCACTTTCTCGCCGGGATTCCGCGCCTGATCTTCCTGCTGGCACCGCTGGCGTTTCTGCTGTTCCACGCCTACATCATTTACGCGCCCGCGCTGGCGATCGCCATCTACGTGCTGCCGCACATGCTGCACACCAGTTTGACCAACTCGCGCATTCAGGGCCGCTGGCGACATTCATTCTGGAGCGAGGTGTATGAAACCGTGCTGGCGTGGTACATCGCGCGGCCAACCACGGTGGCGCTGTTCAATCCGCACAAAGGCAAGTTCAACGTTACTGCCAAAGGCGGTTTGGTGGCTGAGCGTCATCTCGATTGGGTGATTACCAAACCGTACATGATGCTGGTGCTGCTGAATATCGCCGGTATCGGCATGGCCTTCTGGCGCATGGCGTACGGTCCGGCCAACGAAATGCTCACCATTTGGGTCAGCCTGGTATGGGTGATTTACAACATGATTATCCTCGGCGGCGCGGTGGCGGTTTCGGTTGAAGCGCGCCAAATCCGCGAAGCGCATCGTGTGGAAATTGCCATGCCCGCCGCCATCGCGCGTGAGGATGGACACATGGTGCCGTGCACATTGCGCGACTATTCCGACGGCGGCGTCGGCGTTGAGCTGCGTGAAGCCGATGCGTTGAAAGAGGACGAAACCGTGTCGCTGCTGCTGCGCCGTGGTCAGCAAGAGTTCAGTTTCCCGTGTCAGGTGCAGCGCGTGTTTGGCCGTCGCGCCGGCATTCGTTTGCATCAACTCAGCACGCGTCAACACATTGAATTTATTCAATGCACTTTCGCCCGCGCCGATACCTGGGCGCTGTGGCAGGACGGCTTCCCGGAAGACAAACCGGTGCAAAGTCTGGCCGACATTATGGTGCTGGGTTTTAAAGGCTATCTGCGTCTGGCCGAGTATGGCCCTGCACCGCTGCGCCGTTTATTCCGTGGGCTCACCGCGTTGGTGAGCTGGCTGGCGACACTGCTACCGCAGCGTATTGACCGCCAGCCCGCGACGATCAAAACCGATTTTACTTAAGTTGATGATATGACCATGACGAAAAAACTGAGTTGGTTCACCGCCCTGATGCTGGGCTGCGTAGCTGTGGTGCAGGCCGCGCCACAGACCTCTGGCGCCATCAATGCGCCGCAGCCGTTACCGGAGGTGAACGCGCTGGTCGATGCCAACGCGCCGCTGCGTGACAGTCAGCTGGTGTTTAATCAGGTCGCACCGCCGCCCGGCAGCATGACGCTGCGCGGTACCGAACCGAGCAGCCAGATTGAGTTTGGCGTGCGCAGCGATGAAGTGGTGACGCGCGCGCTGCTCAATCTGAGCTATCGTCCGTCGCCAGCGCTGATTCCCACGCTGTCGCAGCTTAAGGTCTATCTCAACGATGAACTGGTGGGGTTGGTGACCGTCACCGCCGATCAGCTTGGCAAAGAGAATCAAACGCAGATCCCTATCGATCCGCGCTTTATCAGCGACTTCAACCGCGTGCGCCTTGAACTGGTTGGTCACTACGCCAACGTGTGTGAAAACCCGGCCAACAGCACTATCTGGCTGGATATCGGCAAAGCCAGCAAACTCGATTTGACGCTGCAAAAGCTGCCGCTGAAGAACGACCTGTCGCATTTCCCGGAGCCGTTCTTTGATACGCGCGACAGCCGCCCGCTGCAGCTGCCGATGGTCTTCAACGCCCAGCCGAATCTGCTGCAACAGCGTGCGGCCGGGATTCTGGCTTCATGGTTTGGCAGCAAAGCGCAGTGGCGCGGACAATCTTTCCCGGTGCTGTATAACCAGCTGCCCAAAGAGCAGCATGCGGTGGTGTTTGCCACCAACGATCATCGTCCCGACTTCCTGAAAGACCTGCCACCGGTGGAGAAACCGACGGTGGAGATGGTGAATCAGCCGGACAATCCGTACGAGAAGATGCTGCTGATTCTGGGTCGCGACGATCAGGATCTGTTAACTGCGGTGGAAGGGATTGCACAAGGTCAGCTGCTGCTGCGCGGCGACACCTCAACCATTGACAGCGTAAAACTGCTGGCCGCGCGCCAGGCGTACGATGCACCGAACTGGGTGCGCACCGATCGCCGCACTACCTTTGCCGAGCTGACGCAGTATCAAAACCAGCTACAAGGCGATGGTTTGCAGCCGAATCCGATCAGCCTGACGCTGAATCTACCACCGGATCTGTTCCTGGTGCGCGCACGCGGTATCGATATGGATCTGCGTTATCGCTACACCTCGCCGATTCAGCAGGATGGCTCGCGCCTCGCGGTGCATCTCAACAATCAGTTCATGCAGGATTATCCGCTGACGCAGAAAGATACCGCCGGTCAGCAGCTGATGCGCATCCCGCTGATGCAGGGTTTGCAGGACAGCAATCGCCAGTTGACCATTCCGGCGCTGCGCCTCGGTGTGGTGAATCAGCTGCGCTTTAACTTTGATTACGCCAACACCTTTATTGGTGGCACCGCCGATGGCCGCTGCGAAACCGTCACCGCCGTTGGACATCACGTGGTGATCGACGATACCTCAAGCATCGATTTCTCCGGCTATCGCCATTACATCGAAATGCCGTCGCTGGGTGCGTTCGCCAACGCCGGTTTCCCGTATAGCCGCTTCGCCGATCTGGCGCAAACGCTGGTGCTGGTGCAGCCTAAACCGAGCAATGACGAAGTCAGCACGCTGCTCAATGCGCTCGGCAGCATCGGCGCGCAAACCGGTTATCCGGCGCTGCGCGTGCAGATGAGCGATGACTGGAGCAAAGCGAAATCAGCGGATGCGGATATGTTGATGATCGGCGGCATTCCGCAGGATCTGCAGGACGATACTAAGATCCCGCTGCTGGCCGATGCCGCACGCAGCTGGATCAGCATGCCCGCACGTGCCAATGCTGCGGCAAACGTGCCAATTTCTGACAGTGAACGCGCCGTGGAAAGCCAAACCACCATCAGCTCACGCGGGCCGATGGGCGCCATTGTTGGCTTCCAGTCACCGTTCAACGATCAACGCAGCGTCGTGGCGCTGCTGGCCGACAGCCCACGCGGCTGGGAATTGCTGAATAACGCGCTGCTCGACAGCGGCAAACGCGCGGCGGTGTTCGGCTCCGCCACGGTGATCCGTGAGTCAGGCGTGAATAGCATTCGCGTCGGCGAAACCTATTACGTTGGTCACCTGCCGTGGTGGGAACGTCTGTGGAATCTGCTGGCAACCCATCCGGTGTGGCTGGCGATTTGCGCGGTTGTGGTGGTAATTCTGTTTGCGCTGATGGCGTGGCGTTTAATGCGCATGGTAAGCCGTCGCCGTCTGGCCGAGCTGGATGACGATGAATAAACTGCAGCTTGGATTGCTGATTGGCAGCACGCTCGGGGTGTTAGCAGGTTCGGCGGCTGCCCCGATCGGTCCACAGGTTTCGCCGGTCGAGTGGCTGCTGATGCAGATTCGCACCGGCGAATCGACCAACAAACTCGATCTGGTTCAGCAATCGCTCTATCGGCTGGAAAAAATCGATCCTGATAATCCGCAGGTGCTGGCGGCGCAAATCCGCATGGCGCTGCGTCAGGGCGATCAGGCCAAAGCGCAAAAACTGCTGGATGAATTGAAGCGCGTGGCACCGAATGCCGCCGCTACGCGCGAATCGGCAGCCGGATTGCGTTTGGTGACCGCAGAAGGTCGTCAGCAGCTGCAGCAGGCGCGCTTGCTGGCCACCGCCGGACACGTCGCCGAAGCCAAAGCCGCGTGGGACGCGCTGTTCCACGGCGTATTCCCCGATGTGAATACCGAGCTGGAGTATTGGCGGTTGGTGGCGCGTTTACCCGGCCAGCAGCCGCAAGCGTATCAACAGTTGCAGGCGCTGGAGCAGCGCTATCCCGGCAACATCGGCGTCGAACTGCAACTGGCGCGCATGGCGTTTGATAACAATCAGCCGGGCGAAGCCTTTACGCAGCTGCGTCGTCTCGCCAACCGCAACGGCGGGCGCGATGCCGCTTCCGAGCTGTGGTTACAGCAGATCCAGAATCAGCCGGTGAGCGAAAGCAGCGTCGCCAGCCTGCAGCAATATCTGCAAACCTTCACCGAAGGCGATGCCCAGCAGCGCGGTCAGCAAGAGCTGGCGCGTCAGCAAAAACTCCTCGCCGATCCCGCGTATCGCCAGCGCATGCGTGGTTTGGCGCTGGTGGATGCCGGTGGCGGCGCAAATGCGATTGCCGCACTCAATGCCGCGTTAAAAGCCAATCCCAACGATGCTGAACTGATGGGCGCGATGGGCCAGGCGCAGGCGCGAGCCAACAATCGCGCCGCCGCCATTAGCTGGCTGGAGAAAGCGATTCAGGCCGGCCAGGCCAGCACGCAGATCGGCAAGTGGCAGTCGCTGCTGCAAACCAACCGTTACTGGCTGGCGATCAACAACGGTGATGCGGCGCTGAAAAAAGGCGACATCGCAACAGCGGAACGTTATTACCGCAGCGCACAAGCGCTGGATAATCGCGATAGCTGGGCGCTGATAGGCCTGGGAGATGCGGCGCTGGCGCGTAAGAACTCAGCGCAGGCAGAAAGTTATTGGCAGCAGGCGCTGCGGCTGGATCGCAGCAATAGCACGGCGAAAAGTCGTCTGCTACAGCTGCGTACCGATGCGCTGATGGCCGAAGCCGATACGCTGGCGCAGCAAGGCCAATGGCATCAGGCGGCGGAGAAATATCGCCAGGCGGCGCAGGCAAATCCTGATGATATCTGGCTGGCCTATCGACTGGCTGGTGCGCTGCGCAACGGCGGCGAAGAAACGCAGGGCGCGCAAGTGATGGACGCGATGGTGCGCCAGCATCCACAGGAACCCGCCGCGCTGTATGCCTCGGCGCTGTGGCTGGCTTCCGGCGACCGCGATGACGCGGCGCTGGCGACCTTGCATCGCTTGCCCACTTCGCGCTGGGACAGCAACATGCATGAGCTGGCCGATCGTCTCGAGCAGGACAAAGTGTTTACCCGCGCCAGTGATTTACGCACGCGCGGCGATGAAACGGCGGCGATTGCGCTGCTGAAACAGCAACCCGCATCCATCCGCCGCGATATCACGCTGGCCGATTGGGCGCTGGAGCGCGGCGATGCCCGCAGCGCGCTGGCGAGCTATCAAAAGGTGCTGCAGCAAGACAGTAAAAACGGCGATGCGGCGCTGGGTCGCATCGAAGCCTTGATCGCCTTAAAACGCCCTGCCGAAGCGCAACGCGCGTTACAAACCTTGCCGCCGAGCGTAGCGCAGCAAAGCGTCAACAGCGGGCGACGCGTGGCGTTGGCCTGGCAAAACAGTGGCGATGCGGATCGTGCCCAACAGATGTTTGCTGAGCTGAAAACCCGCGCGACGAAACTGGCACCGTCGCAGGAAAAAGCGCTGGTGTATCGCGATGCGGCGCGGCTGGAAACGCAGTTGCAACAGCCCACACAAGCGCAGCAGGATTATCAGCTGGCGATGGCCGCAAGCGGCATCAGCCAGGATGTGCCACAGGATAACGATAGATATACGGCGTTAACCCGCAATCAGGCGCAGGATGACTGGCTGAAACGCAGCATCCGCAGCGACGCCGCCGATCTGTATCGCCAGCAGGACACCACGTTCACGCTGGAGCAGGATTACTCGCGCAACAAAGGCAACGGCGGCACCTCCGATTTCACCGCGCATACCACCATGATGCAGGCGGAAACGCCGCTGGCCGATGGCCGCAGCTTTGTGCGTGTCGATCACGTGCTGGTTTCAGCCGGCACCTTCTCCACCATCAACGGCAGCCACAGCGAGCAATTCGGCAGCTGTAATGATGACAATTCTGGTGGATGCAGCCGCGACTTTAATCAGCGCGATGAAGGCACCGCGCTGGGCGTGGGCTGGCATAACGATCGTTGGTCGGCTGATGTCGGCACTACGCCGCTCGGCTTCGAGACCAGCAACTGGGTCGGCGGCGTCAGCTGGAAAACCGACGTCAAAGACATTGGCCTGACGTTCACCGCATCACGCCGGCCGATCTCCAGCTCGCTGCTGGCGTACGCAGGCGCACGCGATCCCTCGGCGAACGGCGGCAAAACCTGGGGCGGCGTGGTGGCAACCGGCGGCTCGCTCGGACTCAGTTACGATCAGGGCGGCGCGCATGGCGTGTGGGGCGATATCAGTGCACATCAACTCAGCGGTGATAACGTCGCGGATAATAGCCGTGAACGCCTGATGGCGGGCTATTACTACAAGCTAATCAATGAAGATAATCGCCGCGCCACCGTTGGCCTGAACAGCATGCTGTGGCATTACCAGAAGGATCTCAGCGACTACACCTTCGGCCAGGGCGGCTATTACAGCCCGCAGCAATATTTCTCGCTGTCGGTGCCGGTGACCTATCGCCAGCGCACGGAAAACTGGTCGTTTGATCTCGGCGGCTCAGTTTCCTGGTCGCAATCGCATACCGACGGGCAGCAGCGCTATCCGGTCAATCCGGGCTTTACGCTGGCGTCCAATCCCACCTCAGACAGCAGTTCGGGTACCGGTTTTGGCTACACGCTGCAGGCGCTGGTGGAGCGACGCATTACGCCGCACTGGTCGGTGGGATTGGCGATGGATATTCAGCAGGCGAAGGATTACACCCCAAGCCACGGTTTGATTTTCATGCGCTACTCCATGTCCGGCTGGAACGGCGATATGGATATGCCACCACAACCGCTGACGCCGTATGCGGATTTTAAATAGCGGCTTCGAATATCACTCACAATAATCATGATGCCTGAAAGTCTTTAACGGCACACAGTTTAGTGTACAATGTACTCCTTAAAGGCAAAGGAGATAGCCGATGAGTCACGCGATTGAGTTTATTGAAACGCCGATATTTACTCGTCAGATAAAGCAAATCGCCACGGATGACGAACTCAGGGAGTTACAAAAAACGCTTATCGAGTCACCTGATAAAGGTGATCTCATTCAACATACTGGTGGCCTGCGAAAAATCAGGATGGCAACGGGTAATCAGGGCAAAAGTGGCAGTGCAAGGGTGATTTATTTCCTGGCCACCGTTGAAGTGATTTATCTGGTAATGGCCTACCCGAAAAATACCAAAGACAGCCTCACGGATGCAGAAAAAGCCGAGTTGAAGAAGTTGACCCAACGATTAAAAGACGAGGTATAACATGAGTTTTTTTGATGAGCTGAAAGCATCGCTTGAAGAAGCTGTAGAAATTAAAAATGGTAAAAGCGAACCTGCTCGCGTAACCCGTTATGAGTTGGCTGACGTAAAAGCCATCAGGATGCAGCTTAATGTCTCGCAAAGCGAAATGGCGCAAGTCCTCGGCACCAGCCTCGATACCATTAAAAGTTGGGAAACGGGACGCCGCAATCCGACCGGACTGGCCGCAAAAGTGCTGGCAACGATTCAAGCCAATCCAAAATTCTTCCATGAGCTTGCGTCACATTAACGAACAGCTTCACCGTCGTGAGGTCGCCATAAATGGCGCCCCTACGGATGAGGTGCAGGTTTTGTAGGGTCGCCATTCATGGCGACCTGGTCAAAGATGAGACTTACCGCTTTTCCTGATACGCCATCCAGGTCAGTAGTTGCAGGCTGGCGGAGAAGTAGTTTTGATCCGGCGCTAAACGGTCATTGAGGTAACCGGTTTGATTCAGCGTCAAATCGCGAATCGCTAACAACCCCCCTTCCATGTTGTACGGCGCTGGCGTATTGCCTAACACATCATACCAGGCTGGCGTAGTCATACGCGCTGAGCCTTGCCAGACGCGCTGGAACGGCACCAGACGCAGGCTTTGTGCATCGTACCACCAGATATTCAGCGGAATACGGATCGCGTCATAGCTGAAGCGATTGGAATAGCCCACCGCAGGTGCTACCGAACCATCGGCATTGAGCGCCACCCAATCGAGCGGCAGGCCGGTTTTACCGAAGTGCATATCGCCCAGCAAATCCATGCCGTCATCAATCAGCTCATTCCAGATGCGCAAATGGCTGTGTTCAGCAAACTCGCGCCAGGCCTCAAACAGGAAATAGGAGGGATTGAGCACCACATAGCTGGTTTTGTTGAAACCCTGCGCGCCCGGCAGCATCACTTTGTGTCCGCCGTAGCTGATCACATTCAGCTTCACGATCGCACGCTGAATGCGGTCGGAAGCTTGCTGGTAATCGCCGCCCCACTTCTGCGCCGCACGCTGCAGCGCCCAGGCAATTAATACATCACCATCAGATGCGTTGTTTTTGTCGGCAATCGGATTGGCAGCACCCGGCGTATAGCGCCAGTAGAACAGATCGTTTTGCGGATTGCGCAGATGAGTGCGCGTCCACTGCCACAGCAGATCGAAGGTGGTGCGATCGTCATGCGCCACCGCCAGCAGCATGCCGTAACCCTGACCTTCGGTATGGCTGACATTGTTATTCGCCGTATCACTGATACGGCCATCGCTGCCCATAAAACGGCTTTTGTAGGTACTCCAGCCATCTGCGGCTGCCTGCGCGCTAAAAAACATCACCATGAAACACAGCATCCATTGACGCCAGAACCGCATTACTCTCATTACAGCTTCCTATTGATATCGATAGTGCAGCGTGCCGCCGTCGTTGTTCTCAAGCGTCACCGGTACCGCCGCGCTGCCGCCTTGTGCCTGCAGCCACTGCGCATACACGCCTGCCAGCACTGCGCTCAGCGCCAGCTGCCAGCGTTCAACACCGACGTTGCTGTCGCCCTGCGGCAGCGCGTGGTGCTGAATCAGAATGGCATTCTCCTGCGGCTGTAACTGCACAAAGCCCCAGTTAAAGCGCGCCAGCTGCAAATTCATTTCACGCTCCAGATCCTGCACGGTGCGCGCATCGGGTAAAGGATAGCGCGTTGCCAGCGATACGCCGACGCCGTTGAGAAAGCCTTCCGCTTCCTCGCCCGCGTTGTCCAGCATGCTCTCAATCATCGCGCTCACCAGATCAAACCAGCCCGGCTGATGCGGATGGCTGACGCGTGCGGTTACTTGCTCACTCATTAGTAATCTCCGAACATGTAACGGAAGTACAGATTGGCTGTGCTTTCGTTGTAATCGCCAAAGGTGTCGTAGCCGAGCTGACCGCCCACGGTGACATCTTTGTTGATCTTATAATCCGCACCGGCATGCAGGTTGTAGCCAATGCCGTTTTTGCTGGTGCCTTTGTAATAAGAGTCTTTGGCATACCCCAATGAAACGAGCTGATCCATGGCGTTCTGCGCATCAGGATCATTCGGGAAGTATGCGCTCTTGTCTTGACTATAAGTCTGGTAGCCCACTGAACCACCCACATTGACTTTAAGGTCATCAAACTTACGTGAGAACTCCACCGGGAATGAGATCGATGCGTAATCTTGCGGACTGAAGTATCCACCCTGCCCATAGGTGAAGTAGCTGAGGTTTTTCGAGAAGTCCATCCAGGAAAGGCTCATGCCAACTTTCAACTCACGATCGTCGTAATGGAAAGGTCGCACATAGGCACCGGCTGTCGCATTCAGACTTTTATTGCTGGCGACGTTCTCACCCAAATAGCTATAAGCTCCCGCGCCCGCATAGAAACCAGCATCGCCGTTGTCATAGCTGAGCAAGGCGTTACCGCCGTTTTTAGTCACCCGGCCCCATTTCGTTCCGGTTGCCTTATCGGTGACACCCACATACGAAAGTAAGCTGTCAGTCATGGCGCGACGTTCACCGGTCAGCACCAATGTAAGGAAATCAGTTAACTTCGGTGACCACTGCACACCCCCCACCAACGTACTCAGATCCTGGCCCAGCGGCGTGCTGCCAAGGTCAATCTTGTAGCTATCGCCTTTCAGCGCCATGTTAAGTTCAACACCAGACGCTCGCTGAGAATCCGTTGATGCACTTGGCACGTCGTCAACTTTCGCGTCACCTGAGGCGACCACGATACCTTGAATCAACGGATTCGCACCGAAGCGACGCCATGCATCACCCGAAGCGCTTCCAGCACTCAGCGAAACCGGCGTCATGGTGAAGTCGAAGCGCGCATCGCCAAACGGCACGGTGGAGAAGGTGAGCGGCGCTTTAGCTTCAGTTAACTTACTCAAACCGGATTCGCCATCGCGTCCACGCACCTGAACTGCGCCTTGCACCCAGGTGCCGGTTTTCTCTTGCAGATCGTCCATCATGCTGTCGATTTGATGCAGCGTCTGGCTTTGCTGAATCGCCGGTGTGTTGCTCGCCAGCGTTACGCCTTCGGCGCTGCTGGTGGCCGCTGGAGCCGACTGCCACGGCATCACCGCGCCATAGCTGGACGGCGAACGGCCCACCGGCGAGGTGCCGCGATTGATAAACGGATTGTCGGCCAGCGCCAAACCACCGACGCTTGGCACGCTGCCGGTTTCAGCGCCCTGCAGACCAATCAGCTGACCGCGCGCGGTGCGCAGATAGCTCATCGCCTGACTGTGTTCGCCGTTGGCTTCGGCCACGCGGGCTAACAGCAGCAAGCGATCTGGCGACTGCTCATTGCGCAGGCCGCGCGTTAAGGTATTGGCTTTGTTGACGTCATTCTGCGCCAGCGCCACGTTGATGGCGCCGGTGCGCGCGTCTTGCGTCGCGGTATCCTGCGTCATCAGGTAGTCGTACACCACGCCCGCTTCTTTGTTCATCTTGCCGGACTGATAGAGTCGCGCCATGGCGAACATCAGATCGCGGTTCTGCGGATCGTGCTGCAGCGCGCCCACCAGCTTGTCGTAAGCGGCAGCGTACTGTTTCTGCTCGCGCAGGCGATCCACTTCGTTGATCACGTAGCCGTTGCGGATGCCCGCCAGCTGAGTTGGCGTGCTGCGTGCCTGCAGTTCCGGGCTGCTGAGGAAGCTCTGCGCTTCGGTGTTCAGACCGGCCTGATTCAGCACCGCCACCTGCGCGGCGTAATCACCGGCGTTGCCCTGAATGCCGCGCTGCATGTTGCTGCGCACCACGGACACCGCAGTGGTGAGATCGCCGGCTTTCGCCAGCTTCTGCGCCAGATTACCGGCATCAACCGGATTAGCTGGCGGCGTCGATGCCAGCGCACGCAAGGTGTTGGCCGCTGCGGCGTTCGAGCCCTGCGCCAGATACTGATCGGCGGTGGCCATCTGCAGGTTGAAGTTGACGCGCTGCGCCAGCTCGCGCATATCGCTGTTTTTGCTGCTATTAGGAATGCGTGACAGCAACAAACTCGCCTGCTGCCAGGCGCTGCTTTCGCTGGCGTTTAACGCACCCGCGTAGAGTTCTGTAGTGCTGGCACCGCTGCGCATGGTCGGCTGCATGATATTTGCCGCCATCATGTTATCGCCCTGCGCGCGGTAGATACGCGCCAGATCGAGACGCAGCCAGCCATCATTGGGATAGCGCTGAATACCCGAGGTCAAGGTGGCGATAGCCGCGCTGTTATTGCCCGCCGCCACTTCACGTTTGGCCTGGGCACGAATCGGATCGGTGCTGCTGCCGCGCGGTGCCACGCTTTGACGCACGCTGTCGGGCAGCGATGCCAGCAAGGTGTTGGCTTCTGCGCCACGGTTCTGCTGACGCAGCACGTAGAACAGGCCTTCTTTGGCATTGCGGTTATTGGCATCGCTTTGCAGGATGGAACGATAGGTTTGCTCCGCCTGTTCGAGCTGATTGCTGCGACGCTGCACATCGGCGCGGAACAGTTTGGCGGAGACGCCTTTCTCACCGTCGGCCTGCGCCAGCGGTTCGCTCAGCGCCAACGCCTGCGCGCTATCACCGTTTTTCAGCGCCTGCTGCGCGGTGGCCAGCTGCGCGTAGAAGCGGGCATCGGCGGCCTGCTTCTGGCGCGTGTCGCTCTGATCGCCACCCAACTGCGCCGCGCGCGTCAGGTAATCCGCCGCTTCGGCATAACGTCCGGCACGCTGGGCCACATAGCCCATGCCGGCCAGCGCATCCGCATCTTGCGGGTTGGCTTGCAGCACTTTCTCAAAGTTGTTCTGCGCGTTGCTGACGTCGCCGCTGTTCAGCGCGGTAAAGCCCGCACCTTTCTCCGCGCCGCCGACGTTTTTACGGTAGTAATCCAGCACCGCGTTATCTTGTGGATGGCGCTGCTGCCAGGTTTGGTACAGCGACGCATCAGACGCCTGTGGACCAAGCCACAACAGCGCCTGACGCAGCGAACGATCTGCTTCTTTGTTACCGTCCGCCAGGCTGCCGAGCACATCAATACCCTGACGACGCGTCGATTCCTGATAAGTCAGCACTTTACCCAGCGCCAGTTTGGCGCCGGTATCCTGCGGATGATCGGCGGAGAACTGACGCAGCGCTTCCACCGCCTGCGGCAGCAGCGAACGATCGCCCGCCATGGTGAGATAATATTCGGCAGCTACGCTCGGCGGCGGCTCGTTGCCGCTGAAGGTGTTACGCCAGGTTTGCAGCGACGCCGCAATGTTGCCGCTGCGTGCCTGCTGGCGCGCCAGCTGCAGCTGCGCCTGCGGAATGGTTTGCAGCTGGCGCGCGTTATCCAGCTCGGTGAGATGCGGATCGTTCGGCGAGGCCGCGCTCAGGCGCGCACGCCACTGCGCCGCTTCCGCCGTGCCGCCGCTCTGCTGCGAATAGAGCGCCAGCAGATAGAGCGCCTGCGTGTTATTTGGCTCAACCATCAGCACTTTCTGCAGCGAGGCTTTCGCCAAATCGTCATGCGCTTTCTGGTGCCAGTACGCCGCCTGATCGAACAGCGCCTGTAACGCAGGATTAGTGCTCTCCGCCGCCAGCAGCGGCTGAGAGAGCGTCAGTGCCCCACCCAGAATCAGGGCATGACGAATACCGGCACTTAACAGATGTTTTTTCATTGTTTTTATCCTTACTTCTTGCCGGACTTGCTATCAACTTTTGGGTTGAGACGACGCCACGCATGACGTTTCAGCATCACCCATGCACCGCCGCCGACCAACGCTGAAAGCAGCAGCGCCGCCAGCGCCATCAGCACCGAGTGCTGGTTGGCATACCACACCACCATCATGTACCACGGCATTTCGCCGCTCGGGAATTGCGGGCCAACGCGGAAGCTGCGAATGCCGTTCTCATCAGTGATGATGGCGGTATCGCCGCGAATACCGGCGTTGATGCGCGCGGAATTCAGGTCTTCATGCAGGCGCAGCAGTTGCTGATCGCTGGTCGCCACCGTCATCACCACTAAACGATCCGGGTTCCACGGCGAGCGATAGCTGACAAAGCCGCGCCACGCTTCGTTGGACGAGAAGTAACGATCGGCATCCAGCTGCTGGCGATACCAGTCGCCGGTCAGCCAGCCGCGCAGTTTGTCCCAGGTGGTCGGCTCTTTCACGCCCAGCGTGTTGCCGCTGGTATCAAACGGCGTGTTAGCCAGCATCGCCTGGTTGAAGTCGTTGTTCTGCGTGGTGCTCACCGCCAGCAGATCGCTCTGCTGCAGACGCGTCATGTTGGTGCCGCCATTCGGCAAGCCAAACAGCACCTGGTTTTGCAGCAGCGGTACGCCGGTGGCGTTACCGGCGCGGGAAGCCATATCCAGCAGCGTGGCGATCTCCGCATCGCTCGGTTGTTCCGGCAGCAGCAGCGTGGTCTGCGAGAAGTCCGCCAGACGCGAGAACGGGAACGAGGCACCCACGAAGTAAGAGAGGTTTGGCAGCATGGTGAAGTGGCGCGTCTGGCTCAGATCGATCCACGAATCCTCTTCGATGCGGCTCTTAATGTTGTTGTTCAGCAGCACGCCGCACGGGGCATCCGCTTTCGGCTTGATGTTGAAATAGAGCGCCAGCTGGTTGTCACCGTAAATCAGGTACGGTTCGAGCTTCAAGGTGTAATGTTCCTGACGCGCGTCGCCGCCCAGGCGATGCCAGGCGCTCTCCAGCAAGCCGACTTTATTTACCGTCAGGTTGCGCAGGAAGGTGCCGTTTATCATCACGTTGAGGAACGAGTTATTCTCGTCAATCCAGCTTTCCGATGGGAAGCGATAGTGCAGCTCCACCGGAATGGTGTCGCCATCCCACAGGAACAGATCCGGCGCGGCGCGGAAGTTGACGCTCAGCGCATCGTGCCAGATGCCGGTGGTGGTCAGGCTTTGATCTTTGCGCAGCAGTTCGCTCAGACGCACCGGACGCGTGGTGTTGATCCAGCGCGGCGCATCGTACGGCTTACGCACGCCAATCGGCTGCGGCTGCACGTTCAGGCTGCTGGCATCGGTCGCCAGCGGCTGAGTGGTTAAACGGTTAGCGGCCTGACGCAGTTGATCGTCATTCGCGCCCACCACCAGCAACAACTTGTAGACCGGATTGTTGGGATTATCGATCACCTGCAGCAGCGGACCGTTGGTGGCTGGCAAGGTTACGGTGCCAATTTTGTCGCCCGGATGGCCAATCAGAATACCGTTGTGCTCGGGCAGATCGCCGCGCACCACCGGGAAACGGATGCCACGATAATCCGACTGAATGCCCATCCACGATGCCACCAGCGCGGCGGCGCTGATGCTGTCCGGCGCGGCATTGGCGGCAAAGCCAAAAGTGACGCTGGCGGGCGTCATGCGCTGCGCATCGATAAACGGACGCGGGAAGTTACGCAGGCTGGTACCGATGTTCAGCTGCTGGCCTTCAAGGCTCAGCGTGGTTTTCGGCAGAATCGATACCTGATACTGCTGCGCGCTCTCTTTCTCACACAGCAGCTTGTCGGCATCGTTAATCTTGAAGCTGAGGTTGTTGCTCGAAACCACCATCGCCGCCGGAATATCCAGCTGGTAATCGCTGACATCGCTGTCGCTGGAGCCCAGCGGCAAAGTGCCAAGCGGCTGACCATTCAGCATCAGCTGCAGCGAGGTGTTGCGTGCTGCCAGTGCCGCCGAGACGCGCAGCGACAGATTGAGGCGCGCGTTGGTGATCACTTCATCGCTGGGCAGCGTGAACACGATACCGGATTGCAGCTGGCCGCCGGTCAATGTGATGCCGCGCGGCTGGCCCATCTGCGCCACCGAAACGGTGCTGCTGATTGGCTGGTTAAGCGTGGCGGAAGATGTATCTGGAATCACCGCCGGTGCGGTTGGCGTCACCGTTGGCAGCACCATTTCTGGTGCGACTACAGGTGCAGGTTCGCTAGCGGCCGGTTCGGCGGGCGTTTCATTTACCGTTGTCGGTGCGGTTGGCGGTGCCGCTTCCGGTGCGGTTTGCGGAGCCGTTTCCGGTGCGGTTTCTACTGGCGCATAAGGTGCCGCGCCGGCCGCCTGCTGCAGCTGTTGATCGGCTGCACTTTCAATACCTTGCGGCGGCGGCACGTCAGAAAGTGCACCACTATCCTGCGTGACCGCCGGGGTTTCGGCCCACGCTGGCGCGAGCAGCAGCGCCGTTGCCAGCGAGCTTGCCAGCAACGTTTGCGTCAAATTCTTCATGCAGCGCTGTCCTCTTTTGCGGCGGGCTGGTTGTCACGCTTACGCTTCTCACGGCGATCTTTCCAGGTCAGCCAGAACAGCTCAAAGACGGTACGAATAATGGTGCCAAGCGAAACCAGTGGATTGTCTTGCTTATATTCCGGCTGAATCCACGCATCCGCACGCGCCAGCACCACGCGCACCAATTCACGACGGCGCGACAGCGGCATATCACCAAAGCGCAGACGAATGCTCTCTTCATCGCCAGAGATTTTGCTCACCGGAATGGTGATGGTGCCCGATTTCAGCAGCAGATCGATCTCTTCAATTTCATCGTGTTCGTGACGATTGTCCGGCGCATCCAGCTGCGCGCCGCCCATCGACAGATCGCTGGTTTTCGTGCGCGACGAGATGCCGCTGGCGTAGTGAATCACCGCCGGAATCTGCACTTCAATACGGATAGTTTTACGCACCTGCTTGGTTTCACGTGCCACAGCAATCGCCGCCATCAGGATAATCAGGCTGAACACCGCCCAGCCGACGTTGAGGGCGATAACGTAAGGATCGACGCCAAAGTAGTCATGCGCCGTCGCACGTACCACGCCAGCGATGATGCCAATCGACAGCAGCACCGCGACAATCACGTGTGGACGCACGATGTGGAAGTCGAAGAAGCCCTGATCGAGCAGGCCGCCTTTATCCGTAACGTTAAACTTGCCGCGCTTCGGTGCCAGCATGGTCAGCAGCGTGGGGATAACGAGGTGGAAGCACATCACGGTTTCGTAGATTTCGCCCCAGAAGGTGTAACGGAACTTGCCGTTCATTCGTGAGTTGACGTAGAGCGACATCACCAGATGCGGCAAGACGTAGGCGAAAATCAGCGATGCCGATGAGTGAATGATATTCAGGTTAAACAGCAGATACGCCAGCGGTGCCGTCAGGAACGCCACGCGCGGCAAGCCGAACTGGAAGTGCAGCATGGCGTTGAGGTAGCACAGACGTTGCTGCCACTTCAATCCACGGCCAAACAGCGGGTTATCGACGCGGAAGATCTGCGTCAT
Organism: Pantoea sp. YR525; assembly: GCF_900116775.1. Lineage (NCBI taxonomy): Bacteria > Pseudomonadati > Pseudomonadota > Gammaproteobacteria > Enterobacterales > Erwiniaceae > Pantoea > Pantoea sp. YR525. The sequence continues at coordinate 105,088 of NZ_FPBU01000009.1, forward strand.
GCCGCGCGCCCAGCGGTTACGCTGTACCACGTGCAGACCAAGACGTTCAGTCGCTAAACCGGCCGCCAGCGGAATCGCCAGGAAAGCCGAGCCCCAACCGAGACGCTGCATTTTCAGTGCGGTATGCGCATCTTCAGTGACGGTTTCCACCGCAAAGCCACCGATCTCTTCCAGCGCGCTACGGCGAATCACCGCACAGGAGCCGCAGAAGAAAGTGGCATTCCAATTATCGTTACCCTGCTGTACCGGGCCGTAGAACAGTGAACCTTCGTTCGGGATGCTGCGTGCCGCACGCAGGTTACGCTCGAACGGATCCGGCGAATAGAAGTAGTGCGGGGTTTGCAGCAGCGCCAGCTTCGGATCTTTCAGGAACGGACCGACCGTCGCCTGCAGGAAGGTGCGCGTAGCCACGTGATCGCAGTCGAAGATGCAAATCAGCTCACCTTTGGTGATCTTCATGGCGTGGTTGAGGTTACCGGCTTTAGCGTGATTGTTATCGTCACGGGTGATGTAACCCACGCCGACGTCAGCGGCAAATACCGCAAACTCACTGCGTTTACCGTCATCCAGCAAATAGACCTTCAGCTTGTCGCGCGGGTAATCAATACACTGCGCCGCCAGCACGGTATCACGTACTACATCGAGGCTTTCGTTGTAGGTTGGAACATAAACATCAACCGTCGGCCACAGGCTAGTATCATCCGGCAAAGGTTCGATGGTGCGTTTTAATGGCCAGGTGGTTTGCAGGAAGCCGAGAATTAAGATCAGCCAGACGTACAGTTCGGCCAGATATAAGCCGATACCGAGAATCGCTTCGATCTCAGAATTAAATTGCAGCGTCTCCGTGGTGCGCCACCAGATATATCGGGTCGACATCAGCGCGGATAGGATAACCATGACGATAGTTATTTTGCGGCTTTTGCTGAAGCCCAGTAAAAACATCATGCCGATGCTGATTAAGCCAAATATATATTGCTTCTGGCTGTCCATAGGCGTGATGACGATTACCGCCGCCACCGGTGCAAGCACCAGCAGCAGCAGGTAAAACCCGAGTTTACTCATGATTCACCCTGAAGAAGCTGTGTTGTTATTATGTGGCCGGAGACGGCCTCATTATTAATAGTGGCTGCGAATAGGTGCCTGAACTTCGCCGTTGCCCACGGTGATATTCAGGATATTGGCTACGCGTTTTGCCACTAATTCGATATCAAACGCAGCTGCAGAAGCTGGGCTGAAATCATAAACAGATTGTTGCGAGGCATTGGCTTCCGCGACACTTTCATCACGATGTACCACGCCTAATAAGTTCTCACCCAGGCGCTGCTGCATAAAAGCGGTGACTTCACGGCTAATATTGCGGCGATTGTCGCTCTGATTAAGCACAAAATAATGACCACGCTTATTATTTAGCGGCTGACCAATCATGCGGTCATTTTCAATTTGCGGCAGTAAAGAGACCGACGCGGTATCCGCTAACATCACCACTAAATGCATATCGGCAAGTGCCTGCATTGCTTTAAGCGCTGGACCCGGACCCGGCGGAAAATCGGCGATAATCACCAGCCCCGGATAATTCAGTACCGTATCCAAACCGCGTTTCAGGAAATGCGGATCTTTTACCAGGTTCTCTTCAAAACGTTCGCGCTGCTCTTCGCTGACTTCGCCATAAGGCATGACGAAAATGTTGCCGCCGGTGGTCAGAATCGATTGGCTCCAGTCGGCCTGATCTTCAAAGCGCGCGACAAAGCCGCGACCATCATTCAGCGGTACACCGAAATGCAGGCGCAAGGCGTTCTGAACATCGAAATCGATTGCCAATACCTTGCTGCCAGCGCGAGCCAGACTCCACGCAAGGTTGGCCGCCATGGTGGTTTTCCCTACTCCCCCTTTTGGCGAGCACACACAAACTAACGGCATAGCGCAATCTTCTCCAGTAGCGGTTTTAACGGTGTTTCTTTTGACAAATTAGCGGGCTCGGCGGGACGCGAGCGGAATAGCGCACCAAAGCGAGACGGTGCGGGCGCAGCCGGACGTGCCGGTTCAACCGCGGCGGCAAAGGTTGGCACAGGCGCAGGCGCAATTGGCGCTGGAGTTGCCGGTGAAGGCGCGGTAACAGCAGCAGGCTGAGTAATCGGTGCGGCGGGTGCGGCGACAGGTTTGGCCGGCGGAAACAGTGAAGTTGTCGCCTGGCGCTCTACCAGCGTGGCTTTTGGCGCTAATGGCGTAGCAGACGACACCGGTTTAGCCGACGGCGCGGGCGGGAACAGCGATGAGCCGGTCTCCGGTTGGGCAGCGGCAGGCGCGTTCAGGCTGTCGAGAATCGATCCTCGTGCCGGGCTGGCTGGTGCAGCCTGAGCAGGCTCTGGCGGTGCGCTAAATTCATCCCCGCGAATCGGATGCGGTTGCGGCATATCGACGCGCTGGCCGCTACCTAATTCAGGCTCTTGATCGGTGGTCAATTGACGCAGTAACGCCCACTGACTTTGATCGGCTTCATGCGATTGACCAGACATATCCTTAAAAGCGATATCAAGCGTCTGTGTTTTCTCTTTAAAACGCTGCAGATCGTCGTAATTCTTCATGATCAGAGCCTGTAAAAGCGGGAGGGAATTTTCCGCGAATATATCACACACATTAAAAGACGGTGAGACAAATCTGATTATTAAAACGCCGCATTCAACAAAAGAATTCTATCTTAAAGATTGAAAAAACGGGCATGCAAGAAGCATGCAGTTATTTATTGACGGGTATTAATTAGTATCAATTAACAGAAATAATTACGCAGGGGATTTTAACCTAAGCTACTGAATTTTCTCTACTGCGCTGCAAGTTATGGATTTTATTTCATTGTGATGCCGCTCACGCAATCCTGACGCAAATAAGAATTTGCCTTTACGCTTTAAGTCCTAATCAGGACCAATTGATCACAGATGCAGTGGCGTAATGCTTTTTGCGTGGCTTGGGCGATAACAGGTTTTGTCGTTAATTAATCTGATGTATTAAGGATAAAAGAAAGGCTCCCGCAGGAGCCTTCATTCATTTATAGCGGTAATTTTTTACACGCCCACCGGCTGGTTCTCATCCTGATCCACCGCGAAGCAAGCGATTTGCTGATCGCCATACTGCTTCAGCTTTGGTTGCAGCTGAACACAGGTGCCAAAGCGACGACGGCAGCGCGCGTTAAACGCACAGCCCGGCGGCGGGTTGAGCGGGCTCGGCAGTTCGCCCGTGAGCTTGATGCGCTCGCGGCGATCGTCCGGGTTAAGGCGTGGTGTCGCCGACAGCAGCGCCTGCGTGTAAGGATGGCGCGGATTGCTGAAGATCGCCTCTTTGCTGCCCTTCTCAACGCAGCGGCCGAGATACATCACCATCACCTCATCGGCGATATGTTCCACCACCGACAGGTCATGCGAGATGAAGACGTAGGACAAGCCTAAATCCTGCTGCAAATCCATCATCAGGTTGAGCACCTGCGCGCGTACGGATACGTCGAGCGCGGAGACCGGCTCATCGGCAATCAGCACATCCGGATCAAGCATTAAACCGCGCGCAATCGCGATACGCTGACGCTGGCCGCCCGAGAACATGTGCGGATAACGATCGTAATGCTCGGTTTTCAGGCCAACCTTCGCCATCATCTCCAGCGTTTTTTCTTTGCGCTCCGCTTTGGTCAGCGAGGTGTTGATTACCAGCGGCTCTTCCAGAATCTGACTGATTTTCTTACGCGGATTGAGCGAACCGTACGGGTTCTGGAACACGATCTGGATTTTCTGACGACGCAGTTTCTGCGCCTGCGGATCGTGTTTTAGCAGATCCTGACCGTGCCAGAACAGCTGGCCTTCGGTCGGGGTTTCAATCATGGTCAGCAAGCGGCCCAGCGTGGATTTACCACAGCCGGATTCACCCACCACCGCCAGCGTTTTGCCGCGTTCGAGGTTGAACGAGACGCCATCCAGCGCTTTTACCAGACGTTCCTGGCCAAACAGACCTTTCTTCACCGGGTAGTGTTTTTTCAGGTCAATCGCCTGCAGCAGGTAATCCTGCTTATCGTTATCAAGACTCATAAGTCGGTCTCCCGGCATCATCCAGTGGGAAGTGACATTTGGCCTGACGGCCCGGAATGTCGCGCAGTTCCGGCTCTTCGCGGCGGCAGCGATCGGTCACATACGGGCAGCGCGGATTTAACAGGCAGCCGGTTGGGCGATCGTATTTGCCCGGCACCACGCCAGGCAGCGAAGCCAGACGCGCTTTATCGGCGGCAAACTCCGGCAGCGCGCGCAGCAGCGCCTGCGTATACGGATGACGCGGCGCTTTGAAGATATCCACCGCTTTACCGCTTTCCACCACTTGTCCGGCATACATCACGATGATGTGCTGCGCCGCTTCGGCCACCAGCGCCAGATCGTGGGTAATCAGGATCAGCGCCATGTTCTCCTGCTTCTGCAACTCCAGCAGCAGTTCAATGATTTGCGCCTGAATGGTTACGTCGAGTGCGGTGGTCGGCTCATCGGCGATCAACAGTTTCGGTTTGCAGGCAATCGCCATCGCGATCATCACGCGCTGGCTCATACCGCCCGACAGCTGGTGCGGATAAACATCCAGACGCGATGCCGGGTCGGGAATGCCCACCTGATCGAGCAGATCAATCGCGCGCTGGCGGCGGGTTCTTTTGCTGCCGCCCTGATGCACCTTCAGCGCTTCCATAATCTGGAAACCCACGGTGTAGCACGGGTTGAGGCTGGTCATCGGGTCCTGGAAAATCATCGCTACTTCTGCGCCCACCAGCTGGCGGCGCTCTTTTTCGGAGATTTTCTGCAGGTCGCGCTGATTGAACTCCAGTTTTTCAGCCATTACGCGGCCGGGATAATCAATCAGGCCCATAATCGCCAGTGAACTCACGGATTTGCCCGAGCCAGATTCACCAACAATACCTACAACCTGGCCTTGCTCGACCTGGTAGCTGATGCGGTCAACCGCACGGAACGGTGTTTTTTCGTCGCCGAAATGCACCGATAACTTGTCTACATTTAATAACGCCATCTCGGTGCCTCTTTACTGCTTGAGTTTCGGGTCGAGTGCATCACGCAAACCATCGCCCATGAGGTTGAATGCCAGAACCGTTAGCAGAATGGTCACTCCAGGGAATGTCACCACCCACCAAGCACTTTGCGCATACTGCAACACGTCGGAGAGCATGGTGCCCCACTCCGGCGTAGGCGGCTGCGCCCCCATACCGAGAAAGCCCAACGCCGCCATATCAAGAATGGCGTTGGAGAAACCTAATGATGCCTGCACGATCAGCGGTGCCAGGCAGTTAGGCAGAATATTGATGAACATCTGGCGCAGCGTACCGGCACCCGCCACGCTTGAAGCGGTGACGTAATCGCGGTTCACTTCAACCAGCACCGCAGCACGCGTCAGACGGATATAGTGCGGCAAGGCGACGAAGGTAATCGCCAGCGAGGCGTTAACAATCGACGGACCAAAGATCGCCACCAGCACCAATGCCAGCAGCAGGCTTGGCAGCGCCAGCATGATATCGACCACACGCATGATGATGGCGTCAACCACGCCGCCGAGGTAGCCGGCCATCAGACCAAATATCACGCCGAGAATCAGCGACAGCACGACTACCATGCAGCCGACCAGCAGCGACAGGCGCGCACCGTACATCAGGCGCGACAGCACATCGCGGCCCACGTCATCGGTACCGAGGATGTAGCTCCAGCTGCCGCCTTCCTGCCAGACCGGCGGATGCAGCAAGGCATCGCGGAATTGCTCAGCCGGTGCGTGCGGTGCCAGTACATCAGCAAAGACCGCAATCAACAGCATCAGAACGATGTAAACCAGGCCGATTACCGCGCCTTTGTTACGTTTGAAGTAGTGCCAGAATTCCTGCAACGGGGTCATCGGCTTGGGTGCAGCAGTTACGCTTGCGGGATCAACAGCAGACATGATTCCCCCTTATTTCTTATGACGGATACGTGGATTGACCACGCCGTACAACAGATCAACCAGCAGGTTGACCACGATGATCAGAATCGCCACCAGCAGCACGCCGCCCTGCACCACCGGATAGTCACGGCGTTGCAGCGCTTCGATCAGCCAGCGACCAAGTCCTGGCCACGAGAAGATGGTTTCGGTCAGAATCGCACCGGCCAGCAGCGTACCGACCTGCAAACCGATTACGGTGACGACCGGCAGCATGGCGTTACGCAGCGCATGCACCACAATCACACGCATACGCGTCAGGCCTTTGGCGCGCGCAGTACGAATGTAATCTTCACCCAGCACTTCCAGCATTGAGGAGCGCGTCATACGCACAATCACCGCCAGCGGAATGGTGCCGAGCACGATGGCCGGCAAAATCATGTGCATCACCGCATCTTTGAAATCGCCCTCTTCGCCCCAGAACAGCGTATCAATCAGCATGAAGCCGGTGAGCGGATGGCTGTCGTCGAGGAAGATGGTGTCGCTGACGCGCCCGGAGACCGGCGTGAGGTTCCACTGCACCGAGACCAGCATGATCAGCATGATGCCCCACCAGAAAATCGGCATTGAGTAACCGGTGAGCGAGATGCCTACGGCGGTGTGATCGAAGATCGAGCCGCGTTTTACTGCTGCCAGCACGCCAACGGGAATGCCGACCGCCACTGCGAACAACATGGCGCAGATGCCCAGTTCCAGCGTGGCTTTGAAGCGTGGTACGAATTCGTCCCAGACCGGGATACGGCTTTTCAGCGAGATGCCGAGATCACCGTGCAAGACGCCGTTGATGTAGGTGAGATATTGCTTCCACATCGGCTGATCAAGGCCAAATTGCGCCATCAATTGCGCGTGACGTTCAGGAGAGATACCGCGTTCGCCGGCCATGATCAGTACCGGATCGCCGGGGATCAAGTGGACAAACGCGAAGGTCAATAATGTGATACCGATGAACGTTGGGATGACAAGGCCCAAACGTCGGAGTATGAATTGCAGCATAAGCCTGGTTCTCTGACATTTCCCACAGCGTTACCGCCGGGGACAACATTGCTCAACACTCGCAGCCCGCCAGGGGCAGACGCGACGCAAGAAGCGCTTCAATATTAGAATTTGCCGGAAAAAAAGAGCGGAATACGGGCGGCGAAGGTGCCGCCCGAGGGCCAGCAATGCTGGCCCTGACCGCGATAATCCGAAAGGTTATTCCTGGATATCGACGTTTTCGAAGTGATGTTTACCTAATGGATCAACCACATAACCTGTTACTTTCTTGCTCACTGGCTCGTATACGGTTGAGTGAGCGATGATCAGCGCTGGAGCCTGGTCATGCATCACTACCTGAGCCTGTTTGTACAGTTCAATACGTTTGTTGTGATCGGCTTCAGCACGGGCTGGCTGAATCAGATCTTCAAACGGCTTGTAGCACCAACGTGAGTAGTTAGAACCGTCTTTCGCCGCTGCACAGCTGAACAGCGTGGCGAAGAAGTTATCTGGATCCCCATTATCACCGGTCCAGCCCATCATAACGGTCTGATGTTCACCGGCTTTCGCACGCTTCAGGTACTCGCCCCATTCGAAGGTGACGATTTTGGCTTTCACGCCAATTTTCGCCCAGTCAGCCTGAACCATTTCCGCCATGCGGCGTGCGTTCGGGTTGTATGGACGCTGAACCGGCATTGCCCACAGGTCGATGGAGAAACCATCTGCCATGCCCGCTTCTTTCAGCAGCGCTTTCGCTTTCTCAGGATCGTAGGCGTAATCTTTGATGTCGTCGTTGTAGCCCCACATGGTTGGTGGGATCAGGTTTTTCGCGGCCTGGCCAGCGCCCTGATAAACGGCATCAATGATGGCTTGTTTGTTCACCGCCATGGTCAGTGCCTGACGCACTTTCACGTTATCCAGCGGTTTTTTCTCGGTGTTGAACGACAGGTAACCAACGTTCAGACCAGGCTGTTCCATCAGGTTAATTTTGTCGTCTTTCTTCATGCTGGCGAGATCGGCCGGGTTCGGATACGGCATTACCTGGCACTCACCCTTCTGCAGTTTCGCATAACGCACTGACGCATCTGGCGTGATGGAGAACACTAAGCGATCAATCTTCGGCTTGGTGCCCCAGAAGTCTGGGTTCGCTTTGTACAGAATGCGCGAGTCTTTCTGATACTGCTGCAGTACGAACGGACCGGTGCCCACTGGATTGAGGTCCAGCTTCTCAGGCGTGCCCGCTTTCAGCATGTTGTCGGCATATTCTTTAGAAATGATTGAGGCGAAGTCCATGCCGAGGTCAGCGATGAACGGCGCTTCTGGACGCGTCAGGGTGAAGCGTACGGTGTAATCGTCAACTTTCTCGATTTTGGCGATCAGCTTAGGCATGTCCATGCCTTCGAAATATTCGTAGCTGCCGCCAGAAACACCGTGATATTTGTTGTTTTTATCGAGCTGACGCTCGAAGGAGAACACGACGTCATCGGCATTAAAGGTGCGGGTTGGCTTGAAGTCTTTGGTAGTTTGCCATTTCACGCCCTGACGCAGGTGGAAGGTATAGGTTTTACCGTCCGCGCTGACATCCCATTTTTCTGCCAGGCCTGGCTGCAGCTCGGTAGTACCGGTTTTGAACTCAACCAAACGGTTGTAGATCGGTACGGAGCTTGCGTCGTAAGTGGTGCCCGATGTGAAGAGCTGCGGGTTGAAACCTTCCGGCGAACCTTCTGAACAATAAACGAGGGTTTTCGCCTGGACACCAGCGGCAACGGTCATAGCAATCAGGCTGAGACCGACCTTCAGCATCCTGGATTTAGCCAGGGAGTTGATCATGTTTTGCTCCATTGTGATGTGATGTTGTGTGCGTCGCCCGACCTCTGATTTTTTTATGCGGTTCGGGCAGGTCAATTAAGAGTAAGCAAAATGTGAGCGGTTATTTTTTTGTGCTGGCACCGTGGAATCTGTCAGACACGTCCTTCTCTACATTTTATTGACGCATCAATTTGTCAACAGTTGCAATGAACGTCAATACAGTGTGGGGTTATTTACACAGAGTGTGAGTAAGTGCAAGCAACGATAAAAAACACCCTTCTCAGCGTAAGCCAAAATTAAAAAAGGTGATAAAGCGCTCAATGCCGCGTGATTATCTGGCTATGTAGCCAAATGACAGTGATTATCACCGTTAAAAAACACACAAAACTTATTGGTAAATGTTGAATATCTGAACGATTCTTCGTGCGTTATGACGTTCAGGCAGCGGAATGTGCTAGTGAAATGGCATAAGAAATCAGCATGATGCATAAACCGGTCATAAGAAGAATGTTTCGCGAATTAAGCGCGCGGGTTCGATTTGGCGTGGGCTTCAAGCTTGAAAGTCGGAATAATAGTGGTCATTTTTGATTTGAGAGATGGAACGGGTGTATTTACGGGTTTTGCTGATTATTGGTGCGTTGCTCAGGAAAGGCGGCTCGAACGCAAAGTCGGCGTGAATACGTCCCTGTAGCCTCGGCCGCCGCATCCCTGCGGCGGACGCTTTGCTAACCGAGCCGCCTTCCCATCGCCTGAACGTTGGGTTTCGCTTTAAAACAGAGCGCAGCGGAATTTAATAAAGGATGGAATACAGGGCCGCGGAGTAAAGCTTCCGACGCATGGATGCGTCGGCAGAGCCCACAGGGATGTGTCCACGGCGACTTTACGGAGCGGCCCTGTATTTCAGCCTGATCGGCACAAGACCCAACAAATTACAGACGAAAAAAAACCTGCTTATAAAAGCAGGTTTCTTCAAAGATGGTCGGCGAGAGAGGATTCGAACCTCCGACCCACTGGTCCCAAACCAGTTGCGCTACCAAGCTGCGCTACTCGCCGATGGGGGCGCATATTACTGCGCTGCTAAAAAAGCGTCAATGCCTTTTACTGAAAACCCATCTGATCGCCTGGAAAGCAAGCAGAAGTCAGCAACCCCAGAAAATCACAGCGGTTTAGCAGGTGTGGCCGCTGGGGCTGAACACCAGTTATTCGCGTCTTTGATTCCGCCGTCTGGCGAGGTGTAACCGAGGCAACCCATAATGGTATCGAACAGCTCAACATGGCGATGGGTTTTACCCACGCGCTGCTGCGCCTGCAAACGTTCGAAGTTGCTGCGGTTAGTTGGATCCTCAAGATACTTATCAGAAGCCCACACCATCATCGGCACACGGAATTGCTCCGGTGGTGCCATTTCGCGCGGCGTGCCGTGCAAGTGCATATTCTCGCTAATTGATTCACCGTGATCGGAGGCATAGAACACAATCGCCTTCTTATCACGCAGCTGATCGAGCACGCTGTCCAGCATGGTATCCACGTACAAAATCGAGTTGTCATAGGCATTAATCAACTGCGCTTTACTGCACTTCTCATCAACGCCCATGCATTCCGGCTTATAGCGCGCGAAATCACGCGGGTAACGCTGAGAATAAAGGTAGTGCGAGCCTTTGGTGTGCAGAATCACCACATGCTTGCCTTTCGGGAAGCGTTGTAACGATGCCTGTAACTCCGGCACTAACAGCATGTCATCGACCGCTTTGCCCTGATTACGCTTCTCTGAACCAATCTGCTCGCGGAACGAAAAGTTATTGGTGTCAGCGTTATCGTAGAACCACACTTCGCTCTGCATCGCGAACAACTCAGACGTAAAGCCCAGCTCTTTCAATACAGCGAAAACGTTTTGTTCTTTCAGCGTGCGACCCGGATTATCCATGGTGCCGCCTTCGCGCACGAACATGCAACGCAGCGACAGCTTGGTGGCGGTATCACAAGATTCACCACGGAACGCGACCAGATTCTTCTCTTTCGACAGCTTCGGCGTGGTATCACGATCGTAGCCAAGCATCCCCATGTGATCCCAGCGCGTAGTTTCGCCAATCACAAACACCATATAGGTATCATCGATGCCCGCAGGCGCGACGTAGGTAAATTTCTTCGCCGGATCGAGCAACTCCTGGCCATCCCACTCTTCATCGACTTTAGTCCAGGCAAACAGGCCAAGCGCGGCGATCCAGTTGGATGGCAGATAGGAGTGCGCCACCACGCCGCCATAACTCGGTAAATCGATGTTGGTGATCTCTTCATTCACCTTTTGCAGCTTGTCGAAATAGCGAATTGGCAGCCACACCAGCGCGACGCTCAGCAGCATAACGGCTATCGGCTTCAGACGTTGCCCAGGCGTTTTGAGTTGTTCAATCAGCGTTTGGCTAAGATTATTGCGCCAGATCAGCAGCAGCGGCAGCGCGCTCACCAGCACCATCCACAACACGAAATGCAGGCCAATCACTTCTTTAGAGAGATCGATATCGGTGGTCATCACCGAGGCGATAATGCCGTAACCAATCACCACGTTGAAAAACGCCATGTAATAGGCGGCAGCAACAGAAATGATCACGGTAAGTGTGGCGAGTATGCGATAGGCCCATTTTCCGCCCAGCGACAGCAGGCGCATCAGGAAAAAGGTAAGAAGTACGGCGGCCATGACTTCTGCGGCAGCAGAGAGCCAGTTAGAGATATTGGATTTTGTTAAAAAGCCGTCAAAGCGGCGATAAAATATTGGCAAATTCAATAATATGCCCAGATATAGGGCAAGCAGCAGAGACAGCTTTTGCTGCGTTAAACTTTTAATATAATTCATGAAAATATCTATTCCCGACCTGGTGTCGTTGTATCAACCGTTATGTGACTGTTTAAAGACAGCAGAGTTCGCTAAACCGCGGAAAAAGCGTGACGCAAGATGCAGGATCGGGACGATTCCGACTGGCGAAGAGGCGATGGCGCGAAGCCGAGCAGTAGAACATTTAACCAATGGTAAGACCAGACAATTTTTCTAATTGAAGCAGTTCGAATTTAATTCAGATGTAAAAAAGGCTCCCGCAGGAGCCTTGTATCGCTAGCCACATCAATTAGTTGATGATGTTCAGCGTCACATCGATGTTGCCACGCGTTGCGTTTGAGTATGGGCAAACGATGTGTGCCGCATCCACCAGCTTCTGCGCTTCAGCAGCGTCCATCTCTGGCAGATGGATATTCAGCTTGGCTTCAATTCCGAAACCGTTCGGGATTGGGCCAATACCCACTTCGCCTTCAATCCACGCATCTTTCGGCATCGCAATCTTGTCGCGGCCAGCCACAAACTTCATCGCGCCGAGGAAACAGGCTGAATAACCCGCAGCAAACAGCTGCTCTGGGTTAGTCACTTCGCCGCCTGCGCCGCCCATCTCTTTTGGCACGCCCAGTTTTACATCCAGCACGTTGTCAGAAGAAGTCGCACGACCATCACGACCGCCGGTGGCTTTTGCTTTTGCAGTATAAACAACTTGTTCTAAAGACATAATAACCTCGTTAATTCGCTATATAATCGCGCACTACTTATTATGCGCAAACCTGAACGTCATCTTTTGGGATGTCGGGACAGCGACTTCCCTTTCTCAACATCAATTGGCGCGGTAAAGGCTATCGCGCAACTCGTCTAACTGACCTTTCAGTGATGCCATTGCCTGATCATCGCAGGCCGTTGCACACTGAATGGCTTCCGGAATACTTTCCGCTTTTTCACGCAACGCACGACCTTCATCAGTCAGCGTCACCACAACCTGACGCTCATCCTGACGTGAACGCTGGCGTCGCAGTAATCCCGCGCTCTCCAGACGTTTCAGCAGCGGCGTCAGCGTTGCTGAATCAAGAAACAGCTGCTCGCCAATCTCGGAAACCGTCACATCGTCCTGATTCCACAGCACCAGCATCACCAGATATTGTGGATAGGTAATCTCCAGCCTGGATAGCAGCTGGCGATAGACTTTGTGCATCGCGAGATTCGCCGAATACAGCGCAAAGCAGAGCTGCTGATCTAACTGAAGTGGCGCCTGCTTCACTTTTTTGTCATCTTGATTACTGTTCATGGGTTTGAATATAAATAGCGCGCTAGATAATTGCAAGCGATTTTTCTCTGGGAGAGTGAAATATGCGAGATTCACTGGAAGAGCAAGCGCGCCGTTATGCCACTGAAGCGCATGCTGCTGCGGGTCAACGCCGCAAATACACTGACGAGCCTTATATTGTGCATCCGGCTGCCGTCGCCGAGTTAGTGCGTAGCGTTACCGATGATGAACAGATGATTGCCGCCGCCTGGCTGCATGACACGGTCGAAGACACGCCCAGCACTCTGGATGATATCGAACGCCATTTCGGCCCGCGCGTGGCGGAACTGGTGGACCAACTCACCGATAGCGCGCAGCCTGCGGCGAAAAACCGCGCCGCACGTAAGCTGGCGCATTTCCGTCACACCGCCGATGCCTCACCCGAGGCGCAAACCATCAAGCTGGCCGACATCATCGACAACACTCGCGCCATCGTGCAGTACGATGCCGACTTTGCACGCGTCTATCTGGTGGAAAAGCAGATCCAGATCCAGCTACTGCGCGAGGGCGATAGCCATTTGTGGCAGCAAGCCGAACAAACTATCAAAAAGGGATTAGCGCAGTTAGCGCAGCCGCCGCACAGCGTGCCAGAGAGCTGGTTTGTTAAACAGGCGGAAAAGTACGGCGCCATAAATTAAAAAACCCGCCATTTAGGCGGGTTAGAGCATCCTAAAAAAGGATTACTCCAGCAGCTGACGCCCCAAATACGGGTTAGCCTGTAACAGCTTCATCAGTTTGCGCGCCGTAGCGGAAGGACGCGTACGTTGCGCCTCCCAGCTTTTAACTGACGAAACGCTGACACCCATCACGCGGGCAAATTCGTCAACCTGCATGCCGGTCATCTCGCGTAAACGCTGCGGCTCGGGAACTGTAGTCTGATTGATAGAAATTTCTGATACGGATGGCTTAGCGTCACGTGTCAAAACAATCTGCTCAAGGCTGCTGAGCAACTCGACCATTGGATCTTTTAATTCCATAGAGAACTCCTTAAAAACTCACTATGAAGCACGTGAAAGTAGAGAGGTAAGCGCCACCAGGCGCTGAAACCGGACGATCAGGCTGTATCCCGTAGCGGTTTCGCATAGTTATTATCAAACCGATGCGGGACACAGCCTGTTGTGCACTGCAAAAGATGTCAGGGCAATGCAACAATAGTTCGGGTTTCTAAGTATGGGACAGATCCCCGACTTTGCTGCCAGATTCCTGATTATTTTTTATTCTTTCTTATGCCACTTTTGGGTCGATCACCATAAGCAATTGACCCGCCTGCACTTGCTGCCCAGACTGCCGCGTCAGACTATGGATTTTTCCACTGACGGGAGCGACGATCGGGATTTCCATCTTCATTGATTCGAGTATGCCGACCGTGGCACCCGCACGAATTTCACTGCCTTCCTCCACCAGCCATTGCCACACGCTGCCCGCCACCTGACTCTCAACCGGATGACATCCGGCTGGCACCACAATCTCTTCACTGCTCTGCGCTTGCAGCTGGCTATCGAAGGTAAACTGCCCTTCCGCACGCCAGCGCGCCAACTCCTCATCAAATGCCTGCTGGCGCTGCCGCTGGAAGGCATCAATCTCCTGCGCTTGCTGCGTCAGCATCGCCTGATAGTCGGCGAGGCGGAATTCGCCCTGTTCCACGCGCAGCGGATAATCGCCCCACGGAAAACGCTCACGAATCTGCAGCAACTCGTCGGCCTCTACCGGATAAAAACGAATTTGATCGAAGAAGCGCAGTAACCAGGGCTGGGTAAACGCGGCTGTTGGGCGATCGCGGTTCCACATCTGCATGGTGCGTCCAACAAACTGATAGCCGCCCGGCCCTTCCATGCCGTACACGCACATATAAGCGCCGCCGATACCGACCGAATTCTCCGCCGTCCAGGTGCGCGCCGGATTGTATTTGGTGGTCACCAGCCGATGACGTGGATCGAGTGGCGTCGCCACCGGCGCACCGAGATAGACATCGCCCAATCCCATCACCAGATAAGAGGCGCTAAATACAATCTCTTTTACCGCCTCAATGCTATCCAGCCCATTGATACGGCGAATAAATTCAATATTGCTTGGGCACCAGGGCGCATTCGGTCTGACGGATTGGTCGTAGCGCACAATCGCTTCACGGCAGGCTGCATCATCCCAGCTGAGCGGCAGCCATACGGTGCGCGAAGGCACGGCTGCATCGGCCAGGCTACCCAATGCTAAATCAGCGTGCAATATTTGCGCCAATAGCTCACTTCTTGCACACAACTGCGCATCATAATGGATTTGTAGCGAGCGGATGCCAGGCGTCAATTCCAGTTGCCCCGGCAGCGGATGCGCTTCCAGCCATTGCATCAGCGCATGCACGCGAAAACGCAGCGCGATATCCAGCTGCAAATCGCCATATTCCACCAGCAGGAAACGGTCGCCCGCCGCACGAATAGAGAGTGAAGGACGTTGATCCGCTGCCGCATGTTGGTGCAGCACAGGATCAATCAAGGGCAGCGCCGCGTTCACTGTAATCGGTTGAGATTGCAGTTTGATGATCTCGTCCCGCTGCGCCTGCGCCAGTTGATCGGCGGTGACAAGATCGATCGGCTGGAACTGCACGCGATCGCCGGCTTTCAACTGCCCCAGCTTCCACAGATCCGCTTCGATCACCGTTGCCGGACAAACAAATCCTCCCAGCGATGGGCCATCCGGGCCAAGGATCACCGGCATATCGCCGGTAAAATCCACCGTGCCGAAGGCGTATGCATTGTCATGAATATTCGAGGGATGCATGCCCGCTTGGCCGCCGTCGCTGCGCGCCCAGGTCGGTTTGGGGCCGATCAGGCGAATGCCGGTGCGGCTGGAGTTGTAGTGCACTTGCCACTCAGCGGCAAAAAATGCCGCGATGTCGTCATCGGTGAAGAAGGTGGGCGCGCCATGCGGGCCGTAAATCACCCGTAACTGCCAGCAACCGTTAAGTTGCGGCAGCAGTTCGTCAGGCAATGTTGCGGCACTCAGCACCTGCGGCGCGGCGAGATGCAGTACATCACCGGCGCGCAGCGCGCGTCCGGCATGACCACCAAATTTGCCGAGGGTGAAAGTGCTGCGGCTGCCCAGATAGCGCGGCGTGTCGAGGCCACCGGCCAGCAGCAGATAGCTGCGGCTGCCGTCGCGCACCTCGCCAAGCGTCAGCGTTTGCCCGGCCTGCGCCGTTAGCCGCTGGTTCATCGGTAACCTTTGTTGATCAAGCTGAGCAGCAATCGGCGCACCGGTCAGTACAAAACTGCAGGCCTGATTGAAGCGCAGCGTCGGGCCACGCAAAGTGATCTCCAGCCCGGCGGCCTGAGCATCGTTGTCTAACAGGCGATTCCCGAGCTGGAACGCGCGGCTGTCGAACGGACCGGAAGCCGGCACGCCAACATGCCAATAGCCGATGCGGCCCGGCGCGTCCTGCACCGTGGTTAAGGTGCCGCCGCTGAGAATATCCAGCGTCGGCGGCTGCCACTGCATGGTGCCGAGCGTGGCGGTGATGATGCGTCCCTGCTGCACGTCCGGCAGCGTGCACAGCTGGCGCAGCCACAGCAAATTGGTTTCGATGCCGTACAGTTCGGTTGCGGATAGCGCCTGCGCCATGCTGTCGAGCGCGCTGGCGCGATCGGCGGCATGCACAATCACTTTCGCCAGCATCGGATCGTAAAACGGCGAAACCTCCATGCCGCTCTCAACGCTGCTGTCGATGCGCAGCGTAGCGCCCTCAATTTCAGTCGGGAACTGCACATGGCTGAGCAATCCAGCGCTGGGCTGGAATTGCTTAGCGGGATCTTCGGCGTAAAGCCGTACCTGAATGGCGTGACCTTGCGCGACCGGCTGCAAATCTGCCAGCGGCGGCAATTTTTGCTGCGCCAGTTCCACCATCCAGCGCACCAAATCAACGCCATACACCATTTCGGTGACGCCATGTTCCACCTGCAAACGCGTGTTCACTTCAAGGAACCAGAACTGCTGGCTGGCATCGTCATACACATATTCCACCGTGCCCGCGCTGCGATAGTTCACCGCCCGCGCCAGCCGCACGGCGGTGGCCTGCAACTGCGCGCGTACGGCAGCGCTCAAGCCCGGTGCAGGCGTCTCTTCCAGCACCTTTTGATTGCGGCGCTGAGCAGAGCAATCACGCTCACCAATCGCGATCACTTCACCTGCGCCGTCGCCAAAAATCTGCACTTCGATATGGCGCGCACGCGCAATAAACTTCTCTAAAAATACGCCATCGTCGGCGAAGTTATTGCCTGCCAGGCGTTTCACGCGGGTAAATGCCGCGTCGAGCTGTTCAGCATCGTCACAGCGCTGCATGCCAATCCCGCCGCCGCCTGCGGTGCTTTTCAACATCACCGGATAGCCAATCTGCGCCGCCATCTGCTGCGCTTCAGCCAGCGAAGCCAGTAAGTCGCTGCCCGGCAGCAGCGGCACATGGTTCTGTTCGGCCAGTGCACGCGCGCTGTGTTTCAGACCAAAGGCCGCCATCTGCTCGGCACTCGGCCCAAGAAAATGCACGTCCGCCGCTGCGCAGCGCGTGACGAATTCTGGATTCTCACTGAGAAAACCGTAGCCCGGATGCAGCGCCTGCGCGCCACTCTGCGCGGCTATCGCCAGCAATTTATCCTGATTGAGATAAGTGTCTCGCACCTGACCTTCGCCGAGCGACCAGGCTTCATCCGCCAGACGCACATGGCGCGCATGACGATCGGCTTCGGCATACACGGCAATCGCCCGGATATTCATGGCTTGCAGGGTTCGAATAATGCGCACGGCAATCGCGCCACGGTTGGCAATTAATACGCGATCAATCATGACTGAATACTCTCGTTGCGGCAGGTCGTCCTGCATGGCATTGACGGCAGAAAACGGGTCGTCCCGTTGCGTCAGAGAATCACCACACGCTGACTAAAATCGGCGTTGGGTTGTAACCGTTGCAGGGATTATTGAGCTGCGGGCAGTTGGAGATCAGCACCAGCACGTTGATCTGCGCCACCATCTCGACATATTTTCCCGGCGCAGAAATGCCGTCGGCAAAGGTTAATCCGCCGTCATGCGTCACCGGCACGTTCATGAAAAAATTGATGTTATGGGTGATGTCGCGGCGCGTCAGGCCAAACTCCGGCTTCTCCGCCACCGCCAGCATCCAGCTATCGCGGCACGAATGCATATGGCGCTTTTCCAGGTCATAACGCACCGTGTTGCTCTCGCACGAGCAGGCGCCGCCGAGCGTGTCGTGACGGCCGCAGGTATCGGCGGTAATGGTCAACATTGGGCGATCAAGGTTGGAGCGCAGTACGCTGCCCGCAGTCAGAAACACGTTGTTCTGCCCGCACAGCGTGTCGCTCATGCTGTAACGCTCAGCGATGTCATCAGCATTGAAAAACAGCGTATCGGCGGCCTGATTGCCTTCCAGATCGGTGATGCGTAGCGTCTGACCGGCTTCGATGCGATGTAGCCAGTAATCGCCGGCATCAATTTTTTGCTGTAAGCGCGCTTCGGCTGGATTGAGCAGACTTTCAGTGATCATCACATTTCTCCTTGCAGTTGATACAGCGCGTTATTACGCAAGCCGCGTTGATTTTCAGCACGTTGCAGACAGATTTCGGGCATCGGCGCGTGCTGCGCATCCAGTTCGATCTGCACCGGCTGGCGCGGATAATCCTGCGATGCGCTCAGCGGATGCGGGCAAGTGTGCAGCAGCACCAGCGTGTCCATCGCGAAACGTAAACGCACGCTGGCACCCGCCGCGCCCTGACGTTCCAGCTTTAAAATGCCGTTATCGTCAGCGCGCACCTGCGCAAACAGGTTGAGGCAGGACGCCATATCGCGCTGACCGAGCCCATATTTCGCCAGCTCGACGAGAAAGCTGTCATAGCCGTTTTGATGGCGCAGGTTGCGCACCTGCTGATACGTGCTGTCACCAAAACGCGCAGCGGTTTGTTCGGCATTCAGCGTGCCGCACACGCTTTCGTGCCAGCCGAAGCTGTCGTACTCGATGCCGCAGAAAATGCGCCCCATATCTGAATAGAGACAATGGCCAGCGGTGAGGCGGAAAGTGTGCTGGCACTTCAAGGTATCGGGCGCGTTGTAGCGCTCCAGCAGGTTTTCCGGGTTATAAAACAGCAGGCCGACGTTGGCGCCACCTTCCACATCGGTGAGGGTCAGCGCGCTGCCGCTGCGCATCACCAGTGACCAGTGCGCACCGCTCGGCAACGAGGTTTGATAAGGCTTCATGGTTTTCTCCTTTAAGCGACCAGCGGCTCGGATGGCTGTGTGCGATCCAGCGGCAGGTCGTAAGTGATGGTCGCGCCCCAGGCTTCAGGCGCGTGTGGATCGTGGCGCAACTTGTCGAACACCAGCAGACGCGATGCGAGGCTAAATCCCTCTTTCAGGTCATGGGTGATCATGAAAATGGTCAGGTTGTGCTGCTGCCACAAGCGGGTGATCAGTTGGTGCATCTCGCTGCGGATGCCGGGATCGAGCGCGCCGAAAGGTTCATCGAGCAGCAAAATGCGCGGCTGCTTCATCAGCGCCTGCGCCAGCGCCAGACGCTGCTGCATGCCGCCCGACAGCTGATGCGGATATTTATTCTGCGCATGTTCAAGGCCGACCTGCGCCAGCATGTCCTGCGCGCGCTGGCGGATCGCCTGACGCTTCTTGCCCCACACGCGGCCCAGCCAACGCGCGCTGCTGAACTCGTCGCCCAGCATCACGTTGCCCAGCACCGTCAGATGCGGAAACACCGAATAGCGCTGAAACACCACGCCGCGATGCGCATCCGGTTCGTCGGGGATCGGTTCACCATCCAGTAACAGCTGGCCTTTGCTGGGCGCTTCAGTGCCGAGCAGCATATTCAGGAAGGTGGTTTTGCCGCAGCCGGACGCGCCGACAATCGCCACAAACTCGCCCTCTTCGACCTCGATATTGAGGCGCTCCAGCACCACTTGCTGGCCGTAATGTTTCTCAAGGTTTTTCAGTTGCAGTAACGGCATCGCTCGCCCCTTATTTCGCGTGATACCACGGCCAGCAGCGACGGCTAATCAGCCGCAGCAACAGGTCGAGCAGGAAGGCCAGCAGCGCGATCCACGCCACGTACGGCAAAATCACATCCATTGCCAGATAACGGCGCATCAGGAAGATGCGATAACCCAAACCTTCCGTGGCGGCGATGGCTTCGGCAGCAATCAGAAACAGCCACGCCGACGCCAGCGACAGCCGTACCGCATCCAACAGGCGCGGCATCAGCTGCGGCAGGATCACGCGCCACAAAATCTGCGCGCTGTGCGCGCCGAGCGTCTGCGCTTTCACCAGCTGCTCGCGCGGGATCTTCTGCACCTGCAGCTGCAAATCCCGCGTAATCAACGGCGTGATACCAATGACAATCAGCACCACTTTTGACACTTCGCCGAGGCCAAAACAGATAAACAGAATCGGCAGAATCGCCAGCGGCGGCACCAGCGCAAACAGCGTCACCAACGGCGCCAGCACCGCCCGCACCACCGGCAGCGCGCCGGTAAACAGACCCAGCGCCAGCGCTAGTAGCGCGCTGATCGCCACGCCGCACAGCAAACGCAGCAGACTGGCGGCGGTATCGCTCCACAGCAGATATTCACCGGTGCGCGGGCTGGGCTGAAACGCCATGCGGCTGATGGCGTCGCCCATGGCGTTAAAGCCCGGCAACAGCTTGTCTGCCGCATTCAGACTGAGACGCGCATCCGACGCGAACAGATACACCAGCAGCAGCGCCAGAAGCGGCAAAATGCCCAGCAGCAAGCGCCCCAGCGGCAGCGGTTGGTAGTTGATCAACTTACGCATCGGCATCGCCTCGCTTACAGCTGCCCGGCGGCGGCCATTTTGGTGTACTCATCGGTGAAACGCAGTTTGAGGTTACTCGCATCGCCCCAATTGCCCGCAGGCGTTGCCACGCCAACAACATCCGCGCTCGGCGCGCCCTCGCCCAGCAAGCCGTGCTTGAACGAGAACTCGGCGACCATCTGCATGGTGGCTTTGAGCTGTGGGCTTTGGACGAAATCGAGGGTGGTTTTGGCATCGCTAAACAGATGCGTGGCGGCCAGCTGCTGATCAAAGCCCGCCAGATCGGTGCCGGAAGCCTGCGCCATTTGTGTGCGTGCCGCTTTGGCGCTGTCGGTTGGGCCGGACATGGTTTTCAGCGTTTCATACCATGCGCCGGTCAGCGCTTTGCCGAGCTGCGGATACTTCTGCAGCGTGGCGCTGTTGACCACCAGCAGATCGAGGATTTCGCCCGGAATTTGAGCGGAAGAGAAAATCAGATGGCTGTTCGGCTGCTTCTCCGCTTCGGCGAGCAGCGGATTCCAGGTCACGATAGCGTTGACATCGGCGGTGCCAAACGCCGCCACCAAATCGGCATCGGCGGTGTTCACCACTTTGACGTCTTTCTCGCTCATGCCGGATTTCTCCAGCGCCCGCGCCAGCAGGTAATGCGAAACCGAGAGCTCGACCAGATTGATCGGCTTGCCTTTCAGCGCCGAGAGGTTGCCCGCGCCTTTCAGCAGAATACCGTCGTTACCGTTGGAGTAATCGCCGACGATCAGCGCTGTGCTATCTACGCCGCCGGTAGCGGGAATGGTTAGCGCATCCATGTTGGTCATGGTGCAACCAGCAAAACCACCTGCGGTGTATTGGTTCACCGACTCGATGTAGTCATTAACCTGCACAAACTGGATATCGATGCCGTATTTGTCGGCCCATTTTTTGACAATGCCGCTCTGCTGCGCGTAATCCCACGGCATCCAGCCCGCGTAGATCGACCAGCAAATCTTGAAGGAGGGTTTATCAGCGGCCAGCGTATTGATGCTGAACAGCGTGATGGTGCAAAGCAACAGCAGGCGAAGGCAGGCTTTGATCATGATGGTTCCTCTGACGTTAACGGGCGAAAAAAAAGCAGGAGGCGGCGAGCAACGTTCTCGCTTTCCTCCCGGGCTTTTTTCCCGCCGTGTAACCGTCAGAGGACGGTCGGTCACTCTCGGACCAGCATCTTTCGACCGGAACCCTAGTGACCCATTGCAAATTGTCTGGCGACGTCGGTTGCCCGCTATCGCTCCTGCATCTGCGTTAACACATACAAAATAGATGCCAAGGTTCTATCCAGCTGAAAAATATCAGTTATTAACTAATCGCGCGTTGCCGCATGGCTGGCATTGCACAGATAAGCAGCGTGCGCGCACCAACGTGAAGCAGCCCAGCGGTGGAAAAGTTGATGCTTCTCGCAATTCTGAACGGGCACTGAAAAAACTTTTACTTTGCGATCATGTGGTTATTACACATTCATGACACACCAATCCGAACCAATTAAATATTGGTTCACTTCTTGCCTACGCTAAGAAAGCTGCCGAATTCGCCTTTCATCAGGAAAAGTGCTGGATACACGGCGTTTACCGATCTTTTTCTGATGCATAAACAGGCGAACCAATCATGAATGACACGCCAGAAACCAGCCGCAACTCCAGCACCGCACTTGAGCAACTGCGCCAGCTGATTCAGCAACAGGAGCACACGCCGGATCGCGCGCTGCCCACCGAACGTGAGTTAGCGGAGCGCTTTGGCGTGGGACGTCGTGAAATTCGCCGGGCATTGGACGTGCTGGAGGAAGAGGGCCGCATCTGGCGTAAACAGGGCAAAGGCACCTTTGTTGGCCCTTCCGCGCCGGTGCAGCCGCTGGTGTTACAGGACCTGCCGCATCAATCGAATCTGCTTGAAGTGATGGAAGCGCGTTTGCAGCTGGAGCCGGGGCTGGCAAGTCTTGCCGCCCTGCGAGCCACCAAAGAGCAAATCGCCTTGATGAAACGCCTGCTGGAGCGCATGCACGCCATCACGCCGCCAGAAGATGGCGATCAGCATGAACTGTGGGACAGCGCCTTCCATCGCGCCATCGCCGAAGCGGCAGGCAATCGCCTGATGCTCGGGCTGTTCGACGCCGTTGATGCGGTGCGCCGCGATCCCGGCTGGCAGCATTTGCGGGTGCAGGCGCGCACTCCGGCGCGCCTGGATAACTATGACAACCATCATCAGCGGCTGGTGATGCACATCGCCCAGCGCCAGCCTCATGAAGCGGCAGCAGCGATGCGTGAGCATCTGCTTGCGCTGCAACAAGCGCTGATGGAAACGCTCTATTCCCGCCAGGAGGAGATGCCATGACCGCCCATCCCGTTTTATCGCTGCGCAATCTGCGCGTGCAGTTTCGCGGCTCGCCCGTCACGGTGCTGGATGATATTTCGCTGGTTCTTCAGGCGGGAGAGACGCTGGCGCTGGTCGGTGAATCGGGCTGCGGCAAAAGCATCACCTCACTGACGTTGATGGGTTTGCAGCCTGACAGCGCGCACATCTTGCAGGGCGACATGCTGTTTGATGGCCGCGATCTGCGCCAGCTCAGCAGCAGTGAATACGCCAGCCTGCGCGGTAACCAGCTGGCGATGATTTTTCAGGAGCCGATGACCTCACTTAATCCGGCCTTCACGCTTGGCGATCAGCTGAGTGAAGCGGTGATGCGCCATCGCAAAGTGAATAAGCGCCAGGCAATGGACGCGGCGCTGGCAATTCTGCAAAAAGTGCAAATCCCGGCAGCGGAACTGCGGCTGAAAGCCTATCCGCATCAACTTTCCGGCGGCATGCGCCAGCGCGTGATGATTGCCATGGCGCTGATCAACCAACCAAAACTGCTGATTGCCGATGAACCCACAACCGCGCTCGACGTCACCATTCAGGCACAAATTCTGGCGCTACTGAACACCCTAAAACAGGAAACCGGCACCGCAGTATTGATGATCACCCACGACCTCGGCGTGGTGGCGGAAGTGGCGCAGCGCGTGGCGGTGATGTATGCCGGTCAGGTGGTGGAGAGCGGCAGCGTGGAGCGTATTTTCAACGATCCGCAGCATCCTTACACCATTGGCCTGATGGGCTCGATTCCCAGCCTGAGCGCGCGCGAAGGTGCGCTGGCCACCATTCCCGGTCAGGTACCGCTACCGGAAAACATGCCAGCCGGCTGCCGCTTTGCCACGCGTTGTCCCTTCGCCGAAACACGCTGCCACCAGCATCGCCCAGCGTTGCGCGCACTGGCGAACGATCATCAGGTGGCCTGTTTCCGCGCCCCGTTAGAGCAATACGTCACGCTGGGAGAAAGTGCATGAAGCCGATTTTAGAGTGCCGCGATTTAAGCAAAACCTTCTCTGCGGGCAACCGGCTGTTTTCACGCAATCGCGGCGTGACGGCGGTCGATCGCGTTTCGCTGCAGGTGATGCCGGGCGAAACGCTGGCGATTGTCGGCGAATCCGGTTCCGGTAAATCGACGCTGGGACGTTTGCTGCTGCGGTTATTGGCCGCCAGCGCCGGCGACGTGTTCTATCAGGGCGAAAGCATCACCGATGCCAGCGGCGCGCGGCTCAATCAGCTGCGCCGCGAATTGCAGATTATCTTCCAGGATCCGTTTGCCTCGCTCAATCCGCGCATGACGGTGCAGCAGATTGTTGGCGAACCTTTGTGGCTGCACGAAAAGATGAGTCGCGATCAGCGCCACGCGCGCGTCGCCGAACTGCTGCGTACCGTTGGCCTGCCTGCGGCCTGGGCCGAGCGTTACCCGCACGAGTTTTCAGGTGGTCAGCGCCAGCGCATTGGTATTGCCCGCGCGCTGGCATCCCAACCGAAATTACTGCTCGGCGATGAGCCGGTTTCAGCGCTGGATGTGTCGGTGCAGGCGCAGGTGGTGAATCTGCTGGAGAGCCTGAAACAGCAGTTTGGTCTGACGATGGTGATCGTGGCGCACGGTTTGGCGGTGATCCGTCATATGAGCGATCGCGTGGCGGTGATGTATCTCGGTCAGATTGTCGAACTGGCCAGCGTCGATGAGATTTTTGATGCGCCGCTCCATCCTTACACGCAAGCGTTGATTGCCTCTGCGCCGCAAATGCAGCCGGGCGGCAACCGCACCATTCCGATGTTGCAAGGCGATCTGCCTAATCCCGCCAATCCGCCGAGCGGCTGCCGTTTTCATACCCGTTGTCCCTATGCCACGGCGGAATGTCGCCAGTTTGAACCGATTAATCAGGTGCTGAGCGGGGGCCGTCAAATTGCCTGTCATCGCTGGCAGGAGATTAATCGCGATCGCAGCGTCATCACCCTTGCGCCACCTTCCGCCGCTTTTTTACGTCGCCGCGCCCTGTTTGAGCAGGCGGTGAATCAGCAAGCCTAACCTCTGGAGATACACCGTGAAGCAAGCTCGTCATACGTTATTAACCGCCCTCAGCGGCCTGTTACTGCTCGGCGCTAGCGCCCACAGCCAGGCTGACAGTGTGATTCGCATCGGCCTGGGCGCCGATCCCGACATGCTCGATCCGCATCTGGCCCGCACCTATTACGGCCGTTTTGTCTTTGCGGCCATGTGCGATCGCCTGGTCGATGTCGATCAAAACCTCAAAGTGGTGCCGGGTCTGGCAACCGATTGGGCGTGGAGCGATGACGGCAAAACGCTGACCATGAATCTGCGCAGCGGCGTAACCTTCCACGATGGCGAAAAGTTTGATGCGCAGGCGGTGAAATTCAATATCGAACGTGCGCAGACGCTGCCAGGTTCTCTGCGAAAAAGTGAAATCTCCTCGATTGAAAGCGTGGAAGTGAGTGGCCCGATGCAGGTGAAATTCCACCTGAAAAATCCGGATGCGGCACTGCTGAGCCAGCTGACCGACCGCGCCGGAGCCATGCTGGCACCGGAAGCGGCGAAAAAGCCCGATTTCGCCGCTCATCCGGTCTGCTCCGGCCCGTATCAGTTCGACAGCCGCGTTCAGCAGGATCGCATTGTGCTGAAGCGCTATGACAATTACTGGAATAAAGGCGCGTATCACTTCGATAAGGTCATTTTCCTGCCGATCCCGGATGCTTCAGTGCGCCTCGCGAACCTGCGTGCGGGTGATTTGGATCTCACCGAAGGCGTGGCCGCCAGCGATGTGAAAACCGTTGAAGCCGATAGCAAACTGGCGCTGGCAAAAGTCACGGGCCTTGGTTATCAGGGCATCACTTTCAATATCAACAACGGCAAAGTCGATGCCAATAGTCCGCTGAAAGATGCGCGCGTGCGTGAAGCGTTCTCATTGGCGATTGACCGTGATGCGCTGAATCAGGTGGCGTTTGAAGGCTTGTATACGCCAGCCAATCAGGCGTTTTCACCGGTCAGCGCGTATCACGTCAAAACACCGATTGCCGCGCGCGATGTGGAAAAAGCGAAAGCCTTGCTCAAGGCCGCAGGCGTCACCACGCCGCTCAATCTAACGTTGCTGGTCAGCAATAACCCGACCGCGCAGCAAGTGGGCCAGGTGATTCAGGCGATGGTCGGCGAAGCCGGTTTTAACCTCAATCTGCAAATGAGTGAGTTCGCTACGCTGCTGGATCGTCAGCAACGCGGTGATTATCAGCTCAGCCTGTCGGGTTGGTCTGGGCGTCCGGATCCGGACGGCAGCATCTATTCGTTTATTAACAGCAAAGGCACGCTCAATGACGGACGCTACAGCAATGCGCAGGTCGATGAGTGGCTGAACGCCGCGCGTCTCACCAACGACCAGGCACAGCGTCAGGCGCTGTACACCCAGGTGGTGAACCAGCTGCAAACCGATATGCCGATTGCTTACCTCTACTTTGAGCCACGCATTTTTGGCATGTCGAAGAAATTGCAGGGCTTCAAAGCCTGGCCGGACGGATTGGTGCGTTTGGCTGGCGTAAGTCTGGCGCAGTAAACCGCTAAGGAGCGAGGATGCTGGAACTGATTGTAAAACGGCTATTGCTGGCCATTCCGACGCTGCTGCTGGTGAGCATTATGGTGTTCGCACTGCAAAAGCTGCTGCCGGGCGATCCGGTGCTGGCGATGGCGGGTGAAGAGCGCGATCCGGCGGTTATCGCCCAGCTGCGGGCGGAATATCATCTGGATGATCCGATTCCCACGCAATATTTCGCCTGGATTGGCAATGCGCTAACCGGCGATTTGGGCATGTCGCTGCGCACCAAAGAGCCGGTGACGGCGCTGATCGCCAGCAAATTGCCGGTCACGCTGGAATTGTCATTGCTGGCGATGATTATCGCGCTGGTGATAGGCATCAGCATGGGCATCATCGCCGCAGTGCGCAAAGACAGTTGGGTCGATCACACCACCAACTTTGTCGCGCTCTCCGGGATTTCAGTGCCTCACTTCTGGCTCGGTATTCTGCTGATTCTGCTGTTCTCCGTGCATCTGCAATGGCTACCGGCATCCGGCTTTGTGCCAGTTAGCGAAGATGTGGCGCAGAACCTGAAAACGCTGCTGCTGCCAGCGCTAGTGCTCGGCACCGGACTGGCCGCCACGTTAATGCGCCACACCCGCGCTTCAATGATCGCCGTGCTGAAAGCGGATTACATTCGCACCGCTCGCGCCAAAGGGCTGCTGGCAAAGAAAGTGGTGCTCAAGCATGCGTTGCGTAATGCGCTGATGCCGATCGTTACCCTCACCACGCTGCTGTTTGGCGAGTTACTGGGTGGCGCGGTGCTGACTGAACAGGTCTTCACGCTGCCCGGCTTTGGCAAGATGATTGTCGATGCGGTGTTTAACCGTGATTACGCGGTGGTGCAAGGCGTGGTGCTGGTGGTGGCGATTGGCTTCCTGCTGCTCAATCTGCTGGCCGATGTGCTCTATCTGATCATCAACCCGAAAATGCGAGGCTGACCATGAGCGAGGTATTAACCGCTGGAACACTGCCTGCAGTGGCAAAGCCCAATCGTCGGGTGCTGAAAAAGTTCCTGCGTAACAAAAGTGCGCTGATTGGTGCGGTGATTGTGCTGCTGTTTGTCGCCGTGGCGCTGCTGGCACCGTGGCTGGCTCCGTTTGATCCCATCAAAGCCAATTTCCTTGCGGTGCGTAAAGCGCCTACGGTGCTGCACTGGTTTGGCACTGATGAGCTGGGCCGCGATATTTTGTCGCGCCTGGTGTGGGGCGCGCGTACTTCGCTGCTGGCGGGCTGCATTTCAGTGCTGATCGCCATTCTGATTGGCGTGCCGCTGGGGCTGATCGCCGGTTACTGGCAAGGCTGGTGCGACGGCATTATTTCGCGCTTTATCGAAGCGCTGCTGGCGTGCCCGTTTCTGATTCTGGCGATTGCGCTGGGGGCGTTTCTTGGCCCGAGCTTGTCGAATGCGATGATTGCCATTGGTCTGTCTGCGATGCCGATTTTCGCCCGCTTGACGCGTGGCCAGGTGATTGCCATTCGGCACGAAGAGTACATCGATGGCGCGCGGGCGATTGGTTTGCCCGATCGCTGGATCATCCTGCGTTACGTGCTGCCCAATGTGCTGTCGCCGATTCTGGTGCAGGCCACGCTGGCAATTGCTTCGGCGATTATCACCGAAGCCAGCCTCTCTTTCCTTGGCCTCGGCCAGCAACCGCCCTCGCCTTCATGGGGTGCGATGCTGAATACCGCCAAGGGCTTTCTCGAACAGGCGCCGTGGATGTCGATTTCCCCCGGCCTGGCTATTTTTCTCACCGTGCAGGGCTTCAACCTGCTGGGCGACGGTTTGCGCGACGCGCTCGACCCACGCGATGACTCACACTAAGGAACGATCATGAGTGAACTGGATTTTAACGTCAGCTATGCCTCACACCGCGTACCGATGATGGGACGCAACGCGGTTGCCACTTCGCAGCCGCTGGCGGCACAGGCCGGGATGCGCATGCTGCAACAGGGCGGCAATGCGGTGGATGCGGCGATTGCCAGTGCAATGGCGTTAACCGTGCTGGAGCCCAGCGGCAACGGCCTCGGCAGTGACGCCTTTGCGATTATCTGGGATGGCAAAAAACTGCACGGTTTGAATGCCTCGGGCCGCTCGCCTGCGGCATGGAACCCGGAACGCTTTGCCGGACGCGATGCTATGCCGGAAATCGGCTGGGAAGCGGTCACCGTGCCGGGCGCGGTTTCGGCGTGGGTTGAGCTGGCCGAACGCTTTGGCACGCTGCCGCTTACCACGCTGGCGCAACCGGCCATTGAATACGCGCGTGACGGTTTCCCGGTTTCACCGCTGATTGGTCATCTGTGGCAGCGCGCCTACAACAAGCTCAAAGATCAGCCTGGTTTTGTCGAGTGCTTTGCACCTGAGGGTCGCCCGCCGCGTGCTGGAGAACTGTTCCGCAATCCGGCGCAAGCCGAAACGCTGCAAAAAATCGCCGAAACGCGCGGTGAAGCCTTCTATCGTGGTGAGCTGGCTGAAAAGATAGTGGCGTTTGCTGAGCAGCATGGCGCGGCGCTCAGCCTTGATGATCTGAAAAATCATCGCGCTGATTGGGTGGAATTGTTATCGCGCCCGTTTGCGGGCGGATCGGTGCAGGAGTTGCCGCCGAACGGTCAGGGCATCGCCACCTTGATTGCACTGGGCATTCTCGAACAGTGGGATATTGGCCGCTATCAACCGGATTCGGTGCCGTGGCTGCATCTGTCGATTGAAGCGATGAAACTGGCGCTAGCCGATCTGGATCGTTACGTCAGCGATTACGATCACCTCGAGTTCCCGGCGGAACTGCTGCTAAGCGATGAATATTTGAAACAGCGCGCGCAGCTGATTAATCCCGATCGGGCCGGGGATTTTACCTTTGGTTCCCCGCAGCAGAGCGGCACGGTGTATCTCTCTACCGCCGATGCCAGCGGCATGATGGTTTCCTTTATACAGTCAAACTACATGGGCTTCGGCTCTGGCGTGGTGGTGCCGGGCACCGGCATCAGCCTGCAAAATCGTGGCTGCGGTTTCTCACTCGATCCGCAGCATCCCAATGTGGTGGCCGGCGGCAAGCGTCCGTTCCACACCATCATTCCGGCGTTTGCCCTCGATGGTGACGGTCAGCCGCTGATGTCGTTTGGCGTGATGGGCGGCCCGATGCAGGCACAAGGTCATTTGCAGATGGCGCTGCGCATCATGCAGCACAAGCAAAACCCGCAGGCAGCGATTGATGCCCCGCGCTGGCGCGTTGAGCAAGGGCGTGCGGTGGTGGTTGAGCCGGGCATCGACCGTAACGTGCTGGCAAAGCTGCGCGAGATGGGGCATCAAATTACGCTGGAAGATCCGCTGCTCGGCTATAACTTCGGCGGTGCGCAGGCGATTGTGCGCGATCCGCAAGGCTTCTACATCGCCGCCACTGAAAGCCGTAAGGATGGGCAGGCGCTGGTGTTCTGATTTGCTGTTTTAAAAAAGGTCACCATAAATGGTGACCCTACGAATTCCGCTATTTCCTTGTCGGGTGTGCATTTATGCGCACCTGGCAAACGCCGCCCGTTGTACCCGCCAGGCCATTGCACTATCCTTTAGGACCATTCCCACCGAATCGAATTTGCCATAACAGGAGTTAATCATGGCGTCAGGAATTTCCCGCATCTGGATGCGTACCGGCATGCTGATGGTCAGTGCCTTAGTCGTGCTGCAACTTACGGCCTGTGGCGACAAAGAGGGCGATCAGCGTAAAGCGTTCAGCGATTTCCTTCAGAACACAGTGATGCGCAGCGGCGAGCATCTGCCAAGCCTGAGTGAAAACCAGAAGCAGACCTTCGGTAACTACGCCAGCGATTACGCCATCCTGTATGGTTTCTCGCAGCAGACCAATCAGGCGATTGAGCAAGGTATGCGTCCGGTGGTTGATGAGTTAGCGGCGATTCGTGTACCGCAGGATTACCTGACGCGCCGCGATAGCCTGCGCCAGGCCAGCGGTAATCTGAGCGTGCTGACCCAGCAGATTCAGAGCGCCAAAATGCAGGCGGACAGCAGCAAAGCCACGCTGAAACAGCCGGATGATCTGAAGAAAGTCTACGACGCCGCGTTTACCAAAGTGGTAACGCAACCAGCCAGCACGCTGATTCCGCTGCTGCCACAGCTGCAGGCGCTGAGCCAGGCGGCGGTGCAAACCGGCGACTATCTGCAATCGCAAGGCACACGCGTAACCTTCAACGACGGCGGCGTGCAGTTCCCAACGCAGGATCAGGCAACGCAGTACAACACGCTGATGAGCAATCTCTCCAGCAATGCGCAGGCGCTGACGCAAGCGCAAAATGCGGTGCAAGGCGGGTTATAACAGCCGATATATTTTAGTGGTCGCCAATAATGGCGACCCTACAAGCCATTCGTTTCTTTTCAGAATTTCGTCACTTCCTTACAGCTCACTTTTCTGCTGAAGCATATTGTGATCTGGCGCATTTTCGACCAAAAATAGTTTGTGACATTGATCACATTTACACAACAAAGCACCCAGCGAAAAAGGTGACTTAAGTCACATTCATCATCTTGTTTTGCTTAATTTTTCGGCATCGTTGCTTTCTTACAGCGTCTTTTTGTGATCAGTATCACCTTATTGCACCCCAACCACCCCAACTTAGCGTGATCTGCATCACACTTAGGTACTGCTCTACGCAGCGTAATAAACTAGTGCTAGAGTCCGCGTGCATACAGTAATGCCACGGCCCCCGCCGTAACGTTCAAACAAAAACAAACGCGCTCTCTTATTGCAGCGCGTCTCAATAAGGGGTGGGTTTATGTCCTCATCAGTAAAGGTCAAGGTTCAGAGCTTTGGTCGCTTTCTGAGTAATATGGTGATGCCTAACATCGGTGCGTTTATCGCATGGGGTATCATCACTGCGCTGTTCATCCCAACCGGATGGATTCCAAACGAAACGCTGGCGAAACTCGTCGGCCCAATGATCACCTACCTGCTGCCGCTGCTGATTGGTTTCACCGGTGGACGTCTGGTTGGCGGCGATCGCGGTGGCGTGGTCGGTGCCATCACCACCATGGGCGTGATCGTCGGTGCCGATATGCCGATGTTCCTCGGCTCGATGATTGCCGGTCCGCTGGGCGGCTGGGCGATCAAATCCTTTGACCGCGCCGTTGATGGCAAGATCAAAAGCGGCTTCGAGATGCTGGTTAACAACTTCTCGGCCGGTATCATCGGTATGCTGCTGGCGCTGTTAGCGTTCCTGGCAATCGGTCCACTGGTTGAAGGCCTGTCACACATTCTCGCCGCTGGCGTGAATCTGATGGTGCAGAACAACCTGCTGCCACTGACGTCGATCTTTGTTGAACCGGCGAAAATCCTGTTCCTCAATAACGCCATCAACCACGGTATCTTCTCTCCGCTGGGTATCCAGCAGGCGAGCGAGGCCGGCAAATCAATCTTCTTCCTGATTGAAGCTAACCCAGGTCCGGGTATGGGCGTGCTGGTTGCCTACATGATGTTTGGTCGCGGTAGCGCTAAACAATCTGCAGGCGGTGCAGCGATCATCCACTTCCTGGGTGGTATCCACGAAATTTACTTCCCATACGTGCTGATGGCGCCGCGTCTGTTGCTGGCAGTTATCCTTGGCGGTATGACTGGCGTGTTCACCTTGACGCTGCTGAACGGCGGCCTGGTTTCTCCGGCTTCTCCAGGCTCTATCCTGGCCGTGCTGGCGATGACGCCAAAAGGCGCTTACTTCGCGAATATCGCGGCCATCATCGCTGCATTTGCCGTCTCCTTCGTGGTCTCTTCAATCCTGCTGAAAACCAGCAAAGTGAAAGAAGATGACGATATCGAAGCGGCGACACAGCGCATGCAGGATATGAAAGCGCAGTCGAAAGGTCAGGCCGTTGCCGGTTCACCGGTTGCTGGCGACGCGATGAGCGTTGACCTGAACCACGTACGCAAAATCATCGTAGCCTGTGACGCCGGTATGGGTTCAAGTGCGATGGGTGCAGGCGTGCTGCGTAAGAAAGTGCAGGACGCGGGTCTGAGCAATATCTCCGTCACCAACACGGCGATTAACTCGCTGCCGGGCGACGTCGATCTGGTGATTACCCACCGCGATCTGACCGAACGTGCGATGCGTCAGGCACCGCAAGCGCAGCATATTTCGCTGAACAACTTCCTCGATAGCGCGCTGTACAGCAATCTGACTGAACGTCTGGTTGCCGCTAACCGCAGTGAAGCGCGTCGCGAAACCGTGCAGACCACGCTGGCTGACAGCTACGACGAAGGCAACGCGCACCTGTTCAAACTGGGTGCAGACAACGTGTTCCTCGGCCTGAGCGCCACCCATAAAGAGCAGGCGATTCGCTTTGCGGGTGAGCAGCTGGTGAAAGGCGGCTACGTGCAGCCGGAATATGTTGAAGCGATGCTGGAACGTGAAAAGCTGACGCCAACTTACCTCGGTGAATCCATTGCTGTGCCACACGGTACCGTAGAAGCGAAAGACCGCGTGCTGAAAACCGGCGTGGTGTTCTGTCAGTATCCGGCAGGCGTGCAGTTTGGTGATGAGCCAGAAGACGTGGCGCGCTTGGTGATTGGTATCGCCGCTCGCAATAACGAGCACATTCAGGTGATTACCAGCCTCACCAACGCGCTGGATGATGACAGCGTGATTGAGAAGCTGGCGAATACCACCAGCGTGCAGGACGTGTTGGACCTGCTCTCAGGCAATACCGTCAAAGCGTAATACCACGTTTTACCTTCCCTGGGGCGGGTAAGCCCGTCCCACATTTCCGGGGCGGACTTGCCCGCCCTTTCGTCATTTGATATGGGTCAAATTTATGAAAGCGTTACATTTTGGAGCAGGTAACATTGGTCGCGGTTTTATCGGTAAGTTACTGGCGGATGCCGGCATCGAGCTGGTGTTTGCTGACGTCAATCAGGTGGTACTTGATGCCCTTAACGCCCGTCATGAGTATCCGGTTCATGTGGTTGGCGAGCAGGCAAAAGTCGAAATCGTAACAGGCGTGAGCGCCGTCAACAGCACCAGCGATGACATCGTTGCGCTGATTGCTGAGGTTGATATCGTGACCACGGCGGTGGGCCCGCAGATTCTGGAGCGAATCGCCGGTGGCGTTGCGAAAGGTCTGGCTAAACGCAGCGACAGCGGTAACGTCCGTCCACTCAACATCATCGCCTGTGAAAACATGGTGCGCGGCACCAGCCAGCTGAAACAGCACGTGCTGAAAGCGCTGCCAGAGCAGTATCACGCGTGGGTTGAAGCGCATGTTGGCTTCGTTGATTCCGCAGTAGATCGCATTGTGCCGCCGTCCGAAGCTGGCACCACCGATCCGCTGGAAGTCACCGTGGAAACCTTCAGCGAGTGGATTGTTGATAAAACTCAGTTCAAAGGTGAATTGCCAAACATTCCTGGCATGGAATTAACCGACAACCTGATGGCTTTCGTTGAGCGCAAGCTGTTCACCCTCAATACCGGTCACGCCATCACCGCATATCTCGGCCAGTTGGCCGGTCACGCCACCATTCGTGACGCGATTCTCGACGAGAAAGTGCGTGCGGTGGTGCAAGGTGCGATGCAGGAAAGCGGCGCAGTGCTGATCAAGCGTTATGGCTTTGAGGCCGATAAGCATGCTGCTTACATCCAGAAAATCCTCACCCGCTTCGAAAATCCTTACCTGAAAGATGACGTTGAGCGCGTAGGTCGTCAGCCGCTGCGTAAACTGAGCGCGGGCGATCGCCTGATCAAGCCAACGCTGGGCACCATTGAATACAATCTGCCGCATACCAATCTGGTGCAGGGCATTGCCGCCGCGATGCACTATCGCAGCGAAGCCGATCCGCAGGCGCAGGAACTGGTTGCCCTGCTGGCTGAAAAAGGCCCGCAAGCCACGCTGGCGGAAATTTCTGGCCTGGATGCCAACAGCGAAGTGGTCACCTCAGTGGTGAGCGCTTACAACGCTATGGCATAATGCGCGCCCTTTAGTGGTTAACTCGGGCGCGCTTGCGTGCCCGCTGGCGGTAGCTGAACGATGCAGGCAATGATGGAAGAGAAGCAGGCTTTTGAAAACCGGGTGCTTGAGCGCCTGAACGCCGGTCGTTCGGTGAGAAGCTTCCTGATCGCCGCCGTTGAGCTGCTGACCGAAGCAGTTAACCTGCTGGTGCTGCAAGTGTTTCGCAAGGACGATTACGCGGTCAAATACGCAGTAGAACCGCTGCTGCTGGGTAATGGTCCGCTGGGCGAACTCTCGGTTCGCCTCAAGCTGATTTACGGCCTGGGCGTGATCAACCGGCATGAGTACGAAGATTGCGAACTGCTGCTGGCGCTGCGTGAGGAGTTGAATCACGACATCAGCGATTATCGTTTTACCGATGATGAGATCCTCGGCCCGTTTGGTGAATTGCACTGCGTGGTCGCCTGGCCGCCGCAGCCGGACTTCAACCGCGACGACGAGCAACTGCGCTCAATGCAGCAGCAGCGCTATCTGCAGATGGTGCGTTCAACCATGGTGCTGTCGCTCACCGAGCTGATTTCACGCATTTCGCACAAGCAGGTGTTTAAAAAGCCGGCGTTGTAGGGTCGCCATTCATGGCGACCAGGCGAGCATGAATACGCGCCACGCTGCAAAACTGCGTAGATTTGTGTATCCTTTGCCTGTTTTCCTTAACGAGTTTTCCCCCAATGAAAGAACAAGAAAAAGCCGAGATTAAACTGCTGAGCGATCAGCTCGATGCGCTCAACCGCAAAGAAGCCCCGCTGTTAGCCTCTGGCGATGCCGAAAAGCTCGGTGAACTGCTGCGTGAAAAAGAGAAGCTGGAGCTGGAAATTGAGCGCCTGCGCAGTGTGCGCACCGAGAAGCTGAGTAAAGAAGCGCAACAGCTGCAGAAGCTGGGCTTTAGCCGCGAAATCACTAAGAAAGAACAGGCCAACATGGGCGCATTCAAGAAAAGCGTGCGCGGCCTGGTGGTGGTACACCCAATGACCGCGCTCGGACGTGAGATGGGACTGAAAGTGATGACCGGCTACGCGAAGCAGCCGTTCTAATCTTTACTTACGCGGCGTGTGAGACGTCGCGTAGGATGCCAGCCGCCTGATGAACTTGTTCATTCAGACTGTCCAGCAAGGCATAGCGACGGCGATACTCGGCGCGCTTCTTGCTGGCAATCTCTTCCAGATCTTTACGCTCCGCGCGTAACGGCAACGCAAACAGCTCATCAGCACGCGCCACGCCACCCAACGACAACCAAAACTCGCTGTAGCTGGCAAAGAACTTGTCGCCTTTACTGTGACGATAGCGCAGGCTACGGAACACGTGCGTGGTATCGCCAACGGCAGTGATCGCCTCAACGCCACACTGTTGCGCCAGATTAAATACCGCTTCCATCAGCAAACGTTTCGGGAATATGCCGTGTGCCGCTTTCGTGGCATCGCGAATCACGTCGTTGGAAATATGTTTACGCGGCCCCTGCAATCCACCAATTAATAAGGTGCGCTTGTTCTGTTCGCGAATAATAGAGAAAGAGAGCGAAGCAATTAATTGTGATTCATAACGCAGTTCCAGGGTAATTTCACCTTCGCGGTCAAAGCGCCCCGGACAGCAGTGAATCACAAATGCCTCGTCATTTTTGCCGCTCAACGTGGCCAGCAAATTATCGCCCGGACTCTGCAACAGCTGGCGCAGTGCCGCATTATCTAACTGCTCCATCAACGTGTAGTGATCGATGATCGCCTGCGCACGTTGCGCCACGCTGAATCCCGCACGCAGATAAGGACGATGTGGCTTTGCCGGCAGCAAACCCTGCATGGTCAACAGCTGCGGCAGCGCAGACAATTTCGCTAACTGGTGCAGATAATTAAAGGTCGTCACAGGAAAGACTAGCGACCTTAAGGCAAATTTCGCGCGAAAACTTCCGCTATTCCATAATTTATTCGGCCTGAACTTTCCGCTTATTAATGGCAAAAACAGCGGCGCTGACGAATCATTATTCGTCACAGAAGTTGTGATAGTAGACATGATTATTTAGGCTTAGCGAGACAAATTGTCGCTACTATATGCCCCAAATTATCAACGGCAGGTTAATAAGCTTTCGCAGCGCAATAATCGTACGCGTGAATATTCAGGTCGTTTAGAAAAGGTTTAAAAAGACGAAAAAAAACCGGTGAAATCATCACCGGTTTCGTGTTGCAGCTTTAGCCTGAACTTACTTAGCAGCAGCGAAAAGCGCTGCAGCTTCGTCCCAGTTCACAACGTTCCAGAATGCTTTGATGTAATCAGGACGTTTGTTCTGATACTTCAGGTAGTAAGCATGTTCCCAAACGTCCAGACCGATGATCGGAGTGCCTGAAACGCCAGCGACCGCTTCACCCATCAGTGGGCTGTCCTGGTTTGCGGTTGAAACCACAGCCAGTTTGTCGCCTTTTTTCACCAGCCACGCCCAGCCTGAACCGAAGCGAGTAGTAGCAGCTTTCTCAAACTCAGCCTGGAAAGCTTCAACGCTACCGAAATCTTTTTCGATGGCGGCTTTCAGGTCGCCCTGCAGCGAGGTACCCAGTTTCAGACCTTT
Source organism: Pantoea sp. YR525 (assembly GCF_900116775.1). Lineage (NCBI taxonomy): Bacteria > Pseudomonadati > Pseudomonadota > Gammaproteobacteria > Enterobacterales > Erwiniaceae > Pantoea > Pantoea sp. YR525. The sequence continues at coordinate 142,330 of NZ_FPBU01000009.1, forward strand.
CCAGAAGAAGCTGTGGTTAGCGTGGCCGCCTGCGTTATTACGCAGTGGACCTTTTTTGTCTGCTGGGAGCTGATCCAGTTTAGCGATCAGTTCTTCTACCGGCAGGTTAGCGAATTCGGTACCTTCCAGCGCAGCGTTAGCGTTGTTAACGTAGGCCTGGTGGTGTTTAGAGTGATGGATTTCCATCGTCTGCTTGTCGAAGTGCGGTTCCAGTGCGTCGTACGCATACGGCAGGGATGGCAGTGAATAACTCATGTTCTTCCTCTCCATTTTAGTGTTTTGCAGCACCACCTCATTGGGCGTGCCGCGTAAGCAGTCGGATCATTATAGTTAAAAACATGATCCGTAAAAGGGTTATCAATGCCTTAGAATTGATAAGGATTTGATGAATCTGGGAAAAGGTGCGCACGCACGGCTACACCTTGTGGCTGCTGGCGCGCAGTTTAAGCTGCACCGGCAGTTCATTGATGGCTGGCGGTTCATCGCCTTTGAGCGCCGCCAGCAGACGTTTACCTGCCGTGCGCCCCATCTCTTCATACGGCAAAACAATGCTGGTCAGCGGCGGCGAGCATACCGCCGCTAACGGGCCGCCGCCAATGCTGGCAATCGCCAACTGGCTGGGAATCGCAATCCCCGCCGCATGGCACGCCATGATGGCACCGCAGGCCACTTCATCGCTGGTGCAAATCAGCACATCCAGCTCTGGCCAGGTAAGGCGAATTTCTGCCAGCAAGCTGTGCCCGGCGGCAAAAGTAGGCATTTTCGGCGATGTCACCACGCGATGCGGCGCCTGATTCATCGCCAGCATGCCGCTGTGCCAGCCATTCAGCAGCTGGCGGAAGATGGTGTTATTACTCTGCGTGCACAACAAACCGAGATTGCGATAACCGCGATCGACCAGACTTTGCACCAGTTGGCGAATCGCTTTGGCGTAATCGACACCAATGCTGATCCCCGCCGAGTCCTGATGCACACCGCCAATATCCATCACCGGCAGCCCGGAATTGCTCAGCAGACGATGCGCTTCGGCGGCGTTATCGAAATTGAAATGCACCATCGCCGCCGGATTATAAGAGAGCAGCATTTCAATCAGTTCGCTCTCTTCCGCAGCTGAATGATTGGCTTCCGCCAGCATCATGTTGTAGCCCTGCGGCCGCAGCACTTCCTGCAGCGCTTCCGACACAATCGCACTGCCCGGCGTGGCAAACGACGGCACCACCATGGTGATCAGGCGTGATGTCGCCGAGGCGAGATTACTCGCCTGCACGTTCGGTACATAGGAGAGTTCAATCACCGCCGCATCGATTTTAGCGCGAATTTCAGGCGACACTTTTTCCGGCATGCGCAACGCACGCGATGCTGTCATGGTGCTTACACCTACCAAACGGGCAACATCGGCTAAAGTACTTTTGCCGGTACCGCGCCGCTTTTTTTCTGTCATGCGATCTCCTGCATTACTCGCTACTTTTTTGCCAGGACGCAGCTTAAAACCAAATCTGTTAACGCGCCATGTGAAAAACCACAGTTTCGGGCATCCCTCACCCCGCGATCTTTTCAGAATGCTGAGCATGTCAGGTGCTTGCAACGAAGACAAACGCGCAGCAAGGAAATGTTAGCGATAACACGTTTTTTAACAATAACGGTGTTAGCGCTAACTTTTGCGACAATCATCACAGAAAACCGCTGAGAAAATAACCTACATTGCACCCCATCGACGAATAAACAGGAATTACTGATGCTCACTCAATGGCTAACACCGCAACATATTCGTGTCGTAGAGCAGGTTAGCGACTGGCAGGAAGCGGTGCGTTTATCCGCCGAACCGCTGCTGGCAGCCGGTGCCATCAGCCCGGCTTATCTCGATGCCATCTTCACCTCGCATGCCGAGCTCGGCCCGTATTACGTGCTGGCACCGGGTCTGGCGATGCCACATGCCCGCCCGGAACAAGGCGCGCGCAAAAACGGCCTGTCGCTGCTGCATGTGAAGAATGGCGTGAGCTTTCAGGCCGATGAGAACGATCCGGTTTATGTGGTCATCATGCTGTGTGCGGTGTCTGGCGACGATCATATTCAGATGATCACCGCATTAGCCGACGTGTTCAGCGACGAATCCCGCCTGCAGCAGTTGCTGTCGGCTTCTACCCTGTCAGCGATTGAAGCTGTCATTGAAAATAAATAACCAGAGAACCCTATTATGAAAAAAGTGCTGATTGTGTGTGGAAATGGTTTAGGCAGCAGCTTCATTGTTGAAATGAACGTGAAGAAGATTGTGGCGGAATTGGGTAAAGAAGCCGAAGTGGGCCATACCGATTTAACCTCAGCGAAATCTGAACAGGCTGATTTAATTATTGCCGCGAAAGATATTGCCGATCAATTAGCCGGACACAGCGCGAAAGTCGTTGGCCTGACTAACCTGCTGGATAATGCAAAAATAAAAGAAATTATCGCTGAAAACATTTAATAACCTTGTAAGGCAAGTACACGCTACTTAATACGGAGTAGGTTATGCTGCAATTTATTATAAAGGATGTTCTTGGAACACCCGCAATACTTGTCGGCCTTTTTTCCCTGTTTGGTTTATTACTGCAAAAGAAACCGGTTTCTGATGTTATTTCCGGCACGCTTAAAACCATCATGGGTTTTGTTATTCTCATCGCCGGGGCCAATTTAATTGCGGCCACATTGACCATCTTCAGCCAGCTGTTTGAGCACTCGTTTAATATTCAGGGCGTGGTGCCAAATACCGATGCAATGGCCGCGCTGGCGCAGAAGAGTTACGGCACCGAAACCGCCATGATCATGGTGTTCGGTATGCTGGTGAACATCTTGCTGGCGCGTATTACACCGCTGAAATACATCTTCCTGACCGGTCACCACACGCTGTATATGTCGGCGATGCTGGCGGTGATTCTGTCGGTAGGCGGCATACACGGTTTCTGGCTGGTGCTGATTGGTTCGCTGATTCTCGGCACCATGATGGTGGTGTGCCCGGCGATTCTGCAGCCGTTCACCCGCAAAATCACCAACTCGGACGATCTGGCACTCGGCCACTTTGGCTCAACCGGTTATCTGCTCTCTGCGTTAGTCGGTAAAGTGGTCGGTAAAGGCAGCCCGTCGATTGAAGAGCTGAAGGTGCCGAAAACCCTCAACTTCCTGCGCGACTCATCGGTAGCGATTTCGCTGACCATGATGATTCTGTTTATCGCGTTGGTTCTGGTTGCGGGTAAAGAGTTCACCGAAAGCATCAGTGGCGGCCAGAACTACATTGTGTTCGCCATTATTCAGTCGATTACCTTTGCTGCTGGCGTCTACATCATCCTCGCCGGTGTGCGTATGGTGATTGCGGAGATCGTGCCGGCCTTTAAAGGCATCGCCGATAAGCTGGTACCCAACGCCAAACCGGCGCTGGATTGCCCAACCGTGTTCCCGTTCGCACCGAACGCGGTGATCATCGGCTTCCTGTCGAGTTTCTCCGCCGGGTTGATCAGCATGTTCCTGTGCCCGCTGTTTGGCCTAAGCGTCATCGTTCCGGGTCTGGTGCCGCACTTCTTCTGCGGTGCGACTGCTGGCGTCTACGGCAATATCACCGGCGGACGTCGTGGCGCAGTGATTGGCGCCTTTGTGCAAGGCCTGCTGATCTCCTTCCTGCCAGCGATTCTGCTGCCGCTGATGGGCGACCTCGGCTTTGCTTCTACCACCTTCGGCGATGCCGACTTCGGCATTGTCGGTATCGTGCTCGGCCACATTATTTCGTTCTTCCATTGATGTCATCAACAGCGCCTGCGGGCGCTGTTTTTGTAATGAGGAAATAAGTTATGCAAGCCAAATTTTCCCCCTCCTTAATGTGCATGGATCTCACGCGTTTTCGCGAGCAGGTCGAAGCGATGAATAGCACCGCCGCCTTTTATCATGTCGATATTATGGATGGCAGCTACGTGAAGAATATTACGCTGTCGCCATTCTTTATTGAGAACCTGCGTAAAATTACCGATGTGCCGATTGACGTGCATTTAATGGTGAATCATCCGGAAGACATTATTCCGATGTGCATTGAGGCAGGCGCAGATATTATTAGCTTCCACCCGGAAACCGCCAATAATAAAATCTTTCGCCTGCTGAAGCAGATTAAAGATGCGGGCCGTCGCTGCGGCGTGGTGTTAAACCCGGCCACACCGGCAGAAAGTATTCGTGAATATGCGCATCTGCTGGATAAAGTGACGGTGATGTCGGTGGATCCGGGTTTCGCCGGGCAGACGTTTATTCCGGAAACGCTGAATAAGATTCGCCAGCTGATCGCCATGCGCGAAGAGCACGGTTATCACTATCTGACTGAAATTGATGGTTCGTGCAACGCGCGCACCTTTAAACAAATCGCCGCTTCCGGCGTCGATGTGTTTATTGTCGGTACGTCAGGATTGTTTAATCTGGATGACGATGTGGCGCAGGCATGGCAGAAGATGGAGAGCATTTTCGCCGAGGAAACCGCAGCGTAATACCCCGTAGGGTCGCCATTCATGGCGACCTTATTCATTACCGCACCCTATCCACAGCGACCGCTTTACCGCCCCAACTCACTCAGCGACTTATCCAGCGCGCCCACCAGCCAGTCGATATCTGCTTCCTGGAACGCCAACGGCGGACGCAGTTTCAGCACGTTACCGTAAGGGCCCGCCACTGACGTCAGCACGCGGTGTTCGCGCAGTTTTTCGATCAAATCCAGCGCCAGCGCTTTATCCGGCGCTTTGCTGGCGCGGTCCTGCACCAGTTCGAAACCAATAAACAGCCCTGCACCGCGCACGTCGCCGATCGATTCATGGCGATCCATCAGTTTCTGCAACTCACCTAACAGTTTGGCGCCCACCACGCGGCTGTGCTCCTGCAAGCCCTCCTCCTTAATCACCGTCAACACCGCTTGCGCTGCGGCCATCGCCACCGGATTACCGCCAAAGGTGTTGAAGTAAGGAATCTCATCGCTGAACGCGGCCAGCACATCGCTTTTCGCCAGCAAACCTGAAACCGGAATGCCGTTGCCCATTGGTTTGCCGGTGGTGATGACATCGGGCACCACGCCGTGACGCGCAAAGCCCCAGAACGCATCGCCGGTACGACCAAAGCCCGGCTGCACTTCATCGGCGATGAAAATCCCGCCATTGGCATGCACCACATCGACCGCTTTTTGCAGGAAGCCGCGTGGGTTCGGTAATACGCCATCGGAAGAGAAGATGGAGTCAGCGAGAAAGCCGGCAAACTTAATGCCGTGCGCTTTCATATCGTCGATCTGCCTCTGGATTTCATTGGCAAACCACTCGCCGAGATCCGGCGCATTCACGCGATAAGCATCCGGCGGTGAAACCAAACGCGTGGTTGCCGCCAACGGCTGTCCGCTGCCGAGCGCGGGTGACACGCCCGACGTGAGATCGCTGGTGCCGTGATACGCCTCCTGCGACACAATAATGCCGGTGCCGCCGCTAAAAGCACGCGCCACGCGGATCGCCAAATCGTTGGCTTCCGAACCGGTACACATATACATGGCGCGATCGATGGCATCTGGCGTGGTCGCCAGCAGCTCTTCGGTGTAATCGAGAATGCGTTCGTGCAGATAGCGCGTGTGGGTGTTCAGCATCTTCATCTGCTGATTGACCGCCTCAATCACCGCCGGATGGCAGTGACCAATGCTCGCCACGTTGTTGTACACATCAAGATATTTATCACCGGCGGCATCCCACAAATACTGCCCTTCGCCGCGCACTAAGTGCACCGGCTTGCGGTAAAACAGGCGATACGACTCGCCCAACACTTTGCTGCGCTTGTCGGTGAGCTTGCGGGTTGCCGCATCCAGCCCGTCGGCGTGCTCAGCACGAAAACTGTTGGTATCCATGATGGTAGAACGTGTAGCCATGGTAACTCCCGTTGCGAAGGTGAAAGGGGTGCATGCGAAATCGCCGTTTGCCAATATCATGCCTGCTTTGGCGACAAATGCAACCAAATACACAAATACAACAAAATACACATGACGGCGTAATGACACTCAGGTAAGCTTAGGCCCAGGTTGAACACGCCACAGGGAAAAGTCATGCTGCAGGAAACCCGCTTACACCGCATTCGCGCGCTGCTGACCACGCAACATCAGCTCAGCACCGAACGTATCATCAACGAGCTTGGCATTTCGCGCGAAACCGCGCGGCGCGACATTATTGAACTGGAAGCGCAGGGATTGGCGCGGCGTGTACATGGCGGTTTGGTTGCCGTTGATAGCCAGCCGGAGCCGCCATTACAGGTGCGCCGTAACGCGCAGGCGAAAGAGAAACGCGCGATTGCGGTTGCTGCAGCGCAGCATCTTCAGCCCGGCCAAACGCTGTTCCTTGATGCCGGCACCACCACCACCATGCTGGCCGAACAGCTGCGCAGCATGTCGGGTTTAACCATCATTACCAACAGTTTGCAGGCCGCGCTGGCGCTGAGCGCAGCGGAAGAGCATGAGACGTTGAATAATCAGGTGATTTTGCTTGGCGGCATAATGATGGCAGGCGCGCAGCAAACGCGCGGTGAGATGACGATCGGCGAAATTTATCGTTATCGCGCCGATGTGGCGCTGCTTTCGCCGGTCGGCATCGATGCTAAAAACGGTGCCAGCAGCTTTCATACTCATGAAGCAGCGATTGCCCGCGCCATGGTGCAGCAGGCGAATCGCACCATTTTACTGGCAGACCACAGCAAACTCGGCGTGATCAGCCGCACCGTTTACGCACCAATTGCGGAAGTCGATCTGCTGATTTGCGACAGCGGCGCGGCCAAACCTGGCGCGCTGGCGGCGCTGCAACAGGCGTTGCCACAGGTGCAGGTGGTTTAACGCAGGCGCTGCGGATGGCTGTAAACCGTGGCGCGACCCGGTTTACTGAAACCGACCAGCGTGAGATTGCAGCGTTCAGCCACCTCAACGGCGAGCTGCGTTGCCGCCGAAACCGCAAACAGAATCTCCACGCCGCACATAGCGGATTTCTGCACCATCTCATAGCTGGCGCGGCTGGAAACCAGCACCGCGCCCTGCTGCCACGGCTGCTGGCTGCGATTCCCCAGCAATTTGTCCAGCGCCACATGGCGACCCACATCTTCATAGCCGCCCTGCAATTCGCCTTGCGGTGACATCCACGCCGCCGCGTGCGTGCAGCCGGTGAGATTGCCGATCGGCTGGTAATCGCGCAACTGCGCCAGGCCTCTATCAAGGTTAGCTAAATCAAAGGTTTGGCTGAATGGCAGCGGCTGTAGCGGCTTACCGATTTGATCGAGTTGCTCGACGCCACACACGCCGCAGCCGGTGCGTCCGGCCATCGCACGACGCTGCTCTTTCAGCGCCATAAAGCGGCGGCTGGAGAGCTCAATCTGCACTTCAACACCGTTACAGCCCGGCACCACATCAATGCCGAAGATTTCATCATGGCGCTCAATAATGCCTTCCGAGAGCGAGAAACCTAACGCAAAAGCTTCCAAATCATTGGGTGTCGCCATCATCACAACGTGCGAAATGCCGTTATACACCAGCGCCACCGGCACTTCCTCGGCCAGCCAGTCAGTTTCCGCAAGGCTGATATCACGCCGCTGATGGACCTGCGCCTGCACCGCGCCTGAGATCTTATTCACATTAATGTGACTTTCCTGCTCATTCTCTGTCACTTTTTTCGCCTCATACAACAACCTTACTAAAGTAGTGGTATTATTAGGTCGCTATTGCCGCAATATTCGTCGGGTTATTGTGACGCCCGATCCACTGCACCGCAAAAGTACAATCAATCATGTTGAAAGGATAATCCATGAACGTCAGCCGAAGAAAATTCTTCAAGGTGTGTGCTGGCGGTATGGCAGGGACAACGGCAGCGCTGCTCGGCTTTGCGCCAGAGGTAGCGCTGGCGGAAACGCGGCAGTACAAACTGCTGCGCGCGCGCGAAACCCGTAACACCTGCACTTACTGCTCAGTTGGCTGTGGCTTGTTAATGTACAGCCTCGGTGACGGCGCGAAAAACGCCAAAGAGACCATTTTCCACATCGAAGGGGATCCTGATCATCCGGTGAGCCGCGGCGCATTGTGCCCGAAAGGCGCAGGCCTGCTCGACTTCATCCACAGTGAAAGTCGCCTGCAATACCCGGAATACCGCGCGCCTGGCTCCAATAAATGGCAGCGCATTAGCTGGGACGATGCCTTTGATCGCATCGCGAAGCTGATGAAAGCCGACCGCGACGCTAACTTCGTGGCGCAGAACGCCGCTGGCGTGACGGTAAACCGTTGGCTCTCCACCGGCATGTTGTGTGCTTCGGCATCCAGCAACGAAACCGGCTACTTAACCCAGAAATTTACCCGATCGCTCGGCATGTTAGCGGTCGACAACCAGGCACGCGTTTGACACGGACCAACGGTAGCAAGTCTTGCTCCAACATTTGGTCGCGGTGCGATGACCAATCACTGGGTCGACATCCGTAATGCCAATCTGATCGTTGTGATGGGCGGTAACGCCGCTGAAGCGCATCCCGTGGGATTCCGCTGGGCGATGGAAGCCAAAATTCACAACAAAGCCAAAATTATTGTTATCGATCCGCGCTTCACACGAACCGCATCGGTAGCCGATTTCTATACGCCGATCCGCTCGGGCACCGATATCACTTTCCTGTCGGGCGTACTGCTGTGGCTGCTGCAAAACGAAAAAATCCAGCGCGAATATGTCGAGGCGTACACCAACGCCAGCCTGATTGTGCGTGAGGATTATCATTTTGAAGATGGCTTGTTCAGCGGATACGACGAAGCGAATCGCAAATACGACAAAACCAGCTGGAACTACGAGTTGGGCGATGACGGCTTCGCCAAACGCGACACCACGCTGACGCACCCGCGCTGCGTGTGGAACCTGCTTAAGCAACACGTTAGCCGCTACACGCCAGAAATCGTTGAGCGCATCTGCGGCACGCCAAAAGCTGACTTCCTGCATGTCTGCGAACTGCTGGGCGAAACCAGCGCACGCGATCGCACCACCTCGTTCCTGTATGCGCTCGGCTGGACGCAGCACTCGGTTGGCGCGCAGAACATCCGCACCATGGCGATGATTCAGCTGCTGTTGGGCAATATGGGCATGATTGGCGGCGGCATTAATGCGCTGCGCGGCCACTCGAATATTCAGGGCCTGACCGATCTCGGCCTGCTGTCGCAGAGTTTGCCGGGTTACATGACCTTGCCGTCGGAGAAACAAACCGATCTGCAGAGTTATCTCGCCGCCAACACGCCAAAAGCGCTGCTGCCGGGCCAGGTGAACTACTGGAGCAATTATCCAAAGTTCTTTGTCAGCCAAATGAAAGCCTTCTTCGGCGACAAAGCCCAGAAAGAGAACAACTGGGGTTTCGACTGGTTGCCGAAGTGGGATAAAGGCTACGACGTGCTGCAGTACTTCGAGATGATGTCGCAAGGTAAGGTCAACGGCTATCTGTGCCAGGGCTTTAACCCGGTGGCGTCGTTCCCGAACAAGCGCAAAGTGATTGATTCACTGTCGAAGCTGAAGTTCCTCGTCACCATCGACCCGCTCAACACCGAAACCGCTACCTTCTGGGAGAATCACGACGAGTTTAACGACGTTGATCCGTCAAAAATTCAGACCGAAGTGTTCCGTTTGCCCTCCACCTGCTTCGCTGAAGAGAACGGTTCGATCGTCAACTCGGGCCGCTGGCTGCAGTGGCACTGGAAAGGTCAGGATGCACCGGGCGAAGCGCTGAATGACGGTGAAATTCTTTCCGGCATCTATTCACGCCTGCGCAAAATGTACGCCAGTGAAGGCGGTGCGCTGCCTGAGCAAGTGCTGAATATGAGCTGGAACTACCTTACGCCAGAAAATCCAGCGCCGGAAGAAGTGGCGATGGAGAACAACGGTAAAGCACTGGCCGATGTGTTCGATGACAAAGGCACGCTGTTGGTGAAAAAAGGCCAACAGCTCAGCACCTTTGCCCATCTGAAAGATGACGGCAGCACCAGCAGCGGTTGCTGGATTTTCGCCGGCAGCTGGACGCCGGATGGCAATCAGATGGCCCGCCGCGATAACACCGATCCCACCGGTTTGGGCAACACGCTGAACTGGAGTTGGGCGTGGCCGCTGAACCGCCGCATCCTCTACAACCGCGCCTCGGCTGACCCGCAAGGCAATCCGTGGGATCCAAAACGCCAAATTCTGAAATGGGATGGCGCGAAATGGGGCGGCATGGATGTGCCAGATTACAGCGCCGCCGCGCCAGGCAGCGATGTTGGGCCGTTCATCATGCAGCCGGAAGGCATGGGCCGCCTGTTTGCGCTCGACAAAATGGCCGAAGGTCCGTTCCCGGAACACTACGAGCCGTTTGAAACACCTATCGGCACCAACCCGCTGCATCCGAACGTGGTATCCAACCCGGCGGCGCGCGTGTTCAAGGACGATTTGGCATCGATGGGCCAGGCGGAGCAGTTCCCGTATGTCGGCACGACTTATCGCCTCACCGAGCATTTCCATTACTGGACCAAACACGCGCGGCTCAATGCCATCGCGCAGCCGGAACAGTTTATTGAAATCGGCGAGAAGCTGGCCAACAAGCTCGGCATCGCGCAGGGCGATACGGTGAAAGTGAGCTCCAATCGCGGCTACATCAAAGCCAAAGCGGTGGTCACCAAGCGCATCCGTCCACTCAACGTCGACGGCAAAATCGTCGATACCATCGGCATTCCGATTCACTGGGGTTATCAGGGCGTGGCGAAAAAAGGCTTTATTGCCAACACCCTGACGCCGTTTGTCGGTGATGCCAACACGCAGACGCCAGAATTTAAGGCGTTCCTGGTCAACGTCGAGAAGGTGTAAGGAGAACGAATATGGCTTATCAATCTCAAGACATTATCCGCCGCTCCGCCACCAATGGACTCACGCCTGCCCCGCAGGCGCGTAACCATCAGCAGGAAGTGGCGAAACTGATCGACGTGACCACCTGCATCGGCTGCAAAGCTTGTCAGGTGGCGTGTTCGGAGTGGAACGATATCCGCGATGAAGTGGGACATAACGTTGGGGTGTACGACAATCCCGCCGATTTGACCGCCAAATCCTGGACGGTGATGCGCTTCTCAGAAGTGGAGGAGAACGGCAAGTTAGAGTGGCTGATCCGCAAGGATGGCTGCATGCACTGCGCCGATCCCGGCTGCCTGAAGGCGTGTCCGTCTGAAGGCGCGATTATTCAGTACGCCAACGGCATCGTCGATTTTCAGTCAGAACAGTGCATTGGCTGCGGCTACTGCATCGCTGGCTGTCCGTTCGATGTGCCGCGTATGAATAAAGAGGACAACCGCGTGTATAAATGCACGCTGTGCGTCGATCGTGTCAATGTTGGTCAGGAACCGGCGTGCGTGAAAACCTGTCCGACAGGCGCGATTCACTTCGGCAGCAAAAGCGATATGCAGGCGCTGGCGGGTGAACGTGTGGCCGAGCTGAATACGCGCGGCTATGCCAACGCGGGCTTGTACGATCCGGAAGGCGTCGGCGGCACGCACGTAATGTACGTGCTGCACCACGCCGACAAACCGCAGCTCTATCACGGTTTGCCGGCTAACCCGAGCATCAGCCCGGCGGTGACGTTCTGGAAAGGGATCTGGAAACCGCTGGCGGCGATTGGTTTTGCCGCCACCTTTGCTGCCTCAGTATTCCACTACGTTGGCGTAGGGCCGAACCGCGTGGAAAAGGATGAGGACGAGAATCTGCACGAAAAAGAGGAGCGCGAATAATGAAAAAACGCGATCGTCTGGTGCGCTACAGCGCACCGGAACGCATCAATCACTGGATTGTGGCGTTCTGTTTTGTGCTCGCCGCGCTAAGCGGACTGGGCTTCTTTTTCCCGTCGTTTAACTGGCTGATGCACGTGCTCGGCACACCGCAGTTGGCGCGTATCCTGCATCCTTTTATTGGCACGGTGATGTTTGCCGCCTTTATCATCATGTTCTTACGCTATTGGAAACATAATCTGATCAATCGCGAAGACCTGGTGTGGGCGAAAAACATCCACAAAATCGTGCAAAACGAAGAGGTCGGCGATACCGGCAAATACAACTTCGGGCAGAAGTGTGTGTTCTGGGCTGCTATCATCAGCTTAGTCTTGCTGCTGGTGAGCGGAATTGTTATCTGGCGCCCATACTTTGCCGGCGCCTTTACTATTCCGCTGATTCGCATCGCGCTAGTGGTGCATTCGGTCTCAGCTGTGGCGCTGATCATGGTGATTATGGTGCACATTTACGCCGCGTTGTGGGTAAAAGGCACCATTACCGCCATGGTTGAGGGCTGGGTTCCGGCCGCGTGGGCGAAGAAACATCACCCACGCTGGTATCGCGAGCAGCGCCAACGCCAAACACAACAGGAAAAACGTCCCTGATGAGTATTCGCATCATCCCGCAGGACCAGCTGGAGAAAGGTGCAAAACTGACGGCGGAGCAAGTTCCGCCGTTACTTTTCCCCCGGCTGAAAAATCTGTATAGCCGCCGTGCGGCACGTTTGCGCGACCTGGCCGCGAAGAATCCGCTCGGTGATTACCTGCGCTTTGCTGCGGTGATCGCCGAGGCGCAGGAGATCGTGCTGTATGACCATCCGCTGCAAATCGACCTGCAGCAGCGGCTGACGCAGAGCGCCGAGCAGGGCAAGCCGCCGCTCGATATCCACACCTACCCGCGCGATGCGCACTGGCAACGTCTGCTGCATTCGCTGATCGCCGAGCTGAAGCCGGAGATGAGCGGCCAGGCGCTGGCGGTGCTGGAGAATCTGGAAAAAGCCTCCACCACCGAACTGGAAAATCTGGCGCATGCGCTGCTGGAAGGCGATTTCGCGCAGGTGAGCAGCGATAAATCGCCGTTCATCTGGGCGGCGTTATCGATTTACTGGGCGCAAATGGCGGCGCTGATTCCCGGCAAAGCGCGCGCAGAATACGGTGAGCATCGCCAGTTCTGTCCGGTGTGCGCCAGCGTGCCGGTCACCAGCGTGGTGCACATGAGCGTGGGCCAGCAAGGACTGCGCTATCTGCACTGCAATCTGTGTGAAAGCGAGTGGTATGTGGTGCGCAGTAAGTGCTCCAACTGCGAACAAACCGGCGACCTGCATTACTGGTCGCTGGACAGCGAAAAAGCGGCGGTAAAAGCAGAGAGCTGTGGCGACTGCGGTACATATTTGAAGATGTTGTACCAGGAAAAAGATCCGGCGGTGGAACCGGTGGCAGATGACCTCGCTTCGCTGGTGCTGGATGCCCGCATGGAGCAAGAAGGATTCGCGCGCAGCAGTTTGAATCCGTTTATGTTCCCCGGCGATTAAGGATTCGCCCCGACGAAAATTCACAACTTTGTAGGGTCGCCATTTATGGCGACCTTCTCAATGAACGCACAAATCCACGCAGCTCAACACGGAGGCGACCGATGAAACTGATTGGCAGCTACACCAGCCCTTTTGTACGCAAAATTTCAGTCATTCTGTTGGAAAAAGGCCTGGTTTTCGAATTCGTTAATCAATCTCCGTGGACCGATGACAGCGATGTCCCGCAGTACAATCCGCTGGGCAAAGTGCCGGCGCTGATTGATGACAATCAGCTCACCTGGTTCGACTCCTCAATCATCGCGCAGGTGATTGAACTGCGCGGCGATGCGCCTGCGCTGTTGCCTGATGATGCGCTGCACGCATTGCAAATCCGTCAGCTGGAAAAACTCGCCGACGGCATCAATGACGCTGCGGTGATGATCGTGCGTGAGCAGATGCGTCCCGGCGATCAGCAATCCGAAGAGGTACTGGTGCGCAATCGCGACAAAATTCAGCGCGGCCTCGATGCGCTGGAAACCGCCGCCGCCCAAGGCGAATGGCTCAATAGCGGCACGCTGAATCTGGCTGATATCGCCACCGGCTGCATGATTGGTTACCTGAATTTCCGCCGCGTGCTGCCCAACTGGTGCGTGAATCGCCCGGCGCTGGTGAAGCTGGCCGAAAACCTGTTTGCGCGCGAAAGTTTTGCCCGCACCGTTCCGCCCACTCTCTAAGTCACCTGATGAAAACCCTTTACAGTCAATTGCCTGCGATCGACAGCCTGCTGCGCGATCCCGCGCTGCAGCCGCTGCTGGCGCATCACGGTACCGCCTTTGCCACGCGCCAGCTGCGTACTATGCAGCAGGAAGCGCGCGAGCACATTCAGCAGCATCAAACCTTGCCAGAGTGGCACCTGAACTGGCCGGATGAAGCGCTGCGCCGCAGCCAGCAACAGCAGCAAAGTGCGCTGCGTCCGGTGTTCAATCTTACCGGCACCGTGCTGCACACCAATCTCGGCCGCGCGCAGCTGAGCGATCGCGCCATCGACGCGGTGGTTAACTGCCTGCGTCAGCCGGTCACGCTGGAATACGCGCTGGATGATGCGGCACGTGGCCATCGCGACCGCGCCGTCAGCGCGCTGCTGTGCGAGTTAACCGGTGCGGAAGCGGCCTGTATCGTCAATAACAACGCCGCCGCCGTGTTACTGATGCTGGCTGCTTTAGCGCCGGGACGCGAAGTGATTGTCTCGCGTGGCGAGCTGGTGGAAATTGGCGGTGCCTTTCGCATTCCCGACGTGATGCGTCAGGCGGGCTGCAAACTGGTGGAAGTCGGCACCACCAATCGCACGCATCTGAAAGATTATCGCGCCGCGATCGCGGAAAACAGCGGCCTGCTGATGAAGGTGCACACCAGCAATTATCAGATTCAGGGCTTTACCCATGCGGTAACGGAAGCGGAATTGGTTGAGCTGGGTGACGCTTATCAACTGCCGGTGATCACCGATCTTGGCAGCGGTTCGCTGGTCGACATGACCGAATTTGATCTGCCCGCCGAACCGATGCCGCAGCAGCTGATCGCCGCTGGCGTCAGTCTGGTGAGCTTCTCCGGCGACAAACTGCTCGGCGGTCCGCAGGCCGGCATTATCGTCGGCAAGCAGGCGCTGATTGATCAACTGCAGTCGCATCCGCTGAAACGCGCGCTGCGCGTCGATAAAATGACGCTCGCGGCGCTGGAAGCCACCCTGCAACTCTATCGCCAGGCGGACACGCTGCGCGAAGCCCTGCCGACGCTGCGGCTGCTGACCCGTTCCTCGCACGATATTCTGCAGCAGGCCGAACGATTGATGCCCGCATTACAGCAGGCTTATGGTGAAGAATTTTCGCTAGCGATCGCGCCCTGTTCTTCGCAAATCGGCAGCGGATCGCTACCGGTTGAGCGTATTGCCAGTTTCGCCATCACCTTCATGCCACGCGATGGTCGCGGCAGCCAGCTTACCAATTTGTCACAGCGCTGGCGCAGCTTAGCGCGCCCGGTGATTGGCCGCATTCAGGAAGGCAAACTGTGGCTGGATTTACGCTGCCTTGATGATGAAAGCGCACTGATTCAGGCCATAGCGCCATGATTATTGCCACCGCTGGACACGTCGATCACGGCAAAACCGCGCTGCTACAGGCATTAACCGGCGTTGATGCCGATCGCCTGCCGGAAGAGAAACGGCGCGGCATGACCATCGATCTCGGCTACGCCTATTGGCCGCAGCCGGACGGGCGCGTGCTCGGCTTTATTGATGTGCCGGGCCACGAGAAATTTCTCGCCAATATGCTGGCGGGCATTGGCGGTATTCATCATGCGCTGCTGGTGGTGGCCTGCGACGATGGCGTAATGCCGCAAACCCGCGAACATCTGCAACTGCTGAGCCTGGCCGGACAGCCGCCGCTCAGCGTGGCGCTGACCAAAGCCGATCGCGTGGATGAGGCGCGCATCGCGGAAGTCCAGCTGCAGGTAGTGCAACTCACGCAGCAACTCGGCTGGCTGGCGGTACCGCAATTTGTTACCAGCAGCCACACGCAGCAAGGCATCGACGCGCTGCGCCAGCATCTCAGCACGCTGGCGGAACCGGCCTTCGACCCGCGTTACCGTTTTCGTCTCGCCATCGATCGCGCCTTCACGCTGAAAGGTACTGGATTGGTGGTCACCGGCACCGCGCTGACGGGTGAAGTGAACGTCGGTGATACCCTTTGGCTCAGCAGCCTGAATCAGCCGCTGCGCGTGCGTGCGCTGCATGCGCAGAACCAATCGGTGACCCGCGCGCAGGCCGGTGAACGTATCGCATTAAATATCGTTGGCGATGTGGAAAAAGCGCAGATCGCGCGCGGCGATTGGCTGCTGTCACAGGCAAAAGCGGAAGGCACCACGCGCTTAACCGTGGCGCTGCGCTTGCTGCAGCCGCTGAAAAGCGCATCGCAGCCGATTCATATCCACCACGCCGCCAGCCACGTCACCGGACGCATCACGCTGCTGGCGGATGATGTCGCGGAAATAGTCCTGAACGAGCCGCTGTGGCTGGCGGAGAACGATCGGCTGATTATCCGCGACAGCAATGCACAGCATACGCTGGGCGGCGCGCGCGTGCTGCTGCTCAACAGTAAAAAGCGCGGAAAACGTCAGGCGGAGTATCTTGCCTGGTTGCAGCAGTTGGCCGCCGCACAAGATGATGACGCCAGCCTGCAGGCGCATCTGGCGTATCAACCGACAGAATTACGTGATCTGGCGTGGGCGCGCCAGCTTACCGATCCCGCGCTGGATGCACTGCTTGAGAACACAGCACCGGTGCAGCTCGGTAACGCGCTGATGAGCGCTGCGCAGGCGGCACTTTGGCAGCAAAAGCTATTGGAATCGCTGGCGCATTTTCATCAGCAGCATCCGGAAGTGCCGGGCATCGGTCACGACCGTTTGCGTCGCGTGGCAATGCCGCATCAGCCTGCCGAATGGGTGCTAGCGCTGATTGATCAGCTGCTGGCGCAAGGCCAGCTGCAACAGCGTCAAGGCTGGCTGCATCTGCCCGATTTCGAACCGCGCTTTAATCCGCAGGAAGAAGTACTTTGGCAGCAGGTCGGCCCGCTGTTTGGCGACCAGCCGCTGTGGGTGCGCGATATCGCGCTGGCGCTACAGCAGGATGAACAGGCGATTCGATCGCTGCTGCTTACTGCCGCAAGGCTCGGACACATCACCGCGATCGTGCGCGATCGCTACTATCGCAGCGACCAGATCCAGATCTTCGCCGATCTGATTCGCCAACGCGCCGCGCAAGATGGCAGCACCAGCGCCGCCGACTTCCGCAACCAGCTGGGCACCGGGCGCAAAGTGGCGATACAGATTCTGGAATTCTTCGACCGCAGCGGCTTCACCCGCCGCCGTGGTAACGATCATCTGCTGCGTGACGCACGCCTGTTTCCCGCCTCATCTGCATAAAATCTCTCGCGTTGCCTCGCAGTTCGGCTTGTAACTGCGCTGCAACGCACATTCCCTGTTGTGCAAAAAAGTGCCAGAATGTAAGAAATACTCTTACATTGGATGGCAATGATGGCACGTACCATGACGATCGATTTAGGCGATGAACTGCGCGAGTTTGTTGAATCTCTGGTTGAGTCCGGCGACTACCGTACGCAAAGCGAAGTGGTGCGCGACTCGCTGCGCTTGCTGCGTGAGAAGCAGGCAGAATCAAAGCTGGAAAAGCTCAGAGAGTTGGTCAGGGAGGGCTTTGAAAGCGGCCCGGGAAAAGAGTGGGATCATGAAGAATTTCTAAGACGAGCAAAAGCCAGGGTAGGCATTTATGAAAAGGACCATCACGATAAAACCGGAAGCTGATGCAGATCTGATGAAGATCTGGATTTATGGCTACTGGAATTATGGAGAGCAGTTAGCTAATAACTACAGCGCCAGATTTGCTGAGCTCTTTGAAAAACTCGCCATGTTTGATTTAGGCCGCAAACGACCGGATTTAGGTAAACAGATTTATTCGCTGCCTTTAGGAAAGCATATTGTAATCTATCGCGCTGAAGTGGATGAAATCTTCATCGGGCGTATCTTGCACCACTCGCAAGACGTTAGCGCCGAGTTTTGAAAACAAAAAAGGGACGATTTCTCGTCCCTTTTTTGTTTCGCAGGGTCGCCATTCATGGCGACCAGGTAAACTACTGCAGCAGCGAAATATCCGCCACCTGCAGGAACAGCTGGCGTAGCTGTGCCAGCAGCGTCAGACGGTTAATACGCACCGCCTGATCGTCAGCGTTCACCATCACTTTATCGAAGAAGTTATCTACCGCTTCACGCAGCTGCGCCAGCTCAACCAGCGCATCCTGATAGCGACCTTCTGCAAAGTACGGCTGCAGCTTATCGCCCAACGCGGTCACGAAGGTCGCCAGTTGGATCTCTTCGTTCTCTTTCAGCAAGGAAGCCTGCACGCTGTCATTCAGGGTTTCAGTCGATTTCGCCAGGATGTTCGACACACGTTTGTTGGCAGCGGCCAATGTCGCGGCAGCTTCCAGCGTACGGAAGTGCGAAACCGCCTTCATGCGCGCATCGAAATCAGCCGGACGGGTTGGACGACGTGCCAGCACCGCCTGAATGGTGTCAACGCTGTGGCCCTCTTCCTGATACCAGGTACGGAAACGGCCCAGCATAAAGTCGATTACTTCATCGACCACTTTGCCGTTGCTCAGCTTGCTGCCGTAGAGGCGCACCGCTTCTTCGGTCAGCGTTTGCAGATCGAGCGGCAGGTTTTTCTCAACGATGATGCGCAGCACGCCCAGCGCGGCACGGCGCAGTGCGAACGGATCTTTGTCGCCTTTCGGATGCTGACCGATGCCAAAGATACCCGCAAGGGTGTCCATCTTGTCGGCAATCGCCACCGCACACGCCACAGGATTTGACGGCAGATCGTCACCGGCAAAGCGCGGCTGATACTGCTCGTTCAGCGCAACCGCCACATCTTCCGCTTCGCCATCGTGGCGCGCGTAGTGCATGCCCATCACGCCCTGGGTGTCAGTGAACTCGAACACCATGTTGGTCATCAGGTCACATTTCGACAGCAAACCAGCACGCGTTGCATGATTCACATCAGCGCCAATCTGCGCGGCAATCCAGCCAGCCAGCGCCTGAATACGATCGGTTTTATCACGCAGCGTACCCAGCTCTTTCTGGAACAGGACGGTTTCCAGACGCGGCAGATTATCTTCCAGACGTTTTTTACGGTCGGTGTTGAAGAAGAACTCGGCATCCGCCAGACGCGGGCGCACCACCTTCTCGTTACCGGAGATAATCTGCTGAGGATCTTTGGATTCGATGTTGGTGACGAAGATGAAATTCGGCAGCAGCTTGCCCGCCGCGTCGTACACCGGGAAGTACTTCTGGTCACCTTTCATGGTGTAAACCAGCGCTTCAGCTGGCACCGCGAGGAACTTCTCTTCGAATTTCGCCGTCAATACCACCGGCCATTCCACCAGCGAGGTCACTTCTTCCAGCAGGCTTTCGCTCAGATCGGCGATGCCGCCAATCTTCTGTGCCGCTGCTTCCGCGTCTGCTTTGATTTTGGCTTTACGCGCCGCGTAATCCGCCACCACTTTACCGCGCTCCAGCAGCAGCTGCGGATATTGATCGGCGTTGTCGATGGTGAATTCTGGCTCGCCCATAAAGCGATGGCCGCGAATCACGCGATCGGATTGAATGCCCAGAATCTTCGCGGGGATCAGCTCGTCACCCAGCAACAGCGTAACGGTGTGCACCGGACGCACAAACTGCACGTCGCTCGCCCCCCAGCGCATCAGCTTAGGAATCGGCAGCTTACTCAGCGCGGTAGCAACCATCGCTGGCAGCAGCGCCTGCGCGCTTTCGCCGGTGATGGCGGCGCGATGCACCAGCCATTCACCTTTATCCGTGCTCAGACGTTCCGCCTGAGCAACAGTGATGCCGTTACCACGCGCCCAACCTTCGGCCGCTTTGGTGGCGTTGCCATCGGCATCAAACGCGGCGGCGATTGCCGGGCCACGTTTTTCAACTTCGCGATCCGGCTGCGCAGCAGCCAGCTGGGCCACTTTCAGCGCCAGACGACGCGGAGCAGCAAACCAGCTCACTTCGCCGTGCGCCAGACCGGCGCTATCGAGTTCAGCGGTGAAGTGCGCAGCAAAGGCTTCTGCCAGGCTGCGCAGCGCTTTCGGAGGCAACTCTTCGGTGCCAATTTCCACCAGGAAAGTTTTATCGGTCATGGCTGCCTCTTACTTGTTTTTATTGCACATCGGGAAGCCAAGCGCCTCACGGGACGCATAATAGGCTTCCGCCACGGCTTTCGTCAGGGTGCGGATACGCAGGATATAGCGCTGGCGTTCGGTAACCGAAATCGCTTTGCGGGCGTCCAGCAGGTTAAAGCTGTGCGCCGCTTTCAGAATGCGCTCGTAAGCCGGCAGCGGCAGCGGTTTTTCCAGCGCCAGCAGCTGCTGCGCTTCTTTCTCATACTGCTCGAAGCAGGTGAAAAGGAAGTCAACGTCAGCGTATTCGAAGTTGTAGGTCGACTGCTCCACTTCGTTCTGATGGAACACTTCGCCGTAGGTGGTTTTGCCGAACGGACCGTCGCTCCACACC
Organism: Pantoea sp. YR525; assembly: GCF_900116775.1. Classification (NCBI taxonomy): domain Bacteria; kingdom Pseudomonadati; phylum Pseudomonadota; class Gammaproteobacteria; order Enterobacterales; family Erwiniaceae; genus Pantoea; species Pantoea sp. YR525. Next base: position 162,780 of record NZ_FPBU01000009.1, read on the forward strand.
AGATCGTAAACGCTGTCTACGCCCTGAATGTACATCGCCAGGCGCTCTAAGCCGTAAGTGATCTCGCCGGTTACCGGCTTGCACTCCAGGCCGCCAACCTGCTGGAAGTAAGTGAACTGCGTCACTTCCATGCCGTTCAGCCACACTTCCCAACCGAGTCCCCACGCGCCGAGCGTTGGGTTTTCCCAGTTGTCTTCGACAAAGCGAATGTCGTGGATGGTGGGATCCATACCCAGCTCTTTCAGCGACCCAAGGTACAGCTCCTGAAGGTTGTCCGGGTTAGGCTTAATCACTACCTGGAACTGGTAATAGTGCTGTAAACGGTTCGGGTTTTCACCGTAACGTCCATCGGTCGGACGACGAGATGGCTGCACGTAAGCAGTCGCCATCGGCTCTGGGCCTAAGGCACGCAGACATGTCATCGGGTGTGAGGTGCCGGCGCCCACTTCCATGTCCAACGGTTGGACAATGGTGCAGCCTTGACGCGCCCAGTAATCCTGCAAGGTCAGGATCAGGCCCTGAAAGGTCTTGGTATCAAACTTTTGCATGTTGAATTCGCACGCGATACGGATCGGTTAAAAAAAGAGTGCGCCAGTATACCCTTTGACCGCGGATTGTGCAGCCGGAAATCCAGGCCAGCGGCCAGGTGATTGCAGCAGGGTTCAGCGGGCAAAAACAGAACAATAAGAAAATCGTATACGATTCACGCTCACCGCCATAACTCTCAACAAAAACCTCATTAAAACCTTAAATTTCATCATATTGATTGATATATCAGCAAATCCTATTACGTGATGTACATCACCTTTTTGACCCGATGGTTAAAAATCGCGCATTGACACTCGTATAATCGTATACGAAATTGCGGTGAAACAGTTTTGCTTGAGATTTCACCATGAAGATTGCGTTGAGTTATCCCGGAATGAACGCCAGCGACCGCCCAATGGGCCCTGCGCCGCTCTCCGCCGCCGTGCTGCACGAACCGATGTTGTTTATTTCCGGCCAGGTGGCGATTGATCCCTATAGCGGCGAGATTATTGGCAACGACATCGCCAGCCAGACGCGTCAGGTGCTGAAAAACGTCGGCGACCTGTTGAGCGAAGCGCAAATGACCTTCGACAACGTGGTTCGCGTCACCATTTATCTCATCGATCTCAGTACCTTCAGCGCGATGAATGCCGCTTACAGTGAATTCTTCCAGTTCCCGTATCCGGCGCGCGCCACCGTCGGCATTCAACTCAACCATCCTGACCTGCTGGTCGAGATGGAAGTGACGGCGATGCGCTGATGCATATTCATATCGAGAACGACGCCAGCGCGCCGCGCGCACTCCATCTCTCTGCTGAGCAGCTGCAACTGCAGCTCGACGCGCATCCACCGTTGCGCAGCCACTTCACGCTGAGCGAAAACAGCGATGCGGCGCAGACCGCCGACTTCCTCGCCCGCTGCGACATTCTGTGGAGCGGCCGCAAGCTGGCGCTCGATCAGTTCAGCACGCCACGCTTGAGCTGGGTGCAGGTGATGTCGGCGGGTGTTGAGCAGTGGCTGGCGCACTGGCCGCAAGGCGTGACGCTCACCAATGCTTCTGGCGTGCACGGCGATAAAGGGGCCGAGTTTATTTTGATGGCGGCACTGATGTTCAACTTCGGCATTCCCGGTTTTCTGCAGGATCAGGCGCAGCGTGTCTGGCGTCCGACCTTTGGCGGCTGCGCACGCGGCAAAACCGTGCTGCTGCTGGGCGTTGGCGGCATTGGCGCCGCAGCGGCAAAACTGCTGACGGCACAAGGCTATCGCGTGATTGGCGTGACGCGCAGCGGCCAGTGTGATGCCAACGTGGCGCGCTGCATCCGCATTGACGCGCTCGACGATGTGTTGCCGCAGGTGGATGTGGTGGTGTCGACGCTGCCGCTGACGCCACAAACCCACAACCTGTTCGATCGCCGCCGCTTCGATCTGCTGCCCGCACGCGCGGGTATCGTGATTGTTGGCCGCGCCGATGTGTTTGATTACAGCGCGATGCGCGAAAAACTCAACGCAGGCGAACTGGCTGGCGCGGTGCTGGATGTCTATCCGCAAGAGCCGTTACCTGTCGACGACCCGCTGTGGCACACGCCCGGCGTAGTAATGACGCCGCACTGCAGCCTCGACGATCACAGCGCCTACCTCGCCGGATGCCTTGAGGTGTTTATCGATAACCTGGCGCGTTTCCGCCACGGGCAACCGCTGCGTAATCAGGTTGATCCGGCTCGCGGTTATTAACCTCCGATATTTCCGTAGGGTCGCCATTCATGGCGACCATCTAAAAAAAGCACCAAAGACGTTCATAAATCACAAGGTCATCGCTTTCTCATTCACCAGCATCAGGGGAACCTTATTATGAAATTTGCACGCACTGCTTTGTTAATCTCTGGTCTCAGCGGCAGCTTACTAGCGGGCATCTCCAGCGCCCACGCAGCCAGCACCGATCCCATCACGCCTACCGCCAGCGACTTCGCGGCGATGGCGCAGTGCAAAACACTGCAAACCAAATATCCGTCGCTGAAAGGCAAAGATCTGGTGGTTGGCCTCGGCGGCTACACCAAAGGCTTTGAAGCGCCATCGGAAAAAGATCCCAGCATCATTGAAGGTCTCGATCCTTCACTGTTCGAGCGCATCAGCAGCTGCCTCGGCGCGAAACACAGCTACCAAAGCGGCTCGTTCAACGTGCTGCTCACCTCAATCTCCAGCGGACGCGCCGATATCGGCCCGATGCTGTACGTCACCGAAGAGCGCATGAAGCAGATCGCCTTCGTCGCCTCGATGCAGGTGCAAGACGGCTCGGTGCTGGCGCAAGGCAACCCAAAGAAAATCAACAGCGTCGATGATCTGTGTGGCAAAACCGTCGCCGCCGCAGCGGGTTCTTACGAAGCCAACAAACTGGTGCCGGAGCAAAGCGCCAAATGCAGCGCTGCCGGTAAGCCCGAAGTCAGCATGCTGATGGTGCAAAACACCGACAACAGCATTCAGGCGGTGAAAAGCGGTCGCGCGGACGTTTATCTGACCGAAGCCGGTTCAGCCATCGCCATCGCCAAAGCGGACAAATCGCTGCAAAGCGGCTTCACCGTGGATCTGCCGATCATGGTTGGCTTCCCGATCGCCAAAGACAACGCCACGCTGCGCGCGGCGGTACTGGACGCGATGAAGGTGATTCAGGAGAGCGGCACACAGAAAAAACTGCTGGATTACTGGGGCCAGGGCAGCGCTGCCGAACGTCCGGTGGTTGCGCGTGGTTAATGCATAAACTCAGCCGCCTCGGTGACGAAACCGAGGCGTTGAGGAGGATAACGCCTTGGATGATTTTCTTAAGTACCTGACTTTCCCCTACTTGTGGGAAGGCGCTGTTATCGCCGTGCAGCTGTTGGTTGGCGCGCTGGCGGGCGGCATTTTGATTGGCTTTTTCCTGGCGTTAGCCAGCAGCTCAAAGCACTGGTTTATTCGCGTGCCGGTGAAAATCTACATCTATACGCTGCGCGGCACGCCGGTGCTGCTGCAGCTGATTCTGCTGTACAACGTGCTGCCGGAATTTGGCCTGCGATTGAGTCCGTTCACCAGCGCGCTTGTTGCGCTGATGATCAACGAAACCGCCTTCTGCGCCGAAATCATTCGCGGCGGCATTATGGCGACCGATCGCGACCAAAGCATGGCAGCGCAGGCGTTCGGTTATTCACGCAGCAAAGAGATGATTCACGTGGTGATCCCGCAGGCGCTGCGCGCCATTCTGCCCACCATGGGCAATGAAACCGTTGGATTGCTGAAATCGACCTCGCTAGCTTCGGTGGTGGGCGTCAATGAGTTGACGATGCGCGGCCAGGCGATTGTGTCGCAAAACTTCCTGTTTATTCCGGTGCTGGTCGCCTCGGGCGGCATCTACCTGATTCTTTCCACGCTGCTGGCGGGCGGTCAGTGGTGGCTGGAGAAGTTCTACAACCTTGATGAACGCGCACGTCGGGCACGCGCGCGGCTGGCGAAACTGCCGCCAGAAGCGGAAGTGATGCCGATGCAGCTACCGAAACGGCGCTGGGATACGCAAACTGCCGCGCCGGTACTGGAAGTGGATCAGCTGTGCGTCGAGTACGCCGGTAAAGCGGTACTCAAATCGCTGTCGTTAACCGTACGTCGCGGCGAAGTGGTGGTGTTGCTCGGTCGCTCCGGTTCGGGCAAAAGTACGCTGCTGAAATCGATTCTGGCGCTGACGCCACGCAGCAGCGGCACCATTCAAACCGAAGGCCACTTTATGGGCAGCGACGAAAACGGTCGCGCACTGGCGCAGCGTCATCTGCCGATGAACCGCGCCAAATCAGGCATTGGCATCGTGTTCCAGCACTTCGCGCTGTTTGATCACCTCACCGCGCTGGAAAACGTAATGAGCATTCTGCTGCGCGTGCAGGGCGCACAGCCGGAAATCGCGCGCGGCAAAGCGATGCGCGCGTTGAAAATGGTAGGACTCGGAGATTTCGCCGCCTCGCTGCCGCATGAACTTTCTGGCGGACAGAAGCAGCGCGTCGGCATTGCGCGCGCGCTGGCGGCAGAACCGCAAATCCTGCTGTTTGATGAGCCGACTTCCGCGCTCGATCCCGAGCTGGTGCGCGAAGTGAACCAAACCATGCGCAGCCTGGCGCAAACCGGCATCACCATGATCATCAGCACCCACGACATCGCGTTTGCGGCGGGCGTTGCCGATCGCGTGGTGTTCCTGCAGAACGGCGCGCTGATTGAAGAAGGCCCGCCGACGATTCTGCAAAATCCGCAAACGCCAGCGTTTGCCACCTTCCTTGAACATGAAAATGCTGCGGAGGCGCAACATGCCAATGCGCTTTGAACTCACGGCACGCGAGCGCCTCGGCGATGCGTTGTTCCGCTATATGCAAGGCCAACCGGCCGATGCGCTGGGTAACGAACCCGATGCCAATCAGCAGGCGCTGCGCCGCTTTCGTCTGTTACCGCGCGTGCTGCAGGGCAATGAAAGCATCGACACGCAGATTTCTCTGCACCAGCAAAACTGGTCCGCGCCGATTGGCGTCGGCGCATTTGCCGGTGACCGTATTTTCCATGAAGAAGGTGTGTTGCCGATTGCGCGCGCCTGCAAACGTCTGCAGCTGCCGCTGGTGATCTCCGAAGAGACCGTCACGCCGCTAGAGCAGATTGGTGCGGAGTACGATCGCTGCTGGCTGCAACTGCGTGCGGCGGGCGATGTCGACCGCATTAAAGGATTAATCGATCAGGCTGCGCAGGCCGGATTTAAAAATATCGTGCTAACGGTGCTGGCACCGGTGCATCCGGTTGCCGGATTACAGCCCGGCGGCTTCTCGATTGGTGATGCGTTGAAACAGCGCGGCTGGCACACCATCGGCGGCACGCAGCCGGGCGTTGCGCCACTGCCGGCTTTTCCGGTGTGGCGCTGGCAGGAGATTGATGAAGTGGCGGCGCACTGCGCCAATCATCATCTCTCATTGTGGCTGAAAGGCGTTCTGCATCATGACGATGCCGCGCAGGCCGCGCAGCACGGTGTCAGCGGTTTGATTGCCTCGAACATTGGCCTGCGCCAGAGCGCGCGCTGGGCCACGCCAGTCGATCAGCTGCCTGATTTGCAGGCGGTGACGCGTCTGCCGCTGCTGCTGGATGGCGGCGTACGCTGCGGCAGCGATGCGGTGGTGGCGCGCTGCCTCGGCGCGTCGCTGTCGCTCAGCGTGCGACCGATCATTAGTGCGTTAGTCGCCGGTGGCGAAAGCGCGGTGTTCGATCTGCTGTCCGGCTGGATCAATGAAATCACAGCGATCAGCCATTGGTGCGGCGTCAGCGATATGACAAACCTTAACGGCAGTTTCATCACCGTAATGCCGCAGTAGTTGATTCGTAGGGTCGCCATTCATGGCGACCGAATAATGCATTAAAACTCTATTTAAAGAGGTACGTGGCAATGCAGACATTGATTTTCAATCAAGGCGATGCCAGCGAATCCCGCATCTATTACTGCGCGCACTATCTGGCGCAGAGCCTTGGCCTGTTTGCCGCGCAGCAGCTGCAGATGATCTTCACCACCAGCGAATCGGGCGGACACACGGTGCAAGGCGGGCAAGTGCCAGCGGTATTAAGCCGCGACGCCGATCTCACGCTCGGCGGCCCGATGGTGGTGATGAAGCATTTTCAGCAGCATGGCGCAGAGTTGCAGTGTTTCTGCGCCTCGGTGGCGGCCAATCCGTGGTTTCTTGCGGCGGCACAGGCGCAGCCGGATTTTCAGCTCAGCGATCTGCGCGGTAAACGCGTACTGGATGTCGGCAATGTCGGTACCGCGACGCTGACGTTCCGCTGGCTGCTGGCGCGTCACGGTTTGCAGCATGATGTCGAGCTGATCGCCGGCAGCGGCGACCTGGCGCAGGATTTCGCCGCCGTCGCCCTTGGCGCAGCGGATTATGCGCTGCACGCCATGCATATGCTGGCGCCCGCCATCGCCGCCGGACAACTCCACAGCATTAGCAGCCTCGCCAGTTTATGCGGTCACGTGCCGTGGAGCGCCTACATCGCCCGCGCCGATGTGCTGCAGGAGAAAGCCGCTGCCTTCGCCGCCTTCTCCCGCGCCATTGCGCAGGCGCTGGCGTGGATGGCGAGCCATGACGCCATTGAGTTAGCGCAACAGGTAAAGGCTTTTTACCCCTATTATCCGCGCGATGCGCTGGTGCGCGGCCTCGCCGCCTATCAACAGGCCGGCGTGTTTGCGCCAGATTGCGTGATTCCGCGCGCTGAGTTTGCGCATTTCAGCCAGCTGTTAACTGCAATCGGCTGGCTCGACTCTTCACAGCCGGTGCCGTATGCGGCGCTGGTGACGCAGGCAGGAGCAGAGTGATGAAACAGCTGATTATTAATGGTTTGGTGGTGACAGAAACCCGCGCTGAACTGGCCGATCTGCTGATCGAAAACGGCAAGATCAGCGGCGTATTATCGCCTGGCGCCATCACGCACGGCGTTGACGAGGTGATCGATGCGCGTGGCTTAATCATCGTGCCTGGCGCGATTGATGTGCATACCCATTTCACCGGCTCGCACGATTTCCCCGAGCAGGAACTGCGCGAAGGCACGCGCGGTGCGGCGGCGCACGGCGTCACCACCATCGTCGAAATGCCGCATTCGCTGCCACCAGCGACATCGCTGGCTAACTTCAGCGCCAAGAAAAGCTGGCTGGCAGACAACTGCTCGGTGGATTACGCAATGTGGGCTGGACTGGATGGTCGCAACGTGCATGAACTGGCGGCGCTGGATCAGGCCGGTGCGCTGGCCTTCAAAGCCTTCCTGTGCAGCGGCGCGCCCAACGGCGACGCCACCGACGAGAAAGGTTTGCCGCGTCTCGACGATGACGGTTTGCTGCGTGCCATGCGCGAGCTGGCCACTTTCGACGGGCTGATTGGTGTGCACGCGGAAAACCACGAGATTCTGATCGGGGCTGGCAGCGAACAGCGTCGTGCCGGACGCAAAGATGCACGCGCGCACGCGCTGGCGGGCCCGGAAATCGCCGAGATCGAAGCGGTGGGACGCGTGTTAGCGATTGCCGAAGAGACCGGCGCGCGCTGCCATATCGTGCACGTCAGCTCGGCGCGCGCGGCAGAAACTATCGTCGCCGCTAAAGGCCGCGTACGCGCCAGCTTCGAAACCTGTCCGCACTATTTACTGCTCGATGAAGACGATTTGGTGCGCATCGGGCCCAATGCGCGCTGCGGCCCGCCGATCCGCCCGCGTCCGGTGGTGGATGCGCTGTGGCAGGTGCTGCTGCGCGGCGATATTGACATGATCGCCTCCGACCATTGTCCGTACACGCCCGCACAAAAGCAGGCGGGTGAAGCCAGCATCTGGGATGCAGGCATGGGATTAACCGGCGTGGAAACCCTCAGCCCGATGTTCTTCAGTGCGGCCCACATAGAACGTGGCGTGGCGCTCAGCGAGTTTGCGCGCATGACCGCCAGCGGACCGGCCAAAGCCTTCCAGCTGTGGGGCAAAAAAGGGGCGATTGCGCCTGGCTTCGACGCCGATTTGGTGTTCTACGACGCTAGCCAGAGTTGGACAGTGAGCGGCACGAATTTTCAGGGACTCGGCAAGTGGAGCGCATTTGAAGGGATGCGCTGTCAGGGTAAAGTGGTGCGCACATTGATTCGTGGCGTCACGGTATTCCAGGATGACCAGATGCAGGTTGAACCCGGCTTCGGTCAGTTCGTGACCCGACAGGTTTAAACAGGACAAATAACATGGCAGGAAAACCTTCTACCGCTAGTCGTAAAAACAGCGCCCCGCTGGCGCAGGACGCGGCCACCGATAACAGCTGGAATACCGCGCGTCCGCGCACGCTGGTCGATCACGCCGTGGATGCCATTCTCAGCGCCGCCTCGCGCGGCCTGATCCTGCCCGGCGACCGCATCGCGGAACCGGAGTTGGTGGCTAAGCTCGGCATGAGCCGCGTGCCGATTCGTGAGGCGCTGCGCATTCTGGAGAGCCAGGGCATCGTCACCAGCGAGCCATACAAAGGCATTCGCCTGATGGAAATTTCGCATCAGCGGCTGGAGCAGATTATCGATGTGCGCATCCCGCTCGAGACGCTGGCCTGTCGCCGCGCGATTGAGGCCGGACGCAACAGCGCCGAGCAGCTTAATCAGCTGTATCAAGGCGTGGCGCAGATGCAGGCGATGATGCAAAACGACGACGTTTACGGTTTTGCCTCCGCCGATACCGATTTTCACCGCACGCTGTGCAGCTTTGCGCACAACCCGGTGCTGAGCAATTTGTGGGAGTCGATTGCCCGTCAGCTGACGGTGATTTTCGGTCTCTCCACCATGGGCAAATCAATGAGCGACATCATCGAGGAGCACCAACGGCTGATTAATGTCTTTGCCGATGGCGACATCGCCAAAATGACCGACGAGGTTGAGAATCACATCCGCATTCAGGCGCTGGACGTGGATTACGAAACCCTGATTACCCAACGCCGCCAGCACCGTTCCGCTCTCGGCTAATTTCGCATTGCCTTTACACCAGGGAAAACACCATGAAAATCATTAATGTTGAGGCGTTTTACCTGCGCCTGCCAGTGATTGAGCAGCGCACCGACAGCTCTCAGGATGCGCTGCTGATCAAAATCACCACCGATGCCGGCATCACCGGCTGGGGCGAAGTGGATGGCAGCCCGTATGTCACCAAAGCCATCATCGAAGCGCCCTATTCGCATACCATGGTCACCGGCCTGAAATCGCTGTTGATCGGCGAAAACCCGCTGGAAACCGGCCGTTTATGGAAGAAGATGCACAAAGCCACTATCTACTACGGTCGCAGCGGCGCGGTTTTGCAGGCGATGGCCGGCATCGATATCGCGTTATGGGATATCAAAGGCAAAGCGCTCGGCAAGCCGATTGTTGAACTGCTGGGCGGCGCGATGCGCGACAAGATGCGCGTTTACTCCTCCAATATGTTTCAGTTCAGCGTCGAAGAGACAGTCGCGCGCGCGCAACATGCGATTGATACCGGTCATAGCGGCGTGAAGTTTGGCTGGGAGCCGTTTGGCAACGACGAAGCGCTGGATCTGCGTTATCTCGAGGCGCTACGTAAAGCGATGGGCGATAACGTGGATCTGATGCTGGATGTCGGCCACGTGTGGGATGCCAAAACCACCATCCGCCGCAGCCAGCGCTATGAACATCTCAATCTGTTCTGGATTGAAGAGCCGCTGCATCCGGATAACTACGCCGGTTACGGCCAGGTTTCCGCCGCGTGCCAGCAACATATCGCCGCCGGTGAGCAAGAGTGTTCCGTGGTCGGCTTCCAGCGTCTGATTGACGAAGGCAGCATCGATATCGTGCAGATAGATTTGACGCGCACCGGCTTCACCCAGGCAATGGAGATCGCCAGCTACGCGCATAGCCGCGGACGCAAAGTGTGCAACCACAACTTCACCACTGACATTAATACCGCTGCTTCGCTGCATTTCCTCTGCGCGATTGAGAATGCGCTGGTGATGGAGTATTGCGTCGAGCCGGGCGAGATTAGCCGCTCGCTGGCGAAGAATCCGGTGCGCATCGCCGACGGTTACGCGTGGCTGCCAGGCGAGCCGGGCCTCGGCGTTGAGCCCGACGAAGCGGTGATCGAGAAGTTTTTGGTGCGCGGTTAGCAAGGTCGCCATGAATGGCGACCCTACGTCGGATCGGCATTGTTTTTGTAGGGTCGCCATTTATGGCGACCTGGTAACAGAGTGATCTGAATTACAGCGCAAAAGGTTGTTGCCGCGCGGCTCACTGGCTACCCTTCTTCGCAGCAAATGCAAGAGGACGCCATGCAGCAAAAAATTTACTGGATCGATAACTTACGTGCGGTTGCCTGCCTGATGGTGATCGTTATTCACACCACAACCTGGTACATCACCGGACCTATGGCGGTGACAGACATGAGCTGGGATATGGCGAACCTGCTTAACTCGGCATCACGCGTCTGTGTGCCGCTGTTCTTTATGATCTCAGGCTATCTGTTTTTCGGTGAACGCAGCGCGCAAGGGCGGCATCTGCTGCGCATCGTGCTGTGCCTGCTGTTCTACAGCGCGGTAGCACTGGTCTATATCACCTGGCTAACGCCAATCAATGAAGGGCGATCGCTGCTCAAGCTGCTACAAAAACCGGTGTTCTATCACCTGTGGTTCTTCTTCGCCATTATCGGCATCTATCTGTTATCCCCGCTGATTCAGGTGAAAAGCGTGGCGCCGCGCTATGTCGCCATGCTGGTGATCGTACTGGCGGTGCTGGCGAATCCGAATACCGTGAGCCAATCGCTGGGGCCGTTTCACTGGCTGCCGGTGAATCTGTATGTCAGCGGCGACAGCATCTATTACCTGCTGTATGCGCTGCTCGGACGTGCGATTGGCTGCATGGAGACCGACAAGCGCAGCATCAGCTGGCTGGCGGGATTGGGCTTTGTTGCCTGCGTGATTGGCATTGCGCTCGGCACCAAACAGATGCTGAAAATCAACGGCGCGTTCAACGATACCTGGTATCTCTACTGCGGGCCACTGGTATTTATTGCCGCCATCAGCTTGTTGATTCTGTTCAAAAATACGCTGAATCAGCGCGCGCTGCCGGGACTTGCCACCATCTCGCGCTATTCACTGCCGATATACGGCTTTCACGCGCTGTTTATCCACTTTCTGCGCACCAATCACTACGACGATATGTCGCGTCCGTGGCTCGATTTGCCGTGGGTGATGGGCGTGACGCTGATCGGCAGCCTGCTGCTGGCGATGGGCTTACAGCGCGTGGATAAGCGTCATCTGGTGAGCTGATCGTCCCAGCGCTGGTGCGCGCGGCGCAGCTGGCGGGCCGAGGAGAATCCGGCGGCCAGCGCCGCTTTCTCCGCCGCTTCGCCCTGCTGCTGACGTTGCCGCGCAATCACTAAGCGCAGCTGTTCGTGGTACTCGCGCACGCTGATGCCAAGATGCTGGCGAAACAGGCGCGTAAGATGACGCTCGCTGACGTGCGCCCGCTCGGCCAGGGCAGTAAGCGACCAGTCGTGTTCGGGATGGGCAATCATCACATCCTGCGCGCGATGAATTGCCGGATGCATATGATTGCGATAGCGCAGCCACGGCGAAAGCTGCGGATCGTCGCCGGAACGGCGGAACCACACCACCATTTCGCGCGCCACTTTCAGTGCCTGCGGCGCACCGCATAATCTATTGATTAGGTGCAGCGCCAGATCGATACCCGCAGTAATCCCCGCGCTGGTCCAGATGCCGCCATCTTCGACGAAAACCCGATTATCTTTCACTAACGCCGCCGGTGCTGCCGCTTTCAGGCGCGGTAATACATCGTGATGCGTGGTGCACTGAATTCCATCCAGCAATCCTGCCTGCGCCGAGAGCAATGCGCCGGAACAGATGCACACTAGCGTGATGCGCTGATCGGTAATCGCCGTTTGCTGCTGGCGTAGCCAGTCACGCGCTATGGCTGCCGGTTCGGTATCGAAACAGACGCGCGAATTGTATACGCCAGGCACCACCAGCAGGCTGTTTTCCGGCAGTTGCGCGGGCAACGGCGCGATATCAGCGATAGTCATGCCGGTGGAGCACAGCACACTCGGCTGCGGGCCAATGTAATGCAGCGCAAAGTGGCCGTCGGCCAGCTGCAGGGTTTCAGCAGGGCCAGTGAGATCCAGCGCCATCACGCCGGGAAGCACGAGGAAGAAGACGGACTGCGGCATGGTGGGCTCCATCAGTTGGGTACGGTATTCGGCCAGGTTGGCATAAATGCCAACCCTACATGTAGGGTCGCCATTCATGGCGACCAAATCAGGCCACTCGATTCAACAGAATCACCCAATAATACCTGATAAAACCCCCAACACTCTGCCAAATCCAGCCATCACCCTCCCACATCAAGACATCAACGGCTGCAGCTGCTGATACAAACGCGCAAACACTTCGCGCTGCGGCTGATACGCCTGATGGCGTGCCGCATCCGGTTGATGCCGCTGCGCCAGTTCAAGCGACGGCCATTCGCTCGCCGGATCTATCGCCAGCTGCGCCAGTCGCGCTGCACCCAGCGCCGGGCCAACTTCGCCGCCATGACAATAATCCAACGTCTGCCCGCTAATATCCGCCAGCATCTGACGCCAGTACGCACTGCGCGCGCCGCCGCCAATCAGCATCACGGTTTTCGGCTGCACGCCGCACTCATGCACCGCATCCATGCCTTCGGCAAGCGCGAAGCCCACGCCTTCCAGCACCGCGCGCGCCAGTTCTGGTCGGCCATGCTGATGCGTTAAACCAAAGAACGCGCCCTGCGCCTGCGGATTATTATGCGGCGTGCGTTCACCAGAGAGATAAGGCAGGAACCACACTGGCGGCACATCGCTGCGCGCATTTTCCGCCTCACTCAGCAGTTGCGGTACATCGGCGCAGCCGGTCAGCGCCGCTGCCCAATCGAGACAGGAAGCCGCGCTCAAAATCACCGACATCAAATGCCAGCGCTGCGGCAGCGCGTGGCAGAAGCTGTGCACCGCACGCTGTGGATTGCTGAGATAGCCGTCGCTCACCAGGAAATAGACGCCCGACGTGCCGAGCGACAGCATGCCTTGTCCCGGCTCGACCATGCCGACACCCACCGCGCCCGCCGCATTATCGCCGCCACCCGCCACCAGCGGCACTTTTTGCATGCCCCAACGCGCGGCGACCTCTGCCAACAACGTGCCGGTGATCTGATTGCCTTCAAACAGTTGCGGCATCTGGCTGCGCTGCAACTCGCAGGCGCTGAGCATCTCATCGCTCCAGTCGCGCTGCGCCACATCCAGCCACATCGTTCCCGCCGCGTCCGACATATCGCTGGCGAAGTCGCCGCTCATGCGGAAGCGCAGATAATCTTTTGGCAGCAGCACTTTAGCCACCTGATCAAACACCTGCGGCTCATGCTGTTTCACCCACAGCAGCTTTGGCGCGGTAAAGCCGGGCATCATCAGATTGCCGGTGATGCGTCGCGAATCCGGCACGCGCTTCTCCAGTTCCTGACACTGCTCGCCGCTGCGACCGTCATTCCACAAAATCGCCGGACGCAGCACCCGATTCTCGCTATCCAGCAAGGTGGCACCGTGCATCTGCCCACTCAGGCCAATCGCCTTCACGCCGCTGAGATCGTGCTGCTGCGCCAGCGCCTGCATGGCACGATCCGTCGCCTGCCACCAGCTTTCGGCATCTTGCTCGCTCCATAACGGCTGCGGCCGCGACACCTCCAGCGGCGCACTCTCCACTGCAATCACTTTGCCGTGCGCATCCAGCAACGCCACTTTCACGCCGGAGGTGCCTAAATCGATGCCGATAACCATGCTGCGCTCCTGAAAAGTTAAAAATCAAACAAGTAGTGATTCACCAGATTCTCCAGCTGTTCCTGGCGTCCACTACGATGTTGTGGATTGAATTGCTGTTGCTGCGCCTGTTCTGCCAGTGCGGCGAGGGAAAATTCACCCTTCAGAATCTGCTGTCCGAACTCACCGTTCCAGCCGCTGTAGCGTTGTGCCACGCGCTTATCCAGCTCGCCATCCGCCACCATGCGGGCCGCGACTTTTAACGCCAGCGCCATGGTATCCATTGCGCCGATATGGCCGTAAAACAGATCATATTTGTCGGTGCTCTGGCGGCGGACTTTGGCATCAAAGTTTAAGCCGCCGGTGGTGAATCCGCCCGCTTTGATAATTTCGTACAGCACCAGCGCATTCTCTTCCACGCTGACCGGGAATTGGTCGGTATCCCAGCCACACTGCATGTCGCCACGGTTAGCATCCACCGAGCCAAAAATGCCCAGCGCGATGGCCGTTGCGATCTCATGGTGGAATGAGTGCCCCGCCAGCGTTGCGTGGTTGGCTTCCACATTCACTTTGATCTCTTTCTCCAGCCCGAACTGCTTCAGGAAGCCATAAACCGTCGCGACATCATAGTCATACTGATGTTTTGTCGGCTCCTGCGGCTTGGGTTCGATCAGCAACATGCCATGGAAACCGATCTTATGTTTGTGCTCCACCACCATCTGCATAAATCGGCCAATCTGCTCGCGCTCCTGGCGCAGGTCGGTGTTGAGTAAGGTTTCATACCCTTCGCGCCCGCCCCACAGCACATAGTTCTCACCGCCCAGAGTTTGCGTGGCCTGCATGGCGCTGCACACCTGGCTGGCGGCCCAGGAAAAAATTTCCGGATCTGGATTGGTTGCCGCACCCGCACCGTAACGCGGATGGGTAAAGCAGTTGGCGGTTCCCCACAACAGTTTCACGCCGGTTTCCTGCTGCTTTTCAAGCAACTTATCCGTCATCACGGCAAAGTTTTCGCGATAGCTTTTCAGCGAATAGCCTTCCGGTGAGACATCCACATCATGGAAGCAGTAATAAGGCACATTCAGTTTATGAAAGAACTCAAAGGCGACATCGGCCTTTTGTTTCGCCAGCTCCAGCGCATCTCCCGGCTTCTGCCACGGACGATCAAATGCCCCAACGCCAAACATATCCGCGCCGTTCCAGCAGAAGGTATGCCAGTAACAGGCCGCAAAGCGCAGATGCTCCGCCATGGTTTTACCGAGAATCACTTCGTCCGGGTTGTAATGACGAAACGCCAGAGGATTGCGGGTATTACTCCCTTCATAACGAACGCGATCAAGCTGGTCGAAATAGGCGTGCATAGTTAGCTCCTTAGCATGAGGACCCGAATGGTCAGCTTTGAGCGGTTATTGTGATGATGTAATTTACTGCTGCTCAATTACGATATTTAACACTCAACGTAAGATAATTATTATTTGTGCGCCAGCTCGCAAAATAATGTCGTTATTTTCATTCAGTCTTCTCGACTTCGTTTTTTCTGAAAGCGTTGAAATATCGATCGCGCTCATAAAATCGCAAATAAACCAAAAAACGTAATAGCCGGATAAAAATCAGTAATTGATGTCACCTGAAACTCAGGGCAACAATTCATCGGCCTGGTTATAAGCCTTACAACGACAACAGCCTCAACCTACAGGATTAATACCATGAACATGAAACAATCACTGTTGGCCGCCTGCGCGGCTCTGGCCCTGTTTAGTCACGCGGGTAGCGCTAAAGAAGTCAAAATCGGTATGGCTATTGATGATTTACGTCTGGAACGCTGGCAAAAAGATCGCGATATCTTTGTTAAACAAGCCGAATCGCTGGGCGCCAAAGTGTTTGTGCAATCGGCCAACGGCAACGAAGAAACGCAGATGTCGCAAATTGAAAATATGATCAATCGCGGCGTCGATGTATTGGTCATCATTCCTTATAACGGCCAGGTTTTAAGTAACGTTGTGGCGGAAGCGAAACGTGAAGGCATTAAAGTGTTGGCGTATGACCGCATGATAAATAACGCCGACATTGATTTTTATATCTCATTCGATAATGAAAAAGTGGGCGAATTACAGGCCGAAAGTATTGTAAAGCAAGTACCTAAAGGTAATTACTTCCTGATGGGCGGATCGCCGGTGGATAATAATGCGCGCCTGTTCCGTGCCGGCCAGATGAAAGTTTTAAAACCTTATATTGATAATGGCAGTATTAAAGTGGTCGGCGATCAGTGGGTTGATGCCTGGCTGCCAGAAAATGCGCTGAAAATAATGGAAAACGCCTTAACCGCGAACAGTAATCACATTGATGCGGTTGTGGCGTCGAATGATGCCACCGCAGGCGGTGCGATTCAGGCATTAAGCGCGCAGGGGCTTTCCGGCAAAGTCGCGATCTCCGGTCAGGATGCCGATCTCGCCGCCATCAAACGCATTATGAACGGCACGCAAACCATGACGGTCTACAAACCCATTACCGAACTGGCGACCGAAGCGGCCAAAATCGCGGTGGAACTCGGTGACGACAAGCAACCCGCCAGCAACAGCAAGCTGAACAACGGCCTGAAAGATGTGCCATCGCGCCTGCTGAATCCTATTCCGGTCAACAAAGACAACATTGAAAGCACGGTAGTCAAAGACGGCTTCCACAAACAGAGCGAACTCTGAGGCGCGAGCCCGCAAAGGAGATAGGTCGATGTTGCTGGAAATGAACCATATCACCAAACGTTTCGGCGCGGTGAAAGCACTGGATGACGTGAGCCTGCAGCTGGAAGCCGGTGAAGTGATGTCGCTGTGCGGCGAAAACGGCTCGGGAAAATCGACGCTGATGAAGATCCTGTGCGGGCTCTATCCGCACGGTGACTTCGAAGGCACTATTCATTTTGCGGGCGACGAGATTCAGGCGCAGACCATTCGCGATACCGAACGCAAAGGGATCGTGATCATCCATCAAGAGCTGGCGCTGGTGCGGCAGCTGACGGTGATGGAGAACATTTTCCTCGGCGCAGAGCTAGGGCGTTTCGGCATGGTGGATGACGAAACCATGACGCTGCGCTGCCAGCAACTGCTGGAGCGGGTCAAGCTGCATGTCTCGCCGGATACACGCGTCGGAGAGCTGGGATTAGGCCAGCAACAGCTGGTGGAGATTGCACGCGCCCTGAATAAACAGGTGCGCCTGCTAATCCTCGACGAGCCGACCTCTTCGCTTACCGAACAGGAAACCGAGGTGCTGCTGAGCATCATCAAAAACCTGCGCGAGCACGGCATCGCCTGCATCTACATCTCGCACAAACTCAATGAAGTTAAAGCGATTTCGGACACTATCTGCGTGATCCGTGACGGTCAGCATATCGCGACCCGCGCGGCCGCCGGGCTGAGTGAGGATGACATCATCACCATGATGGTCGGGCGCGAGCTAACGGCGCTCTATCCGCATAGCCCACACGAGATTGGCGAAACCCTGTTGCAGGTGGAGAACCTCACGGCGTGGCATCCCATTAACCGCCATATTCGCCGGGTGGATAACGTCTCTTTCAGCCTGAAGCGCGGCGAAATTCTTGGCATTGCGGGGCTGGTCGGTGCCGGGCGAACCGAAACCGTGCAGTGTCTGTTTGGCGTTTGGCCGGGGCGCTGGCAGGGCGATATTCGCATCAACGGCAAGAAAGTCCGTATCAATGACTGCCGCGCCGCCATCGCTCACGGCATCGCAATGGTGCCGGAAGATCGCAAAAAGGATGGCATCGTGCCGCTAATGGGCGTGGGCAAAAACATTACGCTTGCCGCGCTGGATCAATTCTCTCCCCACCTTTCGCTGCTGGATGAAGCGCAGGAACAGCAGGCAATTAACCAAGCCATTGCGCGCCTGCGGGTGAAAACCTCGTCGGCGGAACTGCCGATTGGTCGCCTGAGCGGTGGGAATCAACAGAAAGCGATCCTGGCTAAATGCCTGCTGCTCAATCCAAAAATCTTAATTCTTGATGAGCCGACGCGCGGCATTGATGTGGGCGCGCGCCAGGAAATTTATCTGCTGATCAACTCGCTAGTGCAGCAAGGGATTGCCGTGATTGTCATTTCGTCTGAGCTGCCCGAAGTACTGGGCCTGAGCGATCGGGTTTTGGTGATGCATGAAGGCAAAATCAAAGCCGATCTGATTAACGATAACCTGACTCAGGAGCAGGTGATGGAAGCCGCCCTGCGGAGTGAACACTATGTTTAAGACCGAAAGTACGCAACGCGGCCTCACCACGCCGGGTAAAGGTGCGCCGGGAAAATTCTCGCTGCCGGATTTGCAGGTGCTGGTAATGCTGGGTGCGATTGTGCTGATCGCCCTGTTCTTCACCTGGACCACCGACGGTGCGTGGCTCAGCGCCCGTAATGTTTCCAACCTGCTGCGCCAAACCGCCATCACCGGCATTCTTGCGGTCGGCATGGTGTTCGTCATTATCTCAGCGGAGATCGATCTCTCAGTCGGTTCAATGATGGGCTTGCTCGGCGGTGCTGCGGCCATCTTTGACGTCTGGCTCGGTTGGCCGCTGCCGCTCACCATCGTCGTAACTTTGGTGATGGGCCTGCTGCTCGGCACCTGGAACGGCTGGTGGGTGGCCTATCGCAAAGTCCCGTCGTTTATTGTCACGTTGGCGGGAATGCTGGCGTTTCGCGGCATTCTGGTCGGCATCACCGACGGTACAACCGTAGCGCCCACCAGCCCGGCGATGTCGCAGATTGGGCAAAGCTATCTACCTGGCGGGATCGGTTTTGGTTTCGGCTTTGCGGGTTTGGCGCTGTTCATCCTCTGGCAATGGCGTTTACGTCTGCGTCGCCAACAGCTTGGTCTGACGCAAACCTCCGTCAGCGGTGCGCTGGTGCGACAGGTCATCACCGCTGTTCTGGTATTAGGCGCGATCTGGCTGCTCAACGATTATCGCGGCGTACCAACGCCGGTGTTGCTGCTGGCACTGCTGCTGCTCGGCGGCATGTTTATGGCGACGCGCACGGCTTTTGGCCGCCGGATTTATGCCATCGGTGGCAACCTGGATGCCGCGCGCCTCTCCGGCATTAATGTGGCCCGCACCAAGCTGGCGGTCTTCGCCATCAATGGCGTGATGGTGGCGATTGCGGGCCTGATTCTCAGCTCACGCCTTGGCGCGGGTTCGCCTTCGGCAGGCAACATCGCCGAGCTGGATGCCATCGCTGCCTGTGTGATTGGCGGCACCAGCCTGGCAGGCGGCGTTGGTTCGGTGGCGGGCGCGGTGATCGGCGCATTTATCATGGCTTCGCTGGATAACGGCATGAGCATGATGGATGTCCCGACCTTCTGGCAGTACATCGTCAAGGGCGCCATCCTGCTGCTGGCGGTATGGATGGATACCGCAACGCGCCGCCGGGTGTAATCGCGTGGGGGATCACAATGTGGCGCAAATTCTTTCTGCTGTCCGTCGTGCCATGCTATGCAAGGTGCTGTCGATTTAGGAGAGTGCGCCACGATGCATGAAAAACGCTTTCGCATTACGTTGCTGTTCAACGCCAATAAGGTCTATGACCGCCAGGTGGTTGAGGGCGTCGGTGAATATTTACAGGCATCTCAAACGGATTGGGACATTTTCATTGAAGAGGATTTTCGTTGCCGCATCGACAACATCCGGGAATGGCTGGGCGATGGGGTTATCGCCGATTACGACGATCCTTCGATTGAGAAACTGCTGGCGAACGTGTCGGTGCCGATTGTCGGCGTCGGCGGATCCTACCATCAGCCGCAGGACTATCCGCCCGTGCATTACATCGCCACCGACAACGCCGCGCTGGTCGAGAGCGCCTTTTTGCATTTGAAAGAGAAAGGCGTAAACCGCTTTGCTTTCTATGGTTTACCCGCAGCCAGCGGCAAACGCTGGGCGCAAGAGCGTGAACATGCGTTTCGCCAGCTGGTGGCGCGTGAACGTTATCAGGGTGTGGTCTATCAGGGCATGGAAACAGCACCGAAAAACTGGCAGCACGCCCAAAACCGCCTGGCTGACTGGCTGCAAACGTTGCCGCAGCAAACCGGCATCATCGCCGTCACCGATGCCCGTGCTCGCCATCTGCTGCAGGCCTGCGAATACCTCAAAATTCCGGTGCCGGAAAAGCTCACGGTGATCGGTATCGATAACGAGGAGTTAACGCGTTATCTGTCGCGCGTGGCGCTCTCATCCGTGGCGCAGGGTTCGCGTCAGATGGGTTATCAGGCAGCAAAACTGCTGCATCGCCTGCTGGATAATCAGCCTCTGCAACTGCAACGAATTCTGGTGCCACCAGTAAAAGTGATTGCGCGCCGCTCCACCGACTTCCGCTCCTTGCACGACCCGGCGGTGATTCAGGCGATGCACTACATCCGCTTTAACGCCTGCAAAGGCATTAAAGTTGAACAAGTGCTGGATGCCATCGGCATCTCGCGATCGAATCTGGAAAAACGCTTCCGCGATGAAACCGGCGACACCATTCACGCCATGATTCACCGCGAAAAGCTGGAGAAAGCGCGCGAGCTGCTGGCGTGTTCGTCACTGAGCATCAATGAGATCTCACAAATGTGTGGCTACCCATCGCTGCAATATTTCTATTCGGTGTTTAAGAAGAGTTATGCCAATACGCCAAAGGAGTATCGGCAGCTTCACGGTGAAAACGTGCTGTGACGCACGGCTAAGATCAAGAATTCCGCCGCGATTGTCGCTATACTCCTGCGGCATCTTCAAAGGAAGATCGTCGTCTCCGGTGAGGCGGCCGGATTTCAAATCCGGTTGGGGCCGCCAGCGGTCCTGGGCAGGTTCGACTCCTGTGATCTTCCGCCACTTTAGCTCTCTCAAACTCCCTCACATTCAACTAAACCCCCTATTTCACTGGAATAACCTCTTTCTATCCTCTCTGGGAGTCAACTGGATTCTACCCCTATCAATAAACATTTGGGGGTGCTAAAGGGGGTGTAAAATTGTATGCTCTTTTTTGACACCCCCAAATCTGTTTTGCCACTCATTCAGCCCTGAACTGGCATGCCATCTCGCATGCCGCTACTCGTATTTTTAATGGTGATGGATATGCCTCTTACGGACATAAAAGTAAAAACAGCCAAGCCGATGGATAAAGCTTACAAGCTGACGGACGGCGGTGGCATGTATCTGCTGATCAATGCCAATGGTTCAAAATACTGGCGCTTGAAATATCGTTATGCCGGTAAAGAAAAGATGCTTTCGATTGGTGTCTATCCTGATATCTCTCTGGCTGATGCACGTCAGAAAAGAGATGCAGCCCGTAAGCTATTAGCTGCTGGGAGCGATCCTGGGGAAGTTAAGAAAGCAGAGAAGTTGGCGCAGAAGCTTTCTTTTGATAACACTTTTGATGCCATTGCCCGTGAATGGCATAAGCAGAAAGCCGATCGCTGGTCACCGCGCTATCGTGACGAAATTATCGATACGTTCGAGAAAGATATTTTTCCTTACATCGGTCAGCGCCCCATTGCTGAAATCAAACCGATGGAGCTACTGGAAGCCCTGCGCCGCATGGAAAAGCGTGGCGCACTGGAGAAGATGCGTAAGGTGCGCCAGCGCTGTGGCGAAGTCTTTCGCTATGCCATCGTTACCGGGCGTGCAGAGTACAATCCGGCTCCTGACCTTGCCACTGCGCTGGCTACTCCAAAGAAAACCCACTTTCCGTTCCTTACGGCAGAAGAGCTGCCTCACTTCCTGAAAGATCTGGCGGGTTATACCGGCAGCATCATTACTAAAACGGCGACACAGATCATCATGCGGACCGGAGTGCGTACTCAGGAATTGCGTTTTGCCCGTTGGGAGGATATCGATTTTGAAAAGCGGCTTTGGGAAATCCCTGCTGAAGTAATGAAGATGAAGCGACCCCATATCGTTCCGTTATCTGAGCAGGTTGTGGGGCTGTTTCAGTCGCTGAAGCCGATTACCGGCATGTATCCGTTAGTATTTATTGGCAGGAATGACCGGACAAAACCAATCTCGAAGGAGAGTGTAAATCAGGTGATTGAGCTGTTGGGGTACAAGGGGAGGCTGACGGGGCATGGTTTTCGTCACACCATGAGCACAATCCTGCACGAAGAGGGTTTCAATTCAGCATGGATTGAGACGCAGCTGGCCCATGTGGATAAGAATGCCATTCGTGGCACCTATAACCATGCGCAGTATCTGGAAGGTAGGCGGGAGATGATGCAGTGGTATGGGGATTACATTGATGGATTGACGATCAATGGATCAGTTATAACCGATAAATTTTACGTAAAAACAGAGCCTTAGAAAACTCAAATAATATATTCGCTTCAATACTTAAGCCGTCCTAAAAAGACAGATTGCGCAAATTATAACCAAATTTATCGCCAATGATTCGATGCCAGACTTCATAGATGCTGTCTATAGAGTTTGTACTGCACATATTTTAGTTGTTGACGGCTAATTTTTTTTGCTTCATCATAAACAAATCGACCATGCTTTTATTGCAGTACTAGTTCTATAGATACTAGTGTGGTCGTGCGACAGGCTGCAACCTGTCGCGATGATATAAATCCCAATGTCGAAAATCAGGAGATCACATCTATGTCAGTATATCAAATCAACTACGATCTGCGTAAGCAGAAAGACTATTCCTCACTAATTGAGCGCATCAAGTCCTATGGAACTTGGTGCCATCCTCTCGAATCTGTCTGGATTATCGTTACCAATCAAACGGCGCCTCAGGTACGTGATTACCTCACCACGGTAATGGACAGGGATGATGGGATTTTGGTAACTCGTTTGCAAGGAGAAGCCGCGTGGTATGGGCTTTCCAATGAAGTATCTCAATGGATTCAAAGTAATTTGTAGTTGTGAGTTTGTGCGCCAAGGACGGCGCGATAATTAGAGGACTATATGCCTACACCCCTAAAGAAATTAGGTGAGATTGCAGATATCCGTTCAGGCTACACCTTAAGGGAAGCAATAACGCCTGTGCCTGGAGGGGATGTCCGCATCTTGCAGATTAAAGATATTGAACTGGATTGGCAGTGGGACCCTGATGTTTTACCAGCGATTGCCTGGGAACAACATGCTTTACCACCGCTGCTGGAACAGGGGCAGATTGTGGTTGCCGCTCGAGGTAATCGCAATACCGCTGCCGTTTACCGTGGGGATATTCCTGTCGTTGCGACTAACCAGTTTCTGGTTGTCACGCTGAAAAGGAAAGAGAGTGAATTTGTCCCAGAGTATTTGGGCTGGGTCCTCAATCAACCCATGATTCAGCTGGAGTTTCAGCGTAGCGGTTCAAACATCCAGTTGATTACTAAAGCAGCATTAATGCAAGTCACGATACCTGTGCCCGCGATAGAAACGCAGCATCAGATTGGCCAGCTTCAACGCATATGGCACCACGAAGACGAGCTAATAAAGAAGCTACAAAATAACCGTCGCCAGCTTGAAGTTGGTATTTTGCAGAAATTACTTAAGGATTAAGACGTTATGAGCAACATGATCGATCAAGAACGTATCAACCGCGTGCTGTGGGGGGTATGTGACACCTTCCGTGGCACCATCAGCCCTGATACTTATAAAGACTTCATTCTTACCATGCTGTTTTTGAAGTACATCTCAGATGTCTGGCAGGATCACTATGATGATTACCAGGCTCAGTATGGCGATGAGCCAGAACTGATTGAAGAGATGATGAAGAATGAACGCTTTGTTCTGCCCAAAAATGCCAGTTTTTATGCTCTATTTAAGCAGCGCAGTGAGGCCGGTAACGGTGAACGCATTGATGTAGCTCTGCACGCGATTGAAGAAGCTAACGGCACTAAGCTGAAGGATGGCAGTAAAAGCGTATTCCAGGAAATATCTTTTAATACCAATAAGCTTGGCGACGAAAAACAAAAGAATCTGATCTTAAAGCAACTGCTTGAAGATTTTACTCATCCAGAACTGAATTTGAAACCAAGCCGCGTCGGTGGTCTTGATGTCATTGGTAATGCTTACGAATATTTGATTGGTAAGTTTGCTGCGAACAGCGGCCAGAAAGCGGGTGAGTACTACACGCCACCTGAAGTGTCCGATCTGCTGGCAGCGTTACTTGACCCACAGCCTGGCGAGTCTATCTGTGACCCAACCTGTGGTTCCGCTTCTCTTTTGATGAAATGTGGTAAGTGGGTGGCTCAACAGCACCATAGCAAGAACTATGAGCTTTACGGGCAGGAAGCGATTGGCTCAACCTGGTCGCTGGCAAAAATGAATATGTTTCTGCACGGTGAAGATAACCATAAAATCGAGTGGGGTGACACCATTCGTAACCCCAAGCTACTCGATAAAAATGCTAACCTGATGCTGTTTGACGTAGTAACCGCCAACCCGCCTTTCTCACTGGAGAAGTGGGGAGTTGATGATGTTTCTGACGACCAGTTCAGTCGTTTTCGTCGTGGTCTGCCGCCTAAAACAAAAGGCGACTATGCGTTTATCCTGCATATGATCGAAACCATGAAACCGAAAACTGGACGTATGGGTGTGGTGGTTCCCCATGGCGTGCTGTTCCGGGGTTCTAGCGAAGGAAAAATTCGGCAGAAGTTGATTGAAGAAAATTTGCTTGATGCGGTGATTGGGTTACCCGAAAAACTGTTTTTTGGTACAGGTATCCCCGCAGCGATTCTGATCTTCAAGAAACAAAAGATCGACGATAAGGTGCTATTTATTGATGCTAGTCGTGAGTTTCAATCCGGTAAGAACCAAAATCAGCTCACCGATGTTAATATTCGTGACATTGTAAAAACCTATAGAAATGGCGATAACATCGATAAATATGCGCATATCGCCAGCCTGCAAGAGATCCGCGACAACGATTACAATCTTAATATTTCACGTTATGTAGATACTTTTGAAGAAGAAGATACAATCGATCTGATAAAGGTACGTGCTGAGCGTGAAGAATTAAAATCACAACTTGTAAAGTTAGAAATTGAAATGGCGAAATACCTTAAGGAGTTGGGTTATGATTCCTGAAGGGTGGTTAATTTCGACGCTTGAGAATCTTATTGATATTAAGCATGGGTTTGCTTTCAAGAGTGACTACTTCCGTAGTGAGGGTGAGTATATTCTTACTACACCTGGTCACTTTTTTGAAGTCGGAGGATTTCGCGACCAAGGCAATAAAACTAAGTACTATGTTGGAGAAGTCCCTAAGGGATATATCCTAAATAAGGGCGATGTTTTACTTGCTATGACTGAGCAAGCTGCCGGTTTACTTGGTAGCGCAATGTATGTGCCTCATTCAAACAAATACCTTCACAATCAAAGGCTTGGGTTGGTTATTGTGCTTGATCATGAAAGGGTTTGTAAAGAGTATATATATCTTATATATAACTCCTCTACAACACGAAAAATTATTGCTGAACAAGCATCTGGTACAAAAGTTAAACACACATCTCCCAGTAAATTACTCGGAGTGAATGTATTAATTCCGCCTCTTTCAGAGCAAAAAAAAATCGCCAAAATCCTTTCCACTTGGGATAAGGCGATCACTACCACAGAACAACTGCTTAACAATAGCCAGCAGCAGAAAAAAGCACTGATGCAGCAATTGCTCACAGGTAAAAAACGTCTTACAGAATTTAGTGGGGCGTGGGAATCTGCTCATTTATGCAATATGGCGAAAATTGTCAAAGGGAAGGCATTAAGTAATAGGAATTTGATTGATGGTGAGATTCCTGTTATTGCGGGAGGGAAAAGTAGCCCTTATAAGCACCGTGATTTCACACATGAAGATGTAATAACAGTAAGCGCTAGTGGTGCTTATGCGGGATATGTTTCCTATCACCCCTATAAAATATGGGCATCTGATTGTTCTGTTGTTGTGGCAAGGGAAGGTTCCGATACTGGATACATATATCAATTACTTACTTTTAGACAAAATGAAATCTATTCATTACAAAGTGGAGGAGCACAACCGCATATTTACCCCAAAGATCTTGAAAGTCTAAAGGTTATTGTTCCCTCCCTGAGGGAACAAAAAGCTATCTCTTCTTTATTGGCAGTTTGTGATAAGGAAATAAAAAATTTACTAAAAAAGCTGCATTTCCTAAAACAAGAAAAAAAAGCCCTTATGCAGCAACTGCTCACTGGTAAACGTCGAGTGAAGACGGAGGCCGCATGACTGATAAACATTTACCTCAACCACCAGCAGGGGAATTTCTGCTGTTCCAAAGTGAGGATGGCCGCGCACGCGTTGAGTGTCGCTTTCAGTCAGATACGCTTTGGCTCACTCAGGCATCTATGGCTGAGCTATATGATAAGGATGTTCGTACCATCAACGAGCACCTGATCAACATCTTTTCCGAAGGTGAACTTGGTCAAAATTCAACTATCCGGAAATTCCGGATAGTTCGCCAGGAAGGAAAACGTCAGGTTTCCAGAGAGATAGAGCACTACAGCCTCGAAGCCATACTCGCCGTAGGCTATCGTGTTCGCTCAGTTCGGGGAACTCAGTTCCGTCAGTGGGCCACGCAAACCCTACAGGAATATCTGATTAAAGGGTTTGTGATGGATGACGAGCGGTTGAAGAATCCGCCCGTCGGCTCTTCTGTGGTTCCCGACTACTTTGACGAGATGCTGGAACGCATCCGCGATATTCGTGCCAGCGAGCGCCGCGTCTATCTGCGTGTGCGGGAGATTTTCGCGCTGGCCGCTGACTACCAGCCGTCCCTGAAAGAAACCACCCTCTTCTTTCAGACAATCCAGAATAAGCTTCATTTTGCCTGCACAGGACATACCGCTGCTGAGCTGATCCACCAGCGGGCAGACGCCAGTCAGCCCCATATGGGCCTCACCAGCTATAAAGGCAATGACGTGCGAAAAGGTGATGTCACTGTCGCTAAAAATTACCTGATCCAGAAGGAGGTCAGTGAGCTGAACCGGGTGGTGAATATGTGGCTGGACTATGCCGAAGATCAGGCGCTGCGCCGCCAGCAGGTCTTTCTACAAGACTGGCAGGAGAAGCTGGATCAGTTTCTGCAGTTCAACGATCGCAATGTGCTCCAGGGCGCAGGCACGGTCAGCAAGAAAATGGCAGATGAAAAAGCTCAGGGTGAATATGCACGATTTGCAGAGCAGCGGCGTTTGTTAAAAGAGGCCGAGGGTGAAAAGGATATTACCGAGCTACTGCACTGGAAAGCCGATAAAGATAAGGGAACATCATGAGCATGCAAATCGCGCCAAAATTCCAGGAAGAGTATAGCGCCAAGCTTCCGGCGCTGGCCCTCCTGAACAATTTAGGCTGGACCTATATTTCACCTCAGCAAGCCTTGTCTGCGCGAGCAGGCAAGGTAGATCAGGTGGTCTTGAACCAGCTTTTGCGTGAACAGTTAGCCAAGAGAACATTTATCTTTGCCGGTGAAGAGCATGCCATTTCTGACAAAGCGATTGATAGCCTGATTGCCGAAATTAACAGTCCGGCATTAAATCAGGGATTAATTACCGCCAATGAGCACTTGTACAACCATCTGTTGTACGGCATCTCCGTGACGGAATTTATCGATGGCAAACGGGCGAACCCGACTATCTCGCTGATCGACTGGAACAACCCGCAGAACAACAGCTTTGTTTTCACTGAAGAGTTCAGCGTGACACGCGCTAACGGCATTGAGGCGCGCAGGCCCGATATTGTCTGCTTTGTGAATGGTATTCCGCTGGTCGTTATCGAGGCTAAGCGCCCGGACGGCAATGCAAAAAAAGGACCGACTATTGATGAAGGGATCTCCCAAAGCCTGCGTAACCAGCGTCATGATGAAATTCCGCGACTGTTTGCCTACAGTCAGATCTTACTGTCGATAAACGGCCATGATGGGCGTTACGGGACTTGCGGAACACCGACCAAATTTTGGGCGACATGGCGGGAAGAAGATATCTCTGACCTGGAGATGCTTGCTATTAAAAACCGCAAGCTTAGCGCGCAGCAGATGGAGTCAATCTTCAGCCATCGGCCGGTTGCCTGCCTAGAATGGTATCAGAACCTGATCGCAGGGGGCGGGCTGGCGTTAACGGGCCAGGACCAGCTGCTTATTAGCCTGCTGTTACCCGAGCGCCTGCTGGATATGGTTCGCTTCTTCACGCTGTTTGATAAGAGAGCCGGTAAGGTCATTGCCCGATATCAGCAGGTCTTCAGTATCAAACGGCTGCTACAGCGTATTGAAACGAAGAATCCTGATGGTAGTCGCAACGGTGGGGTTGTCTGGCATACCACGGGTTCGGGTAAGTCACTGACGATGGTTTTCCTGAGCAAGGCGCTGATTCTGAGTGAAACTCTCAAGCAGTGCCGCATCGTCGTGGTGACCGATCGCGTTGATTTGGAAAACCAGCTCAGTCGTACCTTTATCTCAACCGGGGAACTGGCCGGAAAAAGAGATAAAGCCGATGCCATTGCCACCTCTGGCAAACGCCTGGCCGAACAGATTGGTAAGGGGACTGAGCGCATTCTCTTCTCGTTGATTCAGAAATTCAACACGGCCACCCGGCTGCCTGAGTGCGTGAATACCAGTCCCGATATTATTGTGCTGATTGATGAAGGCCACCGCAGTCACGGCGGCGAGAGTCATCAACGCATGAAGCTTGCTCTACCCAACGCAGCCTTTGTTGCTTTCACCGGTACACCGTTGCTGAAAGATGATAAGACCACGAATAAGTTTGGTCCCATTGTTCATGCTTACACCATGCAGCGTGCGGTAGAGGACAAGACCGTCACTCCGCTCCTTTACGAGGAGCGCCAGCCCGAGCTGAACGTTAATGAACGAGCGATAGACAGTTGGTTTGACCGTATCACTGAAGGATTAACGGAAAAACAAAAAGCCGATTTGAAGCGTAAGTTTGCTAATAAAGGCCAAGTTTATAATGCTGACGATCGTATCCACCTTATTGCGCTGGATATCGCCAACCATTTTGTCAAAAACATCGACGATGGCCTGAAGGGACAACTAGCCTGTGACAGCAAAGCAGCGGCGATCAAATACAAAAAGTATCTTGATGAAGCCGGGCTGTTTGAGTCTGCCGTGGTGATAAGTTCACCTGACACGCGTGAAGGGAATACCGAGGTTGATGAATCTGGTATTCCTGATGTGACCCAATGGTGGAAGGATAATGTCGGCTCTCAGGATGAACAGGTTTACACGCGCAATATCATCGACCGTTTTGATAAAGATGATTCTCTGAAGCTACTGATTGTGGTGGATAAGTTACTCACCGGATTTGATGAACCCAAGAATGCCGTGCTTTACATCGATAAGCCGCTTAAAGGGCATAACCTAATTCAGGCAATCGCCCGCGTTAACCGACTTCATCCTAAGAAGAAATTTGGTCTGTTAATTGATTACCGGGGCATTCTCAAAGAGCTGGACACCACCATTGAGGATTACCAAAAGCTGGCATCCCGCACGCAGGGTGGGTTTGATATTGACGATCTGGTGGGGCTCTACGGCCAGATGAGTACGGAGTACAAGCGCCTTCCCCAGCTGTATAAAAATCTGTGGGCGATTTTCGCCAGTGTAAAAAATAAAAACGATATTGAGCAGCTCCGTCAGGTGCTGGTGCCGCGCACGGAAGAAAAGTACGGCGAAATGGTTGATGTGCATCTCAAAGTCCGTGAAGACTTTTATGAAGCTCTCACACATTTTGCCAGCTGCCTTAAAGTGGCGTTGCAGTCGGCTACCTTCTTCGAAGATAAGAGTTTCAGCGAAGAAGATCGCCAGCACTATAAAGAGACGCTGAGGCAATTTACCAGCTTGCGCCAGCTGGTGAAGCAGGATGCCGGTGAGACGGTAGATTATGATCAGTACACCGAACAGGTTAAAAAGCTGCTGGATAAACACGTTGTTGGCGT
Source organism: Pantoea sp. YR525 (assembly GCF_900116775.1). Lineage (NCBI taxonomy): Bacteria > Pseudomonadati > Pseudomonadota > Gammaproteobacteria > Enterobacterales > Erwiniaceae > Pantoea > Pantoea sp. YR525. Next base: position 192,527 of record NZ_FPBU01000009.1, read on the forward strand.
AGAAGTCCGCGAGCCCGATGGGGTGTATGAAGTCAGCAAAATGGGGCAGCGACCAGAGGAGTGGAGCGAGGATAAAACCCGTAACGAAACGGATATCATTACAACCCGCGTAACCCGCATGATTGAACAAGAGTTACGTGATGATCCTTATGCCCAGGAAGCCTTCTCGAAATTACTTCGCCAGGCTATTGAGGAGGCGGCAAAACTCTTTGATCATCCTCTCAAACAGTACATGCTGTTTCGTGAGTTTGAGGAGCAGGTACAGGAACGGCGGCTGAACGACATACCCGACGTTTTTTCGGGTAATCATCATGCGCAGGCTTACTTCGGAGTGTACAAAAAAGTATTGCCGGAGGTTTTTGCCGTCACTGATTCTCAGGTCATCGATAAATGGGTGAAGCTTGCCTTTGAAGTAGACCAGGCTGTTGATATCTCAGTGGCCGAGAACTCTATCAATCCGCAAAATATCGAGGCAGATATCCGCAAGAAGCTTCTACCAATGATGTTTAAAGAGTGTAAGGCGATCGGTGGCGGAATGGATCAGGCGAAAAAGATTGTCGAAATGATCGTCCAGATTACCCGTGTAGGGCTGAGCGGAGTTTAAAGCGTGGGCGCAAGAGCAATGAGCTTCATTTACGGTGATGAGCGCATTACCTTCGAGCGTAAACCGCGACCGTTGGTGAATGGGCGCATTCTAATAAAAGTTCATCCTGACTGCCGGGTTGTTGTATCCGCGCCGGACGATACCGATGACCAACAGGTTCTGAATGCTGTTGAAAAACGCGGACGTTGGATCTATCAGCAGCTGCGGGATTTCCGCAAGCAATTGGAATATGTCACGCCACGGCAGTATATCAGTGGTGAAAGCCATTACTACCTAGGCAAGCAGTACATGCTTAAGGTGATAGTGGCTCCCTCTGACGTTCAGGGCGTTAAAATGTTGCGCGGCAAACTTGAAGTCACTGTACGTCATAAGAGCGCTGAAAAGGTTCTGCAGCTGCTGACTGACTGGTACAAAGCCCGCGCCCGGGAAGTCTTCGCCAGAAGGCTGAGCGCCATGCTGGAGCAAGCGCTATGGGTAAGCGATTCACCACCATTGCGTATTCTTACCATGCAGACTCAGTGGGGAAGCTGTTCACCCAATGGAAAGGTGACACTTAACCCTAATCTGGTGAAGGCTCCGCGTGAATGCATCGATTACGTTATCCTGCATGAACTCTGTCATCTGGCCGAGCACAACCACAGTGAACGGTTCTACCGGCTCATGGGGCAGGTAATGCCGAACTGGGAGAAGACCAAGAAGCGTTTGGATGGGATGGTCGGGATGATAATGACAAGCTAAGCATAATGATGCGATGCTTCTGTTCTGGAGGATTCATCATTAAAGGGAGGAGATATGGATAAAATCATCTGTGCTCTGTGCAATACAGCTGTCGAAGTGGCGGTGCTATCCAGTCATTTGCTAACTAATCATGGCTGGAGGATGGCACCTAATCTTGCTAAGCCCGTAGCCGAGGCAAAGCTAATTGCCCCTCAAACCTGCAAATGTCCTGTATGTAACATCTCTCTCAAGGACGCGAAAAGATTAGAAAAGCATTTAAATAAAGCCCATTCAGAAAAACGAAAGGCTTCTCCCATCAGCAGTAGTCCTTCAAAGAAAAGCAGCATAACGACGATTTCCTATCAATGGGCGATAACTCAGCAGTTAGATAATAAATACTCCGCCATAGTTGAGAAATTTGTTGCTGAAAAGTCGTTATCTGAAATTGAAAAAGAAATAGTGACCATCGTAAATGGCTATGATGCGGCGGATACTTCTAGGCAGAGTTTGATGTCAGGGCGGCTTATTTTGCTCTCGCATGCCAAGAAAAGAATCGCTGCAAAAAATAAAACCAAAAAAAATAAGAAAGTAACTGAGAAGGGTAAAAAACCGAGCAGTGCTCGCTCAGCAGACATTATGGATCAGTATATTGGTGGGCGCAGGATTGTTGTTTCTGGTGGTTTACCTTCCCTTGGGAAAAGATGATTTTGTTTACTGATAAATTTGATTATTACACTTACATCTAATTTAACTAATAACATGCAGCCGGAAAATTAGGCATGCAAGGAGGCACATGACCACGAACAATGAACTTCTCCTTAGGCCGATTAGCGACCTGATGAAACAGCGTTTTTTCATACCCTCATACCAGCGGGGCTACCGCTGGACGCAAAGGCAGGTTACAGACCTTCTGAATGACATCGCTGAATTTCAGAAAAACAGCGAGTCAAGTTCCCGCAAAGCCTTCTACTGCCTACAGCCTGTTGTAGTTAAGCAGTGTGGCGAAGAATGGGAATTGGTTGATGGCCAGCAACGCCTGACAACCATCTGCATTATCCTGCTTTATCTAAAGGACATTGCCGCAATTCTTGGTCATTCGGGATACTCTCTACGCTATGAAACTCGCCCTGAGAGTGCAACTTTTCTCAGCAATATCGACAGCGAGCATGCAGATGATAATATTGATTTTTATCATATGAATCAGGCTCGGGAAGCAATAGACGCATGGTTCATTTCACGGCCACCTGTCTATAAACTCAGCTTTTTGCAGACTCTGCTGAATGATGATGAGGCCGGTAAAAATGTAAAAGTGATCTGGTATCAGTTAAGCGAACAGGCAAATGTGACTGAGGTGTTTTCCCGGCTTAATCGTGGAAAAATCCCGCTAACCAACGCAGAGCTGGTTAAAGCACTGCTGCTCAATGCCGGAAATTTCAGTCAGGTGACCGAACTCAGCGTTCGCTTTAATCAGCTTAGAATTGCGCAAGAGTGGGATGAAACGGAGCGTCGCCTTCAGCAGGAGGACTTCTGGTATTTCATCAGTAATCACACCCGTGAGAGCAATCGCATAGAGTTGATACTTGGGCTAGTCGCAGATTCACTAAAGTCAGGTATTTCTCGTCAAGATCCACACTACATCTTCCTGTCTTTCGCCCATTACCTGGAGGAAATGCATCAGGATCCGGAGCGCATAGAAAAAGTGTGGCTGCTTATCAAACAGCGCTTTATGTTGCTAGATGAGTGGTACCGTGGCCGCGTGACTTATCATCTTGTCGGCTATCTTATTAGTAATAGTGAGAGCGTCATTCCACAACTCATCAGCGAATCTGAAAGCTGTGAGAAAAAGTCGGTATTCATTGGCAGATTAAAACAAAGGATTCTGCGTATTGCTCTGCCGGGACTCGCCGGCTCGTTGAGCAGGGAGCGAACCGATCGCAGCACTCAGATCGACGCCACGATATCCGCGCTGACCTATCCTGAGCGGTCGCTGCGTCCCTTACTTCTACTTTTCAATATTGCCATTTTGCTGACCAACAAAACATCCTCTACCCGTTTCCCGTTCAGGCATTACAAACTCGACGCCTGGGACATTGAGCACATTACGTCAGTCAGCTCGCAAATGCCTGAAAACATCAGCGGACAGAAGGCCTGGACGGAGGTAATGCGAGAGCATTTCCGGCCTCACAATATCACAGAAAAAGGGCTAGACCCGGCCCGGTCGGCACAGCATCTGCTCTTTAAACGTGCGGAAGAGTTGCTTCTGGAGGAACCCTTTGACAGTGAAAAATTTGAAGCCTATTTCAGCGACGTTTTGAATGAGTACAGTCGTACGCCGCAACAGGATAGAGATGACAACATTGGAAACCTTACGCTTTTAGATCAGTCAACTAACAGAAGCTACCGCAATGCCATCTTTCCTGTGAAGCGTAATCGTATTATTGAAGCGGACAAGACATCAACGTTTGTCCCACCTGGTACACGAAACGTATTTCTCAAATATTACAGCAGTAACGTCCACGATATGACTTTTTGGAATACTCAGGATCAAGATAGCTACCGACACGCAATTACAGATGTGCTGACCGTATTTTTTGATGGAGCAACGTATGCAACAAGGTAAAACCATTACATTCGCCAGTTTATTCAGCGAGGTTAGCAACGTTGAGATCCCCATCATACAGCGTGATTATGCTCAGGGCCGCGATGAAGCATGGGAAATTCGCGATCAGTTTCTCCATTCGATTAGTCAAGCTCTTACAGCCCCTGTTGACGCACTGCCGCTCGATCTCGATTTTATTTATGGGAACCTCAGCACTGAGGAGCGCCCTACCCTTTCGGTCCTCGATGGTCAGCAGCGCCTTACAACTCTCTTCCTGCTTCACTGGTATCTGGCGAACAAAGAGTCGAAATATGCTGATTTCAGTGAACGATTCACTCATTTGGGTAAATCCCGCTTCACCTATCAGACCCGCACCGCCGCAACTGAGTTTTTTCATGCACTGGTGGGGGCCGCCGATAGTGGCCTATATTTTGTCGAAAATGCCCCCGCACTTCGGGATCAGATAACGGACAGTAACTGGTTCTATCACTCCTGGCTTCAGGATCCTACGGTATCCGCAAGTCTGACAATGCTGAATGCAATCCAGTCATGCTTCGAACACGCACCTGGTGAACTTTATGCAAGACTGTGCAGTTCTGACGACCAGTCAGTGGTATTCCAGTATCTGAATCTGTCGTCATTTGGACTTTCTGACGATCTCTATATCAAAATGAATTCGCGTGGAAAATCACTTACCGATTTCGAAAATTTTAAAGCCTGGCTCTCAGGCCAAATGAGTCAGCAGTCTGGTGCCGTGGCATTTGGTGAGAAAATCGATCAAGCCTGGACCGATATGTTCTGGACCCTTAGCAAAAAAAGCAGCGAAAGCTTTGATACCCTCTTTCTGCGCTTTTTTAAGCGGATGGCATTTCTTCTTGAGTGCAGTCAGTCAACTGAACCTGCATATCTGCTTGCAAACCAAAGTGCGGCTTGGTTCAACACCCTGAGAAGCACCCGTGAAGGTTTTAGTAACTCAGAATTCGAAGTAAGAAATACTTTCAATTCCAAGAACATCCAGGTCCTCTCATCCGTACTTGATTTCCTTTGCTCCCCGCATGCAACGCGCGAACATCGTAACTTGCTAATGGAGTTTCTGACGGGCTTTGACTTACTGGGAGCATGCCGTTTTTACGCACTCTGCGCATTTATTACTTCCATGAAATCGTCCAACGACACCTACTTTGCGGAACACCACTCTCAATGGACTCGCGTCACTGATAACTTCCTTTACACCGTACGTATAGACAGTAACCCGGTCGCAGTGAGTGTTATCCGTTCTTTAGATGAACTGGCCCCTTATGCTGATGACATTTACAGCCACATGAGTTCGGTTGATGTTCGAGTGGGTTTTAATGAGCAGTGGGATGAGGAAGCACTTAAAGCAAAGCTGATTATTTTGGATATTGCATGGGAGCCTGCCTTAATTCGGGCTGAATCTCATCCTCATCTAAAAGGTCGCGTAAGGGGACTGCTCCAGGGAGCCAAAACTGCTGATCATGATGAATACGATCTTACCCGATTTAAATTATTAACAGAGAAAACCTATTGGATTCTTAACGAAAGGGTTCTGCAGAACAGCGAGCACCTTCTAGAACGTGCTCTGCTGTCCTTAGGTGATTATCTGATATGGCAGAAAGGGCGACGGTATACCTTTTGCCTGCCTTCGCATCAGTCCTGGCGTGAGCGTAATGAGAACTGGCTAAGGGTGACAGAAAAAAAAGTGTTCATTGAGCTGCTGGATAAGCTGACAAAAAAAGAAGATATGTCAGATAAGCTCCGAGAAATTATTCAACAGTCAAGCCCAGGCGGCTGGCGTGAACTGGTCATAAGAGATCCTGAGGCAATCCGCTACTGTTCGGAAAGGATTATCGACAAATTAGATAATCAAGTATATCTGTTAAGTAAGACAAACCTTCGCGGCTATTTCAAGGAGTTGCACAGCTGGGTACTCTCGAAAAAGTTGTCGGCCCTTCTTCGCCAAAAGGACGGCAATACGCCTTTTACAGCTGTGACCTATCATCCGGTCTATGGAGATGAGTGGCCGTGTATCGAGCTAACGGTGAATGAAGGTGAAACTTTCTTTATCGCACATGAACACGGAATATGGTTTGACTGTCAAAATATGGATGATGAAGGTGAGCCGCTTCCGCTGCCCGCTTTTTTCCAGCCATTAGCAGATACATTGATGCAGGAAGCAGTTAGCTTTTAAATGATAGGTATGATAGCCCTGAATCGTCATGAATAGCCTTTGGGGCTGCTGTGCTATGTGTTGGGGGGGGGGCAAACTACTGCAAAGCAAGTGCACTGCTTAGTTCTCTCAAGCCCAAAGGAAATGACGGAACCAGGAGCATGCTCCTGGTTTAATTTTATCGACGTTATTTTTGCTCGGCTTTCAGATGCGCAGTCTCTTTACCCAGCGCCTCTAAATGATTCACTACCCAGTCAAACACAACCCGTGCACCAATCGGGCCATCCTGCGACAAACGTGGATCAGGGTCAAACGCCGTTTCAATCACATAAGGGTTTTGCAGACGCGTTTTGGCGACCTGAACCATCTTCTCTTTATCATTTGGACGAAGCATATCTACCTTGTTCAGACAGACCAACACTGGCTTGCCCTCCACCTTTAACTTATTCAGTGTCTCCACGTCATGACCCGATACACCACGGTTGACGTCGACCACCAGCAGAAACAGATCGGTATGCTTGATGTTGTCATTCACTAGATCGTTAACTTCGGAACGGACATCGTGAAAACCAGGGAAATTAATCAGTTTAATGGTGCCGGTGTGACCAAGGTCATACACCTTAGTATCTGATGTTGAGCCTGCAATAGGATTAATATTGCCGGTATCAACACCGAATACGCTTTTAAAAAGCGCATCTTTGCCGACGGAACCATCTCCCACGACACTGATAGTCAGTCGTTTCAACACGTTCTGGCGCAGCATCGCGATGTGCACAATCGCCGGAACCGTCTTGCGAAACGCCGGGCCTGCAATTTCTACCGCCAGCCATGCGCCAGAAGCGATCCAACCAATTGGCCCTAGGAATGCACCTACACCACGGACTAGCGCCGCATTTGCCGCAAAGTTTAATCCATTACCCATCAGCGAGCGGGCAAGCATGTTGGCTAGGATAACGGACATCCGATACACCGCAAAGCCGCCAAACTGGTTAAGCATCACCTGTGATGCCATCAATGTACCAGCCAGAATTGCCCCCTGATCTTTCTCGGAAAGATTCATCGAACGCATCAACGCACTGCGTTCTTCATCACTCATTTTTTTCAGCGCATCGGAAAAAAGATGCTGAATAATAAACTCTTCATTTATCTCTACCGGTTTGTCTTTGCTGACTCCTTTAACCTTCAGTTTTTCACCAACGTCACAGACAATTTCTTCATATTCCACACCATCGCCACTACGAAACAGGCTGGCAATGTCATTGCTGCCCATTTTGCGCAGGTAATGGGCAATTTTTTGCGCATCGGAACGGGTGCTGCTGCGCTCCAGTTGCAAATTCAGTTCGTCCTTGGTTGTACTAAGGTAGCCAAGCAGTGGTGTAATATCTTCTTTGTTCTGTGCCAGCGAACGTTGTAATACATCAACTAGTGAAAGAGTTTTGCTCATTATTTTTTCCTTTTGAGTAGGTACTGCGCCATGCTGCTGCACCTGAGTTCACTGTAATAAGTTAGGCTAAAGCCAGGACAAGATTATCGCTACCCGCTTCCGGATAGATGGTAATACGCATTTGCGCTAAGGCTGCCCCTGCTGCACTCCCGATCAGCGCACCAGTCAACGCTCCAAGCACGCCACCGCACATAGCCCCCATTACAGTGCCGGTTGCCGCCCCTGCGGCACAAAAAACAATGACACGCTCAGTAGACGCATCTATAAACTGAACTGTAATGCGGCGCGTTTTGCAGAAATCACGCAGTTCGCTCTCAACATTTTGCAGCAAGCTGGCAGGGATTTCGAAACGCGTCCCTTTGGCTTTAACGGCAATAAAGGCTAACAGTTTACTAATCTGGTCTGGACTCGCAATTTGGATATTCATCGTTGTCTCTTTTCGGTTGTGTGTAGTGATATAACTATTGCGAATAGCGTGCCAACTTTCTAAATTAAAAAATTATTATAATTTTCAATGCATTAAACAATTGACGCCTTTTATTGACTTCAAGTCTTAGTGATGAAATCATCACCGAATGTTTCAGCAAGTGATGAATTCGAAGTCATGGATATACGAATCCTTAATTTTAGCGAAGAAAAATGCCCAGCCGATTTGGCACCAAATTGGCATCAGGTCAGCTCGAAATCCTCCAACCAACAAACTTTTTTGCTTAACACGGATATTACCAACATGATTTCGCAAGCCGTGATGAGCGAATGGAAAAAGGCGCTGGCATTGCTCGTGGAACACGAAAATATCAAAGCGCTGACAAAAACGTACTCAGACTTTATGCCCTGGGTCAAAGGTATTGCAGATAAAGGACCAGAGGCTGTTTTGCAAAATGAACATAATCTCTTCTCTGGCTTAGCGATATCGGATCCCTACGACAGGGCTTATGACCGCCTTTTTGTTAGTCAAGCGCGAGCTATCGTTACACGCAAAACCGTTTTTCTGCTTCCTGACAGCTCACCACCAAACTCAGTGCTACATAACGCGGATGATCGTAACGAATTCATTCACTCGCTTTCGGCATTGCTTAGCGCAGGTAATACCTCCATCGCGCTGGCAAAATCCGAATATAATAAAAGTAGGGATGAATCAATTTTCAACACCGTACTAGCATCACTTTTTGCCAGAAATTCACAGCTACGGTTGGATGAAGATACGGGTATTCACATTAAGCCTGGCCCCCTGCTTATTGAGGGAGATACCGGTACTGGGAAAAGCGCAGCGGCTAAACATCTTGCCTCGAAAATGGGTAAGGCAATGGTTGAAATCAATCTTGCGGCAGTCAGTGAAACATTGTTGGAAACACGTATGCGAGGTTCAACAAAAGGTGCATTTACAAGCGCCACCAACAAAAATGGATTTTTTGAAGAAGCACACAACGGCGTGCTCTTCCTTGATGAACTGCAAAGTGCAAGCCTGGCCTCACAAACACAGCTCCTAGATTTGCTTTCTGCCATTAGTAATGACGTCTGGATCAGTAAAGTAGGGGATGACGCGGCGAAGAAAAAATACGATGTCAAAGTGGTTCTGGCCGTTAATGAACCCGTCTCACGCCTGCTGACGGAAGGCCGTTTACGCCGCGACCTGTTTCATCGCATACGCGACGTTGTGAAATTCAAAACTCTCAACGAGTTATTTACACATAACAACGCCTTAGAATTGTTAACACATATTCTGACGCTCTATCGATGGAAATCTTTTTATCTGCCCACCTTTACAGATAATGGAAAAGCGAGACAGGCACTGTCACAGCTATTCACGGTTTATGAAGAGGGTGTTTTACAAAAAATATTGCGGGCCCCTTGGCCGGGAAACTTCCGACAGTTGGAGCGTTTTGCCTGTGATCTCTTCTTTGTACTTGGCGAGAGTACAGAAGTGACGAACGACCTTATCGACCGTCTGCTCAAAGAGGAGGCGAACCGTATCCCGGCCTCATTTATTGAAGCGGAGCTAACACACAGCGAGCAAACTGTACCCACAATATTCAGTGAAGTGGAAACCATAATCAAAAAGCATCATTTCAACCTGAAAGCATCACTGCCTGAACTTGGCGTGTACCGACTACGGACCTACAACGCATTGAAAGGTTTTATCCGGGAAAACAAAGCCCAATTCAGCGAAAGTTTTCTGGCTGACTCCAAAATCACAAAGATCATCACCTCCACGATTGCAGAACGCAAGGGACGTGAAAAAGAATAAAATCTGTGCATATTCTGACCCAATTCGATCACTGATAGCGGAACCAATGACTGGATTATCGGAATCGGCGATCCTGGTATTGGAATTCCGCGCTTTTCAAATTCAAAACAATGGATAGCACTCCCCCCTGAACACTTATCTCACGGAAAGGTGTCATCATGACATGACTGAGAACGTGGATGAGTAAAATCAATGAAGTGCTTCACCTTAAATTTAACGATCATTTATTCAACAAGATCGTTACTACCTGCCTGAAATTGGGATGCCGCACTAACTCTGATATTGTCACTCGCTTCAAAACGAGTCAGCTGCCAAGACATCCGCCAGAGTATCGAGCGGCTCACTGGCAGTGTGAAGTTTTAGTCTCAATGCGAGGCCAAGCGTTCCACTACCTAATGATGCGTCTGCAGATTCCACAGCGACTCAACGTGACAATTAAACAAGCCTGCCGGATTGACCACCGGGACGGCTATGCCTCGCTACTGCTATCAAAGAAGCAGCTAAAGGTAAGCATAAATTTATGGAACGACCATCGTGCGATAAGCGAAAATGACATACTCATCCATCGCGTTGGTAAGTGCGACATTTTCTGCCTGCCGGTCGCACACCCATTGAGTTATCTCCGCATCTGATTTGAATTTTAGGTTCTCAATCCAGTCGGCTAGATCATTGCCTAACATCAAATCGTACCAACATAGCCAAACAAATTTGAGGCGTATTTCGGTGCCACTAAATTGTTGGAACAGGCTAATTAACTTGTTGGCTAATGAACGTTGTTTCAAGCGAACACACTCAGAGAGTAAGACGCCTTCAAGCATAGGATGATGGACCAACAGATGTTCCTGCGTGCTCAAGCTAACATTTTGATCATCTAGTGGAGGTTGAGATTTTTCCATCTGAGGGCCAAAAATTATCTTGTGCAAACACTGAGGAACAACCGCATGAGCAGGTTCTTTGTTGGGAAAGTTTAAGTAACCTATCATCAGGTGATGAGAGTAATAAATGTTCTGGTGACACATCCCTTGTCGAACAGCGAGCTTTGAAAATTCCATCAGCCAGGTTTGGTAATATTTAAGAATCTCTTCGTAACGCGTTTTATATTCTTTCATGTTTTTTCTCATTAATATCTAGATGACAAATGCTTTCGATGTCACCTAAATACATTTCCAACGGGTAAGTCGATGGGCTGGGTACGTTACTGCCGGGAATGACTGATGCGCTCATTTAACCAGCCTTCCACTTCGCTTTTTAACCATCGAGAGCTTCGACCAAATTTGATTGGCTTAGGGAAGTGATTTTCTTGGATCAGCTTGTAGAACCATTTGTCTGTCAGGCCAGTTAAATGGGTAATGAATTCCATAGTGACGAATTGATCGTCAAGTACGTTTGGATTTGTGGTCATTGTTAGTGGCTCCAGTTGATAGGGGGCCGGAAAGCGATTCATGCATACTCTCCGACATATCACTGGGTCCTCATGTAAAAATCTGGAGATCACCTAATCGTCAGCCTTGACTGGTTCCAAAATTTCTAAATCCATCCTCGTTATGTTTACTGCGCACTTTTGCGAGATAAAGCGATCTGTGGCGTAGTTTTTGATAGGAGCTGTTTAAATCAGGTTTATTAACGTCTAGCCACACAAACGGTTCTACTGGAAAATGAGCTAAATAGTGATCTTGCATTAAGTTGGCTTCTTCCAGCCATAAGGCCCTGCACCATGCATCTTTAATCATGAATGCTAAATTATGGATGTCAGGATCATATTTACCTGGGGCACAGTAAGTGTCTTTATTTAGAAGGAGTAGGATATGGTAGTGAGGCTTGATTCCGCGCTGTTCAAATTCTCGTACCCACACATAGCGAACACTTGTTTGATGGCTACGCTTGTTATTTTTTTTCTTTCTTAATACATCTGCTTTAATCTGCTCCCTCAAAGATTGAAAGAATCGAGTGATGACTTTACTGTCCGTTCCGCCAAAACTTTCATTATCTATCTCGGGTAGTCTTAAATCGAATCTTAACGCTAATGTTCTGGAGTGCGATTCCAAAGCTTTACCGATCGTTTCTTCGATTCTATTAACATAGTGCTCCCACAATTCACCATAAACTGGGTCATTGATAATTCTGTTATTCATTTTCAACCACTCATGTTGTTTACACATAATGGTCGGGTGTCATGTGATTTTGTAGACAACGGTGGTTATAAAAAGACCTCGTACTATCAATCGTTATCAAGGTAAACATTAATATTACCAATCCGACACTCTTCAAGTTTCCAATAAACTTGCCAAGGAGGGGCGAACCCAATGGCAGTGGTGGTTTTCCTACACCAGAAAGCTTACAGAAGCAGTTTTTGGTACTCTGAAGTTAGGAATGATTGAATCCCCTTTGAAATTGCCCTCTAAAGGCCATTTTCAACTGATGTTTTGTGGTATTCTACTACGTAGAGAACTGCGTTTATTACTACGTCATTGACTATGTATCAAGATACGTAAAACAATTGGATGTATTATCTAGGTATAGGAGGCAAGGATGGTCAAAGAGAGAGTTTCAAATAATGATTCGAGAATAAATTTTCAATTGCTGATTAAGCTTACTGAAAAAGGATATTTTGAAAAGAAACAATTAGAACATCTTCTACCAATAACAAGTTTCGTTTTTTTTGAAAAGTCAGTCTCTGAACAATTCATGTATTCTTTTGATGGTTTACTTTTAACTGGATTAGATCTTTTTCAAAAAGAAAAAGAGCAACTTCACATAGACCTTGTTAATATTGAATGTATTGATTGGTTGAAAACTGAAAGAGCTAGAAACTTTATACTCATTAGTCTCTGTAAAAAGTACGGTTCCATATCTCAATTAAATGATACCTTCTACAACTTGGCATTTATGAAAATCATTGAAAATAGATGTTGGGGGAATGTTGATACTAACCTAATTGTGAATTACATAGATTATTGTGCGTTAATGCATGGTCGAGAAAGTGTAACTGATTTTATAAACTTGAAAAGGTCACAATGGCATCAGAGAGTTTGTCGAGTATTGCGTTCTCTATGGTTAGATAGTGATCAAGTTATCAAACCTAAAAATGGTGAGTATGATTGGATTTTAAAAAGACTACATGATGAGAGATTTTTTTCAGTTATGCCGTTTTTTGAAACTAATGAGTTAAAAAGTGCATTTATATTTTGTCATTTGGATTTATGGATATCAAATCGTGGAAATGCTGAGGTCGATTTATTTTTTATAAAGCTAAAGAAATCGTGGTCACAGAAGAAATTTAGAGATGGAGTTAAAGACAAGAAGGTATTGAATACTTACATAAGTGGTGAATCCAAATCGAAACTTGAGGAAATGGCGAAACTTAAGGGGATGAGGTTAAATGAAGTTTTAGAGGAAATTATTGATTCTTCATACGGCATTTGGAATTCGTCACCAAGGTGATTGAAATAAATAATAAATATATATTATCTCTTTGCAATGACCTGTTATTAATAAGTTAATCATGGTTGACCAGAGAGATAAATGAAAAAATACAACGGATATGAAGCCATAGAAAATAGATTGCAATATTTACCACTATCAACCACCTATACTATTTTGGATAAAATTAGTGAAATAGTAAACGTAGAACCTGTCATTGGCATTATGGGTAAGTCTGGGGCAGGAAAAAGTAGTTTGTGCAACGCTCTGTTCCAAGGAAATATATCTCCAGTAAATGATGTTAGTTCATGTACTCGTGAGGCTTTACGATTTAAATTGAATGTTAGTAATCGTCTTCTAACGTTAATTGATCTTCCCGGTGTGGGCGAAAGTCAGGAACGCGACTGGGAATATACATTGCTTTATCGACGCCTTCTGTCAGAAGTTGATTTGATCCTTTGGGTAATCAAAGCCGATGACCGGGCGTTAGCGGTAGATGAACATTTTTACAGACATGTACTAGGCGATGCGTTTCAAAGCAAAGTGCTATTTGTCATTAATCAAGCTGACAAAATCGAACCGTGTCATGAATGGAACTCCAGCAGTAACCAACCTTCACCAGTTCAAATCGCTAATCTCGATCTTAAAGTTCATGACATTACACGGTTACTACAGCCAATCAATCCAATCTGCGCCATTTCGGTCAAAGCCAACTGGAATCTGACCGAGATGGTCGAAGTCATGGTTGAATGCCTGCCGGAAAAATCCAGTAGCCCCCTCTCAGCGCAACTACATAATCATCTTAGAACTGAGCGCGTTAAAGAAACGGCAAGGAACGATTTTGGCAGCGCCGTCGGTGGAGTACTGGATGCTGTCGCTTCGCTTCCAGTGGTTCCCAGGCCAGTGAAATCGCTGATTTACCAAATTCGTGATGCAGTGGTTTCGATCGCCCGTTCTGTATGGGATATTTTCTTCTAAACAGTAATCACCAGTAATTCACACGAAAGGCCCCGACGCTATGCGTCGGGGCCTTTCGTTTATTATGCAAACAGGAGTTAATTATGGTCCGTCTCGCTTCACGTTTTGGTGCTGCCAACGTCATTCGCAAAGATCGCCCACTCACGCACGATGAGTTGTTCCGCACTGTGCCCAGTATTTTCAGTGAAACTAAACACGATTCCCGTAGCGATCGTTATACCTATATTCCCACGATCACTTTGCTGGAAAATTTAAGACGGGAAGGTTTCCATCCTTTCTTTGCCTGCCGGACGCGAGTTAGGGATCTTAGTAAGCGCGATCATACTAAGCACATGCTGCGACTACGCCGGGAAGGGCAGATAACGGGTAATCAGGTTCCTGAGATCATTTTGCTTAACTCGCACGATCGATCCAGCTCTTACCAGATGCTGCCGGGCCTGTTCCGCGCAGTGTGCCAGAACGGACTTATTTGCGGTGAAACCTTTGGCGAGGTTCGCGTGCCCCACAAAGGTGATGTAGTCGAGCGGGTGATTGAAGGCGCGTATGAAGTGCTGGGCATCTTTGACCGTGTGGACGAAAAGCGGGAAGAGATGCAGAGACTAATGCTTCCACCACCTGCTCAGCAGGCGCTGGCAAAAGCGGCGCTAACCTATCGGTTTGGAGATGAATATCAGCCTGTATCTTAGTCGCAAATATTATCGCCTCGACGTTGGCAGGACGAGAGCCCTGATATTTGGACGACATACCAGCGCATCCAGGAAAACCTGATTAAAGGCGGATTCAGAGGCAGAAACGCGCAGGGCAGAAACCAACAGACTCGTGCAATCCGGGGCATTGATAGTGATGTAAAGCTCAATCGCGCACTTTGGGTGATGGCCGAAACCATGCTTGAACATGCTAAGGGATGCACGCCTGTTTAAGTTAGCAGAATAATTCACAAATTACGGACACACCCTGTCCGAATTGTACATGCCCTGATTTGGCCAACGTCGGCAAGATTCGCTTTATCCCGCCTGCAACCTCGCTTTAGCCAATCTCGAAATATTTTCTCAAACGGTCATAACCTGTCCGACCTCGTCTTTAAAATAACCTCAATATTTCAGCATGTTAATTACGGAGGTGACCTATGCGTCAGGCCGAACGTCGCTATGACAAACTTGCCGTAAGGTTGTCGTTAATCATCAGTCGCCTGGTGGCTGGAGAGACGCTGAACCTGAGCAAACTGGCGGTTGAGTTCGGTGTTTCAGTGCGTACGCTGCGACGCGATTTCCGGGAACGGCTGATATATATGGATCTTGAATATCATAACGGGAACTGTCGGTTGCTTACCGGAGACAATGTGGTCCGGCGTGAGCATATTGCGCTGGCTTTTGCCCGACAAAGTGGTGTGGCTGGATTATTTCCGGGACTCGATCACCGTCTGGCAAATACCCTGCTTGAAAGTGGTATCGAAGCGCCGTGCATTGTATGGCAACCCGCGCCAGTAATGGGTGAGGCGCTTCAGGGGATTTTTCAGCGCATCACTTCCGCCATCGCCGGGCGTCGTCGCATAACACTGCTGACTGAGGGGCATCGTTGCGAGCAACTCGCGCCATATCGCCTTATCTCTCTTGAAGGCCACTGGTATCTCACCGGCGAACTCAAGGGCGACGTATCGGTTTTTACTCTGACTGATATTCAGACCATCGCCGTCAGTAATGAAAATTTCACCATGAATGAACCTTTGCTGACGCTAATTTCAGACTCCGAATTTATAAGGGCGCTTCCCCATTTTCGTTTCTTCAAGTCTTTACTCACCGGTGCCAATAACCGGCTAATACCTCACAAGGATAATTAACTATGAAACATTTCACGATCAAGGCAGCGATCGCCTCACTAATTCTCTCCGCCTCATTTCAGAGTAGTGCGGCAATAACCGGAACGGTTAAGGCATGGCCTTATATGGAATCCGCTGGCTGGAAATCAGCAGATGGATATGATTTCAATAAAATGCACAATGCACTTTACCAAGCTGAGGTCATTGATAACTATCCATGGACTAAACAATTTCTAATACGTGTTCGCGGTGGAGGCTCTTTCTATCTGGCTGATAAACAGTCGAAAACCGTGCGCCATCTTAAAATTGAGCCAGCAAGCGGTTTCAATTCTGATCTGAATTCTGTTTATCAGGGAGAAGATAATGGTAAAGGATGCTTTATGGCGGTGGTTGATGGTAAGGCACTCGCGCTGAGTAAAGCAGAAGACGACATCCTCCACAGCTTCCCACGCGTTCCAAATGCAGACCAGGAACTGGTAAAAGCCCGAGAACAATTTAAACCAGAAGTTGTTGCCGTTTTTCCGGATAACTGCGTTAACAAGCGGCAGGAAGCCGCTTTGAATGCCAAACGTTCTTCTGATGAACGCGCATTGCAGCAGTGGGCTGCTAAAGAGAGCCTTAAAGAATTATGCCGCAGGACTGGCAATTGCTAATCAGGGAGAAAGCCAATGGTTCATTTTCCAAAACTGCTGGTTGCAGTTGCCTTAACGGCTTCAGCGCTGCTGACGGGGTGCGACAACAGTGATGATGGTGGTATTAACACGATTTCTAAATATCACGATCTGACACCGCCACCTTTCAGCGATATCGTGTCGTCGAAAAGAGATATCGCCTACCAGTGGATCAAAAAAGATGCATTTGGTCAGGAACAGTATCGGGTGATTAAAACGGTTAAATCACCAGATGGCTGTAAATCAGGTAATTATTACTACATCGCCGATATGCGGGAAAAGACAGTCCAGCCACTCATGTCTGCGCTGTGCCTGTCCGATAATATTACGCTGAGCTTCAGAGAAGAAACCGATAACTATACCGGTGAAAAATCCGTCGTTTATTCCCATGATGGAAAAGAGATGGGGAAAATCTACATGCCTAAAAATCAGGAGGATCATGAGTGATAAAGGGAAATTTTGCCATCTTGGCGACTATGTTGTTGTCGCTCGCCAGCATTGCAGCCGCATCTGCAGAAGATCAACGTTACATCAGCATCCGCAATACCGATAATGTCTGGGTGCCCGGTGGCATATGCGCACTGCAGTTCCGCCTGGACAATGGCGGCGGCGCTCAGGGGTTCAACAAGCTGGCGGTGACTATGCGGGTCAAAGATAAACAGGGAAACATCCTTGAAGAGGGTGTCATGGATGTCGAGCCGTTCGGCGACAGCGATGCAACGCGTTCTCAACATGCTTTTCTTGAAACCAGCTGCAATGATGAAGCCAGCTCAATTGAGATTGTGAAAGCCACAGAAGAAACCGACGGCAATGAGATTAACCTGCCATTATCCACGTTTGATCCACAGTATTACCAGCCACTTGCGGTAAGCATTACTAAGTAACCCTCGCCACAACTCACGCACTAATTAACCAGCCCCCGCTGCACATGCAGCGGGGGCTTTCTTTTATTTGTCGCAAAAACAATTCACCGCTCAGGCGGTAGCTATTTCGAAAGGAGCTTTTCATGATGAACGATGCCCCGGTTGTGATCACGGCTGTAGCCGACGAGGATCGATTGCAGTTCTGGCCGAAATATTTCGGCTCCGTAGCACGCTGGACCAGCCTTGAGCCACAGGTTTTCGGCTGGATGGATCACCTGTGTGAAGACTACAACGGTGGAATCTGGAACTTTTTTACGCTGAGCAACGGCGGTGCCTTTATTGCGCCATACTGCGACTCAGCATGGTCACTGTATAACGACATGAACGGCAACAGTGCGGAGATGAGCAGCGAGGCCGCTGGCATCGCCGTGTGTCTGCTAAACTGGAGCCATCACGCCTGCAGAACAGAAAGCGAAGCGATGACGGATCACTACTACCGTCTGCGGGAATATGCGCTTAGCCACGCTGAAAGCCGCGCCATTATGCGCATCATCGACTGAAGCCGGAGTGCACGATGGAAAGTAACGTAATACACAACTCCACACTGCCTCTGGCATCCCAGCTCACCGTTAAACGCGCAATCGCACTGATTGAAAATCACCTGCGTGAACCGGGCGTGGCGTTCACCTCTGCAACCGCTGCACGCGACTGGTTGCGATTAAACCTGACTGGCCTGGAGCGTGAAGTGTTTATGGTTCTGCTGCTGGATAACCAGAATCGATTGTTGGCGCACGAAACGCTGTTCAGCGGTTCAATCAGCAGCACAGAAGTGCATCCTCGCGAGGTCGTCAAAGCGGCGCTGCGGCACAACGCAGCGGCAGTCATTCTTGCTCACAATCATCCATCCGGACATGCAGAGCCCAGTGATGCAGACAGGCGGATTACAGAGAGGTTGAAAAAAGCGCTGGCACTGGTGGATGTTCGCCTGCCGGATCACTTTGTGATTGGCAGTAAAGAAATTGTGTCGTTTGCCGAACGTGGCTGGCTGTAATCAGGAGGATGTATGAATGAAAACGAATGGGGGCTGAAACGTAGTATCACCCCGCGGTTCAGTGTTCGACTGGTGCAGGAAGGCAACCGGCTGCACTATCTGGCTGACAGGGCTGGAATAGTCGGTGAATTTAGCGAAGAACAAATTGACCGTATCAACCAGTCGTTCCCGCAAATGATCGGCATGCTCGAACATCTGCTGGCCACCGGTGAACTCAATCCCCGCCAGCAGCACTGCATAACGATTTATCACAACAACCTTACCTGTGAAGCCGACACGCTCGGCTCGCACGGCTACGTCTATATCGCGGTTTACCCGACAACTCAGTAGCTCCCTCAAAGGAAAATCAATATGCCAACCTCATCAATACACCCGGGGCGGGCGGCATCGTGCTGCCTGTCACCCGTCGCACACTGGCGAACATTACTTGTCTACCTGTTGGAAAAGCACTTCGGACTGGAGTTAAACGATACGCCATTTTGCAGTGAGTCAGTCATCCTGCAACACATTGAGGCGGGTGTTACCCTGGCTGATGCCATCAATTTTCTGGTGGAAAAATATGACCTGGTGCGTATCGATATCCTTGGTGATACCTATACAGAGCCAGAAATCTTCCTGACCGCCGCCGACATACTGAAGGCAAGTCACGCTACCGGATTAACACAGCGCAATCTCGATTAAATCCTGTATAGCGCATTCCAGATTTACCTTTCTGCTGCTTTTCTCCTCTATCTAACAACGCATAATGCCTCTGCCATAACCGGCAGAGGCATTTGCTTATATGGAATTTTTTGCGATGCAAACAAAACCTGAAGTGATTACCGAACATACTGAGCTGATTAACTCGACCAATATTGAGCGCATCGTCACTGGACGTGATGCGGCGCTGGCGAAGATTGAACAGGTGATTCAGCAGCTCATCGCCATTTCTCAGCTCACTGCCGATATTGGTGGCGGCAACGCTGCCGACTGGGCGATGAAACAAGGGCATCGCTATGACTGCTGGTTGATGGAAAAGCCGGAGAAAGCGATGCCAGCAATCACCCGCAACATTGACCGCAGTCTCTGGAGAGAGCTAATGCTGAAGTCCGGTATGCTCTCGCTGATGGATGCTCAGGCGCGTGACCAGTGGCATCAGAACCTCGAAGATGGCGACCTACCGGCCATCAGTGAAGCCAACATTCTCAGCACGTTTGAGCAGTTGCATCAGAGTAAAACGGAAGTGTTTGAGCGCGGCATCATCAATGTGTTTAAAGGACTATCATGGGATTACAAAACTAACAGCCCATGCTTTTTCGGTAAGAAGATCATAATCAATAATCTGGTAACGCATAACCGCTGGGGTTTCAGCCTGACGTGGGGGTATAAGCGGGACCAACTGGCAGATCTTGAACGAATGCTGTATTTGCTCGACGGCAAAGCTATACCGGATAATCGTGGTGACATCTCCATCAACCTCATGAATCATATCCGCGAGAATCCCGGCAAGGATGTTTACGAAGATATGTACTTCTCCATCCGCTACTTTCAGAGAGGCACAGCACACCTGAAATTCAAGCGCCCTGAGTTGGTGGAAAAGATGAATGACATCATCGCAAGGCATTATCCGGGGATGCTCGCTCGCGAAGAGTGTGCGCCCTACTCATTTCGACTTCATGATTGAGACCGTTTAAAAACCTTCACGATGAAGTAAAATAACAAGATTAAACCCTAATCCAAGTACTGATTTTTCACACAAATATCAGTAAGGAAAAGCGTTTGGGGGTGCATATGGGGGTCTCTTTTTTATCCAACGAAACAATTATACTTATTATCAATAAATTACCAACTAAATGCGACTCCTGTGATCTCCGCCACTTCCATGTTTCCCCCACTAACTCAACAATCCCGCCCCTACATTCACTGACAACCCCAAAATCGCCAGATTGAAAACAAACGAAATCACCGACTGCAACAGAGCGATTTGCCGCATATCCGTGGTGCCTGTTGCTACATCGGCGGTTTGCGAAGCTACCGCGATAGTGAAAGAGAAGTAGAGAAAATCCCAGTATCCTGGCTGCTCGGGCTTTTCGGGAAAGATCATCGGCGTGACATCTTTGCTGCGCCGCAGATAGTGATGATGCGCGTAATGCATGGCGAATGACGTCGGAAGTAGCGCCCATGAGACCACCAAGGTTGCCGCTGTTAGCAGCAGATGCAGTACGCGCGGCGTTCCTGTCAGACTCTTCAGCGTGGTGAGCTCCATCAAGATCGCCAGAATGCTAACCATGCAGGTGAGCGTCACCATGCTCAGTACCAACGTCGCACTTTCATCTTCGATTTTCGCAATGTGCGGAATGTCTTTGGCCTCGGTGCCTAACATGCGCAGCCACAGAAAAGCGAGATAGAGCCATGCCAGCACGTTCCAGCCAATCAGCAGACGCTGCAACATGCCCAGATGCGCAGGCAGAAAAAAATAGCAGGCCACGCCAGTCACAATCGAAACCAGTAAACGCAGGCGTGCGCGAAGGTAATGCATCAGGGAAAGGCTCATGGTGTCAGAGGCTTAGTGAAGGAAGGTGGATAGGTTAACTGTAGACGCTGTTAATGAGGTTGTAATTGTGGAGCACCTTAACCATTTATCGGTTCGGCTCCGTTTCAGTTGGTAAAATAATCGCCAATCGACTAATGAGCTTCATTGCGTCTCTCTGGCATACTGTGAACCAGATCCTATTAGAGCGGAGGCGACATGTCAGAAGAGCAATCCACACCATCACCAGCAGGCGAATTTGTCATGTTTGCGAGCGGCGATGGGAAAGTGCGGGTTGAATGTCGCTTTGAGCAGGAATCGCTTTGGCTTTCACAAGCATCCATCGCCACCCTTTACCAAATTACGCCACAAGCCATTACGCAGCACATTAAAGCGATCTATGAAGAAGGCGAACTTGAACAAAACGCAACCTGTAAGTCTTACTTACAAGTTCAACAGGAAGGAACTCGTCAAGTCAGCCGGAATACCCTTCATTACAATCTGCCGATCATCCTCGCCATCGGTTATCGCGTCCGCTCAGCACGCGGTACTCAGTTCCGCCAATGGGCAACGCAAACCCTGCAAGAATATTTGATCAAAGGTTTTGTGATGGACGACGAGCGGCTGAAAAATCCGCCGGTGGGTTCATCCGCTGTACCTGACTATTTCGATGAAATGCTGGAGCGTATTCGCGATATTCGCGCCAGTGAACGGCGAATGTATTTACGCGTTCGCGAGATTTTTGCCTTAGCGGCTGACTATCAACCTTCCCTCAAAGAGACCACGCAGTTTTTTCAAACCATCCAGAACAAATTGCACTTTGCCTGTACCGGTTATACCGCTGCCGAGCTCATTCATTTGCGTGCTGACGCCAGCCAATCTCACATGGGTTTGACGAGTTTTAAAGGTGAAGAGGTGCGGAGAAGCGATGTCACCGTGGCTAAAAATTATCTGGTTCAGGACGAAGTGAGCGAGCTCAATCGCGTGGTAACGATGTGGCTGGATTTTGCCGAAGACCAAGCGCGCCGTCGCCAGCAGGTATTTCTTCGCGATTGGCAGAGCAAACTCGATCAATTTCTGCAATTTAACGATCGCGATGTGCTGCAAGGCGCGGGTTCAATCAGTAAGAAAATGGCCGATGAAAAAGCACAGGCTGAATACGGTGAATTCGCCGAGCAACAGCGTCGTCTGAAAGAGTCAGAAGGTGAAAAGAACATTGCCGGTTTGCTGCAGTGGCAACCAAGCCCTAAGAAATCGAAATGATCGCCGCTGAGCCGCATCCCGCCCTTTCGCGCCTCAACTTATACGCGCCCACGCTTTACTTCCCCACCAATCTCCGCCACTTTGCTCCTTCATCGCATTGTGGAGCCTGGCATGTTAATCCATCCAACCGATACTCTGACTTTCTCGGGCAATCCGCGCCAGGCTGAGCTGCGTCAGCGCCTGCTAGAGCCGGATGCGCCGAAAGTGATTGCCGCTGCGTTAGCGAAACAGCTGGACCGTGAAACCTTCACTCATCGCCACGCCGCCGGGCAGCTCTTCTGTTTGAAACAGGGATTGATGACGGTGAAAACGCCGTCTGGTATTTTCGCCAATCCGCCGCGACTGGTGGGCTGGATTCCGCCCTACTTTGAACATGCGATCATTGGGCCGGGCCCGGTGCTTGGCTGGACGGTATTGGTTGACGACGCGCTGGCAGCGCCGTTGCCAGATCATCCGGTCCTGCTTTCCTGCCCCTCGGTGCTGGAGCCGCTGGCAGAAAGGCTGGCAACCTTGTCGCCCGATCACTGGGGCAGCGCGCGCTACAATCGCCTGAGCGAGGTGTTTCTGGATGAATTGTATGAATCGACTGAACATCCGCTGACGTTACCGCTGCCGACGGAACCGCGCTTGCTGCAGATTGCACGCCTGTTGATGGACGATCCCTCCGATACGCGCACCGGGCCAGAACTGGCGCGCTGGGCCGGACTCAGCCCGCGCAGTTTAAGCCGCCATTGGGCAAGCGCGATCGGCATGAGTTTGACGCGCTATCGCCAGGTTTCACGTTTACTCAAATCACTGGAAGGTTTGGCGGCGGGCAAAAGTGTGCAGCAAGTAGCGTGGCAGGTCGGATTCGATAGCGTTAGCAGCTATATCAGCGCTTTTCGCAGCGCGTTTGGTTCAACGCCCGGCAAATACTTTACGCCGCCAGCCGACTCTGCGGATGCAAAAACAGCAAACTAGCAGGCCCGTCAATGTCCGGCAAAGTGTGCTGATATTTACGCCGGAACGCGCCGGGCGGCAAATCGAACATGCGGCGGAAGGTGCGGCAATAAGTTTGCTGCGAGTCGAAGCCATATTTAATGGCGATATCCATCAGCGGCGTATTGCTGTTCAACAGCGCGATCACCGAAGCCGTTAACTTGCGCTCGCGAATATAGGTACCGAGCGCTACGCCGGTGTAACTGCGAAACAGCCGCTGCAGATGCCACTGCGAATACCCGGCGCGTCGCGCCACGGTTTCCAGAATGAGTTTCTGCTCAATATTATCCTCAATCCAGAGCATCAGTTGCTGCATAAAGGCGGCGTGCATATCCATCTTTCCTCCTGATGTCGAAATGAAAACCGGACGGAAATCCGGCAAGTGGCAAGCATTATAGAAAGTCGCTCACTGGCTATGTGATGGTCAAAAGCCAATAAATAACGATAACTCGCCAATTTATGGCTGCGCCACATTCAGTTCGATGGTTGTCAAAACGAGAGGGATTTGTCATCACGGGACGCTCGCCGCTAGATGGACAGGGAAATCCTTTTCCGCTGCTTCATCTGCGCTATGCGCAGTGAATTAAATAGTCGCACCCATTGAGAGGCGATAATGCAGGTCGACCTGCTCGATGGTGGGCTGCTGGTTGATCTTTTTCAGGATGATCTCCGTCGCCACTTTTCCCATCTCAAAGCGCGGCGTGATGACGCTGGCTAAGCGTGGCGTGGTTGCCTGGCCGATTTCCAGTCCGTGAAAACCGGCAATCGCCATCGCTTGCGGCACGGCAATGCGCGCCGCCTGACACTCCTGCAGTACGCCGACCGCCAGATCATCATTGGTGCAGAGAATCGCATCCATCTCCGGATAGAGCTGGCGCGCCAGCGTCATCATGCCGGTGCCAATCGATACCGATGAAACCTTGTTTGGCACAATCCGCCCTGCGGGCAAACCGGCCGCTTCAACCGCATCGCGATAACCGGCGTAACGCTGCTCATCACGACGATCGGACATCGAACCAAAGTAGATAACGCGCTGTTTGCCGCTGGCCAGCAGCATCGCCGTCATATCGTAGCCGGCGCGATAGTTGTCGAAGCCAACATTGATGCGCCCGCGCGCCTCGGTCAATCCCATCACTTCTGCCACCGGAATGTTGGCAGCATTAAGATATTTTTCCGCGCGCACGGTGTGCACTGATTCGGTCAGGATCAGCCCTTTGATGTTAAAGGCTAAAACCGTGGCGATCTGCTCCTCTTCACGCTGGGCGTTGTAGTCGTAATTGACCACCAGCGTTTGATAACCCTGCGCGCTGGTCACCGATTCAATCCCCGCCAGCAGATCGGCAAAGATTTGATTATTAAAGGAAGGAATCAACACGCCGATGCGCGGTGGGTTTTGTTTGGTCGCCGCGACATTATCGGTATCCGCGACGTAGCCAATTTCGGCAATCACGCTGGCGATCTTCTCCGCCGTTTCCGTTTTGACCTTTTCCGGCGTGCGCAGATAGCGACTTACCGTCATTTTGGTGACGCCCGCCAGGGTAGCAATATCGTCCAGAGTGATGCGCTGCGTTTTCATTACGGCGTCCGCAAAGAGGGGCTGAGAATCAACGTATTATGCCCGTTGCCTGTTAAAAAATGAAACGCGCCCGTGCGCTCTGAGCGGTGAAATAAAATCGGCAAATCAGCTCGCATAACAGAATGAAAATTCCAATAAAAAGCAAAATTTGCAATGTCCTTACAAAGTGAATTGATGAAAAACCTATCATTTCATTAGGCTATAAATATGCCCCTGACGACTTATTCAGCAATTTTCGCAACCCTCTTCACACTTTTCGGAAAAAATGATCCAAAAACCATCATTTAGAACATATATTCCAACACGAAGACCTCGCGTGAATAAAAGTTGAACATCTAAACCTACACCACCCTCTTTCTGAACAAGCAACGTTCAGGCCGTAGAGACAAGGGGCTATAACAATGGATACCAGGCAAAAACGCTACAACATGAAGTATGTCATTCTCTGCTGTACTGTCGCGGCATTCGGCGGTCTGCTAATGGGATATGACTCTTCGATTATCTCCGGTGCAATCGAACCCTTAAGTGAATATTTCCAGTTATCGCCCGCTGAAACCGGCTGGGCCGTTTCCAATATCCTGCTCGGCAGTTTGATCGGCTGCTTTATGGCGCCGCGCCTCAGCGACAAACTGGGACGCAAAAAATCCCTCGCCATCACCGCCCTGCTGTTTACCGTTTCGGTTATCGGGACCGCGCTGGCGCATAACTTCACCGTATTCGTCATCTTCCGCATGATTGGCGGATTGGCAATTGGCCTGGCCTCGGTGATTTCCCCTATCTATCTGGCCGAGCTGTCGCCTTCCAAGTTTCGTGGCCGTACCACCGCGCTGTATGCGGTGTGCTGCGTTGGCGGACAATCGGTGGTGTTGCTGACCAACTACTTCATCACCAAATCCACCTTACCTGACGTGATGATCAATATGGGCTGGCGCTACATCCTCGCCACGGCGCTGGTGCCGTGCGCGCTGTTTATCCTGTTCATCGCCTTTATCCCGGAATCGCCGCGCTGGAACGTGCTGAAAGGCAAGTACGATGAAGCGCTGGATACGCTGACCAAAATCTCAAACCGCGAGCATGCCGAGAGCGTGTTCAACGAAATCAAACATTCGTTTTCTGATAAAACCGCGCAGCAACACAAATCGCGTCTGCGTCTGGATAAAACCACCATTCCACTGCTGATTGTCGGTATCGGTTTGGCGGTGGGTAACCAGATCAGCGGCATCAACGTGATTCAGTACTTTGGGCCAACTTTGCTGAAAAACGTCGCGGGCAGTACGGACTCAGCGCTGCTGCAAACCTTCTGGCTGTCGATTTGTCAGTTTATTGGCGTGCTGGCGGGGATGATGCTGATCGATAAAGTCGGTCGTCGTAAGCTGCTGCTGCTGGGTGCCATCACTTCCTGCGTGTGCCTGACCTACTCGTTCATCGCCTTCTATTACCACTTGCCGGGCATGCTGGCGGTGATTGGCCTGTTCGCGTATATGATTTTCTTCGGTATGACGTGGGGTCAGATCGTCTGGACGGTGCTGGGCGAAGTGTTCCCAACCGAGATTCGTTCGATTTGCGTGGGGATTTCCATCTGCGCGATGTCGATGGCCAACTTTGTTATCAGCAGTACCTTCCCGATCATGAACAGCAGCCCGATGCTGCTTGATATGTTCCACGGTGGCTTCCCGCTGTTGCTGTTCGCGATCTTCTCGCTGGGGATGTACTTCTTCACCTTCCGTTATCTGCCAGAAACTGCCGGCGTGTCGCTTGAGAAGATTCATGCGCTGGTGCTGCGTAAATTTAACGTCGAAGCAGATCTGCCGGAGACGACGTCCACGGCGAAAGCGAGTGAGTCGTTTGATATTCCAAGGCATTAATCGATGAGGGTGCGCATTTATGCGCACCTGGTCGCCATAAATGGCGACCCTACGAAATCATGATGGCGCGCATTTTTTAACTCAGGCGTTCGTACTGCTCAATCACCGCCAGCGCTAAGCCGTTGGCCGGATCGATGCGCAGCGGCAGGAAATGCAGCGCGGTGTGGGCAAAGGTAAAGGCCAGCGTACCGGCCTGCGCCGCCTGTTGCACCGCCTGCACAAATGCCGGCTGCGCATTCCACGGCCCATCAATAATGATGCTGGCCGGATTCACCAGCTGCATCACCTGACTCAACGCGTTGCCCAAATGGGTGCCCGCCTGCGTCATCACCTCTTGCAGGATTTCCGGCTCACTATCACCATTCTGCCAACGCAGGCCCGGTTTGCGTTTTGCCAGCTGCTGCTGAATGGCCGGTTTGCTCACCAGCGTTTCCAGACAACCTAAGCGCCCGCAGCTACAACGTTCGCCGTTGGGTTGCACCGTAAGATGGCCGATCTCGCCCGCCGTCCAACTGCTGCCGGTAAACACTTCGCCCTGTTCCACCAGCGCGCCGCCCAAGCCTTCAGAGATACGCAGATAGAAATGGCTTTGCGACTTATTCAGTTCGAGTTGCTGCACCGAAAGCAGCGCGGCGGCTTTGACATTATTCATGATGCGCAACTGCAGCGGCATCTCGTGGCTGAGAATGGTCATTACATCCACATTCTGCCAGCCAAGATGGGCGGAAAAATGCACCCAGCCACGATGGGGATCGATGATGCCAGGGAAGCCAATTGCTACGCCGAGCAGTTCAGGATGCGCCGCGTGCAAGGTCTGGCACACTTCCACCAGCTCATGCAGCAACTGCTCGGGATCGCTGGTTTCCGTACGCCAGGTTTGCTCAGCAATCACCTGCGAGTAGTAGTCGCACACGCGCCAGTGAATCGCCTGACGCTCCACCATGATGCCCGCACTTTTCAGCTTTTCCGCGCGCAGCGAGATTTCAATTTTAGGGCGGCCCGCAGAAGCCACGCTGACCGGGCCGAGCTCATTGATCAGCCCGGCTTCCAGCAAATCATCGACAATCAGTGAAACGGTGTTTTTGCTCAGCTCGAGCGCTAATGCCAGATCCTGGCGGGAGGTGATGCGGGTGGTGCGCAATTGCGTCATCACCCGCTTCAGGTTGTTCAGACGAAGTAGTGCTGGACCTTTACCGGCTGCTTTCATAGCACTCCTCAATACTCATCACCGCGCACACGGCTGCGATAACTTTCCCAGTCAAAGCGCACCCACAAGCTGTTGCCGAGGCGCATACGATCCATCACGCGTTCACCCAGCAGCGAATTCATGCCCGCCGGATCGAGGTTGGATAACATGCCGGTTGGGCGTTTCGACGATGAGCGGCGATCGACAATCTGATTGATGATCACTTTTTCATAGCGCGATTCGCTCTGCATGCCGATCTCATCGATCACCAGCAGATCCACATGGCTGAGATCGTGCAGCAGGCGCTCTTCGGTTAAATCGCTGCCGCCGCTGAAAGTGCCCTTCATGCTCGACATCAAATCGGCCACGGTGACAATCAGCACGCTTTTACCGCGAATAATCAGATCGTTACCAATCGCCGCCGCAAGGTGGTTTTTACCGGTGCCGGGACGACCGGAAAAAACAAAGCTAGAGATGCTATTTTCAAATCCAGCGGCGTATTCGCGTGCCATGGCCAGCGCTTTACGCTGCCCATCATTTTCCACGCGATAGTTGTCGAACGAGCAGTTCATGTGCAGCTCGCGGATGCCCGAGCGCCCCATGATGCGCTGCATTTTCATCGCGCGGTTTTCCCGCACAATCGCTTCCGAGCGCAAACGGCCCTGCTCCTGATTCCAGGCCAGCAGCTCCGCGCCGTTTTTGAATTTCGGCTGCACTTCGGACGGCATCATCTTTTTCAGGCGGCTAAAAAGATCGTTCGGCGTTTTCATTACTCACCTCGGAATCCATCGGGAATATCGTAATCAGTATTGCTGATTTGCGTGAGATCGCGCTTTGGCTGCCCGCCATTGGCGGCGCGATTCATCTGCACGCTGCGCGCTAACTTTTGCTGCCACTGCACATGATGGAACAAACGGCCTTCTGCCTGCCAGTACGCCACAAACGTGGCCAACTCGGCGGCGGTAACGGCTTCACTCAATGCCACGCCCCAGATTGCGGCCTGACGCTGAAAATCACTGTCCGGCTGCCAGCCTTCATACATCGCGAACTTGCCAACCGGCGTAGCGATGGGCGCGCTATCGGTCTGAAACAGACTCTCATCCAGCGTGACATCATTGGGCTGCTGCGCGGCGGCTTCCAGCGCCAGCAGCTGCGCCAGACGCTGCGGCGTAAGCGCATAAAACGCCGGCGTATTGTTATGCAGCACCGCCAGCGTGCCGTTATCGGCCTGCTGCAGCACGGCGAGCGGGTCATGGCAGAAGCCATCCAGCCCCACCAACGTTGAAGATAAGATTTTGACTGACATGAAGAAACCTGACGTTAACCAGCATGGTGCGCCGGGCGGTAAATTCAGCCCGACGTAATACGCTCAGTGTAACTGTTTTAGCGCGGCGGATCGCGCGCGATTTAGAAGCTGGCGCTGACGCCAAGACTGTAGATGAACTGCTCGCCGCTGCTCACCGCACCGGTTTGTGCGAAGGAAGCAAAGGCGGCCATATTTTGCCCGAGCGGCATATTGGCGCCGACGCTGACATCCACCCAATTGTTTTCCCGGCCATTCATGTCATCAGCGTGTTCACGGGTGGGTGAAGGCAGCTCTTCATTCACCAGATGGCTGTAGCTCACCTGCGCCCACGGCGATATCCAGCCAAAGCTGGAATCCACGCGCCAGCCGAGCGAGGCAATGTGCTCGGCATTATTGCTATCCACGCGTTCGCACTTCGGGCAGCTCAACGTTGAATCATCCACCGCAAACTGCGCCACCGGCCCGGTGCTCACCGCTTCACTCATCGGCATCGACCAACCGGCCGAATAGCGATTCACAAAGGGCGCGGCACCGACGCTGGCGGTTTCACTGTGCATCACCATCGCGTAGTCGTTCGGCGAGTTCAGCGCAGCGTCAAACAGGTTGGCATCGGGATTTTCTGTCAACATCAGATGATTACTGGAAATTTTTTCAGCAAGTATTGCGTTGTAATCGGGCGCGCTATTCTGGCTCGACTGATCAAAGGCATAGGCATTCCCGGCCAGAAAAAATAGCCACCAACCGCTAAAAGCCAGCGCAATTTTGTGCTGGCCTGTCCGCTGACTTTTCTGCAACATGAAGGACTCCTGACGAGCCGGGAAGAGATGGGCGTTTGGGTTTTATAAGATCTATATCGGCGCCCGTTGTATAACTATTAATCGAATTTGCCATACGTCAAGGGAACTATCGCTATTTCATATGCTAAGGGAGTGATGCAATGCAACGTTGTGGCTGGGTAACTGAGGATCCACTGTATCTGGCGTACCACGATAAAGAGTGGGGCGTGCCGCAAACCGATAAGCGAGTCTTATTTGAAATGGTCTGTCTTGAAGGACAGCAGGCGGGGCTTTCATGGATTACCGTGCTGAAAAAACGCGAAAATTACCGCCGCGCATTCCATGAATTCGATCCTGATGCCGTGGCGTTGATGGATGAAAGCGACATGGAACGTCTGATGCAAAATGCGGGACTGATTCGCCATCGCGGCAAGCTGGAAGCGATTATCAACAATGCGCGAGCATTGCTGGCACTAGAGGCCACCGGAGAGGACTTTTCGCGCTTTATCTGGTCTTTTGTCGACCATACGCCGATTTTGCACCGTTACGCGAATTACAAAGACGCGCCAACCACTTCCGAGCCCGCCATTGCGCTCTCTAAAGTGCTTAAGAAGCGTGGTTTTAAATTCGTCGGCCCAACAACCTGCCACTCATTTCTACAGGCCTGCGGCTTAATTAACGACCATCAAACCAGCTGTTTCTGCCATCCTGATAATCTTTAAAGCAAAAGTTTACAAATTAAGACTGACCCTCACGCATTTCCCCATAATTGAACGGCATAATAGTGCCGTTTTGGGACTTTTCCCCGTTTAAATCTGTGAGGGATTTTTCATGAATAAGCGTATTTTGGCGCTGACCTTGTTATTGAGCGGCAGCCTCGCGC
Source organism: Pantoea sp. YR525 (assembly GCF_900116775.1). NCBI lineage: Bacteria > Pseudomonadati > Pseudomonadota > Gammaproteobacteria > Enterobacterales > Erwiniaceae > Pantoea > Pantoea sp. YR525. The sequence goes on from NZ_FPBU01000009.1 coordinate 223,468, forward strand.
TGTCGGGTTGTACCACCAATCCGTATACCGGCGAATCGCAGGCGGGCAAATCGGGCATCGGTGCCGGCTTAGGCGCGGTGCTGGGCGCGGGCGTGGGCGTGCTGTCGTCGTCGAAGAAAGATCGCGGTAAAGGCGCGCTGATTGGCGCGGCATCCGGTGCTGCTCTGGGCGGCGGCGCGGGTTATTACATGGATGTACAGGAAGCGAAACTGCGCGACAAAATGCGTGGCACCGGCGTCAGCGTGACGCGTCAGGGCGACAACATCGTGCTCAACATGCCAAATAACGTCACCTTTGATTCTAACAGCAGCAACCTGAAACCGGCGGGCGCCAACACCTTGACCGGCGTCGCGATGGTGCTGAAAGAGTATCCAAAAACCGCCGTGAATGTGGTGGGCTATACCGACAGCACCGGCACGCGCGCGCTGAATATGCGTCTGTCACAGCAGCGTGCTGACAGCGTCGCCAGCGGTCTGATTCTGCAGGGCGTGGCGCAAAATCGTCTGCGCACGCAGGGTTTAGGCCCGGATAATCCGGTCGCCAGCAATAGCACTGAAGACGGTAAAGCACAGAACCGTCGCGTTGAGATCACCCTCAGCCCGCTGAGCTAAAAGTAGAGCCGACTGCGTGAGCAGGTCGGCTTTTATCACTCTTTTTCGCCACTTTTGACGCCATCTTTGTCAGAAAAAGCTAAAAAATTCGTAACTGATAGAGCCGCCTTTTCCTTTATGCTAGCGTGATCAAAAATTGATCAATGGGACGCTATCATGTCACTGAAAGCCATCGCCGCTACCCTTGGCCTCTCTGTTACTACCGTGAGCCGGGCGCTAAATGGCTATGACGATGTAGCGGCCGTCACGCGCAAACGCATTGAAGATGAAGCGCAAGCGCGCGGTTATCGCCCCAACGATGCGGCCCGCCGCCTGAAAACCGGTCGCGCCAATGCGGTTGGTCTGCTCTTTCCCATCAGCCACGCCTCACTCAATGACAGCTATTACAGCCAAATGCTGCTGACGCTCGATCAACGTCTGGCGCAGCACGATATTGATCTGCTGTTGCTACCCGATAAACCGCAGGAGCTGCAACGCAAGCTGATTCGCATGCTGCGCAGCGGCGCCATCGATGCCCTGATTTTAACCCACACCATGCCGCAGGATGCGCGTTTGCAACGCTTGCAGCAGAAAGGTTTCCGCTTCCTGACGCTCGGCCGCAGCGAGTTGCCGCTGCCGTACGCGTGGATAGATTACGATAATCACGCCGGTACTTTTCTCGCGGCAGAACACTGCCTGCAACAAGGATGGCTGCGTCTGGCTTATCTCGGCAGTAACGAATCGGCGACGTACATCCTCGATCGCCGCCAGGGATTTATTGATGCATTGATTCAGCATCAAGCGCCCGTCGATCAATCTCTGATGGCTGCGTTGCCCGCCACGCGCCGATCCGGCTATCAACAAACCAATGCCTGGCTGGCCCAAGGCGATGCGCCGCAGGCGATCATCACCGATTGCAGCACGCTGGGTGAAGGAGCCGCGATTGCGCTGCAGCAGGCCGCCCGCCTGAAGGGCGCGCAGGCAATTCCGCTGTATGTTTATGATGGATTGCCGCCCGATTCGATTGTCGATCAGCCGGTAAATGCCATTCTGCAATCATCCCAACAGCAGATTGGCGAGCGCATCGCCGAAATGGTGCTGCAACTGCTTGATGATGCACCGCTGAGCGAGCTGCAAACGCTGTGGCAACCGGTGCTGCGACTCACTTCTGACGCGCAATGATTGCGCCTGGCCCGAGCTGTGTTAGTCTTCGCCTGTTTCTTTTCAGCAGGTGTAAGCAATGAAAACCAGGCCGCCACGAGCCACAATCAGTGACGTTGCCCGTACGGCAAAAACCGGTAAAACCAGCGTTTCCCGCTATCTTAATGGCGAAGTGAATCTGCTCTCGCCCGATCTCAAAGCCCGTATCGAACAGGCCATCGCCGAACTCAACTATCGTCCCAGCCAGATGGCGCGTGGACTGAAACGCGGCCGCACGCGATTGATCGGCCTGATCATTGCCGACATTACCAATCCTTACTCGGTAGACGTGCTGAGCGGCATCGAAGCGGCGTGTCGTGCACAGGGTTTTACCCTGCTGATGTGTAACACCAACAACGAAGTCGATCTCGAACAGCATTACCTACAATTGCTGAGCAGCTATCAGGTAGAAGGCATTGTGGTGAATGCCGTGGGCATGCATGAAGAAGTGCTCAATCGGCTGCAACAGTCGATGCTGCCGATGGTGTTGATTGACCGAAAAATCCCCGATTTCGCCTGCGATATGGTGGGGCTCAACAACGTTGAAGCCTCCACAATTGCCACCCAACACTTACTGGATAACGGCTATCAAGCCCTGCTCTTCCTCAGCGAGCCGCTCGGCAGCGTCAACACGCGCCGCGAACGTCTGCGCGCTTTCTACGACACGGTGAAAAGTGCGCCACAGATTGCGGCAGAGAATGCCGAAGTGGCGCTGCATCAGCCCGACGCGCTGGAAAAACAGCTGCGCGAGTTCCAGCAGCGCCATGCAGATAAACGCTGTGCGGTGATTGCCGCCAATGGCGCGCTGACCTTGCAAGTGGCGCGCGCGCTGCAGCGTCTTGAGCTGCGCTGGGGCGAAGCGATTGGCCTGCTGGGCTTTGACGAACTGGAATGGGCGGCGCTGGCGGGCGTCGGCATCACCACGTTAAAACAGCCCACCTGGCAGATTGGCTACGCCGCGCTGGAACAAGTCATTGCACGCATCGAAGGCAGCGAGCAATCGATCAGCGAACAGCTCTTCTCCGGCGAGCTGATCGTGCGCGGCTCCAGCCAGCCGCTGCGCTAACCTCCACTTTTATGGCTCACTTCGTGAGCATGATCATAATTTCACGGTCTGCCCCTTCTCTTTGGAACCGGTTCCATTTAGGTTTTTTATAACGAATGGGATGTGGTCATGCCCGGAGAAACGTGATGAAACCAGAAATTATTGTTGTAACTGCCGCATACGGCGCGCAGAAAGTAGCGGAATTGGGTGGCCAGGCCGCGCTGTTACCGCTGATCAAACAGGCGGGCGCGGATGGCGTTGAAATCCGTCGCGAGCTGTTCAACGAAAACGAACTTTGCTTGCTGCACGCACTCGGCAATGCGATTTCCCAGCATCAGCTGAGCGCCAGCTATTCCGTGCCGGAAGCACTGTGGCTGGATGATGGCGCGCTGAATCCGCGTCTGGCGCAGTTCCTGCAGGAAGCTGAACAAATCGGCGCTAAGCGCCTGAAAGTGGCGCTCGGTCATTTTGTGGAACTCGATGCCAGCGCGCTGCGCGCTGTGTTGCAAGCCTCAACGGTGACGCTGGTGGTGGAAAACGATCAAACCCCGGACAGCAAACTGGCGCCGATGCTGCGCTTCTTCCATCAAGCCTGCGATGCCGCGTTACCGCTGGATATGACCTTCGATATGGGCAACTGGCAGTGGACCGGCGAAGACGGTTTACAGGCCGCAGCTCAGCTCAGCCGCTACGTTAGCTATATTCACGTTAAAACGGCGGTGCCGCACGGCGAGACTTTCCGCGCTATCGCGCTGGATCAGGCCGACGATAGCTGGCGCTCGCTGCTGAACGCGCTGCCAACCGACGCGCCGCGCGGCATCGAATTCCCGCTGGAAGGTGCGGATTTGCTGGCGGTAACTCGCCATTACGTTGACCTGCTGCGTGCAGCGTAAGGAGCCGATGATGACGCAAAAAACGCTGGATGTGGTGACGATTGGCGAAGCGATGGCGATGTTTATCGCCCAGCAAACCGGCGATCTCGCCGCAGCGGAAGGCTTCGTCAAACGCATTGCCGGAGCCGAACTCAACGTGGCGATTGGCCTGGCGCGCCTTGGTTTGCAGGTCGGTTGGGTGAGCCGCGTCGGCGACGACAGTTTTGGTCGTTTCACGCTGCAACAGCTGGAAAAAGAGGGCGTCGATCACCGCTGCGTCACCACCGACGCACGCTATCGCACTGGTTTCCAACTTAAATCCCGCGTCGATGACGGCTCCGATCCGGAAGTGGAATATTTTCGCAAAGGCTCCGCCGCCAGCCATCTGTCGCCCGACGATTTCAACGATGACTACTTTGGCAGCGCGCGCCATCTGCACTTAAGCGGCGTGGCGGCGGCGATCTCCGACAGCTCACTTGCACTGGCGCAACACGCGGCCAAAGAGATGCGAGCGCGGGGTAAAACCATCTCCTTCGATCCCAACCTGCGCCCGGTGTTATGGCGCAGCGAAGAGGAGATGCGTAAACAGCTCAATCATCTGGCGGAATACGCCGATTGGGTGCTGCCGGGCGAGAAAGAGGGTTTGATTCTTACCGGCTATCGCCAGCCGGAAGCCATCGCCGATTTTTACCTCGATAAAGGGGTGAAAGCGGTGGTGATCAAAACCGGTGGAGACGGCGCCTGGTACAAAACCGCCGACGGCCAGCAAGGCCAGGTCGCACCGATTCGCGTCGAGAACGTGGTTGATACCGTGGGTGCGGGCGACGGCTTTGCTGTTGGGCTGATCAGCGCGTTGCTCGAAGGAAAATCTCTGCCGCAGGCGATTCTGCGCGGTAATAAAATCGGTTCGCTGGCGATTCAGGTCGCTGGCGACAGCGAAGGCCTGCCGACACGTGCGGCGTTGGGCGATTATTAAATATTTACGATAGTCGATGCGTTTTGTAGGGTCGCCATTTATGGCGACCGCCAAACAAAGATTTAAAAAATATCTGTACCTACTACAACTATATTGCGAGGCGCATCCACTGAATGCGTCCACCTCAACCAGAGGAGTCACCCATGAAATCGCAGACAATCGCGCCAAAACGCTGGTGGTTTATCATGCCCATCGTGTTTATCACCTACAGTCTGGCGTATCTGGACCGGGCGAACTTCAGCTTCGCCTCTGCCGCAGGGATAAATGACGATCTCGGCATCACCAAAGGCATGTCATCGCTGCTGGGCGCCCTGTTCTTCCTTGGCTACTTCTTCTTCCAGATCCCCGGCGCGCTGTATGCCGAACGTCGCAGCGTGAAGAAGCTGATTTTCTGGTGCCTGATTTTATGGGGCGGCTGCGCCTCGCTGACCGGCGTGGTGAGCAACATCCCGATGCTTGCAGCAATCCGCTTTGTGCTCGGCGTGGTTGAAGCGGCGGTGATGCCGGCGATGCTGATCTATATCAGCAACTGGTTTACCAAATCCGAGCGTTCGCGCGCCAATACCTTCCTGATCCTCGGTAATCCGGTGACAGTGCTGTGGATGTCGGTGGTCTCCGGCTATCTGATTGAATCCTTTGGCTGGCGCGAGATGTTTATCTTCGAAGGCATCCCGGCAGTGATCTGGGCGGTTGCCTGGTGGTTCCTGGTGCAGGACAAACCGGCCCAGGCCAAATGGATGAGTGAAAGCGAGAAAGCCGCGCTGCAGGCGCAGCTGCAAAAAGAGCAGGAAGGCATTAAAGCGGTACGTAACTACGGCGAAGCGTTCCGTAATCGCAACGTGATCCTGCTGTGCCTGCAATATTTTGCCTGGAGCATCGGCGTGTACGGTTTCGTGCTGTGGCTGCCGTCTATTCTGCGTAACGGTTCGCAGATGGGCATGGTAGAGGCCGGTTGGCTGTCTGCAGTGCCTTATCTGGTGGCGACCATTGCGATGATTGTGGTTTCGTGGGCCTCCGATAAGACCCAGAACCGTAAACTGTTTGTCTGGCCGCTGCTGCTGATTGGCGCGCTGGCGTTCCTCGGTTCGTATCTGGTCGGTTCCAGCAACTTCTGGCTGTCGTATACGCTGCTGGTGATCGCCGGTGGTGCGATGTATGCGCCGTACGGTCCGTTCTTCGCCATCATTCCGGAGATGTTGCCGCGCAACGTTGCCGGTGGTGCGATGGCACTGATCAACAGCATGGGCGCTCTCGGTTCCTTCGTCGGATCGTGGATTGTAGGCTATCTTAATGGCGCGACCGGTTCGCCTGCCGCCTCCTACATTTTCATGGGTGCTGCGCTGTTGGCCTCGGTCTGGCTGACATTGATCGTCAAACCGGCGCAGAATAAAACATCGCCGCCGATGCATGGCGCAAAGCACGCGTAATCAATTCGGGAGGCCTCAAGGCCTCCTCACCATTTTATAGGGAGCAAAAGATGAAACCTGCTGTGATTCTTTATAAGAGCCTGTCAGATGACCTGCGCACCAAGCTGGATGCCCATTTCACCGTCACTGAAGTGCATGACATTTCGCCGGAAACCATCCAGAAACACGCGGCGCAGTTCGAACAGGCGCAAGGTTTGCTCGGCTCTGGCGGCAAAGTGGATGGCGAGCTGCTGGCAAAAATGCCCGCGCTGCGCGCCTGCTCCACCGTGTCGGTGGGTTACGATAACTTCAACGTCGACGCGCTGAATCAACGCAAGGTGTTGCTGATGCATACGCCAACCGTGCTGACCGAAACCGTCGCCGACACCATGATGGCGCTGGTGCTAAGCACCGCGCGTCGCGTGACCGAGCTGGATAAGTGGGTGAAAGCTGGCGAGTGGAAAAAGAGCATCGGCCCGGATCATTTCGGCATCGATGTGCACCACAAAACCCTCGGCATTCTCGGCATGGGCCGCATCGGCCTGGCGCTGGCGCAGCGTGCGCACTTTGGCTTTGGCATGAACATTCTTTATAACGCGCGCCGTCAGCATGAAGAGGCGGAAACGCGCTTTGGTGCGCGTGCCTGCGATCTGGAAACCTTGCTGAAAGAGAGTGATTTTGTCTGCATCAGCCTGCCGCTGACCGAACAGACGCACCATATGATTGGCGCGGCGCAGCTCAAGTTGATGAAGCCAAGCGCAATTCTGATCAACGCCGGTCGCGGTCCGGTGGTGGATGAGCAAGCGCTGACTGCGGCGCTAAAAGACGGCACCATCCACGCCGCCGGTCTGGATGTGTTCGAAGTTGAACCGGTGCCTGCCGATGCCGAGATTTTGACGCTGCCGAACGTAGTGGCGCTGCCGCACATTGGTTCCGCCACGCATGAAACCCGTTACGGCATGGCGCGCGACGCGGTAGATAACCTGATCGCCGCCCTGAGTGGCAAAGTCGAGAAAAACTGCGTTAACCCGCAGATCCAAGGCTAAGCTTGCTGTTTTACCCATTGCGCCTGCCAGCGGCGGGCGCTATGGTGGTTCCCCATTCGATTTCACAACGTTTTAACTTCCTATGTCCTTTTCTCAGTTCGGCGACAAATTTACTCAACACTCCGGCATCTCACGTCTGATGGAAGACATGGGTGAAGGCCTGCGCACGCCCGGCACCATCATGCTTGGCGGCGGTAATCCGGCGCAGATCCCGGCGATGAATGATTATTTCAACCAGTTGCTGATGCAGATGCATCAGGACGGCAAGCTGAGCGAAGCGCTGTGCAACTACGATGGTCCGCGCGGCAAAGCGCTGCTGCTGGATGCGCTGGCGAAGATGCTGCGTGAAGAACTTGGCTGGCCTTTAACCGCACAAAACATCGCGCTGACCAACGGCAGTCAGAGCGCGTTCTTCTATCTCTTCAATCTGTTCGCCGGACGTCGCGCCGACGGCAGCAAAAAGCGCGTACTGTTCCCGCTGGCACCGGAATATCTCGGCTACGCCGATGCCGGTCTGGAAGAGGATCTGTTTGTCTCCGCCAAGCCCAACATTGAGCTGCTGCCGGAAGGCCAGTTCAAATATCACGTCGATTTCGATCATCTGCCGCTGAATGACGATGTCGGCTTGATTTGCGTATCGCGCCCGACCAACCCAACCGGCAACGTGATCACCGATGACGAACTGCTGCAGCTGGATGCGCTGGCACAGCAGCACGGCGTACCGCTGCTGATTGATAACGCCTACGGCGTGCCGTTCCCCGGCATCATCTTTAGCGAAGCGCGCCCGCTGTGGAATCCCAATACCATTCTGTGCATGAGCCTGTCGAAACTCGGCCTGCCAGGCGCACGTTGCGGCATTATCGTCGCCGATGAGAGCACAATCGCCGCGATTGGCAACATGAATGGGATTATCAGCCTGGCACCGGGCAGCATCGGACCTGCCATTGCCAATGAGATGATTGTGCGCGGGGATTTGCTGCGTCTGTCGGAAGAGGTGATTAAGCCGTTTTATCAGGCCAAAGTGAGCGAGACGATTGCGATTCTGCGCCGCTATCTGCCAGAGGATCGCTGCCTGATTCATAAACCCGAAGGCGCGATTTTCCTCTGGCTGTGGTTCCGCGATCTGCCGATCAGCACCGAAACGCTGTATCAGCGCCTGAAAGCGCGCGGCGTGCTGATGGTGCCCGGCCACTTCTTCTTCCCCGGCCTGGAACACGAATGGCCACATACCCATCAATGCATGCGCATGAATTATGTGCCGGATGCTGAGAAGATTGAGCGCGCGGTGCAGATATTGGCGGAAGAGTTGGAAGCCGCATTTAGCGATTAATAGGCAAGGTCGCCGATAATCGTGCGGTGTTCGGCCAGGTCGCCATAAATGGCGACCCTACAATCCCGCCGGCAACGACAACTGGCACCACTGCGCCAGTTGCTGAATCGCCTGCTCCACTTCGGCATTCCAGCCAAACCCGGCATTGAGTCGAAAACAGTGATCGTAGCGGTGATCGGTGGCGAAAATGTGGCCCGGCGCGATACCGATGCCCGCATTGCGCGCCTTGAGAAACAGCGCGCGCACATTCAACGCGCCGATCGGCATTTCCACCCACAACACATAGCCGCCTTCAGGATCAGAAACCCGCGTGCCCGGTGGGAAGTAGCGCAGCACCGCCTGACGCATATGCTGGATTTGATTCTTCAACTCACGCCGTAGCTTACGCAGATGCGCATCGTAGCCGCCGCTGCGCAGCAGTTCGGCAATCGCCGCTTGCGACAATACCGACGTGCCCATGCTGGTGGTGTATTTCAGCGAGGCGATTTTGCGCATGTAGTTGCTGCTGTGCACCCAGCCAATGCGAATGCCGGGCGCGACGGTTTTCGAGAAGCCGCTGCACAAAATAGCGTTCGGGCTGAAGGCGCGCATCGGGAACGGGCGGCGTTCACCGAATGCGGTATCGCCGAAGATATCATCCTCAATGATCACCACATCGTTCTCGTCGGCCTGACGCGCAATATAAGCTTTCTGCTCGTTGGGAATGCTTTTGCCCAGCGGATTATTGATGTTGTTGATGGTGAGATAGGCCTGCACCGCCTTACGCTGAAACAGCGCGGTGAGTTTCTCCACATTAACGTAGCCTTCCGGCCCGGCTTCCACCTCAATTACCCGAAGATTGAGGTTATGCAGCATCTGCAGCAGCACGAAATAGCAGGGCGACTCCACCGCGACGATATCGCCCGGCCGCGTAGTAGCGCGCAGCGCCAGCGAAATCGCTTCGATGCAGCCGTTAGTGATCAGGATGTCATCAGCGTTGATATTGCAGCCATAATCCACCGCGCGGCGCGCAATTTCATTTTTCAGCGGCGCATAGCCGGTGCCTTTCACGGTGTTGCCGAGCAGCGCCGGTTTGCTGTATCCCATCTGGCGCATCAGTAAACCAATCTTCTTCACCGGATAGAGTGAGATATCGCCGTTGGCCAGATCGAGCCGTACGCGGCAGTCTGAACCGAGCATCGCCAGATGCAGTTCGGTTTGCTCGTCGAGCGGCGCCACTTCGCGCGCTTGCTCGTTGATGACGGTGGGAAACGTTTTATTAGCAGGCTGCGGGGCGACAAAAAAACCGGACTTGGGACGCGCCACCGCGTAGTGCTCATCCTCAAGGGTACGTAATGTTTTCAGCGCGGTGGTCATGCTGACGCTGTACTGCGTCGCCAGCGTGCGCACCGACGGTAAACGGCTGTCGGGCGGCAGCGAGCCGCTGTGAATGGCTTGTTTTATCTGCTCTGCGATTTGACGGTAACGACTGCCCTGTTCCGTTTCACCCGCCATCTGTTCCACCCTATTTCGTCCGGATCTGTGCGTTTTCACCAGATTACATTCAAAGTACTTTAGGCTGCATTAGTTAATTGATAACCATACGCATTAGTTGCAGTGCCGCTTCCGACTAAAAAATTCATTCCGTAGCACCTTCGTGGCCCATTTCCCGTCTGTTGCCGCCAGCACGGCAACAGCGACTTTATTAGCCAAAGGATGAAGTGAAAATGAATAATCTGTCCACCATGATGCGAGAGATTAGTGGATATCTCACCCCGACGATTATCGATTCTGCGCAACACTGTTCACGCCGTTTATTGGCCGCACTTCCCGACGCCGCGCACCCGGAAAATAACCGCGTGCTGCTGGCCTACGGCGGCGGCAAAGACAGCAGCTATATGGTGGCGTACGTGCGCTACATTCAGGGGCTGATCTGGCAGCAGCACGGCAGCACCTTTCAGCTGCGCATCAGCACCAACCGTCATGCGGCGATGAACGACAGCGTGATGGAGAATATCGATCGCGTATACCGCGCGCTGCACATCCTCGATGATGACTTTACCGAATGTCTGGTCACCGACGGCCTGCAAATCCGTCACTTCGACCGCCATTTACCGATGCCCGATAGCGTGCGCCAGCAGAATCGCAACGATGTGCTGATGAATGGCCACCGCTTCCGCGCCGATGCGCGATCCACCTTTTGTAACGCCTGCAATCTCAGCATGGTGAACTCGTTTGGCCTGGCAGCGCATTACGACGGTGGCGTTGATGTGATCATCACCGGCGATTCGCCGCAGGAACAAACCGCTTATCTGGCGTGGGCGCGCCATCTTTCGCGGCTGTTTGATGCGCCGGTGGCGGATAAATCGCGCGGCTTTAGCGGCTTCCTGCAGACGCTGGATGGCGTGGCCGAGCGCTATTTCGCCGATATCTACGGCGCCGACCAGGTGACACCCGCGCACCGCATTACCTGGCAGCTGGAACGCGATCCGCTGTTCTTCAACATCTATCAAGACACCGCGTATGAAGCCGGTGCGCACTGGGCGCTACTGACCGAATTTATGCATTTCCGCTTTGATGAGCTGATGTTCAGCTTCTCCGAATCGGACTGCGGTAACCCGACGTTAATGGCACATATTCGCGGTCTGCGAGCGGAGACGCTGTTGCAGCGTAGCTACGCCGAAGGCATTCGCGAATATGTGCGCTTTGCGCTCGGGCTGATGGTGAAAAAGGATTTCCCGCCGCAGCTGATCGATGAGATGGCGGCACGCTATCAGGACGATGAGGCGATTAAGCGCGCCCGCCAGCGCGCCGCGCAGTTCGCCGAACAAGCATTTGGCCTCAATGAAACCCAACTGGTTTGCATGATCTATTCGCCGTTTATCGCCGAAGGCCATCAGCTGAAAAGCTGGCTGCAACAGCTGGTCGATGCGCCGGACGAAGCGGCGGTGCGCGCCCTGCTGCGCGGCGAAAGCGACGATCTGTTGCTGGCGCAGCAGCTGGAGCAACTTTCTGGTTTGACCGTGGCGCAGATGCGTCACTGCTGGCGCAGCGCGCAGGTGAGTTCACTGCTGGACGATCAGCGCGGCGATGCGCTTTCGCGCGTGCTGCGTTTTGACCCACATAAAGCAGTGATTCAGGTGAATAACGGTGTCATGCAAGACGTCGTCACTGAAGTGATCTCCGGGCGTTAACCCGGTAAGGCAACGCGATGAGAAAGATTTTCCTGCAGATTGGCGCCACCCGCGACGGACAAAATCCTTACTGCGCGGTGGCCAAACGCGAGGGCTACTTTACCGTGCTGGCGGAGATGGGCGACTTCGTCGATTACCAATCGCTGAGCATTCCGTTGCCGTTCGATCTGATTGTGCGGCTCGATCGCCCGGAAAATCCGTGGGATGTGCTGCAAGCCTGTTTGCACGCCGGGTTGATGGAACATCCTCACGTGGTGCTGGCAGGCTTTGAAGCCTACAACGCCAGCGCCGGTCGCGTGCGCGAACTGCTGGCGGGGCCCGACGCTGGTGTGAGCTTTATTCCGCCGGATAAGTACGCGCAGCGCATGGCGTTACGTAAAGCCTGGCAGCGCTTTCCGCAGCCGGAATTTCGCTTTTTTGCCTCGCCGCTCAGCATTCGGGATGCGCGTGAAGCGCTGCTCTATCCCTGCGTGATTAAGCCGGTTGATGGCGGCGGCGGGCTTGGCATCTGGCTGGTGAAAGAGGCCAGCCAGCTTGATGCGGTGATTGGCAAACTGGTCGATACCATGAATTACGGCGGACGCGGCTTCAGCGGATTTATCGTGGAGAGCTGGCTGGCGGGCGATGAGTATTCGCTGCAAGGCGTGGCGGCGGACGGCCACGCCGTGGCGCTGACCTGCTGCCAAAAGGTGATCGAACACCATAGCGATGCCGATGGCTGCGTCAGTTTTTACGAATCCGGTCATGTGGCGGTCGCGGCGCAACAGCTGCCCGCCAGCTTTACCAGCCTGATGAGCTTCTGCTGCGAAACCTTCGGCTATCGTCAGGGCGCGTTTCATATCGACTTTATTTTGGTCAACGGCGAACCGCACTTCCTCGAAATGGGCTTCCGCCTTTCCGGCATGGGCGTGGTGAATCTGGTGCAGGAAGTCACCGGCATCAACTGGGCAGAAGTGGCGTTTCACATTGAAGCCGGTCACGGCATGCCGCCGCTGCATTTCCCGCCGCAGCCGCAGGCGGTGGGCCGCGTGCGTTTGCGTCAGCGCCTGCAGTATGACGCGGCTGAACGCTGGATCGAACAGCATCAACGCGGTCAGCTGTTGCCGCCGCTCAATCTGCCCGCGCTGGCGGTTTCGCCGCGCTCTTCGCTGTATGCCGATTTAACCCGCCACGCCGGCATTCTCGCCACCTTCCGCCTCGCAGCCACCAGCCGCGACGAGATTCTGGCGGTGTTCCATCAGATTCTTGAGGTCTCATCGCTCACCACACGGAGAGATTTACTATGTGCAGAATGATTGTGGCGCACGGCCAATTTGATGCCGCTGCGGTGCTGGACGCCGCGCGTGCCATGAGCTGCGGCGAGACCGCCACGCACGAAGGTCCGATTAAACAGCATCCCAACGGTTGGGGCTGTTTATGGCTGGAACAAGGGCACATTCGCACGCTGCACGGCACCGGCACCTTCGCCGATGCGTTGCCGACCATTGATGTTGATCGCCTGCGCGGCCGCTTTCTGGCGGTGCATGTACGCCACGCTACGCTGAGCAAAAATCACGGTATCGAATTTTCCCATCCGCTGTGGCGCACCAGCGGCGCCACGCAGTGGTACATGATGCATAACGGTTTTTTGCCCACCGTCTATCAGCAATTGGGCATGGCGGAGTCGCGTTTTGATTCCGCTGAGTATCTGGAATATGTAGTGGATCGCGCCACGCCCGCCGATTTCACCCGCGATTATCTGCGCGACAAGATGGCGCAGGTCGCGCCGGGCGGCAGTTCGGCCAACGCCATTTTTGTCACTCGCGATAAAGCCTGGGCATGGCAATGGCATCCCGACGATACGCCCTATCCCAACTATTTCACGCTGCACCGCTTACAGAACAACAACACCACTTTCATCTCTTCTGAACCTATTTCAGCACTGGGCACGGCGTCTGAATGGCGTCGTATGAGTAACCATGAACTTCATGAATTTCCTATTGGGGAGTGATCAACATGGCGATTTTTAATCAGATCCGCGTTATTCATCCGAACATGTTTGTGGAAAGCACCTGGCTGGATGACATCGTCACCGCGCGCGTGCCGTTGCTGGTGTTACGTAACTTCCTCACGCCGGAGGTGCGCGCAGCGGTGGTAGATGATTTGCAGCAGTGTCGCGAACAGGTGCGCGTATCGCACTATCCGAACGGCGCGCTGACCACACTTGGCCCTTATCTGGCGAAGCACACCGCAGCCCCGGAAAACTACTTCACCGAACTGCGCGATATCCAGCCCGCGCTACCGCCGTCGCTGCACTGCCTGCGCGATCAGATCTACAACTGGGTGAAGCACGCGCTGCGCCTGGAAAGCCTGCAAACCGCTAACGAACCTGAACTGGGCGATTACGCCGGTTCGATTGTGCGCTTCCACGCAAACGGCGTCGCCAATCCCCTGCATAACGACAACATCGTGCGCGATGCCGCTGGCAGCGGATTGGCGGTGACCCACATCCTGCATCAACTCAGCTGCGTGGTCTGTTTGCAGGAGTGCAACGCCGGCGGCGAGCTGCGCATCTTCAATAAGAAGTGGCAGCCGGTGGATGAGTACTACAAAACGCCGGGCGAGCTCGGTTATCAAACCGGCGTCATCGAACACAGCGAGGTGTGCGAGTTCTCACCGCGCAGTGGCGATATCTATCTGTTTAACCCTGCGTTTTATCACGAAATTGATCGCGTGGAAGGCGACACGCGCATCACCATGGGCTTCTTCTTTGGCCTGACCGACAAAAAAATGAAACACGCCATCGCCTGGAGTTAATGCCAGGTTTTTGACGAGGAGACGAGCATGAATACCTATGAAAAAGTAGCGGCCCTGCTGGATCAGCATCAGGCGCGTTATCGCGTGGTGGAGCATGAAGCCATCGGCCAGACCGACCTGATTAGCGAGATTCGCGGTAACGATCTTAATCAGGCGGCCAAAGCGATGGTGCTGGAAGTGACGATGCCGGATGGCGCAGATGCGCGCTATCTGCTGGCGATTGTGCCGGGCGACTGCAAGATCAACTTCAAGAGCGCCGCTCGCGCCATTGGCGGCAAGAAGTCGAGCTTTGCGCCGCCAGAGAAAGCGCAGGAGTTAACTCAGTGCGTAATGGGCGCGGTGCCGCCGTTTAGTTTTGATGACCGGCTGGCGCTGCGCGTCGATGCGCGCCTGCGCGACGTCGGCACGCTGTGGTTCAACGCGGGCGCACTGGATCGCTCCATTGCTTTACAGGTGGATGATTTCTTTAAGATTGTCGGTGAAGAATGTTGTGCCGAGATCGCGACACCGGTAACGGCAACTGCCTGATTACGGCAGGAAGGAATGAGTATGTCAGTTAAAGATATGTTGTTAGCCCTGCTGGTTGTGGTGGCGTGGGGCGTGAATTTTGTGGTGATTAAGCTGGGCCTGCAGGACATGCCGCCCTTCTTGCTGGCGGGATTGCGTTTTAGCCTGGTGGCATTTCCGGCGATCTTGTTTGTGAAACGTCCGGCGATTCCGCTGCGCTGGCTGATCGTCTATGGCATGACCATCAGCTTTGGCCAGTTCGCCTTTCTGTTCCTTGCCATCAAGCTGGGTATGCCCGCAGGATTAGCGTCGCTGGTGTTACAGGCGCAGGCCTTTTTCACCTTGCTGTTGGGCGCGCTGTTCCTGGCGGAGAAGCTGCGCTGGAATCACATCGCCGGCATTTTAGTGGCGACGCTAGGCATGTTTATGCTGGCGACCGCAGGCATGGAAGGCCAAACCACCGCGGGCATTACGCTCACCACCATGATGCTGACGCTGGCTGCGGCGCTGTCGTGGGGGCTCGGCAATATCACCAACAAAATCATTTTGCGTAACCGCAAAGTGCCGGTGATGTCGCTGGTGGTGTGGAGTGCGCTGGTGCCGATAGTGCCGTTTTTTGCCTGCTCGTGGCTTTTCGATGGCAAGGCGGCGATTGTGACCAGCCTGCTGCACATCTCGCTGCAAACGGTGTTGGCGCTGATCTATCTCGCCTTTATCGCCACCATTGTCGGCTACGCGATTTGGGGTAACTTACTGAGTCGCTATGAAACCTGGCGCGTGGCTCCGTTGTCGCTGCTGGTGCCGGTGGTGGGAATTCTCAGCGCGGCGCTGATTCTCGGTGAAACCTTGTCGATTCAGCAGATGATCGGGGTTTCAGTGATCATCCTTGGCCTGCTGGTGAACGTGTTTGGCGGCATGGTCAGTCAGCGATTATTGGTGCGCACCTAAACAAAAACGCCGCTTTTCAGCGGCGTTTTTTTCAACTCAGATCCTGATTACAGGATTTCGATACGACGCGGTTTCGCCTCTTCCGGGACGATGCGTACTAAATCGATGCTCAGCAGACCATTTTCCAGACGCGCATCGCGCACCGTGATGTGATCGGCCAGCTGGAATTTGCGCTCGAAGTTGCGCTCGGCGATGCCCTGATACAGGTACTTACGCTCCGGCTGCTCTTCAGGATGCGCGCCGCGCACCACCAGCACGTTGTCATGCGAGGTGATATCTAACTCGCTCTGGGCAAAGCCCGCCACGGCGATGGTGATACGGTAGAAATTCTCATCCACCAGCTCAACGTTATACGGAGGATAGCCACCATTGGCCTGGTTTTGGTTGGACTCAAGCAGGTTAAACAGGCGATCAAAACCAATGGCAGAACGATAAAGTGGAGAGAGATCAAAATTACGCATAATAAGACTCCTGATATTCAGCAAGTTTAGGCAACCTTCCACCATGGACAGGTTGTGCAGTCCGTTGTTGTCCCTTCCGGCAACAGCAACAAGACCGTTCCTTAAAAGTGGGTGCAGCCTGGTCGCTTTCAAGGGCTGATGCGTATTTTTTTACAGCAATTCTGACGATATGACATACACTCAGGGGACGATTCGCCTGAGAATCAAGACGCGGCCATAGAGCTTTGCTTAACGTCAGGTGACACACTCCAGCCAGGGCCATGCCATGACTGAAGGGATGATGATGATGAATATGATGAAACGCTTTCCGCTCACAGCTGTGCTGGTTTGCAGTACCTTCGTTACCTCAGGTTGCTCCAGCGTTATGTCTCACACCGGTGCCAGCCAGGGCTATTATCCCGGCACGCGCGCCAGCGCAGAGATGATCGCCGACGACAACACCAGCTGGGCGATCAAGCCGCTGGCGCTGATCGATCTCCCGTTCTCAGCGGTGATGGATACCGTGCTGCTGCCGTGGGATTATTTCCGTTCTGACGACGATAAAAGTAAGGATTCCATCCACGAGCGCGTGATGCAGAGCGAGAAAATGGCTGGCACGCAATCCAGCCTGGCGACTGCAGCTGCTATGCCCGCGCAGCCGCACTAACGCAAAACAGCTGCCTCCAGCCGTCTACTTCCCGCATATAAGCGATCTTTTCCCCATCCGGTGACCAAACCACCGCATCACCGGATGGCGCCCGATCGCTACGTGGCGTTAAGCGCGTACATTTCCCCGTCGCCATCTCACAGCGCATCACACTGTTATCACAGATAAAGCTTATCGCGCCGCCTTGTGGATGCCAGCTAAACGCCGACTGAATGCTGCTCGCTAACTGCGTCACCTGACGCGGCTGACCGCCATTGGGTGAAACCGTCCACAGCTGAATCACGCCCTGATCGTCCGCCAGCAAAAAGGCGATGGCGCTGCCATCCGCTGAGGCGCGCAGCCAGTGACGCGGCTGCAGTGCCAGGCCGTTGGTGTGCGTGATGCGGCGCTGCTGCACGCCAGCTGGCGGCGCAGGCAATTTATCCGCCGTGCCCTGCAAGGGCGATGCGCCAGCTTTGGCGTAATCGGCTAACGCGGCGGGCAGATCCACCACGAATACTTCCGGCACTTTGTCGCCGTTAGCCGCACGCGTATCGCCGATAAAGGCGATGGCCCAGCGCTGCCAACTGCCATCCGCTTTCTGATAGCCTTGATTCCCGATCCAGCACTCTTCATAGGCGCGGTCGATCTGGTCGCTGCCCGGCTGTGGATCGCGCTGCGTCTGGCTGACCAACACGCAATAATGGCTGCCCTCATATTCACGCGGATGCTGTTTGGGCGGACACACCGGATGAAGCGGCACGGCCACGCCGACGTTGCGCAGGTCATCGCCGGCATCTTTTTCATGCATCACATGATCGTTGTAGGTAAAACTCAGGCGCGAACCGTCCGGGCTGAAGACGTGGACATGCGAGCCACCGCGCAGCGCGCCGGGCGTGTAAGGCGCGGTGATATCGCAGGCGTCGAGGTTCTCAGCGATGCCTTGCTGCACGATCACGCCACGTCGGTGATGAAAATCGTAGCGCCATTGCGCGTCCGGATGTTCCGGGCCATGAATACAGACGTAACGCGATGGCAGATCCGGACTGACGGTCACCACGCCAACGTGTGCACCATCACGCGCCTGATACAGCACCTCAACAGCACCGCTTGCCACGTTGACGCGCTCGATGGTCAGGCTGGTAAAAGAGGCGCCGGAAGGTCGCACATCAAATGCCAGCCACTGGCTGTCGCCGGTCCAGACGTTGATGTTGGTGAGTTGATGATGACGCGCGGCAAAGGTGATTTGTTGTTCTGACATGAGGCAACCTTCCATCTAACAGTTGCCGGATAAATTACGTGATTTGGCGGGGCGATGCGAATAAACCGGGTTGCGGTTATCGTGCTGTTATCGGCAAGGTCGCCATGAATGGCGACCCTACGGGCTGATTAACCTACGCGTTTTACATCACCGACTAACAGGATGTAAGACAGTGCACCGATCAGCGCCACCGCCGAGATATACACCAGCGCCGGCGCAAAGCCGTAATCCTGCGCCAGATAGCCCACCACCAGCGGCACGGTGATGCCGCCCAGGCCGCCAACAAAGTTGAACATGCCGCCGGTCAAACCAATCAGGCGCACCGGTGCCAGCGATGAGACCAGCGACCAGGTAATTGAGGCGAAGCCGTTGCCGAAGAAGGCGATCGCCATCAGCGTCATAATCCAGATGGGGTCATTGGTGTAGTTCGCGCCCATGATGCAGGTGGAGATCAGCAGACCGCAGATGATCGGCGTTTTGCGCGCAAAGCCGAGCGAACGGCCGCTGCGCACCAGACGATCGGCGACGATGCCTGACAGAATCACACCAAAGAATGCCGCGAGGAATGGCACGGTAGTCATAAAGCCCGCGGTGAGCGCCGCGATGTGTTTTTCCTGCGTCAGATAGTTCGGGAACCAGGTCAGGAAGAACCACAGCGTGGATGTCACGGCGAACTGACCGAGATAGACGCCGCACAGCTTGCGGTGGAACACCAGTTTCCAGTCGGCGGCGGTGAGTTTGGTGCGGGTTTTCTTTTCGCTCGGCGCATCGCCATCCACCATCGCGCCGCCTTCACGGATGTATTCCAGCTCGGCTTTATTAATGCCTTTGCTCTGGCTCGGCGCCTGATAGAACTTGATCCAGATAAACGACCAGATGATGCCAATGCCGCCGGTAATAATGAACACCCAATGCCAGCTCAGCAGTTCCTGAATCCAGATCAGCAGTGGCGTGAGGAACGCCAGGCCGACAAACTGTCCGGACGTGTAGAAGCCGACGGCGGAAGCGCGCTCCTGCTCGGGGAACCAGCTGGTTACCAGGCGATTATTGGTGGGGAAAGCCGGCGCTTCAAATATGCCGGTAATCGCACGCAGACCAATTAACGATAATAATCCGCTGGCGAAACCCTGTAATAAGGTCGCAACCGACCAGCCAAAGATGGCAATAAAATAGGTTAAGCGTGAACCCACGCGATCGAGGAACCAGCCGCCGGGAATTTGGCACAGCGTATATAACCAGGCAAAGGCGGAAAATACATAACCCATTTGCGCTTTGGTAATACCGAACTCTTCCTGAATATGCGCGGACGCAACGGCTAAATTAGCGCGGTCGACATAACAAATGACCACCGTAATAAATATCATCAGCAGCGTGATATAACGACGGCGCGTCGGTTTGGCCTGAACAGCAGAGAGATCCATGGTGTTTCTCCGTAATCGTTTTTGCCGTTTAGGCGCGACAGAGCACGCCCCGGCAAATGTAGGGTAGCGATATCAAAGGTAAAACCGCGTCAGCGGTAAATAAGCTGTGCCGGGAAACAGGCTGAGCGAGGCCCTATGCCCTATTTCACCGGCATATAATTATCGAGATTTAATAAAATTTAATACGTATTAATTACCACTCGGCGACAGAACCATCCGGGAATCTCCATAAGGGATTACGCCAGTCGGGAGCATTTTTACTGCGTTCGATCACCAGTTCTTCGTTAATTTCCACGCCGAGGCCCGGTTTATTTAACGGATAGAAATGACCGTCATCCATTTTAAAATCGTCTTTATTGATCACGTAATCAAGCAGTTCGGCGCCCTGATTATAGTGAATCCCCATGCTCTGCTCCTGGAACACCGCATTGCGTGAGACGAAGTCAACGTGCAGGCACGCGGCCAGCGCGATTGGGCCCAGCGGACAGTGTGGAGCCAGCGCCACATCGTAAGATTCGGCCATCGCAGCAATTTTGTAGCACTCGGTGATGCCGCCCGCGTGTGACAGATCCGGTTGCAGAATTGCCAGGCCACCCGCTTCCAGCACGCGTTTGAACTCAAAGCGCGAGAACATGCGTTCGCCAGCGGCGATGGGAATGTGAGTTTGCGCTGCCAGACGCGGATAATATTCCGCCTGCTCCGCCAGCACTGGCTCTTCGATAAACAGCGGGCGATAGGGTTCCAGCTCTTTGATCAGCACTTTTGCCATTGGCGCGCTAACGCGGCCGTGGAAATCGAGGCCAAACTCAATCTCTTTGCCAAAGGCTTCACGGATCTGCGCCACGGTATTCACCGCGTCATCGACTTTGCGCGCGTTATCGATAATGCCCATCTCTTCGCAGCCGTTGAGTTTGAAGGTATCAAAACCGATGGTGCGCAGTTTCTTGATGCCATCAATCACATCTGCGGGACGATCGCCGCCCACCCAGCTGTAAGCTTTGATGCTGTCGCGCACTAAACCGCCAAGCAGTTGATATACCGGCACGCCGAGCGCTTTGCCTTTGATATCCCACAATGCCTGATCGATACCGGCGATGGCGCTCATCAGAATCGGGCCGCCGCGATAGAAGCCACCGCGATACATCACCTGCCATAAATCGTTGATGCGCGCCGGATCCTGACCAATCAGGTATTCCGACAACTCATGCACCGCCGCTTCTACGCTGCGCGCGCGGCCTTCAATCACCGGTTCGCCCCAGCCAACGATGCCTTCGTCAGTTTCGATTTTCAGGAACATCCAGCGCGGCGGCAGGCGATAAGTGGTCAGTTTGGTAATTTTCATCGTACAGCGTCCTTATATGCAGCAATAAATGCGCGAGCCTGTTCCACAGTGCGCGACAGCGGTTGACCGGCGCGATAGAGATCGCTGCCCAGACCCGCGCCAATGCAGCCTGCGGCCATAAATTCATGCAGGTTTTCCGGCGTCACGCCGCCTACGGCAAACACCGGCACTTCCGGCGGCAGCACCGCTTTCAGCGCTTTGATGTAGCCCGGCCCAAAGGCTGACGACGGAAAAATTTTCAGCGCCTGCGCACCGGCCTGTAAGGCGGTGAACGCTTCGGTCGCAGTGGCGCAACCGGCGGCGACGATCATCCCTTTGGCGACCGCCTGACGGATTACCGCAACATCGGTGTTTGGCGTGACGACTAATTTGCTGTTCAGCGTTGCCAGCTCATCGACCTGCGCCGGATTCAGCACCGTACCGGCGCCAATCAGCGCTTTATCGCCGAAGGTCTTCACCATCGCGCCGATGCTTTTCGCCCACTCCGGCGAGTTGAGCGGGATTTCAATCGCATCGAAACCCGCTTCAATCAGTGCGCCGACGTGCGCTTCGGCTTCATCCGGCGTGATGCCGCGCAAAATGGCGATCAGCGGGACTTTAGTTTGCCAGGACATTTGCAATACTCCTTATTCCGTGCTGGAAAGCACGATCGCCTTCCAGCGTGACTGAATCCATGCCGATAAACTGCAGCGCCTGCTGATAACGTTGCGCCAGCGCGCTACCGGCAATAATGGTGATCGGTTGGCTGGTGGCGTTGGCCTGTTGCGTCATCAGCGCCACTTCGTGACCAATCAGCAAGCCTGAAAGAAAGTCACTGATATGGCGGCGATCGCGGGCGCCGAGCACGTGTGAAGCGCGCACTTCAAACAGGCGCGAAAGAATTGAGGCATCGTTGCTTCCCACCTGCACACCTTCGCGGAAAGCCGCCGCGTTCTCTTGCTGCTCGGGTAAACCCGCGCCAATCAGCGACTGTTTCAGCAGCAGATGATGCAGTTCACCGGTCATCACGGTGCGGAAATCCAGCACGCGATCCTGTTCCATCTGCACCCATTTGGCGTGCGTGCCTGGCATCACGTAGAGCGGCGCAGGTTGCAGTTCCACCGCGCCAAGCAGCTGCGTCTCTTCACCGCGCATAACGTTGCAGTTGTCGGCACGTTCGACACTCAATCCCGGCACGATCCACGCTTTATCCTCAACGCGCGTCAGGCGGCTAGCGATTTCGCCCAGCGCCACCGGACAGGAGAGATACGGCACCGACAGCCAGCCGGCATTGCTGCCCACCATGCCCGCCATCACCACCGGCACGTCGTTGACTGGCCAACCGGCAGTGATGCTGGTAAACACTTCCGCTGGCGTACGATCGCCCAGGCGCGTGACGCCGGCTTCTGAACGACGCTCATCGATGCAAACGCCGGTTTGATAATGCCAGGCGCGCAGGTTGGTTGAGCCCCAATCAATCGCGATATAGCTGGTCACATAATCTCCTTGAGTCGCGCCGTTGAGCTGGCAATCATCGCTTTCGCCGCCTGCTCAGCAGCATCGCCATCCTGATGACGAATGGCATCGAACAGTGCTTTGTGTTCGGCGAGCGTGCGCGGCATGTTGCCTTCGTCCGCCATGTAGGTTTGCGCGAACACCGCTTTTTGCAGCTGGCTGATCGCCACGTTGAGCTGCTGCAACACCGGATTGTGTACCGAATTCAGCACCGCTTCGTGATAGCGGATATCCGCTTCATTAAAGGCATCACGATTGAGGTGGTTAGCCACCATCTCGTTGTATGCCAGTTCAATCGCAGCCAGATCGCTTGAGGTGGCGCGTTCGGCTGACCAGCGCGCAATCTGCGGCTCGACCAGCACACGTACTTCGTTCATGGCGGCAATCAGACGCGGGTCCTGATCGTGCGCCAGCGCCCACTGCAATACGTCGCTATCGAGATAGTTCCAGTGATTGCGCGGCGTGACGAACGCGCCGCGATAGCGCTTCATCTCCATCAAACGTTTCGCCATCAGCGAGCGAAATACTTCGCGGATGATGTTGCGCGAGGTGCCGAAGCGCTCACACAGCTCAGCTTCGGCGGGTAACGCCGCGCCCGGTACAAATTTGCCGGCCACAATTTCTTCACCCAGCGTCAGGATGATGCGCTCTGTTTTGCTTAATTGTTCTTGTGTCATGATGTTCCATTCAATGAAAGGCAGTTACGCATCAGATTACTGCTTTCGCGTAGCGAAGCCTAACCGCCGCCCTGACCTGCGCCGCCGATTGTAGTACCATTAAGTTAAGTTGTACTACAATATGGATCACAAAATAGACAATGCATGTGCGATGATGTAATAAGGTCGCCATGAATGGCGACCCTACGATGGCTTGGTGAGGTTTGTAGGGTCGCCATTTATGGTGACCCAATCAAAACGTGAGGAGGAATAAGAAGGGTTTACAGCACCAGCTCTTCAATGGCGTGCGCTACGCCGTCTTCCATATTGGTTTTGGTAATGAACTGTGCGATTTTCTTCACCGAATCAATAGCATTGCCCATTGCTACGCCGGTTCCTGCATACTCAATCATCGCCAGATCATTTTCCTGATCGCCAATTGCCATCACTTCTTCGCGCGCCAGGCCGAGCTTCTCAGCCAGCATTTTCACGCCTTGACCTTTATTCACGCGGGAATCGAGGATTTCGAGGTAGTAAGGCGCGCTTTTGAGAATGGTGTAGTTGTCGCGTGCCTGCTGCGGCAAGCGCTGTATGGCAGAATCCAGCAGATCGGGCTTATCGATCATCATCAGCTTAGGGAAACGCGTGGCGCGATCCATCTCTTCCACGGAACGATAGCGCACCGGAATGCCGGTCAGGCTCGCTTCGTGGATGGTGAATTCGCTGATGTCTTTGTTCGGCGTATAGAGGAAGGATTTGTCGAAGGCCTGGAAGTGGACGCCAAGGTCGCGCGCCAGCTGTTCGATATATAAATAGTCATCAAAACCCAGCGTGATTTCCGCGACGCACTCGCCATCATTAGCGCGATGCACCAGCGCACCGTTGTAGCTGATGCAATATTGGCCTTCATCAACCAGATTCAGCTCCATCAGATAGCGCTGAATGCCGACGAACGGACGGCCGGTGGTGAGCACCACCATCACACCTTTTTTATGTGCGCGCTCAATGGCCGATTTAACTGCAGGCGTGATCTCGTGCTGCGGATTGAGCAGCGTGCCGTCCATATCGATTGCAACCAGTTTTATAGCCATAACGTCCTCGTTGAGTCAGGGTTTTGATCAATGCTAGCGCGATTCAGCTCACATTGACCAGTTTCGCACCCGACTTCAGATTTTTTCCCCGTAAAGAAAAAGGCCATCACGAAAGTGATGGCCCGACATACATGGAGTAAGAGGATGATCTTAGTGGCTCATGGCGTCTTTTTTCATGCCCATTTCTTCTTTCTTCATGGCATCTTTTTTCATGCCCATTTCGTCTTTCTTCATGGCATCTTTCTTCATGCCCATTTCGTCTTTCTTCATGGCATCTTTCTTCATGCCCATTTCGTCTTTCTTCATGGCATCTTTTTTCATGCCCATCGCGTCTTTGTGCATGGCATCTTTCTTCATGCCCATTTCGTCTTTTTTCATGGCGTCTTTGCCCATGGTATCAGCAGCGTAAGCCACAGACATGGTCATCATTGAAGCGATAAAGGTTGCTACGATTACGTTTTTCATCGGGTGTTTCCTTACTTTCTAGGGTTTATAAAAGGTGTTGGCGCAATATGGCACCGAGTTAAGGGATCAGCTTCCGCCGAACCAGTTGTAGCCCTCGTCTTCCCAGTAACCACCGGTATAACGATTGGTTATTTCTATCACCTGAATATGCTTCGGATTTTTGTATCCCAGTTTGGTGGGAATACGGATCTTCATCGGATAACCATATTCAGGCGGTAGAATTCGTCCATCCCAGCTCAGCGCCATGATGGTTTGCGGATGCAGCGCCGATGCCATATCGATGCTGGTGTAATAATCATCCGCACACTTGAAGCTGACGTATTTGGCTGTGGTATCGGCGCCAATCAGCTTCAGAAAATCAGCAAAACGCACGCCGCCCCAGCGACCAATTTCACTCCAACCTTCAACGCAGATATGGCGCGTTATCTGATCAACCTGCTGCATGTTGTAGAGCTCAGGCAGCGACCAGCTACGCTTATCATTCACCAGCCCGGCAATCTCCAGGCGCCACTGGTCGCCATTGATCTGCGGGATATCTTCCTCACCGTAAAACGCGTTAAACGGAAAAGATTGCGAGATACGGTCGGCGCTGTATTCCGGTGACAGATTGGCCGGATTAAACAGCCAGCTCTGCACACGATCGTTGAAGCGGGAAAATTTATTCAGCACGCTATCAACGTCCGGTTTATCAGTGAGATCGCAGCCGGTTAACATCACTACGCCGCCGAGCGTTAAGCCCTGACGTAAAAAGCGACGACGTGAGGATGAATCCAGTTTGCGTGCCAGTAACTGCTGCGCCTCTTTGACCAAGGCATCTGCATCGCTGGGCGAAAGATCAACATCAATTTTTTTCATTTCGCTCTCCTTAGCGTCCGCGCAACATTGCGAGCAGCGTTTTTGGTACCAGCGCCACCATCACAATATGTACCGCGACAAATCCCACCAACGCTGACATGGCATAAAAATGGATGTAACGTGCCGCTTCATAACCACCCAGCAGGTCTCGTAACAGTCCAAACTGCACCGATTTCCACAGCACTAAGCCAGACAGCACCAGCAGCAGGCAAACCACCATCACAAACAGATAAGCGGCGCGCTGTACGTTGTTGTATTGACGTAAATCTGCATGGGCTAATTTGCCTTTCAGCGCGCTGAGTGCATCATGTAAGAATCCGCGCAAACTCAGCGGCAGAAACTTCTTACCGAAGCGACCGGTAAACAGGTTCATCGCCAGATAAACCACACCATTAGCGGCGAAAATCCACATCGCGGCGAAGTGCCATTGCAACGCACCACCCAACCAACCGCCGAGAGTAATCTCACCGGGAAAGCGAAAATCAAAGAGTGGAGAAGCGTTGTAAATGCGCCATCCGCTCAGCGTCATAATCACAATGGCCGCAGCATTCATCCAGTGACAAACGCGTAACCACCACGGATGGATCACGGCTGAACATTTTGATTTATCATCCATCTGCATCTCCATTTAACCGGTCCCAGCAATAAATTCAGGCCGCATTCTGCCGTCATTCCGCCGAGCCGTATGACAAGAAATGTCTCAATAGACGCATGAGCTCATTCTCTGTTTACCTTCCATTTGACTTGATAACGTCAGCCACTTTCCCCGGTGCAGACGCAATAATTTCCATCCATGTCTGACCTCAATCACTCATGTCTGGATGCTATTGTGTCCAATTGTTGTTCACCAAAGCCTCACGTCGAGTTAAACAAAATGTGAAAACTCTGAGGGGTTTTAAGCGGTAATATTGATTAAATTAGCGAAGCAGGAAGGGATGATGTCTGACGCAAAAAAAGTACTTATCGTCGAAGATGACAGCGGGATTGCCGACGTTCTGCGCTTAAACTTTCAGGATGAAGGTTATGATGTAACACATGCCGCAGACGGAAATCTCGCCGTTAAGCTTCTGGAATCTCAGCATTGGGACGCCTTAATTCTCGATCTGATGTTGCCCGGTATAGATGGGCTGGAAATCTGTCGCCGGGCACGCGCCATGAAGCGCTATACGCCGATCATTATGATCAGCGCACGCTCCAGTGAAGTGCATCGCGTGTTGGGTCTTGAGTTGGGTGCAGATGATTATCTGCCGAAGCCTTTTTCGGTGCTGGAATTGGTGGCGCGACTTAAAGCGCTATTTCGGCGTCAGGAAGCGATGAACTTAAATTCACGCATGGAGGCCGGCACCTTACAGCTGGGCGCATTAATGATTGATCCGGTGGCACGTGAAGTCTGGCTGGACAGTAAGCCAATCACCTTAACGCCTCGGGAATTCGATCTGCTCTATCATTTCGCCAAACATCCGGGAAAAGTGTTCTCCCGCCTCAACCTGCTTAATCAGGTTTGGGGCTATCAACACGATGGTTATGAACACACCGTGAATACACACATCAACCGCTTGCGGTTAAAAATTGAAGATAATCCTGCTGAACCGCACTACATCCTTACGGTGTGGGGAAAAGGCTACAAATTCTCGCTACCTGCGAATTAGGTTAATAATAATGAAACGCCTGACACTCAGCCAACGCCTGGCGCTGGTTTTCGCTTCTTTGCTGTTACTTTGCACACTGCTGTCAGGTTGGATGCAGATTCGTATTAACGCACAATATGGTAGCGCAGTGGTGCAGCGTTTGTCCGATGGATTGGCGCGTAGCATCGCCAGCCTCAATCCCAATATGATTGGTGAAAAAGGCGTTAACTTGCCGCTAATGAAGGCACTGTTTAGCGATTTGATGGTGCTCAATCCCAGCGTGGAAGTCTATTTGCTGGACTTGCAGGGCAACATTCTCGCCGATGCGGCGCCGCCAGGCCATATCAAACGCACCCATGTCAGCCTGAAGCCCATACAGGCGCAACTGAATGGCGCGACATCGCCGGTATACGGTGATGATCCGCGTAATCTGCAGGAAAATAAAGTATTTAGCGTGGCACCGCTGGCGCGTAATGGTCAAACGGTGGGCTATCTGTATGTGATATTGCAGGGCGAGAATTATCACCAGCTGGCGCAGGAAGCACAGATTGATATTCTGATGCGCACGTCTTTCTGGTCATCTTTACTGGTGGTGTTATTTGGCCTGACGGCGGGCGCGGTGGCGTTTAGTTTGATCACGCGGCCTATGCGTCAGTTAACGCAGCGCGTTCGCCAACTCAACCGTGAAGACATGACCGAGATAAAACAACTGGCTGATCTCCCGCTGCCAAAACCTCATGAAAAAGATGAAGTGAGTTTGTTGCAAGGTGCCTTTGTCGGCATGGCGCGACGCGTCGCTTTTCAGTGGGAAAAGCTGGCTTATCAGGACCAGCTGCGCCGCGATTTTGTTGCCAATATCTCGCACGATCTGCGTACGCCGCTCACCACTTTGCATGGCTACCTCGAAACCCTGCTGTATAAATCGGACAGCCTGAAATCGGCCGAGAGTCAGCGTTATCTGCACATCGCGCTGTCGCAAAGCCAGAAAGTTAGCATGCTGGCGCAGCAGCTATTTGAGCTGGCACAGCTGGAATATGGCGTGATCAAGCCTAATCGAGAGATGTTTAGCCTCTCGGAACTGACTTACGATGTGGTACAGAAGTTTGAGTTAATGGCCAGCACGCGCAATATCCGCTTTGTGGTGGATATGCCAGAGCAGCTGCCACAGGTGAATGCCGATGTTTCGATGATCGATCGCGTGCTGACCAACCTGTTTGATAATGCGATCAAGCATACGCCGGAAGCCGGCACCATTGAGGTGACGTTACGCAGCGCCGATCGTGAGGTAGAAGTGAGCCTGAAAGATTCCGGGCCGGGCATTCCTGATAATTTACGCGCCACGCTGTTTGAACGTCCATCTGCGTTAACGCATGCCAGCACGCGTAAAAACAGCGGGGGTTTGGGGTTGATGGTGGTGCGCCGCATCCTGCAACTGCATGAGCGTGATATCCGTCTGGATGATCACACATCGGGCGCTTGCTTCCGTTTCTCCGTTCCGCGCTGAAAACAAAAAACCCTTCCACCAGGGAAGGGTTTTTACGTTTTGCTGTGTCGATTAGATATCGATGTTGGCGGCTTTCAGCGCATTCTCTTCAATGAAGGCGCGACGCGGTTCAACCGCATCGCCCATCAAGGTGGTGAACAGCTGATCGGCAGCAATCGCATCCTTGATGGTCACGCGCAACATGCGGCGGCTATCTGGATCCATGGTGGTTTCCCACAGCTGCTCTGGGTTCATCTCACCCAAACCTTTATAACGCTGCACTGACAGACCGCGACGTGACTCTTTCACCAGCCACTCAATCGCCTGCTCGAAGCTGGTGACCGGCTGACGACGTTCGCCACGTTCGATATAAGCATCTTCTTCGATCAGGCCACGCAGCTGTTCGCCCAGCGCACAGATTTTGCGGTATTCCGGTCCATCGATGAACTCGCTATCCAGCGGATAATCAGTATCCACGCCGTGCGTACGCACACGCAGCACCGGTTCAAACAGGTTCTGCTCATGGTTAGCGCGGACGTGCGCCAGGTAGCTGCTGCCGTGCGCTTCACGCTCGGTTAAATAGGCCACTAAACCGTCAATCCAGCCCTTAACGTCGGCTTCATTGCTGAGGTCGCTTAAGGTTGGATGGTAGATCAGGCCGCGTAGCAGAGCCGTAGGGAAACGGCGCTCCATACGTTTGATCATGCGCTGCGTGCCGTTGAAATCAGCCACCAGCGTTTCCAGCGGCTGACCACCCAATGCCGGTGCGCTGGCGTTGGTGTGCAGCGTAGCGCCGTCGAGTGCGATAGAAATCTGATACTGATCCATCGCTTCATCGTCTTTAATGTACTGTTCCTGCTTGCCTTTCTTCACTTTGTACAGTGGCGGCTGAGCAATGTAGACGTGACCACGTTCGACGATTTCTGGCATCTGACGGTAGAAGAAGGTCAACAGCAGCGTACGAATGTGCGAGCCGTCGACGTCCGCATCGGTCATGATGATGATGCTGTGATAACGCAGTTTGTCCGGATTGTATTCATCACGGCCGATACCACAGCCCAGCGCGGTGATCAGCGTGGCAACTTCCTGTGAAGCGAGCATCTTGTCGAAACGCGCTTTCTCTACGTTGAGGATTTTACCTTTCAACGGCAGAATCGCCTGGTTCTTACGGTTACGGCCCTGTTTTGCTGAGCCGCCCGCTGAGTCCCCTTCCACAAGGTAGATTTCAGACAGCGCCGGATCGCGTTCCTGACAGTCGGCCAGTTTGCCCGGCAGTCCGGCCAAATCCAGCGCGCCTTTACGGCGAGTCATTTCACGTGCACGACGGGCAGCTTCACGCGCACGCGCCGCATCGATGATTTTGCCGACCACGATTTTCGCGTCAGACGGGTTCTCCAGCAGGTATTCCGCCAGCAGTTCGTTCATCTGCTGCTCAACCGCCGATTTCACCTCTGAAGAGACCAGCTTATCTTTGGTCTGAGAAGAGAATTTCGGATCCGGCACTTTCACGGAAACTACAGCAATCAGGCCTTCACGCGCATCGTCACCGGTCGCGCTGACTTTGGCTTTTTTGCTGTAGCCTTCTTTGTCCATGTAGGCGTTTAGCGTACGCGTCATTGCCGCACGGAAGCCGGCCAGATGCGTACCGCCGTCGCGCTGTGGAATGTTGTTGGTGAAGCAGTAGATGTTTTCCTGGAAACCATCGTTCCACTGCAGCGCCACTTCCACGCCGATGCCATCTTTCTCAGTCGAGAAGTAGAACACCGTTGGATGAATTGGGGTTTTGTTCTTGTTGAGATACTCAACAAACGCCTTGATGCCGCCTTCGTAGTGGAAGTGATCGTTCTTGCCGTCGCGCTTGTCTTCCAGACGAATCGAGACGCCAGAGTTGAGGAACGACAGTTCACGCAGGCGTTTCGCCAGGATTTCGTACTCAAACTCAATCACGTTGGTGAAGGTTTCGTAGCTCGGCCAGAAACGCACGCGAGTACCGGTTGCATCGGTGTCACCGGAGACCGCCAGCGGTGCCTGCGGCACGCCGTGCTGATAAACCTGCTGATGCACTTTACCTTCACGGCGAATGGTCAGCTCCAGCTTCTGCGACAGGGCATTTACGACGGAAACGCCAACGCCGTGCAGACCACCGGAAACTTTATACGAGTTATCATCAAATTTACCGCCGGCGTGCAGGACGGTCATGATCACTTCAGCAGCAGAGACGCCCTCTTCCGGGTGAATGCCGGTAGGAATACCACGGCCATCATCTTGCACTGAGACAGAGTTATCTGCATGAATAGTAACGGTAATGTCACTACAGTGACCGGCGAGCGCTTCGTCGATTGCGTTATCCACGACTTCGAATACCATGTGATGCAGACCGGTGCCGTCATCCGTATCGCCGATGTACATGCCCGGGCGTTTGCGTACCGCATCAAGCCCTTTCAGGACTTTGATACTTGAGGAGTCATAAGAATTCGACATCAACGTTTCTCGCTCATTTAATCTTCAGGTTGAACCACTATTTTACCCTGTTCCACGCGGAACATCTTGCCCTTTTCATCACTCATGTCGATTACATGCTCGACACCAATGGCGCTGACAAATACTTGAGCCTGCGTGGCTTTTAGGCGTTCAGCTAACAGCCGACGACGGGTGTCATCCAGCTCTGAGGCAAAGTCATCAATCAAATACAAACAGCGTCTTCCGCTGCTGCGCGTCAGGTATTCGCCCTGCGCTAAGCGCAGCGCACACATCAGCAGTTTTAATTGGCCGCGTGAGAGTAAATCTTCCACCGGCGTGCCCTCGGCACGAATACGAAAATCGGCTTTATGCGGGCCGCTGGCGGTGTACGTGAGCGCGCGGTCGCGCTCGAAATTGCGCTCCAGCAGTTCGGCGTAATCGCTCTCTTTATCCCAGCCGCGCTGGAAAGAGAACGCCAACTCAAACTCCGGTAAAAACTGGCCGCAGGTGGCGATGATCTCGCGGGAAATCGCCGCGCTGTATTCGGCACGCCATTGGCTTATCTGCTCGGCCAGCGGCACCAGTTCCTGATCCCACGGACGAATCTGGCTGTAGCGCGAAACCTGACGCAGCGCCGCATTGCGTTGTTTTAGCAGACGACGCAAATTGCTCCAGGCATGGAAAAAACCGGGCGAGGCGTGAAAACAGCCCCAATCGATGTAGGCGCGACGGTATTTTGGACCGCCATTGAGCAGGGTAAAACCTTCCGGCGTAATCAGCTGCATCGGCAGCAGCTGCGCCAGCTCCGCCACTTTGTGACCATCGCTGCCATCAATTCGCACTTTGCTGTCGCCAGCACGATTCTTGGTCAAACCGACCGACAATTCTCGTTCGCTGCCTTCGATGCGACCGTGCAGCACAAAGGCGTCCTGATCGTGACGAATCACGCGGCCCGCTTGCAAACTGCGAAACGCGCGACCGTGTCCCAGCGTGTAAATCGCCTCCAGCACGCTGGTTTTGCCGCTGCCGTTGGCACCGACCAGGAAATTAAAGCCCGGCGCCAAAGCCAGATCGGCCTGCTCGATGTTGCGAAAATCTTTAATCAGGAGGCGGGTTAAAGCCATAACGAATCCAGCGAGAGGGGGATTTTACCTAACATTTGAGATCCAGGCCGTCGGCGGCGCAGCCAGTCTGGTTACGGCCAGCGCGCAGAACTTGGGAGCATACTGAAGTATGTGACCAAGGGCGAGCACTGCCCGGGACCAGAATGGCAAGTAAGCCAGGCCGATATTTATAAACGCATTGGCATGACGACGTAGGCTGCAGCCGGACTGGCAACATCTTCAATCTGCACGCTTGAAACGCCATCGGTCAGCAGCAAACGCACGTTCTCGCACTTCAGCGCATTCAACACATCCAGCACATAGCTGACGTTGAAACCGATCTCCAGATCGGTGCCGTTGTAGGAGACATCCAGCATCTCTTCCGCTTCTTCCTGCTCTGGGTTGTTCGCTGTGATCTTGAGCTGATTTTCGGTGATATAGATGCGAACGCCGCGGAATTTCTCATTCGAGAGAATCGCCGCACGCGCAAACGCCTGCTTCAAAATATCACAACCAGCTTCCAGCGCTTTATCCGGGTTCTTCGGCAATACGCGGCGATAATCCGGGAAACGGCCATCAACCAGCTTCGACGTAAAGATGAAGTCGCCCACGTGTGCGCGGATGTTGCTGCTACCGATTTGCACCTGCAATGGCGTTTCGCCGCCATCGAGCAAGCGCATCAGCTCAATCACACCTTTACGCGGCACGATCACCGAATGGTTCGGCAGCGCCTGACCAATCGGCATTGAGCACACCGCAAGGCGGTGACCATCAGTAGCGACGGTACGCAACTCTTCGCCTTCAGTTTCAAACAGCATACCGTTGAGGTAATAACGCACATCCTGATGCGCCATTGAGAACTGCGTGGCTTCGATCAGGCGTTTCAACGTCGCCTGCGGCAAGGTGAATTCCACCTCGCTTTGCCAGTCATCAAGATTCGGGAAGTCGCTGGCGGGCAACGTTGACAGCGAGAAACGGCTGCGGCCAGAGCGCACCAGCATTCTGTCGCCTTCCAGCGTCAGGCTGATCTCAGCGCCTTCCGGCAAACCGCGACAAATATCGAGGAATTTACGCGCGGGAACCGTGGTCGCGCCCGGCTCGTGTGGCTGCGTCAGCGCAACACGGGCTACCATTTCCATTTCCAGATCGGTACCGGTCAAGCGCAGCGAGCCTTCGCTAACCTGCAGCAGTAAATTTCCCAGGATCGGCAGCGTCGGGCGTCCGCCAAGTGGACCGCTAACCTGTTGCAGTGGCTTCAGTAACTGCTCACGTTCTACAATAAATTTCATATGCGTCAGGAAGATAGTGTTCGAATGAGGTTAGAGAAATCTTCTTTGATGTCGTGGCTCTCTTCACGCAGCTGCTCGATTTTACGGCAAGCGTGAAGCACGGTGGTATGGTCGCGGCCACCAAACGCATCGCCAATCTCCGGCAAGCTGTGGTTGGTGAGCTCTTTCGCCATCGCCATCGCCATCTGGCGCGGACGCGCTACCGAACGCGAACGGCGTTTCGACAGCAAATCCGCCACTTTAATTTTGTAATACTCGGCCACCGTTTTCTGAATATTATCAATAGTGACCAGCTTTTCCTGCAGCGCCAGCAGATCGCGCAGCGCTTCGCGCACGAAATCGATAGTAATGGCGCGGCCGGTAAAGTTCGCGTTGGCAATTACGCGGTTCAACGCGCCTTCCAGCTCGCGAACATTGGAACGCAAACGCTTAGCAATAAAGAAGGCAACTTCACCCGGCAGGCGAATATCGTTTTCATCGGCTTTCTTCATCAGGATCGCGACGCGCGTCTCCAGCTCAGGCGGCTCGATCGCCACGGTTAATCCCCAGCCAAAACGTGATTTCAGGCGATCTTCTACGCCGTTGATCTCTTTTGGATAGCGATCCGAGGTCAGGATGATCTGTTGATTACCTTCCAGCAGCGCGTTGAAGGTATGGAAGAACTCTTCCTGCGAGCGCTCTTTATTGGCAAAGAATTGAATGTCATCGATCAGCAGCGCATCAACCGAGCGGTAGTAACGCTTAAACTCTTCGATGGCGTTGTTCTGCAAGGCTTTAACCATGTCCTGCACAAAACGCTCAGAGTGCATGTACACCACTTTGGCATTGGGCTTGCGCGCAATAATGCCGTTACCCACCGCGTGCAACAGGTGAGTTTTACCCAGGCCGGTGCCGCCATAAAGGAACAGTGGGTTATAAGCGCCGCCAGGATTATCCGCCACCTGACGTGCCGCCGCGCGCGCCAGCTGGTTCGATTTACCTTCAACGAAGTTGTCGAAGTTATGACGGTTATTCACGTTGGAGCGGTAAGTGACATCCGCCGGCGCAGGCACCGAATCCCAGCTTGGACGCAGGATTTGCGTCGGCGCGGGACGATTTTCAATCGGTGCAGGTGCGCTGTAACTGGAAGTGGCCATCGCCGGTTGGCTGGTTGTCACCTGTGCGGCAGGACGCGTGCCGACTTCGAAACGCAGTAACGGCACATTTGCACCGCAGAATTCGTTCAGCAGCCCATTGATACTATTGAGATATTTATCTCTAACCCAGTCGAGTACAAACCGATTTGGTGCATACAAGGTCAGCGTATTGTCGTTCAATTCAGCTTGCAGCGGACGAATCCACATGCTGAATTCGGTGGCAGGAAGCTCATCCTGCAAACGGGCAAGACACTGTTGCCAAAGCGTAAGTGACACGGCGGACTCCACTCGTACAAAATCGATAAGAATTTTAGGCGCTAATAAATAGAAACGTAATTTTTAGACACAGACGGTTGGAAAGCGCCTGCGACCGCTATTCGCGGTAGTCTTCCCCGGCGATCGCAGTGAGGATCGTCAGCGGAAGGGCGGATCATAACGTAAAGCCGCACAGAGATCTTCCCTTTCTACACAGTTTTGATCCAATTTATCCACAGGCTGCTGAAGCGATAATGAGTTTACGCTTTCTGCGAAAAAAGCCAGCGTTAATGTGGCTGAAAGCGGTAATTTTTCTGGCGAGCTCTCGTTTCTGCGCAACAAATCTGCAAATTGATCGCAAGAAGATCCTGCGCGATCCTTGCGCTTTAACCCACAGCCCGTATAATTCCCCACCCGGCATTATTGCGTGAAGCCTTGATGCCCGGAATCAGCGGGCTGTATCTGGGTTTCCAGGTGCCGCGACCAGCGAAGTAAATTGACTCTGGACTGTACAATTATTACAATCCCGCCTCTTTATTAAAGACACATTGAGGCGTTGGTCGATTTACTGGCCCGAAAACGCGTCACCCAGTGAAAATTTTCAAGTTTAGGTAGAAATCGCCATGAAACGCACTTTTCAACCGTCCGTACTGAAGCGCAACCGTTCACACGGTTTCCGTGCTCGTATGGCAACAAAAAATGGTCGTCAGGTTCTGGCACGTCGTCGTGCTAAAGGCCGTTCTCGTCTGACCGTTTCTAAGTAATAAAGCTAACCCTCGTGGTTAAGCTCGCATTTCCCAGGGAGTTACGTTTGTTAACTCCCACTCATTTCACTTTCGTCTTCCAGCAGCCACAACGAGCCGGTACGCCGCAAATCACCATACTCGGCCGACTTAACGCGCTGGGGCATCCCCGCATCGGTCTCACCGTCGCAAAAAAACATGTAAAACGTGCCCATGAACGCAACCGGATCAAGCGATTGACCCGCGAAAGCTTTCGTCTGCGTCAACATGAGCTCCCTGCGATGGATTTTGTGATCGTGGCTAAAAAAGGGATTGCTGACCTGGATAACCGTGCGCTGACGGAAGCGTTGGAGAAACTATGGCGTCGTCACTGTCGCCTGGCTCGCGGCTCCTGATTGCCCTGATACGCGTTTATCAACGCGCCATCAGCCCACTGCTGGGACCTCATTGCCGGTTCCATCCCACCTGTTCGCAGTATGGGATTGAGGCCTTACGCCGCTTTGGCGTTGTAAAAGGCAGTTGGTTGACGATAAAACGCGTATTAAAATGCCACCCTTTGAACCCGGGTGGTGACGATCCTGTGCCGCCAAAAACCTTTGATACCAGAGAACATTAACGATGGATTCGCAACGCAATCTCTTTCTCATCGCTTTTCTGTTCGTGTCTTTTATGATCTGGCAAGCCTGGCAGACGGACCACGCTCCGCAGCCACAGCAAACCCAGACCACGCAAAACACAAGCAGCGCAGCGGGTGATGCCGCCACTTCCGGCGTGCCGGCTAGCGGACAGGGCAAAACGATCACCGTTAAGACAGATGTCCTGTCACTCAACATCAATACGCGTGGTGGCGATATTGAGCAGGCTCAGCTGCTGACTTACCCGGACAAACTGGGTTCAGACGCACCGTTCCAGCTGCTTGAAACCACACCTGCCTTCGTTTATCAGGCGCAGAGCGGCTTAACTGGCCGTAACGGTCCGGATAACCCGAACAATGGCGCACGTCCGCTGTATACCACTTCGCAAGATAGCTTCGTCATGGCTGATGGCCAGAGCGAACTGCGCGTGCCGCTGACCTGGACCGGTGAAAACGGCGTGGTTTACACCAAGACGTTCGTCTTCAAGCGCGGTGAGTATGCGGTAAACGTTGACTACAACATTAACAACACCACTCAGCAGCCGCTGGAAGTGTCGATGTTTGGTCAGCTGAAGCAGACCATCGACGTGCCTAAGCACCGCGATACCGGCAGCAATAACTTTGCTCTGCACACCTTCCGTGGCGCAGCGTACTCAACCAGCGATGCGAAATACGAAAAATATAAATTCGACACCATCGCGGATAACGAGAACCTGAACACCACCACCAGCAATGGTTGGGTGGCGATGCTGCAGCAGTACTTTGCTACCGCCTGGGTGCCACGTACGCAGGGTAACAACACGCTGTACACCACTAACCTCGGCAATGGCATCGCGGCAATTGGCTACAAATCTGCACCGGTTACCGTTGGCGCAGGCGCACAGCAAGATCTCGGCGCAACGCTGTGGGTCGGCCCGGAAATTCAGGACCAGATGGCAGCCATCGCGCCGCACCTGGATCTGACCGTGGATTACGGCTGGTTGTGGTTCATCTCTCAGCCGCTGTTTAAGCTGCTGAAGTTCATCCACAGCTTCATCGGTAACTGGGGCTTCTCCATTATCGTTATCACCTTCATCGTGCGTGGCATCATGTACCCGCTGACCAAAGCGCAGTACACCTCGATGGCGAAGATGCGTATGCTGCAGCCGAAGATTCAGGCGATGCGTGAACGTCTGGGCGATGATAAGCAGAAGCAGAGCCAGGAAATGATGGCGCTGTATAAGGCGGAGAAAGTGAACCCGCTGGGCGGTTGTCTGCCACTGGTTATCCAGATGCCAATCTTCCTGGCCTTGTACTACATGCTGTCAGGCTCGGTTGAACTGCGTCATGCGCCGTTTATTCTGTGGATTCATGACCTGTCAGCGCAGGACCCGTACTACATTCTGCCGATCATCATGGGTATCACCATGTTCTTCATTCAGAAGATGTCACCGACCACCGTGACCGATCCGATGCAGCAGAAGATCATGACCTACATGCCGGTTATCTTTACCGTGTTCTTCCTGTGGTTCCCATCAGGTCTGGTGCTGTACTACATCGTCAGCAACCTGGTTACCATTCTCCAGCAGCAGCTGATTTATCGCGGCCTGGAAAAACGTGGTCTGCATAGCCGCGACAAGAAGAAAGCGTAACGTCTGACTGCAACCAGCAGCAGCGTATAATTAAGGGGCGGCATTTATGTCGCCCTGTTTTTTTGTTTCGAGAAAAGGTGAATCATGAGCCACAGCGACACTATCGTTGCCCAGGCGACGCCTCCCGGCCGCGGCGGCGTCGGCATTCTGCGTATCTCCGGCGCCAAAGCCGCTGAGGTGGCGCAAGCCGTGCTCGGCAAGCTGCCAAAACCGCGCTATGCCGACTATCTGCCCTTTACTGATGCCGATGGCAGCGTGCTCGATCAGGGCATTGCGCTATGGTTTCCTGGCCCGAACTCCTTTACCGGTGAAGATGTGCTGGAGCTGCAAGGCCACGGCGGCCCGGTGATTCTTGACCTGCTGCTGAAACGCATCGTGGCGCTGCCCGGCTTGCGTATTGCCCAACCAGGCGAATTCTCGGAACGCGCCTTCCTCAACGACAAGCTCGATTTAGCGCAAGCCGAAGCGATTGCCGATCTGATCGATGCCAGCTCAGAGCAAGCCGCCCGCTCGGCGGTGAACTCGTTGCAGGGCGCTTTTTCCCTGCGGATTAACGCGCTTGTGGAAGCACTTACTCACCTGCGCATCTATGTGGAAGCAGCTATCGACTTCCCGGATGAAGAGATCGATTTCCTTTCCGACGGCAAAATTGAAGCCCAGCTCAATGTGGTGATCGGCGACCTTGATGGCGTGCGTGCCGAAGCGCGTCAGGGCAGCCTGCTGCGCGAAGGGATGAAAGTGGTGATTGCCGGTCGTCCCAATGCCGGTAAATCGAGCCTGCTGAATGCCTTAGCCGGACGCGAAGCGGCTATCGTCACCGATATCGCTGGCACCACGCGCGACGTCCTGCGCGAGCATATCCACATCGACGGCATGCCGCTGCACATCATCGATACCGCCGGTTTGCGTGAAGCCAGTGACGAAGTTGAGCGCATTGGTATTGAACGCGCATGGCAGGAGATCGAACAGGCCGACCGCGTGCTGTTTATGGTCGATGGCACCACCACTGACGCGACCGAAGCCGCCGCGATCTGGCCGGATTTTGTTGCGCGTCTGCCGGAAGCGCTGCCGATTACCGTGGTGCGCAACAAAGCGGATATGACCGGCGAAGTACTGGGCCTCACTGAAGTGAACGGTCACTCACTGATTCGTCTCTCGGCGCGCACCGGTGAAGGTGTGGAAGCGCTACGCGATCACCTGAAACAGAGCATGGGATTTGCCGGCAACATGGAAGGCGGATTCCTCGCCCGACGTCGCCATCTGCAAGCGCTGGAGTTAGCCGCAACGCATTTACAGCAAGGCAAGCATCAACTGTTAGGCGCGTGGGCCGGCGAATTACTGGCAGAAGAGTTACGCTTAGCGCAGCAGGCGCTGAGCGAAATCACCGGCGAATTCACCTCCGACGATCTGCTGGGCAGAATCTTCTCCAGTTTCTGTATTGGTAAGTAATGACCTGTTACGTGGTCGCTATGAATGGCGACCCTACGGCGCTCTAGTGTAGGGTGCGCAATCCCGTTAATCATGCGTCTTTGTTATTTGGCTCCCCAACGCCTTTGCAGTATAACGATCACTGCCCGGCGAAAAGGTCCTGCTGGGTACATTCATTATTCATGCTAAATATTGGGCGCAAGTTGCTGCCTGAACAGGAGAGAAACATGAGTACAACGCTCGACAGCGTGGCGCTGAACGCGCTGTTCAATGAAGCCCGCACCCACAGCTATTGGCAGGACAACCCGGTTTCGCAGGACGTATTGAAGCAGCTCTATAACCTGACCGCGCTGGGCCCAACCTCCGCTAACTGCTCGCCAGGCCGTTTTGTATTTGTGACCTCGCAGGAAGGCAAAGAGAAGCTGAAACCCGCGCTCTCATCGGGCAACGTCGATAAAACCATGGCCGCACCGGTAACGGTGATCGTGGCGTGGGATCCTGAATTCTACGAAGCGCTGCCAAAGCTGTTCCCGCACGGTGATGCGCGCAGCTGGTTTACCAGCAGCCCGGATCTGGCGAAAGAAACCGCGTTCCGTAACAGCAGCTTGCAAGCAGGTTATTTGATTCTGGCCGCGCGTTCGCTGGGCCTGGATGCGGGCCCGATGTCCGGTTTCGATCCGTCAAAAGTGAACGATGCGTTCTTCAGCGAGAGCAAATGGCAGGTGAACTTACTGATCAATCTCGGCTATGGCGAAGCCAGCAAACTGCACGCGCGTCTGCCGCGTCTGGGCTTTGATGAAGCCAGCACCTTTGCCTGATTGAGAAAAGGCGTCGGGCTGAGTCCACGACGCCGGTTTTAAGCGGTTATCCCAGTGAATGGAAGCCGCTGTTGAAGTAGATCATCGGCTCTGCCGCTTCACCAGGCAGAGCGATCCCCACGATACGCGCCAGCAGCACGCTGTGCGTGTTCCACTCGACCACCTTCTCCAGCTGACAATCAAAGCTCACCAGCGCATCAGCTAAAATCGGCGCGCCGGTATTTAATGTCTGCCACGTACCACTTTGAAAGCGCTCGTCGCGGCGTGAGGATTGGCTGAACTGGGCACATAAATCGTCATGCTGTTCACGCAGCACGTTAACGGCAAAATGGCCGGCGGCGATAAAGGCATCATGGCTGGATGCGCTGCGATTGACGCACACCAGCAAACTTGGTGGCTCAGCCGCCAGCGAACTGACCGACGTCGCAATCAGCCCCAGCTTTTCGCTCTGAAATTCGGTGGTAACCAGAGAAACACCCGCGGTTAAGCGACGCATGCCGTGACGAAACTCATCAAGCGAGATCGATTCCTGGCGAGAAATAGCGGTAACTGACATAGAAAACTCCGACGTGCATGCTTCTAAGATGCGCACGATTGGCAGATGAATGAATTGGTTAGCGCACTTCACTGTGCCTTTTTACTGTCCAAATCCTACACCACATCAGGCCGTTCGGCATCCGTTGAGACACGAATCTGCAAAAGCGTTCTATGCAAAGTTGCCAAATGGGATTGCCGCCTGGCTTCGTCCTTATCTGAAATATCGCCTATTCCATCTTAAGCCGGATGCAAACCCATGAGAAAATTCTTACAATAGCACTGATGATTATTCGACCATTTTCACGGAGCGACAGATGGCTAGTCATTTTGTACGTTGGATAGGTAATCCGCCCTTTTCTTCCGGGAATATGCGGGTGCCACAGGAAGTGATAAACAGCGCTCAGCGCTTCGCTGACAAGCGTCGCGGACGCTTTCTAGCCGCGCGCGAACTGCTGGCGCAACTGATGTTACGCGTTTACGGCATTCGCGAACTCCCCGCGCTGACGACCTCCAGCAGCGGACGCCCCTGCTTTGCCGATGCCAACCTGCCCGACTTCAGCATTTCCTACGCTGGAAACACCATCGGTGTGCTGCTGGCCGAAGAAGGCGGTCGCGCCGGATTGGATATGGAAATTGTGCGCGCGCACAGCCGTCAAACGCAGGACATGCTGACGCAGGATCTCTCCTCCGGCGAAAAGGCCTGGATCAACGCGCAGCAGGATTTCATGGAAGCGCTGACGCAAATCTGGACGCTGCGTCAAAGCATTCTCAAGCTCACCGGCGAAACCGATAGCGGTATTGATTCACTGCGTTTGCATCCTGCGGCTGGTCGGCTGCGTTCCACCGTGTTCCCCGATATTCAGGCGGTGTGTGATGCTGAGCCGACGCTGGTGTGGTCGTGCGCGCTGTCGCCCGGCACCGAGCGCTTACACTTGTGGGAGATTGATGGCGCGCAGCAGTGGCAAGCGCTGCGCGATGTCGAGATGAGCAAACCCAATATCGGGCCGCGTACCTTGCGCCTGACCAGTTTGGTCACGCCGCATGAGATGGGACATCCGTAAAAAAGGCCGCATCAGCGGCCTTTGCTATTTAGTGAGCGTCAATAAAGACGATTTTCAGTACGAACAGCAGCGCAACAACCACCACACACGGGCTGATTTCACGCCAGCGGCCGGTTCCCAACTTCATCACGCAGTAAGAGATAAAGCCCAGCGCGATACCTTCGGTAATCGAGAAGCTGAAAGGCATCATCGCCGCAGTAACGAACGCTGGCACCGCTTCGGTGAGATCGTCCCACTGCACGCGTGACAGCGACGCCGTCATCAATACGCCAACGTAAATCAGTGCACCCGCCGCCGCATAAGAAGGCACCATCGCCGCCAGCGGTGATAGGAACATCACCAGCAGGAACAGAATTCCGGTAATCACCGCCATCAGGCCGGTGCGACCGCCGATCGCCACGCCGGACGAGCTTTCAATGTAGGCGGTCACCGATGAGGTACCAATCAACGAACCAGTCACCGAACTGATGCTATCAACGTACAGCGCCTGCTTCATGCGCGGGAACGTGCCTTTCTCGTCGGTCAGCCCGGCTTTATCGGTTACGCCAATCAGCGTGCCGGATGAGTCGAACAGATTGACCAGCATAAATGAGAAGATCACACCAGCCATCCCGATGTTGAACGCGCCTTTGATGTCGACCTGGCCGACAACGGAAGTGATCGCAGGCGGCGCCGCGAACACGCCGCTGAATTTCACATCGCCAATCATCAGGCCCAGCGCGGTCGTCACCACAATCGATACCAGCACCGCCGCATGGATATTGCGTGAAGCCAGAATCGCGATGATGAAGAAACCGAGCGCCCCAAGCAGCACGCTGTGCGAGGTCAGATTGCCAACGGCAACGATGGTATCGGCGTTTGGCACGATGATACCGGCGTTTTTCAGCCCCATCATGGCGATGAACAGGCCGATACCAGCGGTGATACCCACGCGCAGGCTGAGCGGAATGTTGGCAATCATCCAGTAACGCACGCGCAGCAGCGTGAGGATCA
The DNA here is from genome assembly GCF_900116775.1 of Pantoea sp. YR525. NCBI lineage: Bacteria > Pseudomonadati > Pseudomonadota > Gammaproteobacteria > Enterobacterales > Erwiniaceae > Pantoea > Pantoea sp. YR525. The sequence continues at coordinate 266,227 of NZ_FPBU01000009.1, forward strand.
GCAGACCCAACGCGCCCCAGAAAATCGCGCCCATGCCAATCTGCCAGGAATAACCCATGGCGCCGACCACCACAAAGGCGAAGAAGGCGTTCAGGCCCATCGCCGGCGCCAGCGCCACCGGCAGATTCGCCACCAGCCCCATCAGAATGCTGCCGAACGCGGCAATCAAGCAGGTAGTAACAAACACTGCCTGCGTATCCATGCCCGCCACACCGAGAATTTGTGGGTTAACGAAAACGATGTACACCATCGTCAGGAAAGTCGTGCAACCGGCAATCACTTCGGTGCGCACCGTGGTTCCGTGTTCCTGCAGTTTGAAGATGCGCTGCAAAAGGCCCTGATTAGTCATTCCACTGTTCCGCTAAAAAATTTATCGCCGCGTATCCTATAGAGTTTAGCGCGGCAAAACACTGATTTTTCGCAACCGGTTGCTCAGGGTCGCTTTCTGCGCTCAGTGCGCTAGAGTGTCAGCTTATTGTTTAACAAAAGGATGATGTGCGATGTCGGTTGAATGTATTTTTTTTGATTGCGACGGCACGCTGGTCGACAGCGAAGTGATCTGTACGCAAGCTTACGTCAACACCTTTGCCCGCTACGGTATTGAACGCTCACTGCAGCAGATGTTTGAGCAGTATAAAGGGGTGAAGCTCTACGACATCATCCGCGATGTGGCGGCAGAACATCAGGTTGAGTTGCCGCTCGAAGAGGTGGAAGCCGCCTATCGTGCCGAAGTAGCTAGATTGTTTGATCTCGATTTAAAGCCGATTGCCGGTGCCAAAGCGCTGGTGGAAAGTGTCAACGTGCCGATGTGCGTGGTTTCCAACGGCACGGTGAAGAAGATGCAGCATTCGCTGGGATTGACCGGCATGCTGCCGTATCTCGATGGCAAGCTGTATAGCGGTTATGACATTAATCACTGGAAGCCAGATCCTGAGCTGATGTATCACGCCGCCGAGCAGATGCAGGTGCCGATTGAGAAGTGCATTCTGGTGGATGATTCCGAGGCTGGCGCGCGCGCGGGGATCGCGGCCGGGATTCCGGTGTTTTACTACTGCGCCGATGCGCACAATCCTGAATTAGATCATCCGCTAGTGACGCGCTTTGATGATATGGCGCAGTTGCCGGATCTGTGGCGTGCGCGTGGGTGGGATTTGGTAAAATAAGGTGCGGTATTCAGCCAGGTCGGCATAAATGCCGACCCTACGTTCATTCAGGTGTAGGGTCGCCATTAATGGCGACCACAAACTTAACCAATCGCGCCTAACGAATCCTCGTTGCTCTGCTTCTTCGGCAGCAGGAACAGCGTGGCGGCGATATCCAGCAGATAAATCAGCGCCAGCAGCGTAATCGCGGCAGTGAAAGAGATATTGGTCGCCAGCAGGCCAATCACCAATGGACCAAATCCGCCCACGCCACGTCCCAAATTAAACAACACGTTCTGCGCCGTCGCGCGTGCCTGCGGTGGGAAGGTGTCGGAAATCAGCGCGCCGTAGCCGCCAATCATGCCGTTTACAAACATCCCCATCAGCGCGCCGGTAAACAGCATCACAGTTGGATCGCGCAGCTGCGCATACACCACCACCATAACCACCGCGCCGAACTGATACAGCAGGAAGATTTTCCAGCGCGCGAAACGATCGGCCAGCACGCCAAACAGCCAGATGCCGAACGTCATGCCCACCACCGTGACGGCGGTCCACAAACCAGATTTGGTCAGGCTGAAACCGAAGTTGGATGACAGATAGCTCGGCATCCAGATCATCAATCCGTAGTAACCAAAGTTCTGCACCGAGCAGAGAATGAAAATCCCCAGGCTGGCTTTGCTGGTGGCACGATCGGCAAACAGTAATTTAAGACGTGCGGCAAAGGAGAGCTGCGGTGTTTTCTCCACGTGACGCGTAAAGCTCTCCGGCTCGCCCATGCTGCGGCGGATGACAAAAGAGACCAGCGCTGGCAGCAAACCGACGAGGAACATGCCGCGCCAGCCAATCACGCTCAGCAGCGGCGGCGTGATAAAGGCCGCCAACAGCACACCGAGCTGCCAGCCAATTCCCACCCACGCCGAGGCGCGGTTGCGCTTCTCTTTCGGCCAGGCTTCGGCAATCAGCGCCATGCCGATGCCGAATTCGCCACCCAACCCCACACCCGCCAGCGTGCGGTACGCCAACAGATCCCAATAGCCTTGCGCCACCGCGCACAGGCCGGTGAACACCGAGAACACCAGAATGGTGACGGTGAGAATGCGGATGCGGCCATAGCGATCGCTAAGGTGACCAAACACAATGCCGCCGATCACTGCACCGATCAGCGTCCAGGTGACCAGCGAACCGGCCTGAGAAGGATCGAGCGCCAGCGAGACGCTGATCGCCGGCAGCATAAAACCAAGAATCAGCAGATCGAATCCGTCCATCGCGTAGCCGCTGATCGCGGCCACCATGGCTTTCGCCGGTGTAATGGCTTGTTTTTTAGGAGTTGGTGAGGACATTTAACAGCACCTGGCAGAAAAAAGTGCGCCAAGTATAAAGAGAGGGAATCGCCGAGAACAGACAGAATTTAAGCAGGCAGCCCGTTAGCCACAGTGGCAACGGGCCGCCGACACATCAATCAAGAGGGTTTATTGCTGCCGTCGTCGCCCGACAGCAGTTCATCCAGCTTGTCGCCGCCCACATGACGGAAATCCTGACCTTTAACGAAATAGAAGATAATTTCGCAGATGTTCTGGCAGCGATCGCCGATACGCTCGATGGCGCGCGCGCAGAACAGCGCGGTCAGCACGCTTGGAATGGTGCGCGGATCTTCCATCATGTAGGTCATCAGCTGACGCACGATGCCTTCGTACTCTTTATCCACCTTCTTGTCTTCACGGTAGATTTTGATGGCTTCGTTGAGATCCATGCGCGCAAACGCATCCAGCACGTCATGCAGCATCTGCACGGTGTGATGTCCGAGCGCTTCAAGACTCACCAGCAATGGTAGATGCTGCTGGCTGAACTTCTCCAGCGCGGTGCGGCTGATTTTTTCCGCCACATCGCCAATGCGTTCCAGTTCAGAAATGGTCTTGATGATCGCCATTACCAGACGCAAATCGCTGGCGGTGGGCTGGCGTTTGGCGATGATGCGCACGCAGGCTTCATCAATCTCCACTTCCATCATGTTGACCTTCTGGTCGCCGTCGATCACGTGACGCGCCAGCTCGCCATCCTGGTTGTGCATCGCGGTGATAGCGTCCATCAGCTGCTTCTCAACCATGCCGCCCATGATCATCACTTGCGTGCGAATGTGCTCCAGCTCCGCGTTGAACTGACCGGAGATGTGTTTGTTCAGATTTAAATTATCCATGTGCGTCTCCTGAATCAGCCGTAACGACCGGTGATGTAATCTTCGGTCTGCTTCTGTGCGGGCTTAGTGAACAAGGTATCGGTATCGCTGAACTCAATCAGCTCGCCCAGATACATGAAAGCGGTGTGGTCAGAACAACGCGCAGCCTGCTGCATGTTGTGGGTCACGATCACCACAGTGTAATCCTGCTTCAGTTCGGTGATCAGCTCTTCGATACGACCGGTTGAGATCGGATCCAGCGCTGAACAAGGCTCATCCAGCAACAGCACTTCCGGGCGAATCGCGATGCCGCGCGCGATGCACAAACGCTGCTGCTGACCGCCGGAGAGACTGTAACCGCTCTGATGCAGCTTGTCTTTGGTTTCATTCCACAGCGCGGCTTTGGTCAGCGCCCACTGCACGCGCTCATCCATATCGGCACGCGACAGCTTTTCAAACAGACGCACGCCGAAGGCGATGTTGTCATAAATCGACATCGGGAACGGCGTCGGCTTCTGGAACACCATGCCGACGCGCGCGCGCAGCAGGGCGATATCCTGATTAGAAGCCAGAATGTTATCGCCATCCAGCAGGATGTCACCTTCTGCACGCTGCTCCGGATAGAGCGAGTACATTTTGTTGAAGGTGCGCAGCAAAGTCGATTTACCGCAGCCTGATGGGCCGATAAACGCGGTCACCTGGTTTTTGGTGATATCCAGGTTGATGTTTTTCAGCGCGTGAAACTTACCGTAATAGAAGTTCAGATTACGGACCTGAATTTTACCGGCTGATGAAGTCACGTTACTCATTCTCGTCTCTCATAAGCAGCGCCGCCGAAGCCGCGCCGGGAAATTAGTGTTTGCCCTTGGCGAAAACCACACGCGCCACAATGTTCAGCAGCAGCACGCACACGGTAATAATCAGCACACCTGCCCACGCCAGGCTTTGCCACTCGGCAAACGGGCTCATGGCGAATTTAAAGATGGTGACCGGCAGGTTAGCGATCGGCTGCATCATGTCGGTGCTCCAGAACTGGTTCGACAGCGCAGTAAACAGCAGCGGTGCGGTTTCACCGGCGATACGCGCTACGGCCAACAGCACACCGGTGATGATGCCGGAAACTGAGGCTTTCAGCGTGATTGCCGAAATCATCTTCCACTTCGGCGTACCCAGCGCATAAGCCGCTTCACGCATGCTGTCGGGTACCAGACGCAGCATATTTTCGGAGGTGCGAATCACAATCGGGATTTGCAGCAGCGCCAGCGCCACTACGCCGGCCCAACCGGAGAAGTGCTGCATCTGCGATACCACGATGGTGTAGACGAACAGGCCCACCACAATCGACGGTGCTGACAGCAGAATGTCGTTGATGAAGCGAATCACTTCCGCCAGCCAGTGTTTACGGCCATATTCCGCCAGATAAATCCCGGCCATGATGCCAAGCGGCGTTCCGACGATCGTCGACCAGAAAATCAGTAAACCACTGCCGACTAAGGCGTTCGCCAAACCACCGCCCGCGGTATTCGGCGGCGGCGTCGATTCGGTAAACAGCGACCAGCTCAAACCATCAACACCGCGCGTAATGGTGGTGAACAGAATCCACACCAGCCAGAACAGACCGAATGCCATGGTCATCAGCGACAGCGTCAGGGCAATTTTGTTTTTGGTGCTGCGCCACGCCTGCATTTTGCGGCGCGAGGCTTCCAGCTCAGCGCGAGCCTGAACTTCAATAGCGGTCATGAACGGGCTCCTTCACTCTTCGCCAGACGCAGGATCATCAGTTTGGAGATCGCCAGTACGATAAAGGTAATCACGAACAGGATCAGACCCAGTTCCATCAGTGCTGCTACGTGGACGCCGGATTCCGCTTCGGCAAATTCGTTGGCCAGCGCGGAGGTGATGCTGTTGCCCGGCATAAACAGCGAAGCGCTGTCGAGCTGGTAGGTGTTACCGATAATAAAGGTCACCGCCATGGTTTCACCCAACGCGCGGCCCAGGCCGAGCATCACGCCGCCAATCACGCCGTTTTTGGTGAACGGCAGCACGATGCGCCAGATCACTTCCCACGTGGTGCAGCCGATACCGTAAGCCGACTCTTTCATCATCACCGGCGTTTGTTCAAACACGTCGCGCATCACCGAGGCGATGTACGGAATGATCATGATGGCGAGAATCACGCCCGCCGCCAGAATACCGATACCGAATGCCGGGCCAGAGAACAGCGTGCCGACAATCGGCATATTCGACATCACGTTGCCCACCGGCGTCTGGAAATATTCGGCGAACAGCGGGGCGAAAACAAACAGGCCCCACATGCCGTAAACGATGCTGGGGATCGCCGCCAGCAGCTCAATGGCGGTGCCCAGCGGGCGACGCAGCCAGCCTGGCGCCAGTTCCGTCAGAAACAGCGCGATGCCGAAGCTCACCGGCACGGCAATGATCAAGGCAATTATCGAGGTGACGAGGGTGCCGTAAATCGGTACCAGCGCACCAAATTGTTCGTTTGGCGCATCCCAGGTTTTATTCCACAGGAAAGAGAAACCAAATTTTTGGATGCTTGGCCAGGAGGAGAAAATCAGGGAGACGATAATGCCGCCCATCAACAACAACACGATAAGCGCGGATAGCTTCACCAGCGCGCCGAAAATCATGTCGCCTTGTTTACCGGGGGCTTTGAACGTCGGCTTAGTGGCAGCCATAGAATTCTCTGTTCTCAGGGGGATGTCAGGGCGGCACGCAGGCCGCCCATTGGGGTTGGCCAGCCGTCTCGGCTGGCCAGGTAAATCTGTTACTGATACAGCGCTTTACCGGAGCTATCTTTGATGTTCGCTTTCCACGCTGCACGAATCTGGTTAGCAACGCTTTCTGGCAGCGCGGCGTAATCCAGGTCGGTTGCGGTTTTGCTGCCACCTTTGTAAGCCCAGTCGAAGAACTTCAGTACTTCGCTACCTTTTTCCGCATTCGCCTGATCTTTGTAAATCAGGATGAAGGTGGTCGAGGTGATCGGCCATGCTGCGTTGCCTTTCTGGAAGGTCAGATCCTGAGCAAAGGTTTTGCTCCAGTCTGCGCCTTTCGCGGCATTCGCAAAGCTCTCTTCGCTTGGTGCGACCGCTTTACCGTCGGCATCAACCAGTTTGGTGTAGGTCAGGTTGTTCTGCTTGGCGTAAGCGTATTCCACATAGCCAATTGAACCCGGCAGACGCTGTACGAATGCAGCCACGCCGTCGTTACCTTTACCGCCCAGACCGGTCGGCCAGTTAACGGTGTTACCTTTACCGATTTTGCTGTTCCACTCTTCGTTCACTTTCGCCAGGTAGCTGGTGAAGACGAATGAAGTACCGGAACCGTCAGCGCGGCGAACCACGTTGATGTTGGAATCTGGCAGTTTCACGCCTGGGTTCAGTTTAGTGATCGCCGGGTCGTTCCACTTTTTGATGGTACCGAGGTAGATGTCGCCCACGGTTTTACCGTCGAGAGTCAGTTCACCTGATTTCACACCTGGGATGTTAACCGCCAGCACCACGCCACCGATCACGGTAGGGAACTGGAACAGGCCGTTTTTCTGCAGATCTTCTTCTTTCATTGGTGCATCAGACGCACCGAAATCGACGGTTTTAGCGATGATTTGCTTCACGCCGCCTGAAGAACCAATACCCTGATAGTTGATTTTGCTACCGGTGGCTTGCTGGTACTCGGCTGCCCACTTGGCATAAACCGGCGCCGGGAATGTCCCGCCTGCGCCCGTCAGATCGGTTGCTGCAAAAGCAGAGACCGCGCTTACTGCGAAGGTGGCGGCGAGGATTCGGGCTACGGTGCTACGCATCAGTGTCATGTTCCCTCCAGGGGATTTAAAAAAATCAGGCTCAATGCCATTTTAGTAGGAGTCGTGATTGCTGCTGGAGGGAAAATAGGACAGTTTGATGACAGTGAAATGTACGAAATATGACAGTTATATGACAGCGTGCAGAAATGAAGCGGGCCCGTTGTGGGCCCACTCTTATAGCAGTTTATTCAACGGTAACCGATTTCGCCAGGTTACGTGGTTGGTCAACGTCGGTGCCTTTAATCAGCGCCACGTGATACGAGAGCAGCTGTAACGGCACGGTGTAAAAGATCGGTGCAATCACCTCTTCTACATGCGGCAGAGAGATGATTTTCATGCCATCGCTGTCGCTGAAACCGGCATCCTGATCGGCAAACACGTACAGCAAACCGCCGCGCGCGCGTACCTCTTCAATGTTGGATTTCAGCTTCTCCAGCAGTTCGTTGTTCGGCGCGACCACGATCACCGGCATATCCGCATCAATTAGCGCTAGCGGGCCATGCTTCAGCTCGCCCGCCGCATAGGCTTCGGCGTGGATATAGGAGATTTCTTTCAGCTTCAGCGCGCCTTCCATCGCGATCGGATACTGATCGCCACGGCCAAGGAACAGCGCGTGATGCTTATCCGAGAAACCTTCCGCCAGATTTTCGATCACTTTGTCCTGCGCCAGCATCTGCTCGATGCGGCTCGGCAAGGCCTGCAGCGCGTGCACAATCTCGTGCTCGGTTTCGGCTTTCATGCCGTGCAGACGACCGAGTTTCGCCACCAGCATCAGCAATACCGCCAACTGCGTGGTGAAGGCTTTGGTCGAGGCAACGCCAATTTCGGTACCGGCTTTGGTCATCAGCGCCAAATCTGACTCACGCACCAGCGATGAACCGGCCACGTTACAGATCGCCAGCGAACCGAGATAACCCAGCTCTTTTGACAGGCGCAACGCCGCCAGCGTATCGGCAGTTTCACCCGATTGTGACAGCGTGATCAGCAGGCTATTTTTACGCACCGCAGATTTGCGATAACGGAATTCCGAAGCGATTTCCACATCACAAGGCAGGTTGGCCAGCGACTCAAACCAGTAGCGCGATACCATGCCAGAGTTGTATGAAGTACCGCAGGCGATGATCTGGATATGCTCGACCTGGCTCAGCAGCTTCTCAGCATCCGGGCCCAGCTCGCTAAGATCGACTTCGCCGTGATTAAAACGACCGGTGATGGTGTTTTTAATCGCGTTCGGCTGCTCGTAAATCTCTTTCTGCATGTAGTGACGATAGATGCCTTTGTCGCCGGCATCGTATTGCGCGGTCGATTCGATTTCGGCGCGCTTAGCCGTTTTACCGTCACGATCGATAATGGTGACTTCGCGGCGAGTGATCTCGGCAATATCGCCCTCTTCCAGATAGATGAAGCGACGCGTCACCGGCAGCAGTGCCAGCTGATCGGAAGCAATAAAGTTTTCACCCACGCCACGGCCAATCACCAGCGGGCTACCGGAACGCGCCGCCACCAGCAGCGAAGGATCGCGGCTGTCCATGATCACCATGCCATACGCACCGCGCAGCTGCGGAATGACGCGCAGCACCACTTCACGCAGCGTGCCGCCCTGCTTCTGCTCCCAATGCACCAGATGCGCCACCACTTCGGTGTCGGTTTCTGAGGCAAAGTGATAGCCGCGCTCAAGTAACTGCGCGCGCAGCGGCTCATGGTTTTCAATGATGCCGTTGTGCACGATGATGATGTGCTCGGAAACGTGCGGATGCGCATTGGCCTCCGACGGTTCACCGTGTGTCGCCCAGCGCGTGTGTGCGATACCGGTGCCGCCAATCAGCGGCTGCTGCTCTGCGGCTTCCGCCAGGTTCTGCACTTTGCCCAGACGACGCAGGCGCGTCATATGGCCCTGACGATCGACAACGGCTAATCCCGCTGAGTCATAACCGCGATACTCAAGACGACGCAAACCTTCCAGCAGAATTTCTGCGATGTCACGCTGCGCTACTGCACCAACAATTCCACACATAGTAATTTCCTGACTTCATGGCTTTCGGCCATTGCGTTGTCATACGACCTGATTTCCCCGAGCCTTGTAGAGAGTGGGGATATTTTACCCGTCATACTTCAAGTTGTAGGTGCGTTGGCTGCGAGCGCTCACCTCAGTCACTTACTTAAGTAAGCTCCTGAGGATTCACACTCTTGCCGCCTTCCTAAAACTCGAATTATTAAGGGTAATTGGTACTGCAAACAGGCCGATCGTTGTCGGCCTTTAAAATTTATTTTTTCTTAACAGGGCGCTGCCAGCCCGATTTTTGATTCTGCTCTTTACGGTTGTAGACCAGATCCGCAGCTAACACATCTTTCATTATTGTGGTGCCTGCGGCGATGGTGGCGCCGCTCGCCACGCTGACCGGCGCCACCAGCTGGGTATCCGAACCGATAAACACGTTGTCGCCAATGATGGTTTTGGATTTGTTGGCGCCATCGTAGTTACAGGTAATGGTGCCCGCGCCGATATTCACACCCGCGCCAATTTCCGCATCGCCAAGATAAGAGAGATGACCGGCTTTGGAGCCTTTGCCGAGAGTGGCTTTCTTCATCTCTACGAAGTTGCCCACGTGCGCTTCTTCCGCCAGCTCGCTGCCCGGACGCAGACGCGCAAAAGGCCCAACCGTACAGGCGGCGGCTAAGGTGGCATCTTCGATCACTGAATAGGGGCTGATTTCACAGTCGTCAGCAATCACGCTATTTTTGATGATGCAGCCGGCACCGATTTTTACGCGGTCGCCGAGCGTGACCTTGCCTTCGATGATCACGTTGGTATCGATCTCAACATCGCGGCCGTGTTGCAGCGAACCGCGTAGATCGAAACGCGCCGGATCGCGCAGCATCACACCCGCCAGCAACAGCTTCTCTGCCTGCTCGCTTTGATAGACGCGCTCAAGCGTTGCCAGCTGCAGGCGGTTGTTGACGCCGTCGGTTTCGCTGATGCGCGCCGGATGCACCGCATTGATCACGCGGCCTTCGTGGTGCGCCATGGCGATGATATCGGTGATATAGAATTCGCCCTGCGCGTTGTTGTTGTTAAGCTGCGCCAGCCAGCGCTTGAGGTCGCCGCCGTTGGCAATCAGGATGCCGGTGTTAATTTCCTGAATTTTCAGCTGTTCTGGCGAGGCATCTTTCTGCTCGATAATGCCGGTCACCGTGCCGTTTTCACGCACGATACGACCGTAACCGGTTGGGTTATCCAAAACCACGGTGAGTAAACCGATGCCGCCAGCGGGTTTCGCGTCGCGCAGACGTTGCAAGCTGGCCTGCGAAATCAGCGGCACATCGCCGTACAGCATCAGAATATCTTCGTCATCGGCAAAGAAGGGCGCGGCCTGCTGCATCGCGTGGCCGGTACCGAGTTGTTCGGCCTGCAGTACCCAGTTGAGTGCGTTATGCGCTAACGTCGATTGCAGCAAATCTCCGCCGTGGCCATAAACCAAGTGGATCTGCTGGGCGCCCAAACCGGTTGCGGCATCAATCACGTGTTGAACCATCGGTTTACCTGCAAGGGTGTGCAGAACTTTAGGCAGGTCGGAATACATTCGGGTGCCTTTGCCAGCGGCTAAGATCACCACACTCATCGCGTTCGTAGACATAACTATCCTGATTCTCTTCAACTGTCGAAAGTGTAAGGTTTAGCCCTGAGATTACTACATTTTTCTCGGGTCGAAATTAGCGGGGTTGGGGAAAGCGGATTGAGGTCAGCTGGTGTTCGCCATAAATGGCGCCCCTACGAGATGATGGGTTTTGGGCAAAAAAAATGCCAACCCAAAGGGCTGGCATTTCGTGACACATAAAGCCTGATTACATCGCTTTTTTGGTCAGCTCGATGACACGCAGTTTCGCGATGGCTTTCGCCAGTTCCGCAGAAGCCTGAGCATAGTCCACGTCGCCGTGACTGCTGTTCATGTGCTCTTCTGCTTTACGTTTCGCTTCCAGCGCGCGCGCTTCGTCAAGGTCTTCACCGCGAATCGCGGTGTCGGCCAGAACGGTGGTGCTGCCAGGCTGAACTTCCAGCACGCCGCCAGAGAGGTAAATAAACTCCTCTTCGCCGTGCTGTTTCACGATGTGAATCATACCAGGCTTGATGGCTGTCAGCAGCGGGGCGTGGCCAGGACGAATCCCCAACTCACCTTCGCTACCTGACACCTGGATACGCTCGACCAGACCGGAGAACATTTGTTGCTCCGCGCTGACCACGTCCAGATGATAAGTCATAGCCATACCATTCCTCCTGGGAAACCTAAATTACAGTTTCTTCGCTTTTTCTACGGCTTCTTCGATAGCGCCGACCATGTAGAACGCCTGCTCTGGCAGGTGGTCGAATTCGCCTTCCATGATGCCTTTGAAGCCACGGATGGTGTCTTTCAGGGTCACGTACTTACCTGGAGAACCGGTGAAGACTTCAGCAACGAAGAACGGCTGAGACAGGAAGCGCTGAATCTTACGCGCACGTGCCACCAACAGTTTGTCTTCTTCAGACAGCTCGTCCATACCGAGGATGGCGATGATGTCTTTCAGTTCCTGGTAACGCTGCAGCAGAGACTGCACGCCACGCGCAACGTCATAGTGCTCCTGACCCACGATCAGTGGATCCAGCTGACGGCTGGTTGAATCCAGCGGGTCAACGGCTGGGTAGATACCCAGAGAGGCGATCTGACGGCTCAGCGTAACGGTTGAGTCTAAGTGAGCAAAGGTGGTTGCTGGTGACGGGTCAGTCAAGTCATCCGCAGGAACGTAAACGGCCTGAACAGAAGTGATTGAACCAGTCTTCGTGGAGGTAATACGCTCCTGCAACACACCCATCTCTTCTGCCAGCGTTGGCTGATAGCCTACCGCAGATGGCATACGACCCAGCAGTGCTGATACTTCAGTACCGGCCAGGGTGTAACGATAGATGTTGTCGATGAACAGCAGAACGTCACGGCCTTCATCACGGAATTTTTCCGCCATGGTCAAACCGGTCAGTGCTACGCGCAGACGGTTACCCGGCGGCTCGTTCATCTGGCCATACACCAGCGCTACTTTATCGATAACGTTGGAGTCAGTCATTTCGTGGTAGAAGTCGTTACCCTCACGAGTACGCTCACCCACGCCAGCAAATACCGAATAACCTGAGTGCTCAGCCGCGATGTTACGGATCAGCTCCATCATGTTTACGGTTTTACCTACACCCGCACCACCGAACAGACCGACTTTACCGCCCTTAGCGAACGGACACATCAGGTCGATAACCTTGATGCCGGTTTCCAGCAGTTCCTGCGAGTTAGACTGATCTTCATAAGAAGGTGCTGCACGGTGAATAGAGGAAACCTCTACTACAGTGCCGTCGTCATTCTGCAGGTCGCCTTTCATGTCGATTGGCTCACCCAATACGTTCATGATACGGCCGAGGGTTGCTTTACCAACCGGAACCTGGATAGGTTTTTTCAGGTCAGTAACTTCCAGACCGCGCTTCAGGCCGTCAGAAGTACCCATGGCGATGGTACGAACCACGCCACCACCCAGCTGCTGCTGAACTTCCAGCACCAGACGAGCATCACCATTTTTCACCTCGAGAGCGCTGTATACCTGCGGTACCGCGTCCTGAGGGAATTCGACGTCAACTACGGCGCCGATAATCTGGACAATCTTTCCAGCTGCCATCTTGAATCCTCTACCTAATACGAAAATACCCAGCCGCGCTCGCGCGACAGGATATATGCCTGGTTAAACCGCGGAGGCTCCCGAGACGATCTCGGTAAGTTCCTGGGTGATGCTGGCCTGACGAGCTTTGTTGTAAACCAACTGCAGCTCTTTGATCAGGTTTCCGCCGTTATCGGTTGCAGCTTTCATCGCAACCATACGTGCGGCCTGCTCACTGGCCAGGTTTTCCACCACACCCTGATAAACCTGCGATTCGACATAACGGCGCAGCAGGGTATCCAGCAGCGCTTTCGGATCGGGTTCGTACAGGTAATCCCAGGTCTTCGCCTTCATCTCTTCTTCACCTTCCGCTGGCGGTAACGGCAGCAGTTGGGTAATGGTCGGAGTCTGAGACATGGTGTTATTAAACTTGTTGGCAACGATATACAGCTTGTCGATGCGACCTTCATCATAGGCCTGCAACATCACTTTTACCGGGCCGATCAAATCAGACAGTGCAGGCTTATCGCCCATACCGGTGACCTGTGCCACGATGTTGCCACCTACAGAGCCGAAGAATGAATTGCCTTTCGAACCGATAACGGCCAGATCGCTCTGTACGCCTTTATCTGCCCAGCCTTTCATATCTGCCAGCAATTTTTTGAACAGGTTAATGTTCAAACCACCACAAAGCCCGCGGTCAGTCGAAACGACCAGGTAGCCGACGCGCTTAACGTCACGCTCATCCAGGTAAGGGTGCTTGTATTCCAGATTACCCAGAGCAAGGTGACCAATCACTTTGCGCATGGTATCTGCATACGGACGGCTGGCCGCCATGCGTTCCTGCGTTTTACGCATTTTGGAGGCGGCGACCATTTCCATCGCTTTGGTGATCTTCTGCGTATTTTTTACGCTTCCGATCTTACTACGTATTTCTTTTGCGCCGGCCATTAGCTTCTCCTCAAAGCCTTGCGGCCTGCCTTTTCAGACAAGCCGCCAGACATTACCAGGACTGGGTTGCTTTAAACGTTTCGAGGAGGCCTTTCAGCTTCTCTTCGATTTCGTTATTGAAGTTACCCGCTTGGTTGATTTCAGCCATCAGCTCAGCGTGATCGCGATCCGCGAACGCCAGCAGAGCGGCTTCGAAGCTGCCGACTTTCGCCAGTTCAACATCGTTCAGATAGCCGCGCTCAGCAGCAAACAGCACCAGACCCTGTTGCGCGACTGACATCGGCGCATACTGTTTCTGTTTCAGCAGTTCGGTCACTTTCTGACCGTGGCTCAGCTGTTTACGCGTTGCATCGTCCAGATCGGAAGCGAACTGAGAGAACGCAGCCAGTTCACGATACTGTGCCAGCGCGGTACGAATACCACCGGACAGTTTCTTGATGATCTTGGTCTGTGCAGCACCACCAACACGGGATACCGAGATACCCGGGTTAACGGCTGGACGAATACCGGAGTTGAACAGGTTAGATTCCAGGAAGATCTGACCATCAGTAATCGAGATTACGTTGGTCGGAACGAACGCAGAAACGTCACCCGCCTGAGTTTCGATGATTGGCAGTGCGGTGAGAGAACCGGTCTGGCCTTTCACTTCACCATTGGTGAAGCGCTCAACGTAGTCAGCGCTAACGCGTGATGCACGCTCCAGCAGACGAGAGTGGAGATAGAACACGTCGCCAGGGAATGCTTCACGACCTGGTGGACGGCGCAGCAGCAGAGAAATCTGACGGTAAGCAACAGCCTGCTTAGACAGGTCATCGTACACGATCAGTGCATCTTCACCGCGGTCACGGAAGTACTCACCCATCGCACAACCGGCGTACGGTGACAGGTACTGCAGTGCTGCAGATTCAGAAGCAGAAGCGACAACCACGATGGTGTTAGCCAGCGCGCCGTGCTCTTCCAGTTTGCGAACTACGTTAGAAATGGTTGACGCTTTCTGGCCAATCGCAACGTAGACACACTTGATGCCTGAATCGCGCTGGTTGATGATGGCGTCGATTGCCATTGCGGTTTTACCGGTCTGACGGTCACCGATGATCAGCTCACGCTGGCCACGGCCGATTGGAATCATCGCATCGACAGATTTGTAACCGGTCTGAACAGGCTGGTCTACTGACTGACGGTCGATAACGCCCGGTGCAATCACTTCAACAGGCGAGAAGCCGTCGTTTTCGATTGCGCCTTTACCGTCGATCGGTGCACCCAGGGTGTTCACCACACGGCCCAGCAGGCCACGGCCAACTGGAACTTCTAAAATACGACCCGTACATTTTACTTTCATGCCTTCCGCGAGGTCAGCATACGGGCCCATCACTACTGCACCAACCGAGTCACGCTCGAGGTTCAGTGCGATAGCGTAACGGTTGCCCGGCAGGGCAATCATCTCACCCTGCATGACATCGGCCAGGCCGTGTACGCGGATGATACCGTCACTTACAGAAACAATAGTACCTTCGTTGTGAGCTTCACTCACGACATTGAACTGAGCAATGCGCTGCTTGATCAGTTCGCTGATTTCGGTGGAATTCAGTTGCATATGCTCCAGTCCCCTTAAGACTGCAAGACGTCTGCCAGACGATCAAGACGGCCGCGTACGCTGCCATCAATGACCAGGTCACCCGCACGGATAACCACACCTGCCATTACAGACTTATCAATTTTGCAATTCAGCTTAACTTTACGTGACAGACGTTTTTCCATCGCGGCGCTGATTTTAGTCAGCTGACTGTCACTCAGCGTGCTGGCAGAAATCACATCAACTTCGGCTGTCGCTTCATAAGCGTCACGCAGTTGAATGTACTGAGCCAGTACCGCTGGAAGCGCTGTCAAACGTCCGTTTTCGGCCATTACCTTAATCAGGTTCTGGGCGTTTTCATCAAGTTGATCGCCACAAACTGCAATGAAAGAAGCAGATAACGCTTCCGGTGCAAGCGCACCGGAAAGAAGATCTGCGATCTGTTCGTTGCGAGCCACTTCTGCGGCAAACGCCAGCATTGATTGCCAGCGATCGATGCTTTGATGCTCAACAGCAAAGTCAAAAGCTGCTTTGGCGTAGGGGCGAGCTACAGTAATCAGATCAGACATCAGCCCCTCCCTCCTTACAGTTCAGCGACCAGTTTATCAACGATGTCGCTGTTAGCAGCTTCATCCACGGAACGTTCGATGATTTTCTCGGCGCCAGCTAATGCCAGCAACGCGACTTGCTTACGCAGCTCTTCACGGGCACGCGAACGCTCGGCATCAATTTCTGCCTGCGCCTGTGCCACGATGCGGTTACGTTCAGTCTCAGCTTCGGTTTTCGCTTCGTCCAGAATCTGGGCACGGCGTTTGTTCGCCTGCTCGATAATGACCTGAGCGTCTTCTTTCGCTTTTTTCAGCTGGTCGGTCGCATTGGCCTGCGCGAGATCTAAATCTTTCTTCGCGCGCTCAGCAGAAGCAAGGCCTTCAGCAATTTCTTTCTGGCGCTTTTCGATGGCAGCCATAATCGGCGGCCATACGTACTTCATGCAGAACGCGACAAACAGAATGAACGCGATGGCCTGGCCGAGGATTGTTGCATTAATGTTCACAGCACAATGCCTCTTATTAAGTTAACTTGCTCTGCCGCTATCAGAGATAAACGGCAGAATCCGTCCCTCATCACACCAGGTGCCATGAGTGAACAAGGCTACCAGGTTTAAGCGACAGCAAACATCACGTAGAGACCCAGACCTACAGCGATCATCGGGATTGCATCCACCAGACCCATTACAACAAAGAACTGCGTACGCAGCAGAGGGATCAGATCCGGTTGACGCGCGGCGCCTTCCAGGAATTTACCTCCGAGGATGCCGATACCGATCGCAGCACCGATTGCCGCCAGGCCCATCATCACAGCGGCAGCCATGTACAGCAGATCCATATTCAGGTTTTCCATGACAGTCTCCAGTTTGTTTCAGTTAAAAGCTTAAGTGTTGAGATAAAAATCAATGTTCTTCAGATGCCATCGACAGATAGACGATCGTGAGGACCATGAAAATGAAAGCCTGCAGCGAAATGATCAGGATGTGGAAAATGGCCCAAGGCACATTCAACAACCACTGCGACCACCACGGCAGCAAGCCGGCAATCAGGATAAAGATCAACTCACCCGCATACATGTTACCGAACAGTCGCAGACCCAGTGAAACAGGCTTGGACAGCAGGCTAACACCTTCAAGAATCAGGTTAATGGGGATGAAGATCGGGTGATTAAAAGGCTGCAGCGTCAACTCTTTGGTGAAGCCGCCAATGCCTTTCATTTTGATGCTGTAGAACAGAATCAAAATAAATACGCCCAGCGCCATAGACAGCGTGATGTTCACGTCTGCAGACGGCACGACGCGCAGCGCCGGCAGGCCTAAATAGTGCTCGCCGATAAACGGCAGCAAATCGATAGGCAGCAGATCCATGAAGTTCATCAGGAAGACCCAGACGAAAATCGTCAGAGCCAGCGGGGCGATAAGTTTGCTTTTACCGTGGTACATGTCGCGCACGTTGTTATCAACGAAGCCGACAACCAGTTCGATAGCCGCTTGTAATTTCCCTGGAACACCGCTGGTAGCGCTTTTCGCCACTTTACGGAACAACACCAGGAAAATCAGTCCCAGCACCACAGAGAAAAACATGGAATCGATATTTAATACCCAGAACGTCGCGGGAGCGTCGTGCGGATTCACCAACTCGAAAGTACGCAGGTCCAACTGAAGGTTATTCAGGTGGTGACCTATGTATTCTTGCGGAGTAGAGATTTCTCCAGCAGCCATGATGCCTCTTACCCTTTGTTGTTAATTACAGCCGGAGCGACGATCTGCACCACCAGCACCGATAACCACGTGATTGCGAGTGGCCAGAAGACCGCTCCAAACACACCCAACGCCACCGCGAGGAAAATGACGGTTGTGAACACCTTCAACACTTCACCGAGGGCGAAGCTCCAGGCAACACGTCCTTTCGCAGGCGTTTGATCCTGCAGGCGCCAGGCCAAAAACATAAACAACACGTTCGGCAGCCAGGCTGCCACTCCACCCGCGAAGGCGGAGGCGCCCCAGGTAACCTCTTTCAGGGTAAAGAGCGCACCGATGATGACAAAGGTCACCAGCTGAATGATCAGCACGGCCCGGGCTAATTTCACACTGTAAAGAGACACTGACATGACGCTGAACTCTCCTGCCCCGAACGGGGTATGTCGCGTGTCGTATAAGACTGCCTTTACTCATTTGAGTCAAGCAGCAAAAGCCGTGCAAATTATACGGGCGCCACCTGCGATTTCAATCGGTAAGTAGCGAAAAGGTGAACAATTATTTAAATTTCTTTCTGAAGGGCTATTTTTCAAAACATCGTCATTAGGCAATGTCTGACTTAAATGCTGAAAATGCCCGATCGACTTGCTTTTAAAGCGTGCTTTAGATCACATAATAAACAAGGAATGCCTGACTGAATTTGTACCAGTTAAGATTTATACGATTTCAAATTCGACTAAAGCATCTATAAATCAGTGCATTAAATTTATTTATTAGGTGTTGGACTACGATTTTCGAGAAAAACACTCTATTGACATCATGCGCTGCAATAAAAACGCAAAACTGATATTACGCACGCCAATTTATTGCAAAGTTATATTTTCCCCAGTGATTATTTGGTTGGGTAAATACACGCAATAAAGTGATCTAAGTGATAATGAAATGTGAAATGTTCGTTAAATGTAACAGAGCTTTTCGGATAATTTCCGTCGGAGATGTTAACTCGCTCGCCCTGCCCTGCTAAATAAAAGCTTTTACCTAAAAGTGTTCAATCGCTGCTTTTTCGTTCAGGGAAAAGACTAAGGCAAACGGCATGAACTGGCTCAAATCCATACCGTTTAAAAGGCTATTGGCGGGTAATCACCACCAGATGACGTTCACCATCCAGTTCGGGTACCTGCAGCGGTTGAATTTTCTCTACCGTAAAGCCCGCCGGTAATGCAGAAATCTCATCATCCGGACGCACGCCTTTCAGGGCATAAAAGCGACCTTCAGGGCTCGGCAGATGATGACACCAGTTCAGCATATCTTCCAGTGATGCAAATGCACGGCTGATAACACCATCGAATGGCGGCTCAGACGGGAACTCTTCAACGCGGCTCTGCACTGGAGTGACGTTAGTAAGTCCTAACTCATGTTGTACCTGTCGCAGGAAACGTACGCGTTTGCCGAGGCTATCCAGCAAGGTGAAATGCGATTGCGGGCGCACAATGGCCAGCGGAATACCCGGTAAGCCCGGACCGGTGCCCACATCAATAAAGCGTTCGCCCTGCAGATGTGGCTCAACCACCACGCTGTCGAGAATATGGCGTACCAGCATCTGCTGCGGATCGCGCACCGATGTCAGGTTATAGGCCTTATTCCACTTATGCAGCAACTCAACATAGCCAACCAACTGCTGTTTTTGTTGATCGGTAAGGGAAATGTTTGCCGCATTCAGCAGCGAGGAGAGTTTGTTGATCACGACGAGAATTCCATTAACGGGGGCGAGTTGCCTCACCCCAAAGTCTATCAGGCGCTTTTACGCAGCAGGCCCTGTTTTTTCAGGTAAATCAGCAGAATTGAGATTGCCGCAGGCGTGATACCCGAAATACGCGAAGCCTGGCCAATGGACGTCGGTTTGTGATCGTTGAGTTTGGCGATCACTTCATTCGACAAGCCATTAACCTGACGATAGTCGAGCTCAACAGGCAACAAGGTGTTTTCATTCCGCAGCTGGCGATCAATCTCTTCCTGCTGACGCGCAATGTATCCTTCGTATTTCACCTGAATCTCCACCTGCTCAGCGGCTTGCTCATCAGGGAGTGCCGGACCGTAGCTGGCGAGTGACGTCAGCAGCGGATAGGTCATCTCTGGACGACGCAGCAGATCTTCACCGCTGGCTTCTTTGGTAAGCGGCGCGCTGATCACCGCGTTCACTTCAGCCACGTTATCCGATTTCGGATGCACCCACAGATCGCGAAGACGTTGACGCTCCTGCTCAATCGCTTCCAGTTTCTGGTTGTAGCGCGCCCAGCGTGCATCATCAACCAGACCGAGTTCGCGACCGGCTTCGGTCAAACGCAGATCGGCGTTATCTTCGCGCAGCATCAAGCGGTACTCCGCACGCGATGTAAACATGCGGTACGGCTCTTTCGTGCCCAAAGTGCAGAGATCGTCAACCAGCACACCGAGATAAGCTTGATCGCGGCGTGGCGCCCAGCCCTCTTTATCAGCAGAAGCGCGTGCTGCGTTCAGACCAGCCAGCAAACCTTGCGCTGCCGCTTCTTCGTAGCCGGTGGTGCCGTTGATCTGGCCGGCAAAGAACAGGCCGTGGATAAATTTGCTCTCCAGCGTCGGTTTAAGATCGCGTGGATCGAAGAAATCATACTCGATGGCATAACCTGGACGGATGATCTTCGCGTTTTCCAATCCTTTCATCGAACGTACGATCTGCATCTGTACGTCAAACGGCAGGCTGGTGGAGATACCATTCGGGTAGATCTCGTTGCTGGTCAGGCCTTCCGGCTCCAGGAAGATCTGGTGCGCGTTACGATCGGCAAAGCGCATCACTTTGTCTTCGATCGACGGGCAGTAACGTGGACCAATACCTTCGATGATCCCGGCATACATCGGGCTACGATCGAGGTTATTGCGGATCACGTCATGCGTCTGTTCGTTGGTGTAGGTGATCCAGCACGGCACTTGTTGTGGATGCTGTGAAACCTTGCCCATGAACGAGAACACCGGCATCGGATTATCACCGTGCTGCGGTGTCAGCACCGAAAAATCAATCGAGCGTGCGTCGATACGTGGCGGCGTACCGGTTTTCAGACGGTTTACGCGCAGCGGCAGTGCACGCAGGCGTTTTGCCAATGGGATTGATGGCGGATCGCCTGCACGGCCACCGCTGTAGTTATCCAGGCCAATGTGGATTTTGCCATCGAGGAAGGTTCCAACGGTCAGTACCACGGTTTTGGCGCGGAACTTCAAGCCCATTTGCGTTACCGCACCGACTACACGATGGTTTTCCACAATCAGATCGTCAACCGCCTGTTGGAAGATCATCAGGTTCGGCTGATTCTCCAGCGCAGTGCGTACCGCTTGGCGATACAGTACACGGTCAGCCTGAGCACGAGTAGCACGAACGGCGGGGCCTTTGCTCGCGTTTAGTATCCTAAACTGGATACCTGCCTGGTCAATTGCCGTGGCCATCAAACCGCCTAAGGCATCCACTTCCTTCACCAGATGTCCTTTCCCGATGCCACCGATCGCGGGGTTACAGGACATTTGTCCAAGCGTATCAATGTTATGGGTGAGTAAAAGGGTTTGCTGACCCATTCGGGCTGCGGCCATCGCGGCCTCTGTGCCCGCATGACCACCACCGATTACGATGACGTCAAAAGGATCTGGATAAAACATGAAGTGGGTCCTCGTTAGTGTTTCGGACAGGGATCGTTGCCCTGGGCGGTGGATTCTACTGAAATAATGTCGGCGGCGAAAGTCGCGGGATCCTGAGGTTTAAAAGAAAGGATCTTAAGTCTTTTATATGATCTCTCTGTTAGATCTACTATTAGGATCGCACCTTGCTGTTGATAACCCCGAAAAGCGCAGGCTTAACAGCAGATTAGAGAGGATCATTAGCTGTGAATGATCGGTGATCCTGATCCGTATAAGCTGGGATCAAAATAGCCACTTATGCACAGCCTAAAAAAGAAACAGCAGTTGTTCTTTGGATAACTACGGGTTATACGCATGAAACAGCCCATGTTATCCACAGTCGATCGCGTGTTTAAAGTGAAAAAACAGCGAAATCAACTGAGGATCATTCTATTTTCCCGATCCCCAGCCATCGAAGATCGTTTTAAATCTGCGTTTTCCATGTGGCGACCCACACTTCAGCCGCGTCTTCCGGGATCTCATGCTCCAGCACGTCGATCTCCAGGCGATCGCCAATGCGTTTGGCGCCCAACTGGTTCAATTGCTCTTCCAGCAGCTTGATCGCGCCGCAGAAAAGATCGTATTCATGGTTACCGATGCCTACTGCGCCATAACGTAAGCCAGTGAGGTCCGGTTTTGTCTCTTGCAGTGCTTCATATAAAGGAAGCAAATTATCAGGCAGTTCACCGGCACCGTGCGTGGAGGTAACAATCAGCCAGATGCCTTCCGGTTGCAGCTCATCCAGCTCTGGGCCATGCAGCACCTCGGTTGAGAAGCCCGCTTCCTGCAGTTTTTCTTCCAGATGTTCAGCAACATATTCGGCGCTGCCAAGGGTACTTCCACTGATTAACGTAATATCGGCCATGATGCTCTCCCGCACTAAAGGCGAGCATTGTACGCTGTGATCAAGCCGTGATCCACCTGTGGAAAACAGGGTTAATAGATGAAAGCATCAGGCGACAAGTCGCGCCATACGCGCGATCTGCCGGGGATAAGTTTGTGCACAGCTTAGAGAGGGATCACGGCTTAATGGTGCGCATGATCGGGTTTTGCAGTGAGATCAGGGTTTCTGTGGATTGGATTTCGTCGATGGTCTGGATCTTGTTGATCAATACCTGTTGCAAGGCATCGATCGATCGGCACATCACTTTGATAAAGATGCTGTAGTGGCCGGTGGTATACCAGGCTTCCACCACTTCATCCAACGCGTCGAGTTTGCTCAGCGCCGCCGGATAATCGCGCGCGCTTTTGAGGATAATGCCGATAAAGCAGCACACATCGAAGCCGAGCTGACGCGGATCGATCTCCACGCGCGTGCCCAAAATAATGCCCGCCTGACGCATCTTCTCCACCCGCACATGAATAGTGCCGGGGCTGACGTTGAACTGTTTGGCGAGCTCGGCATAGGCGGTGCGCGCATTCTGCAGCAGCGCATTGAGAATGCCGCGATCCAGGTTATCCAGCTGAAGGTGTTCCGCCATTGTCCATCCTCGTTAAGTTCTTCTTCTATGAATAGAGGAGAATGTGCAGCAAATTAGCGGTGCAGGCAAGGTGCAGACAACAGGCAGGCCGTTGTCTGCATGCTTTTTAGCGCTTACGCCAGAAGGTCACTTGCGCCTGCGTGTGCTGGAATTTGCGCGCCGTTTCGCGGATGACAAATGGCACATCCTGCGGCGGTGCCACTTCATCGAAGGCATCACGCAACAGACGCTGCAGCGCCTGATAGGTGTTCAGCGCTTCGCCATTTTCGCGAACACCGCCCAGCCAGTTCTCCTTCGGCGTGAAATCTTCCAGCCAGGTATACGGCGATGACAGCACCAGCAAACCGCCGGAACGGATCATCGGGGTAATGTCCTGCAGGAAGCGCTTCGGCTGACGCAGACGATCAATCAGGTTAGACGCCAGCACCAGATCGTAACGATCCGGCTGCGGCTTCAGGTTACAGGCATCGCCCTGCACAAACTGAATGCGCTGCGCTTGCTCTGCTTCCAGACCAAACTCTTTCAGTCGCACCTGACGATACTCCACCAGATCGCCCTCTTCGGGCACTACATAGCGGAAATCCTCACCGGAGGTCAGCTGCAGCGCAACATCAATAAAGCGCGCCGAGTAATCCATGCCGGTTACCGCGTCGAAGTGTCGCGCCAGTTCAAAGCTGGCACGCCCGGTGGCGCAGCCGATGTCCAGCGCCTGACCGCGCGCAGTACAGTGCGGCAGCAGTTTTTCCACCAGCGCCGCCGCGTAGTTAGGCACGTTGTAGTAACTCGGACCGTACTGGAAATCGAGATACTGCGACACCATGCTGTCAGTTTCATAGGGATTGAGTGCCATGCTCTCTTCATGGGAAGAAACCACATAGCGGAAACCGGCGTGCTGGAAGAAGTGGCGACGGAAAGCGTAGCGCGCAGATTTCAGCGCTTCGTTGCCGGTAGAAATCCAGCTGCCACCTTTGATCAGCGCATGTTTGCCATCAAAGGTCGGCGTCGAGAAGTCGTCGTACAGCGGATGCACCTTAAAGCCTTCGAAACCGTTGGTTGGCGTCGTGGTCCATTGCCAGACATTGCCGACGATATCGTAAAACTCACCCTGCGCGAAACGGTCGACCGGGCTGGAGGAAGCCCAATATGCCAGATTGATATTGCCCGGCGCTTCAGTCCAATCCGGCTGATCGCCGCCAACCTGCTCACGCAGCTGCGCCCATTCGGCCTCGCAGGGAAGCTGAATAGATTTACCGGTCTCTTCGGCCAGCCAGCGGCAGAACGCGGCGGCTTCCAGTTGATTCACTTCCGCTGGCCAATCCCACGGCATCGCCACTTCTTCGGCCAGCACGCGCAGTTTTAGCTGATCGGGCAGCTTTTCGTCACCAACCCAGAATGTCGGCATCTGTGCACCGGAGAATTCACGCCAGCCCCAACCTTCGTCATCCCACCAGCGGCGATCGTTATATCCGTCCGCCGCCATGAAGCGATAAAACTCGGCATTGCTGACCAGCATCTTGCTGGCCTTAAACGGCTTAAGTTCGGTTTGCTGACTGCCGTATTCGTTATCCCAGCCATAAGTGTCGTCGGTTTTGCCCTGCTGCACGCGGCCGCCGGGCATCGCGATCAAAGAATTTTCCGGTACCGATTGACGATCGTGACGCGCCTGCGGACAAACCGGCCAGTGCGGCTGAGGCTTGACCCATTCAATCGGCAACTGGCGCATCAGCACGCTGGAGGTTTCCAGATGAATGCGTTCGTGCTCAATGCCCATCAACACCACCCACGCCGGGCTGTCCCAGCCGATTGGCAGTTCCAGCGGCATAGTGCGAATAAACTCACTCACCAGGCTTTTCACTTTGCCACGATAGTCGCGCACCTCTGCGATGCTCGGCCAGTCGTAATGGCTGTCGTTGAGATCGTCCCAACTCATCTCATCGACGCCGATCGCCATCATCGCTTCGATGCGATCGTCAACGCGTTGATCGAGATAGCGGCCCGCCATCAGCTTATTAATGTAGAAGGTCGCGGTGTGACCAAAATAGAAGATCAGCGGATGGCGCAGCGAAATCGCTTTGTTAAACCAGGCGCGCTCGTCCGCCAGGCAATCAAACAGGCTTTCATACAGTTCCCAGGTTTGGGTGAAGTACGCCAGCAGCTCGGCCCGTTTTTGTTCGGAGTTTTGGCCGGAAAGTTTTAGCGTGCGGGTTGGTGCGGGAAGTTGGGCGGTCGTCACAAGGTGCTCCAGTTTGCTATGTGCTCGAACTTATCAATATAGCAAATTAGCATTTCCGCCAGATGAATTAGCGCTGCCAGCGGCGCAGCAGACGGCTTTTCAGGCCGGTATCGAAGCGCCAGATGTGATCGAAGATGCGCAGGATGCCGGGTTTGCCATGCTGCGACATCGCCACTGCGTGGAAGCGCTGTTGGTGTTGGCGCTGACGCTGCTTAATGGTGCTGACGATGTCATCTGGCAAACGCTGGGCAATAAAGTCAGAGACGATCACCGCATCCGCTTCCTGCCAGGCGCTGCCTTCCATGCGTTTCACCACCGCCGCAAGGCAGGCAGCGAGATCGGTGCCGCCGCGAAAACGCTGGCTGAGGAAACGGATCGCCTGCTCAATGCCGTTATCAGCGGTGAGTTCATAGCCGATCACTTCATGAGCGAACAGCATGATGTAGCAGCGGCGCTTATCCGCCAGCGCCACTTTCAGCAGCGCCAGGCAAAAGGCTTTGGCGCAGCGTTCGTTGAAACCGCCCATCGAACCGGACGTATCAACGCAGACGATAAACGGGCCGCGCGGTTGCTCTTCATGCTGCTGGTGGCTGACCGGGCTCATGGTGACTTTTTCATGCCACGCATCGCCCTGCAGACGATAAGTCAGCAAGCGTTTTTCGACTAAGCGCCGATAAAATTCCAGCTCCAACTCGCTGATGCTCAATGCCGCCAATTCCGGCGGTAACAGACGCAGCACATCATCGCTTTGATGAATGCCGCTGACCTCTTCCGGCACATTATCCGGTTCGCGTACCAACTGGTGAAACTCCTCCAGCGGCGCATCCTGCGACGGCACCGATTTAGCTTCGCGGCTGCGACCCAGCTGCTGCGCCAGCTTCATCAGCTCCGGCTGCTGGGCAAGGAAATCGCCGTATTGGACGATGAGTTCGTAATCGCCGTGCTGCAGCGGCGCTTTGCTCAAATCCCACAGGCGTCCGGCGGCGGCTTCATCATCATCGGTAAGGATCGGCGCCAGCTGACCGCTGATCGCCATGCGCTGCTGTAGCTCGGCCATCAAGCGTTCGCGCTGCTCTTCGAGAATAGTTTCATTCAGCGTTAGCGTTTGCAGCGTCAGGCTGAGACGCCAGCGTTGCAGGAACAGCGTGTGTTGCGCGTTGCTGAGCTGGTCGCTTTCGGCATTCAGCAGCAGTTTGCTGGCTTCTTCGATGAACGGCGACGGCAGGCTTTTCAGCTGCGTCATGATGTTGGGTAACTGCTGGGTGAAATGTTGCGTGCTGAGCAGCTGCATCTGCTGAAAAAGCTGAAACTCCTGCGCCAGCGCTTCTGGCACCGGCGTGACTTTGATCTGCTCGGCGATCTCCGATCGCCAGCGTGGCAGATCGCGCATCATGGCTTGCTTCAGGCGGGGAAACTTCTCAAAGAACAGCGCCAGCTGCGGCGAGGCGAGCAGCGCGATAATCAACTCTTCGATTAACTCGGTTTCGCCAATCGACAGCAGCGCACTCAGCGTCTCCAGTGAGATCATTTTCTCGCCTGTTTCAGCTGTTCCGCGACATCCTGCAGGCTGGTTTCAATGCGTGCCAGCCAGTCATCGCTAATGAACAGGCAGCGCTGATGCTGGCTGAACAGCGTGCGCTGCGCGCGCAACTGGGTTTCCAACGCTTCGTATTCATCGGCGATCTCCTGCGGCATCTCGCTGCTGCTGCTGGCGCCCGGCAGCGTCAGACGCGTGGATTGCAGGCTAACATCGCGCAGCGTCAGACAATGATGTGTATCCACCAGCATATCCAGCGTTTGCCCAAAGCCGATGCCGTTCAGCTTGCCGCGAATTTCACCGCCCTTCAGCAGCCACTGATCCAGCGCTTCGCGGCCAATCAGAATGTGCGTCACCTGCATGTCGTGCAGCATCAACGGCTGTTGCAGCATCAGCGTCAGCTGCTCATCGGTAATGGCGGCGGGTAATTCGTAATGCGGTTTGCGGCTGAACATGCCGCTGTGTTTCTCCAGCGTCAGCGCTTGCGCCACGCTTTGCTGCTGTTGCAGCGCCAGACGGCGACCTTTGATCTGCTGCAGCTTGTGTAGCAGCGCCTGTTGCTGCCACGCATGTTGCGACATCAGCGTATCGATTTCGCGATCCAGCATTTTCATCGATGCCACGTCATGCCACAGGCAATCTTTCAGCAGTACTAAGTCGATGGGCGCGATAGTCACGCGACCGCTATAAAAGGCGCTGGCCTGCAACAGATGAATGGCTTTCTTCCAGCGACGATCGGAAATGTACGGCGCGTCCGGCAGCGTTTCTAACTGCTGACGTAGCTGATAGATCAGTTCAAACACGTGATCCGGCAAACTGACCTGGCTGATGCCTTTCTGCCACTGCTCGTACTCTTCATCGCTGATGCGCAATGATTCCGCCACCGGATTGTCGTTTTCATCCTGCTGGTGGGTGAGCATGCTGCGGAAGTTCTGCTTCTCATGCACGTTATCCAGCCACAGACGAATCAACATGCGGTCATACAGCGCTTCCAGTCCGCTATCGGCTTCTGGTAGTTCGTTGGAAGCGGTAACCAGCAAGCGCATCGGGATTTTTTCTTCGCTGTCGCCATTACGGAAGCGGCGTTCGTTGATGGCGGTCAGCAAGGTATTCAGAATCGCCGGGCCGGCTTTCCAGATTTCATCGAGGAAAACAATTTCGGCATCCGGCAGATAGCCTTTGGTGAGACGCTGATACCGCCCTTCATCTTTCAGTGCCTGAATCGACAGCGGGCCAAACACCTCTTCCGGGGTGGAAAAACGGGTCATCAGGTATTCAAAAGCGCGGGCGTGCTGGAAGGCGTATTTTAATCGGCGGGCAATCAGACTCTTGGCGATGCCCGGCGGCCCGAGCAGAAACACGCTTTCGCCACTTAAGGCTGCCAGCAAACAGAGGCGGATCGCATGATGGCGTTCATACAGACCTTTTTCCAGAGCGTTGCTCAGGCGAGAAATTCTTTCTGCCAAAAGATGGGGTTGAGCCATAATCACATCATTATCCTTTTGATCCTGGTGCCGTCATATTCTGGCGAGCGCAATACTCTACTGATTATCATGCGCGATTGCGTTGATAGCCGTCAGCTTTTTTGTTTCAGAAGGTTGATGCGAGAAAACTCGCCGCTTCCAACGGTTTTTTGGCGCTATTTTCGGCGAAAAACCGCGTCACCAACGCGATGGTGACACTTTGTAAGAGTAGGTTTTTTTGGGAATATGTGCATACTGTGCGCTTTTTGATGGCTTGAGCGGAAGGCAAGTGCCTCCGGCTCCAACAAAAGACAACTTATGAGCTCGGATAAGAAACAGTCCCTTGGGGCAGTCACGCTGGCGGCAATTGGCGTGGTGTATGGAGATATTGGTACCAGCCCGCTCTATACATTGCGTGAATGTCTCTCTGGTCAGTTTGGATTTGGCGTAGAGCGCGAAGCGGTATTTGGCTTCCTGTCGCTGATCTTCTGGCTGCTGATTCTGGTGGTGTCGCTGAAGTACATCAGCTACGTGATGCGCGCGGATAACGCCGGCGAAGGCGGGATTTTAACGCTGATGTCGCTGGCCGGACGCCATACCGGCGCCAGAGCTACGGCAATTCTGGTGATTATGGGACTGATTGGCGGTAGCTTCTTCTACGGCGAAGTGGTGATTACGCCGGCGGTTTCGGTGCTATCGGCGATTGAAGGTTTGGAAATTGCCGCGCCAAGTCTTGATGCCTACATCGTGCCGTTGGCGATTGCAGTGCTGACTTTGCTGTTTGTCATCCAAAAACACGGCACCGGTATCGTCGGCAAGCTGTTCGCGCCGGTGATGCTGCTGTGGTTTTTGGTGCTGGCGGTACTAGGCGCGCGCAGCATTATCGACAATCCTGACGTCCTGCATGCGATGAACCCGTATTGGGCGGTGCACTTCTTCATCCAATATAAAACCGTATCCTTCTTCGCGCTGGGCGCGGTGGTGCTGGCGATTACCGGCGTAGAAGCGCTGTATGCCGATATGGGCCACTTCGGTAAATTCCCGATTCGTCTCGCCTGGTTCATCGTGGTGCTGCCTTCGCTGGTGCTCAACTACTTTGGTCAGGGCGCGCTGCTGCTCAAACATCCCGAAGCGATCAAAAACCCGTTCTTCCTGCTCGCGCCGGATTGGATGCTGATCCCAATGTTGATTCTGGCGACCTTAGCCACGGTGATTGCGTCGCAGGCGGTGATTTCCGGCGTGTTCTCATTAACGCGTCAGGCGGTGCGTCTCGGCTATTTGCCACCGATGCGCATTGTGCACACCTCAGAAGAAGAGTCCGGGCAGATCTATATTCCAGTGATTAACTGGCTGCTCTATTTCTCGGTAGTGATTGTGATTGTCGGCTTCGAGCACTCCAGCAATCTGGCGGCGGCGTACGGCATTGCGGTAACCGGCACCATGGTGCTGACCGCCATTCTCTGTTCAACCGTGGCGATTCAAAACTGGCACTGGAACCGCTATCTGGTGGTGTTGATTCTGATTGCCATGTTGATCATCGACGTGTCGCTGTTCTCCGCCAACCTGATCAAGGTGTTCTCCGGTGGTTGGCTGCCGCTGACGCTGGCGTTGATGATGTTCATCATCATGACCACCTGGAAAAGCGAGCGTTTCCGCCTGCTGCGTCGTATGCATGAGCACGGCAATTCCCTCGAAGCGATGATTGCGTCGCTGGAGAAATCGCCGCCGGTACGTGTGCCGGGCACCGCGGTGTATATGTCGCGGGCGCTGAACGTGATTCCGTTTGCCATGCTGCATAACCTCAAGCACAACAAAGTGTTGCATGAGCGTGTGGTGCTGCTGACGCTGCGTACGGAAGATGCGCCTTATGTGCACAATGTGCGTCGTGTGACCATTGAACAGTTATCGCCGACCTTCTGGCGCGTGGTGGCAAGCTATGGCTGGCGCGAAACGCCAAACGTCGAAGAGATTTTCCACCGCTGCGGTCTTGAAGGCCTAAACTGCCGCATGATGGAAACCTCCTTCTTTATGTCGCATGAATCGCTGATTATCGGCGATCGTCCTTGGTATCTGCGCCTGCGCGGCAAGCTGTTCCTCGCGCTGCAACGCAATGCGCTGCGCGCGCCGGATCAGTTTGAAATTCCACCGAACCGCGTGATCGAGCTGGGAACCCAGGTCGAGATTTAACGTTGCGCGCGTCACCAACTCAAAGTGACGCGCAATCCTCCGCTGGCGCGCTGGCTGAACTGCAAGCGAATGCCGTGCAGCTGGGCAATATTCTTCACGATGGAAAGCCCCAATCCGCTGCCTGTTTGCGCCTGTCCCGGCGGTCGCCAGAAGCGTTCACCCAACCTTGCCAACTGCTCATCGCTGACGCCCGGCCCGTTATCATCAACGGTAATGGCGCGAACGTTGAGCTGCACATCAATAGTGCTGCCAGACGGCGAATAGCGCAGCGCGTTATCCAGCAGATTCCGTACCATCAATCCCAGCAACAGCGGATGACCGTTCATCACCGGTTCGGCGTGGCTGGTGAATTGCAAAGCGGTGTCTTGTTGTTCTGCCTGCGGAAAGTGCTCCGCCAGCAGGTTTTGCAACAGCGGCGCCAGCGCCACCGGCTGAAACTCGCTGCGCAGATCGTCAGCTTCCACGCGTGACAGCGTTAAAAGCTGATCCACCAGACGCGTGGCGCGCACAATGCCGCTGTCCAGCTGCTGAATCGCCCGTTTACGCATCGCTTCATCATCATCGGCCAGCTGAATCACTTCGCTCTGCACGCGCAGCGCCGCCAACGGGCTGCGCAATTCATGGGCGGCATCGGAGGTAAAGCGACGTTCGCGCTGCACCAGATGCGCCATACGGCTGAACAAACCGTTGAGCGCCACCACCAGCGGCTTCACCTCTTTAGGCAAACGCGTTTCAGGTAATGGCGTAGCATCATCCGGCGCACGCTGGTGCAGTGAAAGCGTAAGGCGTTTCAACGGGCGCAGCTCGAACCACACCAGCGCCAGCAGCAACAGCAGCATAAAAGGCATGGCGATCAACCATGGCAGCAGGCTACTGAGCGCCAGATCGCGCGTCATATCTTCGCGGTATTCCCACTCTTGCCCAACCACCACGCGATAACGCTTATCCGCTGAGGTGAGCCACACCAAGCGCCAGCTCTCTTTATCGCCGCGCAGGCGGCCATCGGTAAAGCCATCACGCTGATAATCAAACTGTAAATCACGCCCATTTTCGCCGTCATTGAGCAGCGGCTGGCCGTCAGCGCTGAAGATGGCAAACGCCAGCGCATCGTCATCCTGATCACCATGATGATGACGCAGGATCGACTTGGTTTTAGGCAGTTTTTCGTCCTGTAGTGAGGTGGGATCGAGCGTAATCAGGCGTTTAGCGAACAGCATTTGCTGAGTATCAAACAGCTCGTCTACCGTATCGCGGGTTTGGTGCCAGGCGCTGAGGCTGGCCAGGCCGCCGCACAGCATAATCAGCAGCACGAAGCCAATGGCGAGGCGCAGAAACAGACTCATTCCGCCGCTCCCAGCGTATAACCGACGCCGTGTACGGTACGAATAAACTGGCTGCCGAGTTTCTTGCGCAGATGATGAATGTGCACTTCCACCGCATTGCTGGAGACATCTTCATCCCAGCTGTAGAGCTTTTCTTCCAGCTGACTGCGTGTCAGCACGCGGCCGGGATTGCGCAGAAACAGCTCAAGCAGCGCCAGTTCGCGGCTCTTGAGGCTGACGGCTTCGCCATCGCACAGCACGCTGTGGCTGCCGGGCGCCATCACCACTTTGCCGTGTTTAAGTTCCGGCTGCAGTTGGCCGTGACGGCGACGGATCAGCGCCTGCAAGCGTGCCGCCACTTCTGTCAGCGCAAACGGCTTGCACAGGTAATCGTCGGCACCGAGCTGCAATCCTTGTACGCGCTGATCGAGCGCATCACGCGCGGTAAGAATCAGCACCGGCACATCCTGTCCTTGCTGGCGCCACTGACGCAGGATATCCAGACCATCGCGTTCCGGCAGCGACAGATCCAGCACCACCGCATCCCAGGGCGCGGCCGCCAACGCCTGAAATCCGGCTTCGCCGGAGACAAACCAATCCACGCTGAAACCGAGTTTGGTCAACCCGACTTTCAACCCGTCGCCAATCAGCGTGTCATCTTCTATCAGTAAAATGCGCATCAACTCTCCTTCTGTTAAGCGGAGTTATACGAAGCACAATCGCTCTTGTACAGCGAAAATCCCGGCAAATAGACTATTTTTCATGAATGTTAGCCCAACGGATTCTCTTAAGATCCTGTTAAGAACCTTATGGTGAAATAGCTGCCGTAAACCAACACATTCATGGAAAAGAGGTGAAATATGAAAAAATCTGCAGCCCTGTTAGCTATCATCGCTCTGGCCGCCACGCCGGTTCTTGCCGCTCAGCAAGGTGGCTTTGTTGACCCGAATGCGCCATCCGCGCAGGTGAAGTCCGGTGGTTTCAAAGCCGATAACACCAGCGTTGTCACGGTGAAACAGGCCGAAGAGATGAAGGACGATAGCTGGATCACCGTGCGCGGTACGCTTGAGAAGCAAATCGGTGATGAGGATTATCAGTTCCGTGATGCCACCGGCACCATGAAGGTCGAGATCGATCATAAACGCTGGAACGGTTTGACCATCACGCCAAAGGATCAGGTAGAACTGACCGGCGAACTGGATAAAGATTTCAACTCCATCGAACTGGACGTGAAACAGGTACGTAAACTGCCTTAATCCCTGCTTCGGGGCCGCAGCAGCGGCTCCAACATCCCACCAAACTCAAATTCTCTCTGGCACAAGCGAAACGTTTCGATGGCGATCACATTTCCGTGATGCCGCCATTGAGTTGCCGTGCGCATTTTATACACTCCCGATCAGCGAAACGTTTCGCTGTGGAGTGGAATAAATGAAAAAAGGTCGCTTGTTAAACGCTGAAGTCTCTCATGTGATTGCTCGCCTGGGGCACACCGATACGCTGACGATTGCCGATGCAGGCTTGCCGATTCCGGCTGGTCCACAGCGCATCGATCTGGCGTTAACGCCGGGTACGCCCGAATTTTTACAGGTGGTTGAGGTTGTCACGCAGGAGATGCAGGTCGAAAGCGCCCTGATGGCGGAGGAGATTAAGCAGCACAATCCGCAGCTCCATAGCGCACTGCTCGCCGTGCTCGAAGCCTTGCAACAGCACCAGGGAAATGTCATCACCATCCGTTACACCAGCCATGAACAATTCAAACAACAAACGCAGCGTAGTCAGGCGGTCATTCGCAGCGGAGAGTGTTCTCCGTATGCGAATGTCATCCTGAGCGCCGGCGTGACCTTCTGAGGCCGCTATGCAACCGTTACTGCAACTCAAAGGGATTGAAAAGTCGTTTCCTGGCGTAAAGGCGCTGAATGGCGCATCGCTCGCCGTTTATCCAGGACGCGCAATGGCGCTGGTGGGCGAAAACGGCGCGGGCAAATCCACCATGATGAAAGTGCTGACTGGCATTTACAGCATGGATGCCGGTTCTATGCAGTGGCTCGGTCAGGATGTGGCGTTCTCTGGCCCGAAAGCGTCGCAGGAAGCGGGCATTGGCATTATCCATCAGGAACTTAACCTGATTCCGCAACTGACCGTCGCCGAGAATATCTTCCTTGGCCGCGAATTTGTTAACCGCTTTGGCCGCATCGAATGGAAAAAGATGTATGCCGAGGCGGATGCGCTGTTAAAGCGCCTCAATCTGCGCTTCAACAGCCACAAGCTGGTGGGCGATTTGTCGATTGGCGATCAGCAGATGGTCGAGATCGCCAAAGTACTCAGCTTCGAGTCGAAGGTCATCATTATGGATGAACCGACCGATGCGCTGACCGATACCGAAACGCTGTCGCTGTTCCGCGTTATCAACGAACTCAAAGCGCAGGGCTGCGGCATCGTCTATATCTCGCACCGCATGAAAGAGATCTTCGAGATTTGCGATGACGTCACCGTATTCCGCGACGGGCAGTTTATTGCCGAACGCGCGGTGTGCGATCTCAGCGAAGAGAGCCTGATCGAGATGATGGTCGGCCGCAAGCTGGAAGATCAATATCCACGTATCGATCAACAGCCGGGTGAGATCCGCTTAAAAGTCGAAAACCTCAGCGGTCCGGGTGTTGATGATGTCAGCTTTACGCTGCGCAAAGGGGAAATCCTTGGCGTATCGGGCCTGATGGGCGCGGGACGTACCGAACTAATGAAAGTGCTGTACGGCGCGCTGCCGCGCAGTAAAGGTAAAGTGACGCTGAATGGCCGCGAAATCACCACCCGCTCCCCGCAAGACGGATTGGCGAACGGCATCGTTTATATCTCCGAAGATCGTAAGCGCGATGGTTTGGTGTTGGGCATGTCGGTGAAAGAGAACATGTCGCTGACCGCGCTGCGCTATTTCAGCACCGGCGCGGGCAACCTGAGACACAGCGACGAGCAGTTGGCGGTGGGCGATTTTATCCGCCTGTTCAACGTCAAAACTCCTTCAATGGAGCAGCCGATTGGCCTGCTGTCCGGCGGAAATCAGCAAAAAGTAGCGATTGCGCGCGGCCTGATGACGCGCCCTGATGTGTTGATTCTTGATGAGCCAACACGCGGCGTCGATGTCGGGGCAAAAAAAGAAATTTATCAGTTAATTAATCAGTTTAAAGCCGAAGGGCTGAGCATCATTTTGGTGTCGTCGGAAATGCCCGAAGTGCTGGGCATGAGCGACCGCATCGTGGTGATGCATGAAGGCCATCTGAGTGGCGAATTTTCCCGTGAGCAAGCTACCCAGGAATCCCTGATGGCGGCGGCAGTCGGTAAGCAACACAGCGAGGAGTTAGTTGTATGAGCACCCAAACCTTACCCGCCAGCCGTCGCTGGTTCAGCAAAGCCTGGCTGCTGGAGCAGAAATCACTGATTGCATTGATCGTGCTGATCGCCGTGGTTGCCAGCCAGAGCCCGAACTTCTTCACGCTGGCCAACATGTTCAACATTCTGCAGCAGACGTCGGTCAACGCCATTATGGCGGTCGGCATGACGCTGGTGATTCTGACTTCAGGCATTGATCTGTCGGTGGGATCGCTGCTGGCGCTGACCGGCGCGGTGGCGGCATCGATTGTCGGATTAGAAGTGAATGCGCTGGTGGCCGTTGCGGCTTCGCTGGCGCTGGGAGCGGCGATTGGCGGTATTACCGGCGTGATTGTGGCGCGCGGCAAGGTGCAGGCTTTCATCGCCACGCTGGTGATGATGCTGCTGCTGCGCGGCGTCACCATGGTTTACACCAACGGCAGCCCGATCAATACCGGCTTCAACGATAACGCCGATCTGTTTGGCTGGTTCGGTATCGGTCGTCCGCTGGGCATCCCAACGCCGGTGTGGCTGATGGTCGCGGTGTTTGGACTGGCGTGGTACATGCTGCATCACACGCGGCTTGGTCGTTACATCTATGCGTTGGGTGGCAACGAAGCGGCGACGCGCTTGTCGGGCATCAACGTTAATCGCGTCAAAATCATCGTTTATTCGCTGTGCGGCCTGCTGGCGGCATTGGCGGGCACCATCGAGGTGGCGCGTCTCTCTTCCGCACAACCTACCGCGGGCACCGGTTATGAACTGGATGCGATCGCGGCGGTGGTGCTGGGCGGTACCAGCCTGGCGGGCGGCAAAGGTCGCATCATGGGCACGCTGATTGGTGCGTTGATCCTCGGTTTCCTGAACAACGGCCTGAATCTGATGGGCGTATCGTCTTACTACCAAATGATTGTTAAAGCCGTCGTTATTCTGCTAGCGGTGCTGGTGGATAACAAAAGCAGTAAATAACTCTGACCTTCACACAGGATTTAAAAATGAAAAAGTTAACTGCATTGGCCGTCATTCTTGGCGCCACCCTCAGTGCTGGCGCGATGGCAAAGGACACCATTGCTCTGGTGGTTTCAACCCTGAATAATCCGTTCTTTGTGTCTCTGAAAGATGGCGCACAGAAAGAAGCTGACCAACTGGGTTATAACCTCGTGGTGCTGGATTCGCAGAACAACCCGGCGAAAGAGCTGGCGAACGTGCAGGATCTGACGGTGCGCGGCACCAAGCTGCTGCTGATCAACCCAACCGATTCTGATGCGGTGGGTAACGCCGTTAAGATGGCAAACCAGGCCAATATTCCGGTGATCACGCTGGACCGCGTAGCAGCACAAGGCACCGTAGTGAGCCACGTGGCTTCTGACAACCGTTTCGGCGGCAAAATGGCCGGTGACTTCATCGCCAAAAAACTGGG
Organism: Pantoea sp. YR525; assembly: GCF_900116775.1. Lineage (NCBI taxonomy): Bacteria > Pseudomonadati > Pseudomonadota > Gammaproteobacteria > Enterobacterales > Erwiniaceae > Pantoea > Pantoea sp. YR525. The sequence continues at coordinate 302,506 of NZ_FPBU01000009.1, forward strand.
TGATGGCGCGAAAATTATTGAACTGCAAGGCATTGCCGGTACGTCAGCGGCGCGCGAGCGTGGCGAAGGCTTTAAACAAGCGGCTGATGCGCACAAATTCAACATCCTGGCGAGCCAGCCTGCTGACTTCGACCGTACTAAAGGTCTGAACGTAATGCAGAATCTGCTGCAGGGACATCCGGATGTGCAGGCCGTCTTCGCTCAGAACGATGAAATGGCGCTGGGCGCGCTGCGTGCACTGCAAACTGCCGGGAAAACCGACGTGCTGGTGGTGGGCTTTGACGGCACCGCTGACGGTGTGAAAGCCGTTGAATCAGGTAAACTGACCGCCACTGTGGCTCAGATGCCAGACAAGATTGGTGTGATTGGCGTGCAGACTGCCGATAAAGTATTGAAAGGCGAGAAGGTGCAGGCGGTTAATCCGGTTGACCTGAAGCTGGTTACCAAATAATAAGTAAAGAAAAGCAGGGCAACGCGCCACCGTCCTGGTGGCGCATCTTTCTGGATGAATCCCAATGACCACAAGCGCAAAACTGGCCGTTCTCGGCAGCATTAATGCCGATCACATCCTTAACCTCGCCCACTTTCCACGTCCGGGCGAAACGGTGATCGGGAAACAGTACCAAATTGCCTTTGGCGGCAAAGGGGCCAATCAGGCGGTGGCTGCGGGTCGTGCTGGTGCAGATATTGCCTTTATTGCCTGCGTCGGCGCTGATGATATCGGCGAGCGCATTCGTCAGCAGTTGCAGCAAGACCGCATTGATACCGCACCCGTTGAAACCGTCGCTGATGAATCAACCGGTGTAGCGATGATCTTCGTGAATGGCGAAGGCGAAAATAATATCGGCATCTATTCCGGTGCCAATGCGGCGCTGACGCCGGCTCGCGTTGTACAGCATCAGCAGGTGATTGCCGATGCCGATGCGTTGCTGATGCAGCTTGAATCTCCGCTGGAAAGCGTTCTGGCCGCCGCGAAGATTGCTCGCGCGCAGCAGACGCAAGTGATCCTGAATCCCGCACCGGCCACCGCGCTCTCTGATGAGCTGCTCGCGCTTATCGACATCATCACGCCAAATGAAACCGAAGCAGAAATTCTCACCGGCATTGCGGTGAAGAGCGATGAAGATGCCGCGCGTGCTGCTGCGGCATTGCATGCCAAAGGTATCGATACCGTGTTAATCACTTTAGGCCGTCGCGGTGTGTGGCTGAGTGAGCAAGGCAACGGCGTGCGCATTCCGGGCTTCAGCGTGCAGGCCATCGATACTATCGCGGCTGGCGATACCTTCAACGGAGCGTTTATTACCGCACGTCTGGAAGGTGTGCCAATGCACGATGCCGTGCGTTTCGCCCATGCCGCCGCCGCGATTGCGGTAACGCGTCCGGGCGCGCAGCCCTCAGTGCCTTGGCGCACTGAGATCGACGCCTTCCTGCAGCAACAGGGCTAAGCGCTTGGCTACCATGAAAGATGTCGCTCGCCTGGCGGGCGTCTCTACCTCCACCGTTTCACACGTCATCAATAACAATCGCTTTGTTAGCGAGCAGGTGCGTGAAAAGGTGGATCAGGCAATTCGTGAGCTTAACTATGCGCCGTCCGCACTGGCGCGCAGCCTGAAGATCAAACAAACCCGCACCATCGGCATGCTGCTAACCGCCAGCAGTAACCCGTTCTATTCCGAAGTGGTGCGCGGCGTGGAAAACAGCTGCTACGAACGCGGCTACAGCTTGATTCTGTGTAATACCGAAGGCGATGAAGAACGCATGAATCGCAGCCTTGAGACGCTGATGCAAAAGCGCGTCGATGGTTTGTTAATGATGTGCACCGAAACCCATCTGCCGTCGGCGGAGATCCTCAATCGCTATCCGTCGGTGCCGATGGTAATGATGGACTGGGCGCCATTTGAAGGACGCGGCGACATTATTCAGGACAATGCGCTGCTCGGCGGCGAGCTGGCAACTCAGCATCTTATCGATCGCGGCTATACGCGTATTGCCTGTATTGCCGGCCCGCAGGATAAAACCCCCGCGCGTTTGCGTCTTGAAGGTTTCCATAAAGCGATGGCCAACAGCGGATTAGCGGTTCCGTCGGGTTATGTGGTTGATGGCGATTTCGAGTTTCAGGGCGGCTTCAACGCTATGAATCAATTGCTGACGCTGGATACGCTGCCAGAAGCGATATTCACCAGCAACGATGCGATGGCGGTTGGCGTCTATCACGCCTTGTTCCAGGCCGGATTGCGCGTGCCGCAGGATATTGCGGTGATGGGCTATGACAATATCGAGCTGGCGCGTTACCTGACGCCGCCGCTTAGCACCATCCATCAGCCGAAAGATGAGTTAGGCGAACTGGCGATTGATACCTTGATTCATCGTATGAGCGATCCCGACGCCAGTCAGCAAACGCTGGTGCTGACGCCGGAGCTGGTGGAACGCGGTTCGGTTTAAGCGGCTTTCTTCTTTTTCTCGCGGTTGGCGATCAGATTACGACCATCGCCCGGACGTAACATCATAAAGGTAAAGGCTGACAACACCGTGACGATACCCATCGTCAGGAAGGTGGCGTGGAATTGCGCGACGGTTGTGGCCTCGACATCCTGATAGAAACGCAGCACTGCGGCGCTCACTGCCACACCAAAGCTGATCGACAGCTGCTGCGTTACCGCCAGTACACTGTTCCCGCCGCTGGCGTTCTCATCATTTAAATCCGCCAGCGTGATGGTGTTCATCGCGGTGAACTGCGTAGACATCGCCATCCCCAGAATCAACAGTGCCGCCAGCAACATCACCACGCTGCCACCCGGCGATTGCAGTGAGAAGGTGGAGATCAATATGCCAATGATGATGGTGATACCAACCAGCGTATGGCGATAACCGAAGCGGCGCAGCACTTGCGTCACCGTGGATTTCGCCAGCAGCGCGCCAATCGCTGTCGGTCCCATCATGCAACCGGCAATCAGCGCGGGATAACCAAAGCCCACTTGCAACATCAGCGGCATCAGGAATGGAATGCAGCCGGTTCCCAGACGCGAAGCGATGTTGCCAATGATGCCGACCGAGAAGGTGCGGGTTTTAAACATTGGCAGATTAATCAGCGGTGCCGGATGGCGGCGCGCGTGCACTATATAAAGAAGAAGCAATGCAATGCCGCTAAACAGCACCAGCAAAGCTTGCCATGGCAATACCACGCGCTCGCCGAACAGTTCGATGCCGACCGAGATCAACACCAGACCCAAACCAAACAGCAGGAAGCCTGAAAAGTCGAAGCGGCGTTTTGGGGTAGTGAAGTCCGGCATATATTTGCGTGCGTAAAAGATGCCGGCGATACCGATGGGAATGTTGATAAGGAATATCCAGTGCCAGCTGGCGTAGGTCACTAACAATCCGCCCAGCATTGGGCCGAGAATCGGCCCCACTAAACCCGGCATGGTAACGAAGTTCAACACCGGCAGTAGTTCACTGCGCGGATAAGCGCGTAACAGCGCCAGGCGCGCGACGGGCATCATCATCGCTCCGCCAATCCCTTGCACCACTCGCGAGACCACCAACATGCTCAATGACCCGGATAAGGCACAGGCCAGCGAACCGAGCGTAAATAGCGATACCGCAAGAATGAAGATTTTGCGTGTGCCGTAACGATCGGCCAACCAGCCACTCACCGGGATCAGCATTGCCACCGTTAGCGTATAACTGATGATGGCGGATTGCATGGCTAAAGGAGAACGTTCAAGGCTGGTGGCGATGGCAGGAAGCGCAGTATTCAGGATGGTGGCATCAAGTGCTTGCATGAAAAACGCCATGGCGGCGATCCAGGGCAAGCCGGCCATACTGCGCGCGGAGCGAATCATTGAAAGTCCTTATCGAATAATTGTCAGCCTGCGACAAAGAAATTACGTTTGGTTAAAGAGAATAGCATTGGTGTTTAAGGTGATGGCGCTGATTTGTGCCGATGAAGCGGCGACTTTGACTGATTCTTCGCCGGGAAATGTCTGTTTTTAACGCGTTCGTTTAAAAAAGAGGCGCTCAGTCATTTTTTTGCAATTAACCCTTGTCACCTCCGAATAACTCCCTATAATGCGCCACCACTGAGACGGCAAAGCGGCAACGCAGACTGCTCAGCAGGGAGTGAAGAAATTCATCCCGCCGGATGAAAGCGCTGAAAAAAGTGTTTGACTCCGAAGGAGAGTAGCGTACTATACGCCACCTCGCGACAGACGGTTCAGCCGCTGTTCGCAACGCTCTTTAACAATTTATCAGACAATCTGTGTGGGCACTCGCAGGATTGATAT
>NZ_FPBU01000012.1:0-118788 GCF_900116775.1 Pantoea sp. YR525
TTCACTCGTGAGGCTTTGATATTTTTTACGTCCGGAGACGCTGATATCAATCCTGCGAGTGCCCACACAGATTGTCTGATAAATTGTTAAAGAGCATGCCGCGATTTCTCTAGCGGCGCGGGATGCGTATATTACGCTTTCCGCATTCTCAGTCAAGCATTTATTTTTGCTTTTCTGAAGGTTGCCTTGAAGGCCACCTCCTGAACACATCGCTTCGTAAGCCGTTGTTCCGTGTCAGTGGAGGCGCAGTATAGGGATTTCTTCGGGGCTGACAAGTGCTAATTTCAAATTAATTTCCGAGTGCTGATTTTTTCGTCGAAATGCCACTAAACTGCTAATTTTTCCAGCAACGGGAAGCCATAACGCTGCAAAATCGGTGACAATTTCGTCACTTCATCATCCATACGCGTACAGAACGCTAAATTCTGCCCGGACGAAACCGCCTGCGGTGCTTCATGCTCTAATAACCAAACGGTACGACGCGCGATAGCAGCGCCCGAATCCACCAACCTTGTCCCTTCAGGCAGTACCAATTGCAGCTCATCACGTAATAAAGGGAAATGCGTACAGCCGAGAACCACGGTATCGGGCGGCTCTTTCATACGTAGCCAAGGTTGCACGGCGCGGCGCACATCGGCCAACTCAACATCTTCGCCATGCAGCTTGGCTTCCGCCAGTTCCACCAGCTCAGCGGAACCGAGCATTTCGATTTTGCAGTCCCGGGCAAATTGCGCCACCAACTCATGTGTATAAGGACGTTTCACCGTGCCACGGGTGGCCAGCAATCCCACCACGCCGTTACGCGTCAGACGCGCAGCAGGTTTAATCGCAGGCACCACACCCACAACCGGGAATTCAAAGCGCTCACGCAGAGCCGGCAAAGAGATGGTACTGGCCGAGTTACAGGCGATGATCACCAGCGCAAGCGGGAAACGCTGAGTGATAGCCGTCACCACCGCCACTACACGCTCGACAATAAAGTCTTCGGATTTTTCGCCGTACGGGAAACCTTCATTATCGAAGGCGTAAAGATAGTGAAGATCCGGCAGTAGATGCCGGACCTCATCATAAACAGACAGCCCACCCACGCCGGAGTCAAACACCAGCACGGTGGGACGCAGATCAGAAGCTGTAGCTGGCGCTGAGGTAATACTCCGTTCCTGGAGTTGGATAGCCATACGCTGTCTCATAATCTTTATCGAACAGGTTGGCAATTCTACCACGAACGGTGAGCTGTGATGTGACCGGATACGAGACAGCGAGATCTACCGTGCTGTAACTCGGTAAACGGCGTTGCTCGCTGGCATATTCGCTGGTGTTGTTATCGTAGCGCTTACCAAAGTATTGGTAGATGACATCGATATCAAAGTCATACACCGTCATACCCAGCTGATATTTGGCCTGCTCACGCGCGCGACGCGCCAGCGTTTCTCCATCTGAATCACGACGAGCATCCAGATAACCCAAAGTGATCTGGTGATGAAGGAAGCTGGTATCAAAATCAGCGGTGGCTTCAATACCTTTCAGCGTAACAGCTTTTTCATTGTAATAGCCGCCATCAAAAGTCACAGGATCAGAAGCGTAGGTAATGAGATTGCTGACTTTATTGTGATACGCCGCAACACGCCAATTAAGCGGACCAGTTAAACCTTCCAGCGCGGCTTCCCACTGTTTTGATTTCTCAGGATTGAGATCGGGATTAGAGCTGATACCAAAACGCTTCAGGCCATATAGCTGTCCTAATGTCGGCGCCTGGAAACCCGTACCGTAAGAGAGTGATGCCTTGTAGCCCGGCACAAACTCCCAACCCGCAGCCGTTTGCCAGGTGCCATGACGGCCAAAGTCTTCATTATCATCGCCACGCGCTGAACCTTCGAGGGTGACATTGCCAAACTGCTGCTGAGCCGTCAGGTAAGCACCTGTGTTGTCTTGCTTGTAGCCATCTTCATCACGCGGTGCGCCAGAATAGAGTTGTCCAACCGAGCTCAGTTTCTGCTGCTGCCAATCCAGGCCCGCGCTGACCATGCCATGCCCCACCGCAAAGGTGTTGCCCCATTGCAGGTTGCGCTGCTCCATGTCATCCAGACTATTGGAATCCGCATAGCGGCCGTCAGATCCAACGTAGTTGTAGATTTTGTACTTTTGATAGCTGGCGGTCAGCTGCGAGGAGTAATCCTCTTTATTAAAGCGCAGACCGGTATCGAACGAGTGATTGTAGATCTGTTGCTCATCCTGACCACCGACGTAACCCGCATCGTAATCTGAGTTAGCGGCGTAACCGTAACCACGGAAGAAGCCAGAGAACGCATCATTAAACTTGTGATCAACGCCGGCCCAGAACGCCTTATTGCGCCAGCCATCACGGTCGCGATCGGTTGGCGATGTTGAGCCCGGCTGAACGTTGTAGCCATTGGTGGCCTGATAAGAACCCGCCACCGTTACGCGCGTCTGGTCCGTGACATTTTGATTGATGCCGCCGCTGTATTCCTGATACCCCTTCGAACCAAAGCCAGCCATCAGCGAGTTTTGATTATTCGGGTTTTGCGTAATGACATTCACCACGCCGCCAATCGCATCTGCGCCGTAAACGGCAGAGCGCGGGCCGCGAATAAACTCAACGCGCTGGATAATAGAAACAGGGATCTGGTTGAAGTCAGCAACGCCGGTGATACCCGGTTTAGAGAACGGCACGCCATCAACCAGAATCAGCGTGTGACGCGCTTCCGAACCTCGCACATACATAGAAGCGCTTTGTCCAATGCCGCCGCTTTGCGCGATATCCACGCCCGGCAAGCGACGCAACACTTCCAGCAGGTTCTTAGATTGCCACTGATCGATCTCGTCGCGGGTAACAACAGAAGTCGAAGCCAGCACCGACGAGACTGGCTGTGCGAAGCGGTTAGCGGTAACGATTTGCGTATCATCATTCTGCTGCGCGTAGCCAAATTGCGCCCAGAGAGACAACGCCGTTGCACTGAAGGCAAACAGCGAAGCATGTGTTTTTTTCATTGTTATAGCATCCAAAAGACGAAGCAGGATGCCGCACGACTACAACCAATAGCTCGCGATGGTCGTATGTATTGCGACGTCACACCGGCAGGTCTTCGGGCTGAGAATCATAAATGGTGAAAAACTTCCCATCCGGCAGGACAGTGTTTGTAAGTGCCATCACCACGACATTCTTTACCGCTGCGCGTCAGCTCCAGATTCACACTGGATTCCCTTTTAACTCAAGGAGGCCGGCAGGCGCAGTCTACGGCCAGGAAGGCCGGAAATCCAGACTTCCAGCCATCTTGTTTTCCGCAGGGCTGGACATCAGCAGTTGAATGCCTACAATCGCCCGGCAAGCCAGCTTATTACCAGGATTAAAGATGACACCCGAACAGCTCCCGATTGAACAATACGACGCGCAACTGGCGGAAAAAGTCAGCCGCTTACAGGCGATGATGGTGCCCTTTGCTGCGCCCGACGTGGAGGTGTTCCGTTCGCCGGTCAGCCACTATCGGATGCGTGCCGAATTCCGCATCTGGCACGACGGTGACGATCTCTACCACATCATCTTTGATCAACAGACCAAGCAACGAATCCGCGTCGATCAATTCCCGGCGGCCAGTGAATTGATCAACCAGCTGATGCCCAAACTGATCGCGGCGATCCGCGACAACCGCGCGCTGCGTTTTAAGCTGTTCCAAATCGATTACCTGTCGACGATGAGCAACCAGATCGTCATCTCGCTGCTCTATCACCGCAAGCTGGAAGAGGAGTGGACCGCCGCCGCCAGCGCCCTGCGTGACAGCCTGCGTGCCGAAGGCTTTGACGTGCAGCTGATTGGCCGCGCCACCAAAACCAAAATCTGCCTCGATCGTGATTACGTTGATGAACGCCTGCCGGTCGCCGGTAAAGAGATGATTTATCGTCAGGTGGAGAACAGCTTCACCCAGCCAAACGCGGCGATGAATATTCAGATGCTGGAGTGGGCGCTGGACGTGACGCAGGATTCGCGTGGCGATCTGCTGGAACTCTATTGCGGTAACGGCAACTTCTCGCTGGCGCTGGCGCGTAACTTCCGCCGCGTGCTGGCCACCGAGATTGCCAAGCCGTCAGTCGCGTCCGCGCAATACAACATTGCCGCCAACCAGATTGATAACGTGCAGATTATTCGTATGGCCGCCGAAGAGTTTACTCAGGCGATGACGGGCGTGCGCAGCTTCAATCGTTTAGAAGGCATCGACCTGAAGAGTTATCAGTGCGAAACCATTTTTGTTGATCCGCCGCGCAGCGGGCTGGATGAGGAAACTGTGAAGATGGTGCAGGCCTATCCGCGCATCCTTTATATCTCCTGCAACCCGCAAACGCTGTGCGACAACCTCGCGGTGCTGGGAGAAACGCATGATGTCACGCGTTTGGCGCTGTTCGATCAGTTCCCGTATACCCATCATATGGAATGCGGCGTGCTGCTGACGCGCAAGGCCTGATGAATCGGTCGCCATAAATGGCGACCCTACGGTTTGTAGGGTGCGCATTCATGCGCACCGAACAGCAGTCGAAGCCTTAGTTACGGTTTTTACGGCGGAAACGCATACCAATCCAGAACACCAGCGCCACCATCAGAATGGTCGGGATGAAGTTGGAGCCGATATCCGGATATTCAGCCCGCACAAGCGCGCTATAAACCAAAATACCCAGCAGGAAGAACGCCGCCGCCAGTGAAGGCATGCCGTCTGGCATATTGCGGTTGAGATAACGCTGATGCAAACACCAGGCCGCGAGGCCAAGCGCGATCAGCGGGAATATCGAAAAGGGGACAAACGTGCTGAACAGCACCGAAAAGGAGCCGTTGATCGCTAAACCGGTGATAAAAGCCAATAAAAGCGTTCCTTTATCGCGTGGGTTTTGCTCAATCATTTCATTATCCTTATCACATTACTCTTCGGGTTTTTCCAGGGTAACTGCCAGGCGCTCTTGCTCCCGGCGATACCAGTAATAAGCACCTTTGGCGATCATGCGCAGCTGCAGCACTAATCGATCCTCCAGCTTACGGCGCTGTTCAATATCAACGTCCAGCGCTTCGGCACCCGCGCTAAACACAATCGTTACCATTGCTTCGGCCTGCGCTTCGGTGAAGCTGCGCGGCATGCGATTTTCCAGCTCAAGGTAATCGGCCAGTTCGGCGATGAAGTGCTGAATCTCACGGGCAACGGCGGCACGAAATGCTGCCGAGGTTCCGGAGCGCTCGCGTAGTAAGAGCCGAAAAGCGTTGGGATTGTTCCCGATGAACTCCATAAAAGTTGCCACCGAGGTTTTGATGATGCTGCCGCCCTTGGCAATACGCTGGCGCGCCTGACGCATTAACTGGCGCAGCATCAAGCCGCTTTCGTCCACCATGGTCAAGCCCAGCTCGTCGACATCGCGGAAGTGACGATAAAATGAGGTCGGCGCAATCCCCGCTTCGCGTGCAACTTCGCGCAAACTCAGGCTGGCAAAACTCCTTTCTGCACTTAACTGACTGAAGGCAGCTTCAATCAGTGAACGTCGTGTACGTTCTTTTTGTAGCGCTCTGACGCCCATTTTCCCGGCCTTTTAGGTGATTTGGCAGGCACTATAACAAACTTTTCAGCGTACAGCGGTGCAAACTTTGTGAACGCCTGTGAACCTCACGCTTTGTCAAACTTCAGCAATTTACGCTGTTAGAATTCAGATGTGCGCGGCGAGATGTTAGAATCTCGTTGTAAAAATGTGATAAAAAAATAGGACGTACTGGTATGCAAAAGTCTTACGATTACGATGCCATTGTGATTGGCTCCGGTCCGGGCGGCGAAGGTGCGGCGATGGGGCTGGTGAAGCAGGGAGCGCGTATTGCAGTGATCGAACGCTACCACAACATCGGCGGCGGTTGTACTCACTGGGGAACCATCCCTTCCAAAGCCTTGCGTCACGCTGTCAGCCGTATCATCGAGTTCAATCAAAACCCACTTTACAGCGATCACACTCGACTCCTGCGCTCCTCATTCGCCGACATTCTCAACCACACCGAGAACGTGATCAGTCAGCAAACCGCGATGCGTCAGGGTTTCTACGAGCGCAACCGCTGTGAACTTTATCAGGGCGATGCCCGTTTTGTTGATGCCAACACCATCGAAGTGGAACAACCCGACGGTACCCGCGAGCGCTTAACCGCCGAGAAATTCGTTATTGCCTGCGGTTCTCGTCCGTATCATCCAGCGGATGTCGATTTTACCCATCCACGCGTTTACGATTCCGACTCCATCCTCAACCTGCACCATGAACCTGGCCACGTGATCATTTATGGTGCTGGCGTGATTGGCTGTGAATATGCCTCGATTTTCCGCGGCCTTAACGTCAAGGTTGACCTGATCAACACCCGCGACCGCCTGCTGGCGTTCCTCGATCAGGAGATGTCAGATTCCCTCTCCTATCACTTCTGGAACAGCGGCGTGGTGATTCGTCACAACGAAGAGTTCGAGAAGATTGAAGGCGTTGATGACGGAGTGATTATTCATCTTAAATCGGGCAAAAAAGTGAAAGCGGATTGCCTGTTGTACGCAAACGGTCGAACCGGTAACACCGATTCACTGGCGCTGGAGAACGTGGGACTGGAAGCGGATGGTCGTGGCCTGCTGAAAGTGAACAGCATGTACCAAACCGCGCTGCCGCATATTTACGCGGTCGGTGACGTGATTGGTTATCCAAGCCTGGCCTCTGCTGCTTACGATCAGGGCCGCATCGCCGCGCAGGCGATCATCAAAGGTGAAGCCACCGCGCATCTTATCGAGGATATTCCAACCGGGATTTACACCATTCCGGAGATCAGCTCCGTGGGTAAAACCGAACAGCAGCTGACAGCGATGAAAGTGCCATATGAAGTGGGCCGTGCGCAGTTCAAACATCTGGCGCGTGCGCAGATTGTTGGTATGCACGTCGGCAGCCTGAAGATTCTGTTCCACCGCGAAACCAAAGAGATTTTAGGGATTCACTGCTTTGGCGAGCGTGCTGCGGAGATCATTCACATCGGCCAGGCCATCATGGAACAGAAGAACGGCGGCAACACGATTGAGTACTTCGTGAATACCACCTTCAACTATCCCACCATGGCCGAAGCCTATCGTGTGGCAGCGTTAAACGGCTTAAACCGCCTGTTTTAACGAGGTATCCAGATAACCCTTCATGTGGGTTTTGATTGCTTCTGCCAACTGCTCATAGCGGCTGCGCAGAGGCGATCCTGGACGATAGACCAACGCGATGGTGCGCTGTGGAACAGGCTTGTAGCACGGCAAATAGCAGACGCCATCACGTTCGCGCTCATTCGGCACGGACAGCGCAGGCAGCAAGGTAATGCCGCTACCGGCGGCAACCATGTTGCGCAGCGTCTCCAGACTGGTGGCGCGGAAATGCGTGTCTTCATCGGCACCGGCTTCGAAGCAGAAGCCCATCGCCTGATCGCGCAGGCAGTGCCCATCTTCCAGCATCAGCAATTTCTCACCGGCCAGATCCGACATTGGAACGCGATCGCGATCGCGCCACGGATGATCGGCATACACCGCCAGCGTCATTGGCTCATCAAACAGCGGCACCTCAATAAAGGCTTCACTCTCTTTCACCAACGCCACGATGGCGCAATCCAGCTTGCCGCTGTCAAGCTGTGCCAACAGTTGCTGCGTCTGCGCTTCATGCAGGTACATTTCGAGTTTGGGGAAGGTTTTATGCAGCATCGGAATGATGTGCGGCAGCAGATACGGCCCGGTGGTTGGAATCAAACCAATGTGCAGCGGTCCAGACATCGCTTCGCCCTGTTGGCTCGCCATCTCCTTCAACACTTTCACTTCGCGCAGCACGGTTCGCGCTTGATCCACCAGCAACAGTCCAGCCTGAGTAAACAACACCTTACGGCTGGTACGCTCCAGCAGCATCACACCAAGTTCATCTTCCAGCTTACGAATCTGTCCACTTAAGGTGGGTTGGCTGACATGACATGCGTCAGCTGCACGCCGGAAATGGCGATGCTCCGCAAGTGAAACCAGGTATTCGAGATCACGAATATTCATTGAAATCCTCCAAACCACGATAGCCCGTGGCGATAGATAGAATAGCAATGAACGATTGGCCCTATCAAGGCGTGAGCGGGAATAATGCGCGCATCAAATGATCTGGAGCAGAACCTGCAAACTGCTTAAAACAAATCACTGTGCTGGCCGGGAGTGGCCTGCCCTTGATGATGTGCCTATAACAAAATGTAATTCCGAAGCTAGAGGTTGGCGGGCTACCGAAGAGGTGCCCGCTTTTTTTTGCGTTGGATTTATTGGTCGCCATGAATGGCGACTCTACGAAGAGATTAACCTAAACGCTTCTGCGCTTCGCCGATGGCGAAGGCGACCTGCTGAGGCGACACGCCACCCTGCGCATTACGCTTATCGAGACAGGATTGCAGCGACAGAATCGGATACACGTCATCCTCAATCACCGCACTGAACTGCTTTAACTGCGCCAAAGTCAGTGCTTCCAGCGCCACGCCCTGCTTGATCGCTTCCACCACGGTTTCACCGACAATGTGGTGCGCTTCGCGGAACGGAACGCCTTTTGCCACCAGATAATCGGCCAGCTCGGTAGAGTTGGCGTAGCCCTGCTCAGCGGCTTCCTGGCAACGTGGACGTTTTACCTGAATGCCATCCAGCACCAGCACCGACATATGCAGGCAATCGAGCCAGGTATCAAGCGCATCGAACAGCCCTTCTTTGTCTTCCTGCATATCTTTGTTGTACGCCAGCGGCAGACCTTTCAGCGTCATCATCATGCCGGTCAATGCGCCCTGCACACGGCCACATTTGCCACGGATCAGTTCCAGCGCATCCGGGTTTTTCTTCTGCGGCATCAGCGAAGAGCCGGAAGTGACTTTATCAGAGAGCTCAAGGAAGCCCGCTTCACCGGTGTTGAAGAAGATCAGGTCTTCGGCAAAGCGTGATAGATGCACCATACCAATCGAGGCGTCTGACAGCAGCTCCAGCACGTGATCGCGATCGGAAACGGTATCGAGGCTGTTACGCGTGGCAGAAGCAAAACCTAACCAGCCGGCCAGCTGCTGACGATCGATCTCGTAAGCGGTACCGGCCAGCGCGCCGCAACCCAGCGGACTGACATCCATACGCTTCAGTGCATCCTGCAAACGGCTCTCGTCACGCGCCAGCATTTCAACGTACGCCAGGCACCAATGCGCGAAAGTCACCGGCTGCGCACGCTGCAGGTGCGTATAACCTGGCATCACCGCGTCCTGATTGGCTTCTGCCGTGGCAACCAGCGCCAATTGCAGTTCGCGCGTTGCCTCCAGCAGCACGGCAACCTGCTCTTTGCACCACAGTTTCAGATCGGTCGCGACCTGATCGTTACGGCTACGGCCGGTGTGCAATTTCTTGCCCAGCGCGCCGACTTTATCGATCAGCTTGCCTTCCACCCAGCTGTGAATATCTTCCGCATCGCTTTGCAGAATCTGCTCAGGATTGGCGCGTACCTCGGCCAGCAGCTCATTCAACGCGCTTTCCAGCTGTTGCTGCTCTTCATTGGTCAGCACGTTGACCGTTACCAGCGCTTTTGACCAGGCAATCGAGCCGGTAATGTCCTGCTCGGCCAGGCGATAGTCAAAACGCAGCGAGTCGTTGAACTGTTTGAACCGTTGGTCTGCTGCCTGCGAAAAACGTCCGCCCCAAAGTGCCATCTGAATTACTCCTGAATCCGTTATAGAAAAGGCGGCCCGAAGCCGCCCTTGCAAATTATGTCGATTGCCGCGGTATTACTTCTTCTGCTCGTTCAGCGCGCGAATGCGTGAAGAGAGTGAGAACAAGCGGATAAAGCCGCCCGCATGACGGTGATCGTAAACTTCATCTTCGCCAAAGGTAGCGAACTCTTCTGAATACAGGCTGTTAGCAGAGGTTTTCTGAATCGCCGTGGCGTGGCCTTTGTACAGCTGCAATACCACTTCGCCGTTCACCTCTTCTGCCAGTGATTCAGCAGCGGCCTGGATGGATTTACGCAGCGGCGCGAACCAGCGGCCATCGTAAACCACGTAAGACATTTCATGGCCCAGCTGCTCGCGCCATTTGAAGCTATCGCGATCCAGCACCAGCTGTTCAACCGCACGCAGCGCATTCACCATGATGGTGCCGCCCGGGGTTTCGTAGCAGCCGCGAGACTTGATGCCTACCAGACGGTTTTCCACGATATCGATACGACCGACGCCGTGTTTCGCACCCAGCACGTTGAGTTTTTCCAGGCACTGGAACGGGCTCAGCTTCTCGCCGTTCACCGCGACAACGCGACCTTTCTCAACGGTAACGGTGACGTTTTCTGGCTGATCTGGCGCTTCCAGTGGATCAACGGTCCACACCCAGCAATCTTTGTTCGGTGCGTTAGCTGGGCTTTCCAGCACGCCGCCTTCGGTAGAGATGTGCCATGCGTTCTCATCACGGCTGTAGATTTTTTCCAGCGACGCGGTGGTCGGGATATTGCGCTCTTTCAGGTAATCCAGCAGCGCTTCACGTGAACGCAGGTCCCATTCACGCCATGGCGCAACCACTTTCAGCTGTGGTGCCAGCGCGGTGTAGGTGGTTTCGAAACGCACCTGATCGTTACCTTTACCGGTTGCGCCGTGGCACAGCGCATCTGCGCCGACTTTCAGTGCCAGCTCAACCTGCGCTTTGGCGATAATCGGACGCGCCATTGAGGTACCCAGCAGGTAAGTACCTTCATACAGTGCGCCAGTTTGCAGTACCGGATAAACGTATTCGCTGATGAACTCTTCACGCAGATCGGCCACGTGGCACTCAGACGCACCTGACTGCAGCGCTTTCTTCTCAACGCCTTCTAAATCTGCCGGATCCTGGCCAATGTTCGCCACGAACGCCACCACTTCACAGCCGCCGTAGTTCTCTTTCAACCATGGAATGATGGCTGAAGTATCCAGACCGCCTGAGTAGGCCAGAACGATTTTTTTGATGTTTTGCGTGCTCATGTCTTAATCCTTGATTATGCGAGAATCCGGGTGCCAATCGACACGCCGTTGAAAAGGGTTGGCAGTTGTTCAGCATGACGCCAGCTGGCGATATCGACCGGGCGACCGAGCGTGCGAGCGGCATCGAGCGCCGCGTTCACTTTCACGATCATGCCATCGGTGATGATGCCCTGCGCAATCAGCTGTTCCGCTTTCGCGGCGGTCATCTCTTCAATGCGTTGACCTTTGCCATCGAGAATGCCACTAACGTCAGACAACAGCACTAAATCGGCACCAATGGTCGCCGCCAGCGCGGTGGCCGCCTGGTCAGCGTTGACGTTCATCAACTCGCCGCCGTCGGTGATGCCAATTGAGCTGATTACCGGCATGTAGCCCGCCGCCAGCAGCGTGTTCACCAGCGCCGGATTGCCAGGCGTTGCGTTGCCAACGTGTCCCAGCTCTTCATCGAACTGCGCCACATTAACCAAACCGGCGTCGCCGAGGCACAAACCGACTGCGCCGATGCCATATTTCTTCGCCCACGCCAGCAGCGTTTTGTTGGCGGTACCGGCTAACGCACCGGTAATAATGTCAATCTGATCGGCTGGCGTCACGCGCAAACCGTTCTTCTTTTTCACCGGCAGCGCGAGCTTCTTCATCAGCTCGTCCACCACGCAACCACCGCCGTGCACAATGATCAGCGGACGCTGATGTTCATTGCGGTACGCCAGCAGGGCATCAAACAGACGGGCCAGCGCTTCTTCGCTATCCAGCAGCACGCCACCCAGTTTAATGATCAATGGATTCATTGCGTTATCCGTTCGTTAAATCAAAGACAGCGTTTCGGGGAAGCCGAAACGAATGTTCAAACACTGAACCGCCTGCGATGAGGCGCCTTTCAGCAGGTTATCTTCGGCAGCCACCACAATCAGGTGCTCGCCTTGCATGGCGAAGCCGATGTCGCAGAACGGCAAACCGACCACCGCTTTCAGCGCCGGTACGCCTTTGTCATACACGCGCACCAGCGGTTTGTCGTGGTAAGCGTTATGGAAAGCATCCGCCACATCCTGCTGCGTCACGCCCGCTTTCAGGCGGCAGGTAGTGGTCGACAAAATACCGCGCGGGAAGCTGCCCAGATGTGGCGTGAAGATCACCGGCGTACCGAGATGTGCCACGATTTCCGGGTGATGACGGTGATTAAACAGGCCGTACGGCTGCAAGCTCACTTCACAGAAGCTGGTGCCAACGTTGGCTTTGCGCCCTGCACCGCTCACGCCGCTGGTGGCGTTAATCACTGGCCACTGTGCATCGTTAAGCAAGCCCGCTACGATCAGCGGTTTCAGCGAAAGCTGGGCTGCGGTTGGGTAGCAACCCGGCACCGCAACCAGCTCCGCATCTTTGATTTTGTCGTGCTGCCATTCGGCCAGGCCGTAAACCGCCTTATCCAGCCAATCCTGATGCTGATGGCTGAAACCGTAATATTGGGTATAGAAAGCGTCGTCGTTTACGCGGAATGCGCCGGAGAGATCGAACACCACGCAACCGGCTTTGAGGAATTCAGGTGCCAGATCGTGGCTGACTTCATGGGCGGTGGCGAGGAACACCACATCCACTTTGTCGGCCCATTCAGCAGCATCGCTCAGCGGCTGCAGCGGCAAATCGACAATGCCTTTGAGCTGCGGATGCAAATCCGACAATAACTTTCCAGCATCCGGGCTTTGCGCTGAAACCGCCAAAGCGGTTATGTTCATATGCGGATGGCGATTCAGGTAGGTGGCAAGCTCTACGCCAGCGTAACCACTGGCACCAACGATCAGCGTATTCAACATCAGGCTGTATACCTTATTACAGTCACGTATCGGGTCGCGGCCTTGCCCCGTTGCCCAGAATGCCGTTTGCAGAAGATTTGATGCTTCACATGCAAGCGACGTTATTGTATTTTTATTCACTATTAATGCATGAATATTGATACATCCTAACCCAAGGACCGTCAACAGTGAAGACAAAATTACCACCTTTTATCGAACTCTACCGCCAGTTGATTGCCACGCCATCAATCAGCGCAACCGATAGCGCACTGGATCAGAGTAATGAAACTTTAATCAATTTGCTGGCCGGCTGGTTCCGCGATATTGGCTTCAGTGTAGAAGTGCAGCCGGTGCCTGGCACGCGACATAAATTCAACATGCTGGCGCGCAGTGGATTGGGCGCAGGCGGCCTGTTACTGGCCGGTCATACTGACACCGTTCCCTACGATGATGGCCGCTGGACGCGCGATCCCTTCACGCTGACCGAGCACGACAACAAGCTTTACGGCCTGGGCACCGCCGATATGAAAGGCTTCTTCGCCTTTATTCTGGATGCGCTGCGTGACGTTGACGTGACCAAACTCAGCAAGCCGCTCTACATCCTCGCCACCGCCGATGAAGAGACCACCATGGCGGGCGCGAAGTATTTCTCTGAATCAACGCAACTTCGTCCGGATTGCGCCATCATCGGCGAGCCAACCTCACTCAAGCCGGTGCGCGCGCACAAAGGTCATCTGTCGAATGTAATTCGTATTCAGGGACAATCGGGCCACTCCAGCGATCCATCACGCGGCGTCAACGCCATTGAGCTGATGCATGAATCCATTACCCAGCTGATGCAGTTGCGTAACACGCTGAAAGAGCGTTACAACCACGATGGATTTGCCATTCCTTATCCAACCATGAATTTCGGCCATATTCATGGTGGCGATGCCGCCAACCGCATTTGCGCCTGCTGTGAATTGCATATGGATATTCGTCCGCTGCCGGGCTTAACCCTGAGCGATTTAGATGGTCTGCTGAATGACGCGCTGGCACCGGTGAGTGCACGCTGGCCGGGACGATTAACCGTGGGCGAGCTGCATCCGCCAATTCCAGGTTACGAATGCCCGGCCAATCATGAGCTGGTGCAAGTAGTGGAGAAGCTGCTGGGCGTGCCAACCGAAGTAGTGAACTATTGCACTGAAGCGCCTTTTATCCAGCAATTGTGCCCAACGCTGGTTTTAGGCCCGGGATCTATCAATCAAGCCCACCAACCTGATGAGTTTATTGATACCGCATTTATCAAGCCGACTCATGCGCTTATCACTCAAGTCGTGCAGCATTTTTGTCATTGATGAACAACGGATGGGGCATTTCACTGTTAAATCAGCAAATTGCCCCGTCATTGTTCGGGATTTGATAATAAGAATAACTTATCTCGCTTCGCTGCAAGCAAATTCTTTGAATTTCCGCCATTTAGCAGCACATTTACGTAGATTTAAGGCAATTGACGTGCAGGAAGATACGTGGCTAGATAAAAGACGATGTTATGCCCGTGGGTAAATAATTCCCGTGGGGATATTTAAAAAGATGATGAGGGTGTCAGGGTCCAATGAACGAACAATATTCCGCAATGCGAAGTAATGTCAGTATGCTCGGCAAACTGCTCGGGGATACGATTAAGGATGCACTAGGAGAGAACATCCTCGACCAGGTGGAGACCATCCGTAAACTCTCTAAGTCATCCCGTGCGGGAAATGACACCCATCGTCAGGAACTGCTGACCACGCTGCAAAATCTGTCGAATGACGAGCTGCTGCCGGTGGCGCGTGCCTTTAGCCAGTTCCTTAATCTGACCAACGTCGCTGAACAGTATCAAACCATTTCCCGTAGCGGTGATGGCGCGAACCATCCTGAACTGCTGAAAAAGACTTTCGAGCGCCTGAAACAGCAAGGCGATATCAGCGAAGCGGCAATCCGTCAGTCGATTGAAGAGCTGTCGCTGGAGCTGGTGCTGACTGCGCACCCCACCGAAATTACCCGCCGCACGCTGATCCATATGCTGGGCGAAGTGAACAGCTGTTTACAGCAACTCGATCACAGCGACATTTCCGATTACGAGCGCACGCAGGTGATGCGCCGTCTGCGCCAGCTGGTGGCACAAGCGTGGCACACCGACGAAATCCGCAAATACCGTCCAACGCCAATCGATGAGGCCAAATGGGGCTTTGCCGTGGTGGAAAACAGCCTGTGGCAAGGCGTGCCCGCCTTCCTGCGTGAGCTGAACGAGCAAGTTGAAGAGACCTTTGGCATTAAGCTGCCGGTCGATTTCGTGCCGATTAAATTTACCTCGTGGATGGGCGGCGACCGTGACGGCAACCCGAACGTCACCGCACCGATTACCCGCCACGCGATGCAGCTGAGCCGCTGGAAAGCCGCGGACCTGTTCCTGCGCGATATCGGCGTGCTGGTTTCTGAGCTGTCGATGTCCGAATGTAGCGACGAAGTGCGCGAGCTGTGCGGCGATCCGGAAGCGCTCGAGCCGTACCGTATGGTGCTGAAGCGCATCCGCAGCCAGCTGATGACCACGCAGGCCTATCTTGGCCGCCGTCTGAAAGGCGAGCGCCTGCCGCGTCCGGCCGACCTGCTGGTCTCCAACGATCAGCTGTGGGAACCGCTGTTCGCTATCTATCAATCTCTGCAACAGTGCGGCATGGGCATCATCGCCAACGGCCAGTTGTTGGACACGCTGCGCCGCGTGAAGTGTTTCGGCGTGCCGCTGGTACGTATCGATATCCGTCAGGAGAGCACCCGCCATACCCAGGCGATTGCCGAAGTGACGCGCTATCTTGGCCTCGGTGATTACGAAAGCTGGTCAGAAGCCGATAAACAAGCTTTCCTGATTCGCGAACTGAATTCTAAGCGTCCGCTGTTGCCGCATCAGTGGGAACCGGGCGATGAGACGCGTGAAGTGCTGGATACCTGCAAAGTGGTGGCCGAAGCGCCGCAGGGTTCGATTGCTTCCTACGTGATCTCCATGGCGAAAACCCCATCGGACGTGCTGGCTGTGCATCTGCTGCTGAAAGAAGTCGGCATTCCTTACGCCATGCCAGTTGCGCCACTGTTCGAAACCCTTGATGACCTGAACAACGCCAACGACGTGATGACGCAGTTGCTGAACATCGACTGGTATCGCGGCTTTATCAACGGCAAACAGATGGTGATGATTGGCTATTCCGACTCGGCGAAAGATGCCGGCGTGATGGCCGCCAGCTGGGCGCAATATCAGGCGCAGGATGCGCTGATCAAAACCTGTGAGAGCGCGGGCATTACGCTGACGCTGTTCCACGGACGCGGCGGCTCAATTGGTCGTGGCGGTGCGCCAGCCCATGCTGCGCTGTTGTCACAACCGCCGGGCAGCCTGAAAGGTGGCCTGCGCGTGACCGAACAGGGCGAGATGATTCGCTTCAAATACGGTTTGCCAGAAGTCACCATCGCCAGCCTGTCGCTGTATACCGGTGCGATTCTGGAAGCCAACCTGCTGCCACCGCCGGAACCAAAGCGCGAATGGCAGGAGATCATGAATGGTCTGTCGGCGCACTCCTGTGCGATGTATCGCGGTTATGTGCGTGAAAATCCGGACTTCGTGCCCTATTTCCGCTCGGCCACGCCAGAGCAGGAACTGGGCAAATTGCCGCTGGGTTCACGTCCGGCTAAACGTCGCCCAACCGGCGGTGTGGAATCGCTGCGTGCTATTCCATGGATCTTCGCCTGGACGCAGAACCGCCTGATGTTGCCAGCCTGGCTGGGCGCGGGTGCCGCGTTGCAGAAAGCGATGGATGAAGGTCATCAGGATGAGCTGGAGAACATGTGCCGCGAATGGCCGTTCTTCGCCACACGTCTTGGCATGCTGGAGATGGTGTTCTCGAAAGCCGATCTGTGGCTGGCGGAATATTACGATCAGCGCCTGGTGGATAAATCACTGTGGCCACTCGGCAAGCAACTGCGCGATCAACTGGATGCGGATATCAAAGCGGTGCTGACCATCGCCAACGATGCGCATTTGATGGCCGACCAACCGTGGATTGCTGAATCTATCGCGCTGCGTAACGTCTATACCGATCCGCTGAACGTGTTGCAGGCTGAACTGCTGCATCGTTCACGTGCGCAAGAAGAGCGCGGTGATGAGCCAGATGCGCGTGTAGAACAAGCGCTGATGGTGACGATCGCGGGTGTTGCAGCGGGTATGCGTAATACCGGTTAATCGAGTGAAATGATGTGAAAAAGGAGCCAACCGGCTCCTTTTTTATTGTTTTACCGGTGCGCATGAACGCGCACCCTACAAAACCGGAAACCTGTAGGGTCGCCATTCATGGCGACCGCCAATCTTACGCCCCCATCGCCGGACGCACGCCCAACGTGTGACAAATCGCGTAACTCAACTCGGCACGATTCAGCGTATAGAAATGGAAATCCTTCACCCCTTCTCGCGACAGGATTTTCACCATGTCCATGGCAACGCTGGCACCCACCATTTTGCGCGTTTCCGGATCGTTATCCAGACCTTCAAACATCGCGCTCATCCAGCCAGGCACTCGCACATTGGTCATGGTGGCGAAGCGTTGTAACTGTTTAAAGTTAGAGACCGGCAGAATACCCGGCACAATTTCCACGTCGATACCGGTTGCGACACAGCGATCGCGGAAACGCAAGTAACTTTCCACGTCGAAGAAGAACTGGGTGATGGCGCGGTTAGCACCGGCATCAATTTTACGTTTCAGGTTGATCAAATCAGCCTGTGCGCTTTTCGCTTCGGGATGCACTTCCGGATAAGCCGCCACCGAGATATCGAAATCGCCGACGTCTTTCAGCAGTTCAACCAAATCCGAACCGTACATTTCCGGCTTGCCGCTGCCCGGCGGTAAATCACCGCGCAGTGCCACGATATGACGAATGCCGCTATCCCAGTAATCACGTGCGATAGCGCGCAGCTCATCACGCGTGGCATCGATACAGGTCAGATGCGGTGCCGCTTCCAGACCGGTGCGATCTTTAATGCCTTTAATGATGCTGTGCGTACGGTCGCGCTCGCCCGAGTTGGCACCGTAGGTGACGGAGACGAATTTCGGCTTCAGGCTGCTCAGTCGATCGATTGAGCTCCATAGGGTTTCTTCCATTTCACTGGTACGTGGCGGGAAAAATTCGAAAGAGACATTAATTTGCCCGTTCAGCTCAGCCAGACTTTGGTTCAACGCTTCGCGTTGATTGGCGTGAAAGAAACTCATCCTAATTACCTCGTCATCACATATCGATTATTTTGCGGCCTTCGAACATCCATACGTTTAGACGTCCAGATGCACAAAATGAACGATTCGCGCGCCAGCGTCAACAGAAAATTAATGTACGGGCGTGACAAATCTTCAATCAAGGTGAAAGCATTTCATAATGCGCGGGAGAAAATGAAGAGTGCAGACGGACGATGCCGCCTGCAGAGTGAGGCAGATTACAGCAGCTGTGCGAGGCGGTTGATATCCGATTGCAGCGCGCCCGCTGTTACATCCCGGCCAGCGCCCGGTCCGCGAATCACCAGCGGATTATCGCGATACCAGCGGCTTTCGATGGCAAACACGTTATCGCACGGCAGCAACGCGGCCAGCGGATGCTCGGGGCGTACCGCTTCCACGCCGACGCGCGCTTTGCCATTAGCATCGAAGCGCGCCACGTAACGCAGCACTAAGCCCATCTCTTGCGCCGCTTCCAGACGCTGCAGCATCTGGTCATTCAGCTCATCGGCGTTTTCGAAGAAGTGATCAATCGACTCACCGTCGCAAATCGCCGGCACCAGCGATTCGACACGTACCTGATCCGGCTCGATATCGTAGCCCGCTTCACGCGCCAGAATCACCAGCTTGCGCATTACGTCCTGCCCGGATAAATCAACGCGCGGGTCCGGTTCGGTCAGGCCTTGCTGCCACGCCTGATCGACCAGCTCGCTAAACGGCACCGTGCCGTCAAATTGCAGGAACAGCCAGGAGAGCGTGCCGGAGAAAATGCCGCTGATCGCCAGAATGCTATCGCCGCTTTCGCGCAGATCGCGCACCGTGTGGTTGACCGGCAAACCGGCACCGACGGTGGCGTTATACAGCCAGTGACGACCGGTTTTGGCGAAAGCATCACGCACCTGACGCCAGCTTTGACCGCTGGATGCACCAGCAACCTTATTGGCGCTGATAACGTGGAAGCCGTGGCTGGCAAAATCGTGATACTGCTGCGCCAGCTGCTCGCTGGCAGTGACGTCCAGCACCACTAAATCATCGAACGGGTGCGCACGCATCCACAGGAACAGCGACTCTTCATCACGCTCTACCGCTTCATCATCAAAAAACGCCAATGCGCGGCTGGCTTCCAGGCCGTCGTAGCTCAGCAAGCTGCGGCTGCTGTCTGCGACGCCCGCCAGCACATACTCAAATCCCGTACGCGCCGACAATGTTTCCTGCTCGCGGGCAAACAGCTCCAGCCAGCGTGAACCGATGTTGCCTTTACCGAACAACATCAGGCCGATGCGTTTTTCTGCGCGGAACAGCGACTGATGCAGTCCCTGAATCAGGTGCTGCGTCGGGCCAACGCGCAAGACCGCCACGATGCTGATGTGATCTTCCGATTGCCAGACAAATTCCACCGGCTGATCTTTGATTTGCTGCCAGAAGCGATGGCTGTGCAGCGGATTACGCGTCACGCCTGCGCCCACCAGCGCCACCAGCGCTAAGCCGTCGCGCAGCTGCAGATGGCCCGGCAGTGCGGCATCCTGCAACAGGTTGAAGGCGCTATTCACTACTTCCGAGGTGTAACACAGCTGCAGCAGGCGACGATCGGGATGTACACCAATCGCCAGCGGACGCAGCTGCGCGCGCTTCAGTAACAGATCGATCTCTTTCTGCTGCGTTTTGAAATCGTGATTGTCGGGGATTTGAATCTCCACCAGACACACATCATCGTGGCTGGTGACGATACGCGCGCCGGTGCCAGATGCCAGCACGCGTTCAATACGCGTCGAGCCTTGCTCCGGTTGATAGCTGCAACGCAGCTGCAAATCGATGTCGCTGTTGGAAACCGGCTGCAAGGTGCGGGTGTGCAGCACCGGCGCAGCCAGACGCGCTAGCTCGCTGGCTTCATCAAGACGCAGCAGCGGCAGCAGACACGCATCAGAAACTTTACGCGGATCGGCGCTGTAAACGCCCGCCACATCGCTCCAGATGGTCACGCGACCGACGCCCGCCAGCGCACCAATTTGCGTAGCCGAGTAATCCGAGCCGTTACGACCGAGCAGTACGGTTTCACCCGCTTCGCTGCGGCTGATAAATCCGGTCACTACCAGACGCTTATGCGGATGCTGTGTTAACAGCTCCTGCAACAGCGGCCAGGATTTGCCTTCATCAACCTGCGGCTGCGCGGCACGTTCAGCACGCAGGAAGTCACGCGCATCCAGCCAGGCAGCTTCGATCTCGCGCTGGCTCAGCACTGCGGCCATCAAGCGTGCCGACCAGATTTCACCGTGCCCTACCACTTCCGCATACACCGCATCGGTGATGGTGCCATCGAGCAGCGCCGCCAGTCTTTCCAGATCGCGGATAAAGGAAGACGTCAGGGTTTCGGCATATTCAGCAGGCAGCAGCGCAGCAATTAACTCGCTGTGAAAACGCCGTAAAGCCTGTTGCACCTGATGGGCAGATAAGCGATCGCTCTGGCTCAATTTCAGCCAGCTGATCAACTGGTTAGTGGTGCTGCCAGCGGCAGAGACCACCATTAAGTCGCCTGGCTGGCTGTAATCCGCCATGATGCTGGCCACGCGCTGATAGCAACGTGCGTCGGCCAGGCTACTGCCACCAAATTTATGCAACTGCTTGACCGGCGTTCCCGCGCCCACTGAACTCGTCATGATTACTCCTCGGCTGCGATCCGGAATGCATTATCCAGATCGGCGATTAAATCTTCGTGATCTTCAATCCCAACAGAAATACGCAGCAGTGTTTCCGAAATTCCCGCTGCCGCGCGCGCTTCTGCAGACATGCCGGCATGCGTCATGGTTGCGGTATGCGAAATCAAACTCTCTACGCCACCGAGCGATTCGGCTAGCGTGAACAGCTGCAGCGCTTTCAGGAAGCGGCGCAGGCGAGCCTCATCGGCATCGATTTCGAAACTCAGCATGGCACCAAAGCCACGCTGCTGACGTACCGCAAACTCATGACCGGCATTTTCCGGCAGAGACGGATGATACAGTTTTTTCACCAGCGGTTGTTGCTTCAGGTAATCAACAATCGCCAATGCATTGCGTTGTGCTGCCGCAATGCGCGGTGACAGCGTGCGCAAACCGCGCAGCAGCAGGTAGCTATCAAACGCTGCGCCGGTTACACCAATATTATTCGCCCACCACGCCAGATCGGTGGCCATCGCCGGATCTTTCGAAATCACCGCACCCGCTACCACATCAGAGTGACCATTCAGGTATTTGGTGCAGGAGTGAACAACCAGATCGGCACCCAGTGCCAGCGGGTTTTGCAACGCCGGGCTGAGGAAGGTGTTGTCCACCACGCTAATGGCGCCCGCTTCACGCGCGGCGGCGCAGATGCTGGCGATATCCACCACGCGCAATAAAGGATTGCTTGGGCTTTCAACCAGCACCAGTTTTGGCTTCTCGGCCAGAGCAGCGGCCAGCGCAGCTTTGTCGCCCTGATCGACAAACTTAACGCGATACGCACCGCGCTTGCTCAGGCTATCGAACAGACGATAGCTGCCGCCGTAACAGTCGTGTGGCGCCACCAGCAGATCGCCCGGCTTCAGGAACACGGTTGTCACCAGATGAATCGCCGACATGCCGGTATTGGTTAATACCGCGCCTGCACCACCTTCCAGCTCTGCCAACGCGCGCTGCACCACATCACGCGTTGGGTTACCACGACGTGAATAGTCATGCGCACGCGGCTCATTGAAGTCGAGGAAGTTATAGGTGCTGGAGAGATGAATCGGTGGGACAACGCAGCCATATTGCTCGTCATCATTCAAACCGCTACGTACTGCGATGGTTGCCTGTTTACGCGTCATGGTGCTTACTGTTCCTGAAGAAAAAGAAGAGCAACAGAATAACATTCCGCACATAGACGTCAATACATCTGGACATCTAAATGTCTTTGCGTATAGATTGAGCAAATCATCAATAACCGCTAAAATTGTCCGTCATCGCCTGGTGTTCAGCGCGCTTTCCTTTGCAGAAGCGGTGCTCAAGCATAAAACCTGCGGTTTAAGGGGTCAGGCATCGAAAAATCGGGCATAATCAACGGATTTCCCCATATTCAACTTTTATTGATTAAGGTAACCCATGGCTGAATGGAACGGCGAATATATCAGCCCTTACGCTGAACATGGCAAGAAGAGCGAGCAGGTTAAGAAAATCACAGTTTCTATCCCGCTGAAAGTGCTGAAGATTTTAACGGATGAGCGCACCCGCCGTCAGGTGAATAACCTGCGTCACGCCACCAACAGCGAACTGCTGTGTGAAGCCTTTTTGCATGCTTTCACCGGGCAGCCTCTGCCGAACGATGTCGATTTGCGTAAAGAACGCAGCGATGAGATTCCGGAAGAAGCGAAACAGATTATGCGTGAAATGGGCATCGATCCCGATAGCTGGGAATACTGAAGCCAGAAATAAAAAAACCCAGCCGAGGCTGGGTTTTTTCTTGCTGCCGAATCGCGAAGATTCGACGGCCAAAAATCTTATTTCTTGCTTGCTGGCACGCTGAAACGCTTGTTGAAGCGATCTACACGGCCACCGGTGTCAGCAATACGCTGCTTACCAGTGTAGAACGGGTGGCATTTGCCGCACACGTCCAGGTTCAGACCAGAAGCCATGGTTGAACGGGTGTTGATCACGTTACCGCAAGAGCAAGTCATGGTTACTGCTTCGTACTTAGGGTGAATACCTTGTTTCATGGGAGAACCTCATAAAAGGCCGTGTCGCTCTCCGTGCCAGGCTTAGCCTGCACAGCACCACACGCGGTTGAACATTAAGTGTATGCTCCGACAAGCGATCTCATCGAAGGCGGCATAGTATACAGAAATTAACCGGTTTTAGCAAATAGCCGCTTCCTAATTAGGCGTGTACACTACTTCTCCTTAATTCAGAACTGGATAGAGATTCAGATGCCCGTTGTTCAGGTTGCCCTACCCGTTCCGCTACCTCGCCTGTTTGACTACTTGCTGCCTGCCGATGCGCCGCAGCCGGTGGCGGGCGGGCGCGTGAATGTGCCGTTCGGCAATCGCAAAATGATCGGCATTGTGGTCGGCACGCGCGAGACCAGCGATCTGCCACTGACGCAGCTCAAGCAGATAGAAAGCGTGCTTGACGATCAAAGTCTGTTCTCGCCCGCCCTGTGGCGCATTTTGCATTGGGCCGCCACCTATTATCATTCTCCGCTCGGCGAAGTGCTGAGCCATGCGCTGCCGGTGCTGCTGCGTCAGGGCAAACCGGCGCAGGAAGCGCCGCTGTGGCAATGGGTGATTAATGATGCTGGCCGTGAAGTGGCGATGGAAAGTCTGAAGCGCGCGCCGAAACAGCAGCAAGCGCTGGCGATGCTGCGTCAGCGACCGCTCTATCGTCATCAGGTCAGTGAACACGATTTTACCGATGCCGCGCTGCAAGCGTTGCGCGCTAAAGGCTTGTGCGATTTGCGTGAACATACGCCGCAGATGCACGACTGGCGCACCAGCTTTGCCGTTAAAGGTGATCGCCTGCGCCTGAATACCGATCAGGCGATGGCGGTGGGCGCGATGCGCAGTGAAGACGATCACTATGCGCCGTGGCTACTGGCCGGCATTACCGGTTCGGGCAAAACCGAGGTGTATCTCAGCGTGCTGGAGAACGTGCTGGCACGCGGCAAACAGGCTTTGGTGCTGGTGCCAGAAATCGGCCTGACACCGCAAACCATCGCCCGCTTCCGCGAGCGCTTTGATGCGCCGATTGATGTGCTGCACTCAGCGCTGAATGACAGCGAACGCCTGGCCGTCTGGCTGCGCGCGCGCAGCGGCGAAACCGCGATTGTTATCGGCACACGCTCGGCGCTGTTCACGCCGCTGGCGCGTCCCGGCGTGATCATTATTGATGAAGAACACGACAGCTCGTACAAACAGCAGGAAGGCTGGCGCTATCAGGCGCGCGATCTGGCGGTGTTCCGCGCGCATGAGGAAGACATTCCGATTGTGATGGGTTCGGCCACGCCGGCGCTGGAAACCCTGCACAACGTGCGCGTCGGCAAATATCGCCAGCTCAATCTCACCAAACGCGCGGGCAATGCTAAACCGGCGTTGCAGCAGCTGATCGATCTTAAAGGCCAGCAGCTGAAAGGCGGGCTGGCACCGGCGCTGCTTGGCAAAATGCGCCAACATCTACAGGCCGACAATCAGGTTCTGCTATTCCTCAATCGCCGCGGCTTCTCTCCGGCGCTGATGTGCCACGATTGCGGCTGGCTGGCGGAGTGTCAACGCTGCGATAGCTACTACACGCTGCACCAGAACCATCGCCAGCTGCGCTGCCACCATTGTGATAGCCAGCGCCCGCTGCCGAATCAGTGCCCGAGCTGTGGTTCGACGCATTTGATGCCGGTTGGCGTCGGCACCGAACAGCTGGAACAGCAGTTGGGCACGCTGTTCCCCGGCGTGCCGGTATCGCGCATCGATCGCGATACCACCAGCCGTAAAGGTGCGCTGGAGCAGCATCTGGCCGATGTGCATCGCGGCGGCGCGCGCATTCTGGTGGGCACGCAAATGTTGGCGAAAGGCCATCACTTCCCGGATGTCACGCTGGTGTCGCTGCTCGATGTCGATGGCGCGCTGTTCTCTGCTGATTTCCGTGCCGCCGAGCGCTTCGCTCAGCTTTACACGCAGGTCGCAGGCCGCGCCGGTCGTGCCGGCAAACAGGGCGAAGTGTTGCTGCAAACCCATCATCCGGAACATCCGCTGCTGCAAACCTTGCTGCATCGCGGCTATTTCGCTTTTGCCGATCAAACGCTGCTGGAGCGTCAGTCGGTTCAGCTGCCG
Source organism: Pantoea sp. YR525 (assembly GCF_900116775.1). Lineage (NCBI taxonomy): Bacteria > Pseudomonadati > Pseudomonadota > Gammaproteobacteria > Enterobacterales > Erwiniaceae > Pantoea > Pantoea sp. YR525. The sequence continues at coordinate 24,874 of NZ_FPBU01000012.1, forward strand.
CCGTGGACCAGCCATGCGCTGTTCCGCGCTGAAGATATGGATAACCAACAGGCGGCGGAATTCCTTACTCAGCTGCGCAATTTGCTGGAAGCCAGTCCGCTAAAAGATGAGGCGATGTGGCTGATGGGGCCGGTTCCGGCATTGGCACCGAAACGCAGCGGACGCTGGCGCTGGCAGCTGCTGTTGCAGCATCCATCACGCAAACGTCTGCAACAGCTGCTGAACGGATCGCTACCGCTGATCGCCACCTTGCCTGCGTCGCGCAAAGTGAAATGGACGCTGGATATCGATCCCACTGAGAGCTAAGCCGCGCCACATCTGCGAGCCAGATCGAAAAAAGTCGCACAAGTCACAATTTTTATGCAAATTAAGTAACAACCCGGCGCGACCTTTGGTTAACAATAGTGCCGACCCGGTTGAAGCCCGGTAATGTCAGAAAATCAATGCGCTGTACCGCGTCAGGAGTTATACGTTGGACCAGAAGCAACCCTCCACCGCCGCCACCATGAAAGATGTGGCCGAGAAAGCAGGCGTTTCAACCGCCACGGTTTCACGTGCGTTGATGAATCCAGAAAAAGTCTCTGCTGCGACCCGGCTCAAGGTCGAAAAAGCCGTGATTGCCGTGGGTTATGCGCCGCACGGTTTGGCGCGCAATGCCAAACGCGGTGAAACGCAAACCATTCTGGTAATTGTGCCGGACATCTGCGATCCCTTCTTCAGTGAGATCATTCGCGGCGTGGAAGTCACCGCCGCGCATGAAGGTTATCTGGTACTGATTGGCGATTGCGCGCATCAGAACAAACAGGAAAAAACCTTCCTGAATTTAATGCTGACGCGCCAGATCGACGGCATGGTGCTGTTGGGTTCACAGCTGCCATTTGAGGCGGGCATTGAAGATCAGCGTAACCTGCCGCCAATGGTGATGGGCAACGAATTTGCGCCGGAAATGGCCTTGCCAACGGTGCATATCGATAACCTGACCGCCGCTTTTGAAGCAGTAAATCACCTGTTGCAGCTCGGTCATCGCCAAATCGCCTGCATCACCGGGCCAGAACATATTCCGCTGAGCCAATATCGTTTGCAGGGCTACATTCAGGCGCTGCGTCGCAGCAACATCGCCATCGACCCGACGATGATTGTGCACGGCGACTTCACCTTTGAAGCCGGTGCAAATGCGCTTAAGCAGTTGATGAGTTTGCCGCAGCCCCCGAAAGCGATCTTCTGCCATAGCGATTTAATGGCGCTGGGCGCGATGAATCAGGCACGCAAACTCGGCATGCGCATTCCACAGGATTTGTCGGTAGTGGGCTTTGATGATATCGAACTGGCGCAATACTACGATCCACCGCTGACCACCGTGGCGCAGCCGCGCTTTGCCATCGGTCGTGAAGCGATGCTGCTATTACTTGATGAGCTGCAGGGTAAACGCGTGAATAACGGCTCGCGCCTGCTGGATGCGGAGTTGCGCGTGCGTGGCAGTACGGCACCGGCAGCAAAACGGGAAAAATAGCGCGTAGAAGCCTGCATTTTCAGCGGATTCTGAAGGCAGACTGTGCTGGTCAAAGTTCCAGCCCTTGCGTAACATGGCGCATTCATTGCCGGGCAATTAACAGCACATTTACATGCCCATTGGCATTTTTTTGAAGGGTAGCAGAACGAAAGTGGCACAGAAAGATTATGTAGGCCGCGGGCGTTCAACAGGGACGCGTCGCAAAAAACCCGCCAGCCGCAGCAAGAAAAGCAAAGGCGGATCAGGCACTTCAAAGCTCATGATGGTACTGGCCGTGGCCGTGCTGGTCACCTTTGCCGGTGGTTTATGGTTCATCTCGCATCATAAGAAAGAAGAGATTGAGGTCATTCCAAACCACAAAGCCAACGGTAACGGCCTGCCGCCGAAGCCGGAAGAGCGCTGGAAGTACATCAAAGAGCTGGAAAATCGCCAAATTACCGTTCCGTCGCCGACTGAGCCTTCGGCCGGTGGCGTGCAATCACAAACTCAGCTGACCGATGAACAGCGACAGTTGCTGGAGCAGATGCAGGCCGATATGCGCCAGCAGCCGACGCAGTTGAACGAAGTGCCGTGGAACGAACAAACCCCGGCGCAGCGCCAGCAAACGCTGCAGCGTCAGCAGGTGCAGCAACAGCAGCAGCAGCAGCAGGTTCAGCAGCAACAACAGCAGCAGTTGCAACGTCAGCAGCAACAGTTACAACAGCAGCAGCGCCAGCAACAGTTGCAGCAACAACAGGCCGCGCGTCAGCAGCAGCAAGCTGCGCCGATCACGCGTGAGCCAACGCAGCAGACCAAACCGCAGGAAACGGCCAAGGCGAAAACCGAAGAGAAAGCCTCTTCACAGCGCTGGATGGTGCAGTGTGGATCGTTCAAAGGTACCGATCAGGCGGAATCAGTACGCGCCGGTCTGGCATTTGAAGGATTCGAGAGCCGCATTACTACCGGCGGTGGCTGGAATCGCGTGGTGATCGGGCCGTTCAAAGATCGCAGCAGCGCCGACAGCACAGTCAAACGCTTACACAGTTCCGGCCACGGAAGTTGTATTCCCCTCGCTGCTGGGGGTTGAAACCCCTTTTTCCTACCCCATATCTGGTTGCATGATACTCCGCGCCGAGTGCGCGGAGTTCCTTTTCTACTGCAACAAGGGGTCTGCCCGTGACAACAATAGTAAGTGTACGACGCAACGGCCAGGTAGTGATTGGCGGTGATGGCCAGGCTACGCTCGGCAATACCGTAATGAAAGGCAACGTTAAAAAAGTCCGTCGTCTTTACAACGATAAAGTGATCGCCGGTTTTGCTGGCGGTACCGCAGATGCCTTCACCCTGTTTGAACTGTTTGAGCGCAAGCTGGAAATGCACCAAGGCCATCTGGTGAAAGCGGCGGTCGAACTGGCTAAAGATTGGCGTACCGATCGCATGCTGCGCCGCCTCGAAGCGCTGCTGGCGGTGGCCGACGAAAACTCCTCATTAATCATCAGCGGCAACGGCGACGTTATCCAGCCGGAAAATGACCTGATTGCAATTGGTTCTGGTGGGCCTTACGCCCAGGCAGCGGCACGCGCGTTGTTGGAAAACACCGACATTGGTGCGCACGATATCGTGGAGAAAGCGCTGAACATCGCTGGCGATATCTGTATCTACACCAACCACAATATTAACTTCGAAGCATTACCGTCTAAGGCTAAGGACTAAACATCATGTCTGAGATGACTCCACGCGAGATTGTCAGCGAGCTTAATCGCTTTATTATCGGCCAGGACGGCGCAAAGAAGGCGGTCGCGATCGCCCTGCGTAACCGCTGGCGCCGCATGCAGCTCGACGAAGAGCTGCGCCACGAAGTGACGCCGAAAAACATTCTGATGATTGGTCCAACCGGCGTCGGTAAAACCGAAATCGCCCGTCGCTTAGCCAAACTGGCTAACGCACCGTTCATCAAAGTGGAAGCCACCAAATTCACCGAAGTCGGTTATGTCGGTAAAGAGGTGGATTCCATCATTCGCGATCTGACCGATTCTGCCATCAAGATGGTGCGCAGCCAGGCGATCGAGAAGAACAAATACCGCGCGGAAGAGATGGCGGAAGAGCGCATCCTCGATGTGCTGATCCCACCCGCGAAAAACAACTGGGGCCAGGCTGAACAAGCGGCTGAGCCATCAACAGCGCGTCAGTCCTTCCGCAAGAAACTGCGCGAAGGCCAGCTGGATGACAAAGAGATTGAGATCGATCTGGCCGCTTCATCGGCTGGCGTTGAAATCATGGCGCCTCCGGGCATGGAAGAGATGACCAGCCAGCTGCAATCGATGTTCCAGAACCTCGGTGGCCAGAAGCAGAAACCGCGTAAGCTGAAAATCAAAGAAGCCATGAAGCTGCTGATTGAAGAAGAAGCGGCCAAGCTGGTGAACCCGGAAGAACTGAAGCAGGATGCCATCGATGCGGTTGAGCAGCACGGTATCGTGTTCATCGACGAAATCGACAAAATCTGTAAGCGCGGCGGCCAGAATGCGGGCGGTCCAGACGTATCACGCGAAGGCGTACAGCGTGACCTGCTGCCGCTGGTTGAAGGCTGCACCGTTTCCACCAAGCACGGCATGGTGAAAACCGACCACATTCTGTTTATCGCTTCCGGCGCGTTCCAGGTCGCTAGCCCGTCAGATCTGATCCCAGAACTGCAAGGCCGTCTGCCAATTCGCGTTGAACTGCAGGCGCTGACCGTCAATGACTTCGAGCGCATCCTGACCGAGCCAAACGCCTCGGTTACCGTGCAGTACAAAGCATTGATGGGCACCGAAGGGGTCAATATCGACTTCACCGATGACGCCGTGCGTCGTATCGCCGAAGCCGCATGGCAGGTGAACGAAACCACCGAGAACATCGGTGCGCGTCGTCTGCATACCGTGCTGGAGCGTCTGATGGAAGATATCTCCTATGACGCCAGCGATCGTAACGGTGAATCGATCACTATCGATGCCGAGTACGTTGGTAAGCATCTGGATGAGCTGGTGGCCGACGAAGATCTCAGCCGCTTCATTCTGTAAGCTTTACCCGCGAAATCGCTGCCCGGCCACTGTGCCGGGCTTTTTTTTACGCAGGATATTGATGCAACGCTTTTTTTGGCGGTTGATGATTTTGCCAACAATCGCCAGATAGCGATATACTTAGCGCTCCTGTGGCAAACAGACGAAAACCCTCATGAAATACGATACATCTGAACTCTGTGACATCTACCACGAAGCTGTGAATGTTGTTGAACCGCTTTTTTCGAACTTTGGTGGGCACAGCTCATTCGGTGGTCAAATCACCACAGTGAAATGTTTCGAAGATAACGGCTTACTCTACGATTTGCTGGAAGAGAACGGTCGGGGTCGCGTATTGCTGGTGGATGGCGGCGGTTCGGTCCGTCGCGCACTGGTCGATGCTCAGCTGGCGAGTCTGGCGGCGCAAAATGAGTGGGAAGGCATTGTGGTTTACGGCTCGGTACGTCAGGTAGACGACCTTGAAGAGCTGGAAATCGGCATTCAGGCGATTGCGGCGATTCCGGTGGGTGCAGCGGGTGAAGGCATTGGCGAAAGTGACGTGCGCGTTAACTTCGGCGGCGTGACCTTCTTCTCTGGTGACCATCTGTATGCCGACAATACCGGCATCATCCTGTCTGAAGACGCACTCGACATCGAGTAAGCCGCAACAAAAACGGGTGCCGCGGCACCCGTTGGTTTAAGCATCGACGCTTAAACTTCTTCCATTTTTCCCAGCAGTGCCCGCAGACGATCCTGCCAGACATGCTGCTCTTCTTTCAGATGCTGATTTTCACGCACCAGCGCATCTTGGTTGCCTGAAGCCTGGCTGACTTCGTTTTTCAGCGTATTGTTTTGCTCTTTCAGCTCTTCAATTTCCATCTGCAGCAGAGTGATGGTATCAATCGCCTGCTGTACTTTCGCTTCCAGTTTCTCGAACACTTCAAATGACATCTTTCTGACCTCTCCTAAATCTTGCAAGGCGTTGATGGGGCTAGTGCATGCCTTATTATGGTGCGCTCAGCCACGATGACTCGATTGTATGTAGCCGAACCCAGCAAGTCCAGCGCCACAAGGCCTGCGAGGGCAGTCTGTAACACTTTTCAGTCTATGCCTAAAAAAATGCGCATCTTCGCGCATCTGTGTGCGCGATCACATCAGCATCGACCAGCAAAGCGGGAAAAATGGGTCTCAAAGCAACGCAAAAGACGCGAAAACGCGCATTTTTATGATGGAGTACACAGTTTTCAATTTCGCTATTTCTCGTTTATGCTCGTTAACGATAAATTCACATCAACCCTACATTGATAGCTGGGCGACTCATGGATGAGAACAAAAACTGATAAAATTTAACCTCGCTTCAGGAATGCCATTATGAGTCAGACAACTAACACACTAAAAGGTCAGTGCATCGCTGAATTTCTCGGCACAGGTTTGATTATCTTCTTTGGTGCAGGCTGTGTTGCTGCACTGAAACTGGCCGGTGCGTCATTCGGTCAGTGGGAAATTTGTATTATCTGGGGTTTAGCCGTCTCCATGGCAGTCTATCTAAGCGCAGGCGTTTCTGGCGCGCATCTTAACCCAGCCGTTACCGTCGCGCTGTGCCTGTTCGCTAATTTCGAAGGTCGTAAAGTTATTCCCTATATTCTGGCGCAGGTTGCCGGCGCGTTCTGCGCTGCCGCGTTGGTTTACGGTCTCTACTACAATCTGTTCTTTGATTACGAAGCGAGCCATCAAATGGTGCGCGGCAGCGTTGAAAGCCTCGATCTGGCCGGTATCTTCTCTACCTACCCGAACCCGCACATCAGCGTCGCTCAGGCGTTCCTGGTTGAGATGGTGATTACAGCGGTATTAATGGCGGTGATCATGGCGCTGACCGATGACGGCAACGGTGTACCGCGTGGTCCGCTGGCTCCGCTGTTGATTGGTTTGCTGGTCGCAGTAATCGGTGGCTCAATGGGTCCACTGACCGGCTTCGCACTCAACCCGGCGCGTGACTTCGGTCCAAAACTGTTCGCCTTCTTCGCTGGCTGGGGCAACGTCGCCTTCACCGGTGGCAAAGATATTCCTTACTTCCTGGTTCCGATTTTTGGCCCGCTGGTCGGTGCTTGCCTCGGAGCCTTTGGTTACCGTTCGCTGATTGGCCGCCATCTGCCAGTTAACGTCGCGGAAGCCAGCACAGCAGAAAAACCGGTTGCGCGCGCTCAGCAGCGTAAAGCGTAAGTTTCATCGATACCACATCAGGAAAGCACAATGACTACTGATAAAAAATATATAGTTGCACTCGATCAGGGCACAACCAGCTCACGCGCCGTGGTGCTTGATCATGATGCCAACATCGTCGCGGTTTCTCAGCGCGAATTTACCCAGATCTACCCGAAAGCGGGTTGGGTTGAACATGACCCAATGGATATCTGGGCGTCACAAAGCTCAACGCTGGTTGAAGTGCTGGCACACGCCGACATTAACTCCGATCAAATCGCGGCGATTGGTATCACCAACCAGCGTGAAACCGCCATCGTCTGGGATAAAGAGACCGGCAAACCGGTTTACAACGCCATCGTCTGGCAGGATCCACGCACCGCAGATTACTGTAACAAGCTGAAGAAAGAGGGCCTGGAAGAGTATATCCAGCACACCACCGGTTTGGTGATTAACCCGTACTTCTCAGGCACCAAGGTGAAGTGGATTCTGGATAATGTGGAAGGCGCGCGTGACCGTGCTAAACGCGGCGAACTGCTGTTCGGTACCGTTGATACCTGGCTGATTTGGAAAATGACCCAGGGACGTGTGCACGTCACCGATCACACCAACGCCTCACGTACCATGATGTACAACATCCACAAGCTGGAGTGGGATGAGCGCATGCTGGAGATCCTCGATATCCCGCGTGAAATGCTGCCAGAAGTGAAAGGCTCTTCTGAAGTGTACGGCCAGACCAACATTGGTGGTAAAGGCGGTACGCGTATTCCAATCGCCGGTATCGCGGGTGACCAGCAAGCGGCGCTGTATGGCCAGCTGTGCGTACAACCGGGTATGGCGAAAAACACTTACGGCACCGGCTGCTTCATGCTGATGAACACCGGCACCGAAGCTGTGACTTCAACGCATGGCCTGCTGACCACCATCGCGTGCGGCCCACGCGGCGAAGTGAACTATGCGCTGGAAGGTGCGGTGTTTATCGGTGGTGCGTCGATTCAATGGCTGCGCGATGAGATGAAGCTGATCAGCGATTCAACCGACTCTGAATACTTCGCGTTGAAAGTGAAAGACACCAACGGCGTGTATATGGTGCCAGCCTTCACCGGTTTGGGTGCGCCATATTGGGATCCGTATGCACGCGGCGCGATTTTCGGTCTGACGCGCGGTGCGAACGCTAACCACATCATCCGTGCCACGCTGGAGTCAATTGCTTACCAGACGCGCGACGTACTGGAAGCGATGCAGAACGATGCGGGCACCCGCCTGCAATCACTGCGCGTGGATGGTGGTGCGGTTGCCAACAACTTCCTGATGCAGTTCCAGTCTGACATTCTCGGCACGCGCGTAGAGCGTCCGGAAGTGCGTGAAGTCACGGCGCTGGGTGCGGCCTATCTGGCTGGCTTAGCGGTTGGCTTCTGGAACGATCTGGAAGAAGTTCGCGCTAAAGCGGTGATTGAGCGTGAGTTCCGCCCAAGCATCGAAACCACCGAACGTAACGTCCGTTACGCCGGCTGGAAGAAAGCGGTCGCTCGCGCTAAAGCGTGGGAAGACGAAGAGTAAAATCCTGCTAACCCGCGGCGCCCTGCCGCGGGTTTTTCCCCCTGCCACTTTTCCCCGCTGTGTTAAACTGCCTGCCTGTTTTTTATCAGGTGCCACCATGAAACGAGAACTCGCGATTGAATTTTCCCGCGTGACCGAAGCCGCCGCTCTGGCGGGCTATCACTGGTTAGGACGCGGCGATAAAAATGCGGCCGACGGCGCAGCCGTTCACGCCATGCGCATTATGCTCAACACCATAGATATCGACGGCCAGATTGTGATTGGCGAAGGCGAAATCGACGAAGCGCCGATGCTGTATATCGGTGAGAAAGTCGGTACCGGCCGTGGCGATGCAGTGGATATCGCGGTCGATCCGATCGAAGGCACGCGCATGACGGCGATGGGCCAGGCCAATGCACTGGCGGTACTGGCGGTTGGAGACAAAGGCAGCTTCCTGCACGCACCTGATATGTACATGGAAAAGCTGATTGTTGGACCGGGCGCGCGTGGCGCCATCGACCTCAATCTGCCGCTTGATATCAACCTGAAAAACATCGCGCTGGCATTGGGCAAACCGCTCAGCCAATTAACAGTGTCGATTCTGGCTAAGCCACGCCACGATGCGGTGATTGCCCAGCTGCAGCAGCTCGGTGTGCGCGTGTTCTCCTTCCCGGATGGCGATGTCGCGGCCTCGATTCTGACCTGTATGCCAGATAGCGAAGTGGACGTGATGTACGGTATCGGCGGCGCACCGGAAGGTGTGGTGTCGGCGGCAGTAATTCGCGCGATGGATGGCGACATGCAGGCGCGTTTATTGGCGCGTCACGAGGTGAAAGGCGATAGCGAAGAGAATCGTCGCCTCGGCGAGAATGAACTGCAACGCTGCGCCGAGATGGGCATTGAAGCGGGTCAGGTGCTGAAGCTGGATCAGATGGCGCGCAACGACAACGTTATCTTCGCTGCCACCGGCATCACCACCGGCGATTTGCTGAAAGGCATCACGCGTAACGGCAACATCGCCACCAGCGAAACCCTGCTGGTGCGCGGCAAATCACGCACCATTCGCCGCATCCAGTCAATCCACTATCTGGATCGCAAAGACGCGGCGCTGCATCAATTTATCCTGTAATCGCCTGCTTGCCGCTCTCCGGATGACGAGAGAGTGGCCACCAGCACAGTAACATCACCAGCGACGTCACGAACATCAGCATGCCAAGGCTGGATTGATCGTGCTGTGGCAACAGTGCAGAAAGCCACGCCACCACGCCGGAACCGAGATTCTGTAAGCCTCCGATTAACGCACCTGCGCTGCCCGCCAGCCACGCATACGGCTCCATCGCGCCCGAGGTTGCCAACGGAAACAGCATGCCCGCGCCAAAGAAGAACAGCGCAGCGGGCACCAGCAGCGTCCAGATGTTCATCACGCCAAACCAGGCGGGAACCCACATCAATAATCCAGCCAACAGGCAACTGTTTACGCCGTACCACATCAGCGTGTGCCAGGATTTCTGCTCACGTCCGGCAAACCAGGCGCCAAAGAACGCAGCCGGAATCGGCAGGATAAACAGGATGCTGACGGTCAAGCCATCCAGCCCCAATACGCCGCCCATCAGCACGCCGCAGCTGGCTTCAAACACCGCGATACCAGCCAGTGCGCCAATCAGCAGCAGCAGATAACGCACGAAGTTGCCGTCGCTCAGCAAAGTGGCATAACGGCGCAGGAAAGGCGTGGCGGGCGTATCAACAGGGCGGGTTTCCGGCAGCCAGCGCGCCATTGAAGCTGTTACACCGACGCACAGCAGCAGCAGGAAGGCGAAACAGGCATGCCAGCCAAACAGATGCGTCAGCAGTGCACCAATCACTGGCGCCAGCAGCGGACTAACCAGAATGCCCATATTCAGCAGGCTGTTCGCCTGACGCAGGGCGATGCCGGAATAGAGATCGCGCGGCATGGTACGCGCCATCACGCCCGCTACGCCGGTCCCTAAACCTTGCACCGCGCTGCCCAATACCAGAATATCGAGCGAGGGCGCGAACATGGCGATCAACGCGCCGACGGCAAAGATCGTCATGCCAATCAGGATCACCGGACGGCGGCCAAAACTGTCCGAGAGCGGGCCGTAGATCAACTGCGATCCGCCGTAGGTCATCAGATAGGCGGCCATAACCTGCTGGATCGCCCCGCTGCGCACATTGAGCGTTTCGGCCATGTTGGCCATTGCTGGCACATAGATGGTTTGCGCCATCTGCCCGACCGCCACCAGCACAATCAGCATGAATAACAGAAAGCGATTTTGCGTTTTACTTATCAACATGGAACAAAATGTCTGCCTGAGAAACAAAGAATAAGCAGCACAAAACAAGCCGCCTCGGATTTATGGCGGCAAAAATATCAGGATTCAGTGACAAATCGAGAGGCACCGACAAAGCTGTATGTCTTGAGCCGTCAAGTTGATAGTCCAGATTGTAAACTGCCCGCTACAGTTGCTGATCTGTGCGCTGCGTTTGTCGCTGAGAGCCCTTTGCTGGGCGCAGGGCTGGAAATTTGCCGGATTGATAACGATGATAATCATGTGCCTGAATATTCAACACTAAGGAGTTAGCATGGCTGAGTGGATCAATGCTGAAGTTAAAGAAGTAAAAAACTGGACCGATGCACTGTTCAGCCTGCGCGTCGAAGCACCGATTGATACCTTTACTGCGGGACAGTTTGCCAAGCTGGCATTGGAAATTGACGGTGAGCGCGTGCAGCGCGCCTATTCTTACGTCAACGCGCCGCAGGATTCGCTGCTGGAGTTTTATCTGGTCACAGTGCCCGAGGGCAAACTGAGTCCGCGTTTGCAGGCGCTGCAGCCCGGCGAGCAGGTGATGATCACCAAAGAGGCGGCGGGTTTCTTTGTACTCGACGAAATTCCAGACTGCCAAACGCTATGGATGCTGGCGACCGGCACGGCGATCGGCCCCTATTTATCGATTCTGCAACAGGGCGAAGATCTGGATCGTTTCGACAATATTGTGCTGGTGCACGCCGCGCGTTTCGCCGATGACCTGAGCTTCCTGCCCTTGATGCAAGCGCTGCAGCAGCGCTATCAGGGCAAATTGCACATTCAAACGGTAATCAGCCGCGAAGAGATCGCCGGTTCGCTACACGGTCGCGTACCGCAGCTGATTGAAAGTGGAGCACTGGAGCGTGCGGTTGGCTTGCCGCTGACGGCAGAAACCAGCCATGTGATGCTGTGCGGCAATCCACAGATGGTGCGCGATACCCAGCAGTTACTGAAAGACACGCGTGAGATGCGCAAACATTTCAAACGTAAACCCGGCCATATGACCAGCGAGCATTACTGGTAATCGGCGCGGCACAAAGAATGTGAGATTTTTCCCAGTGTGGGTTTTGACTTTGCCCGGTAAAAACCGTTCTAATCGTGGGCTAAGTGAATGATTTAGGGCCGAAGCAATGAACAACCTGCCAGTCGCGCTGCTGCTTGGCCTCGCACTGACATTTCCCGTCTGGGCGGAGGATGCCCCCACGTTAGATCGTAGCGATCATCTGCCTGCTGCGCCCTATCTGCTCGCGGGTGCACCGACCTTCGATATGACCGTTGCTCAGTTCCGTGAGAAGTACAACGCGGCCAATCCCAATGAACTGCTGCAGGAATATCGCGCTATTGATAATCGCGGCGATAAAAGCAACCTGACGCGTGCCGCCAGCAAAATCAGTGAAACGCTGTATGCCTCAACGGCGCTGGAGCAAGGCACCGGCAAAATCAAAACCCTGCAAATCACCTGGCTGCCGGTTCCCGGCCCCGATATGAAAGCTGCACAGGCACGCGCCATGGATTATATGACCGCCCTGCTGCGCTTCTTCATCCCCGGCTTATCGCTCGAAGATGGGCGTAAAAAACTCGATTCCCTGCTGAGCGCCGGCAAAGGCGCGCGCTATTTTGCCCGCACCGAAGGTGCCTTGCGTTTCGTGGTGGCAGACAACGGCGACAAGGGTTTGACCTTCGCCGTTGAGCCGATAAAACTGGCGCTCGCGACGCCCTGATCGCACCGGCAAAAATGACGAAAAGCAAAGCCAGCAACGCATTTGATCTCTATACTGTCTCGCAGACATCGCTGCCCGATGGCAGCGCTATTTCATGAATCGCGTTATGCGGAGGAAAGAATGCGACATCCACTGGTTATGGGTAACTGGAAACTGAACGGTAGCAAGCAGATCACTAAAGAGCTGATTGAAGGCCTGCGCAAAGAGCTGTCTGGTGTTGATGGCTGTGGCGTCGCGATTGCACCGCCAGCCATCTATCTGGACCTGGCGAAGCACGCCATTTCCGGTAGCCACATTGCTCTGGGTGCTCAGAACGTTGACGTTAATCTGTCTGGCGCATTCACTGGCGAAACTTCCGCAGACATGTTGAAAGACGTTGGCGCGAAATACATCATCATCGGCCACTCTGAGCGCCGCACCTACCACAAAGAGAGCGACGAGTTCATCGCGAAGAAATTTGCCGTAGTGAAAGAAGCTGGCCTGGTGCCGGTTCTGTGCATCGGTGAAACTGATGCAGAAAACGAAGCGGGCAAAACCGAAGAAGTGTGCGCACGTCAGATCGACGCCGTGCTGGAAACTCAGGGCGCTGCAGCGTTCGAAGGCGCGGTTATCGCTTACGAGCCAGTTTGGGCTATCGGTACCGGCAAATCAGCCACTCCAGCGCAGGCTCAGGCGGTGCACAAATTCATTCGTGACCATATCGCGAAGAAAGATGCAGCTATCGCTCAGCAAGTAATCATTCAGTACGGCGGCTCCGTCAACGACAAAAACGCCGCTGAGCTGTTCACCCAGCCAGATATCGATGGCGCGCTGGTTGGCGGTGCTTCACTGAAAGCGGATGCTTTTGCGGTGATCGTGAAAGCGGCAGCAGCAGCGAAAAACGCGTAAGTCAGCGTTTTTGATGCAGAAAAAGGCGGCTGATTAGCCGCCTTTTTTATTGGTCGCCATGAATGGCCACCCTACGACAAATGGAGCCGTACGTCGGTTTTGTAGGGTGCGCATTCATGCGCACCTGGTTATCGCCTCAACGATTATTGCGGCAATATGCTGCATTTATGATCCTGCAACTCTTCCGCCGAGCCGCTGTTCAGTTTCAGCCAATTACGCTCCAGCGCCAACAGCGCTAAACGGCCATCCGGCAATTGTGCCAGCGCCAGACCATATTTCCCCATTTCGGTGCGCGCATGCGGCACTTCATCCGCCAGACGGATAAACGCACTCTGCTGCGCCAGTTCTTCCTTAGAAATCGACCGCACCAGATAACGATGCTTACGCAGCGTTTCACTCTGCCACTTCACGTTCAGCCTCGGTGCCAGCGCATCCAGCTGCTGACGCACATCCGGCCGCAGACAGGAAATATGAATATGCAGCTGATTTTGCGTACGCCCATATTGCGCATTGATGGCCAGCGACAGCGCGCTATCGGGGATCGGCGCGCCATGCTTCTGCGCCAGCAATGTGCGTTGCTGCCAGGCTTCGGCAAACAGATTCGGTGTAGCGGGTTCAAGAAGTATCGGGCTTTCTATGCCGGTGATTTTTTCGATCGGCATCAGCAGATACTGCAACGGGCCGTTGAGATCTTTCAGCGTGACGTAACCCTGCTCGCTGTTCACCTGCTGGCATGGCGCGGGTTTACCCGTCGCCGCCACATTCGGCACGCATTTTTCGCTGATAATCTGCCACAAGGCGTTGGAGTTTTTATGGAAATGGATGGCGCCGGCGATCAGTCCGACAATCAACAGCACCAATAATGCGGTAAGTAACTTCAGGGTACGACGACTGCCCTGCATAGCCCGATTCCTCTGTTCATCACCTGCCAGCATCCTCGCCTGGCAGGTGATGAAAGTCACGGACTAAAACAAAACGGCCAGCATTCTCGCTGGCCGTTTTTCTATTCGTTATGGCTTCATCACCTGATCGTAGCTGCCGCCATCGGCGAAGTGGGTTTTCTGGGCTTGCGTCCAGCCACCAAACTTGCTGTCGATAGTGAACAGTTTTACCGGCGCGAATTTATTGGCAAATTTCTTCGCAACGGCTTCATCACGTGGACGGTAGAAATTTTCTGCCGCGATGGTCTGACCTTCCGGCGAGTAGAGGTATTTGAGGTAATCTTCGGCCACTTTACGGGTGCCCTGCTCGTCGACCACTTTATCTACCACCGATACCGTTGGCTCCGCCAGAATCGATTCACTTGGGGTGACGATTTCAAACTTGTCTTTACCCAGCTTATCCACTGCAAGATAGGCTTCGTTTTCCCACGCAATCAGCACATCGCCAATGCCACGTTCTACGAAGGTATTGGTCGCACCGCGTGCACCGGAATCCTGCACTTCTACGTTCTTAAACAGCGATTTCACGTAAGCCAGCGCTTTGGCCTGATCGCCATGGTTCTGATCCAGCGCCCAGCCCCATGCAGCCAGATAGTTCCAGCGTGCGCCGCCCGATGTTTTCGGGTTTGGCGTGATGACGGATACGCCCGGTTTAATCAGATCCGGCCAATCATGAATGCCTTTCGGGTTGCCTTTACGCACCAGGAATACGATGGTCGAGGTGTATGGCGCGGAGTTGTCCGGCAGGCGTTTGATCCAGTCTTTATTGATACGACCACGGTCAGCAATAGCATCTACATCAGATTGCAGCGCCAGCGTAACCACATCAGCACGGATGCCATTGATCACTGAGGTCGCTTGTTTACCGGAACCGCCGTGCGACTGGCGAATTACCACGTTGTCGCCGGTTTCCTGCTTGTAATGCGCGCTAAACGCTTTGTTGTACTGTTCGTACAGCTCACGGGTTGGATCGTAAGAGACGTTTAACAGCTGAATATCCTTTGCCAGAACACTGGTTGAAACCAGTAACAGGGTGACACCAATACTCCACTTATTCATTGCTTGCTCTCCCGAGGTCGTTATAGAACAAGACTGACACAAACTTATCCACGGATTAAAGAATTAAAAATAAGCTGTTATAACTGGAGGGAATATAAGCAGGCATTAAAAAGGCGCGAATCTCGTCGCGCCTTGATAAGGAATTAGTAGAGTTTTTTCGCGGTATCAAGCCAGTCGCGTTTGAATGGACGCTTCATATTTTCAATCGCATCGATGATGTCGTGATGCACCATCTTCTCATTCTGAATACCGACGCAGCGGCCGCCATAACCTTGCAGCAGCAGCTCAATGGAGTAAGAACCCATGCGCGATGCCAGGATGCGGTCATAGGCACAAGGTGCGCCACCACGCTGAATGTGACCAAGAACGGTGGCGCGGGTTTCGCGTTTGGTTTCAGCTTCAATGAAGTGCGCCAGATCGTCGATATCGCAGATGTGCTCGGTAATCGCTACGATGGCGTGTTTTTTACCTTTGGCGATGCCCGCTTTGATCTCTGAAACCAGCTCTTCACGGGTATATGGGATTTCAGGCAGCACGATGAACTCACAACCACCGGCAATCGCTGCCGCCAGCGTTAAATCGCCGCAGTAACGGCCCATCACTTCAACGATGGAGATGCGCTGGTGGGAAGATGAGGTGTCGCGCAGACGGTCAATCGCTTCAACTACAGTTTCCAACGCAGTGAAGTAGCCAATGGTGTAATCGGTGCCTGCTACGTCGTTATCGATGGTGCCCGGCAAGCCGATGCATGGGAAGCCCATTTCGGTCAGGCGCTTCGCACCCATGTAAGAACCATCACCGCCGATAACCACCAGCGCATCAATGCCGCGCTTTTTCATGTTATCAATCGCGGTCTGGCGCACTTCATCGTTGCGGAATTCTGGGAAACGTGCGGAACCGAGGAAGGTGCCGCCACGGTTGATCATGTCTGACACGCTGTAGCGGTCGAGGTTGATCATGCGATCTTCGTACAATCCCAGATAGCCGTCGTAAATACCAAAAACTTCCAGTCCTTCACTCAGCGCGGAACGTACAACTCCGCGAATGGCTGCGTTCATGCCTGGGGCGTCGCCGCCGCTGGTCAGTACTCCGATTTTTTTGATCATGACAACCTCTGGATTGTTCAAAAACTAAGGATTATTCCTGCCATGTGTCCGGCGTGGACCAGCTCGCGATCGCATGGCTTAATAGTTGCAGAATAGTATATCAAAGGCTTGATGCTGAATTGATTCAGGTCAGACAAGTTTTCGCTAATTTTTTACAGAGTTGTTAGCGTTACGTCACTTTTTTTGTGTAATTGCATGATTTTAAATCGCTAACCTTGAAAAAAGCCGTGTTGATTGCTCGGCACAACAGAGCAGGGATCTTGATGGATGATCACGTCTGAGCCGGGAAACTTCTTTAGTAATGCCTGCTCAATTTGATCGGCCACCTGATGCGCCTGCACCAACGGCAACTGATCTTCCATCTCCAGATGTAGCTGGATGAAACGCGTGGGGCCCGATTGCCGTGTGCGCAATGCATGTGCGCCACGTACGCCCGGCCAGTTGGTCACCACGTTGATGATCTCCTGCGTTTCATGCTCGGGCAGTACGCGGTCTAGCAGCGCCTGTACCGCGTCATAGCCCATCCGCAAGGCGTTATAGAGAATGTAAACGCCGATGCCGAGCGCGAACAATGCATCCGCTCGTACAAAACCATAGCTGCTCAAACCGAGTGCGACCAATATTGCGCCGTTCATCACCACATCAGATTGATAGTGCAGCATGTCTGCGCGAATCGCCTGGCTGCGTGTGCGACGCACCACCCAGCGCTGGAAGGCAACCAACGTCAGGGTTGAAAACAGCGCAATCACCGTAACCACAATGCCCACCAGCGGCGCATGTAAGGTTTCGGGCGATGCCAGATGCTGAATACCGGTGAGAAACAGAAACAGCGCCGAGCCGGAGATAAACATGCTTTGCGCCAGCGCGGCCAATGATTCGGCTTTACCATGACCGAAGGTGTGATCGTCATCGGCCGGCTGCAATGAATAGCGCACCACCAGCAAGTTGGTGAGTGAAGCGGCAATATCCACCAATGAATCCACTAACGCCGCCAACATGCTGACTGAACCGGTATGCCACCAGGCAAAAATTTTCACGATTAACAGTAGTGTCGCCAGCGTAGTCGCCGCTAACGCCGCCCGATTGACTAACTTTGCATAGGAAGAATCCATGCTATGCCTCGCCGGGTCGCACGCTTCATCGGTGCGGCCTTTAGGTCTCAAGATGGCTAAAGTTTATCATCGGCAGAAGTGTGCTGCGTGATTGAATTTTAAGACAATGATGTTAGAGAGAAATGACAGGCAAAAAAAACCCCCGCATCATGCGGGGGAAGACAGGGATGGTGTCTATGGCAAGGAAAACAGGGATACTATGTTACTGGTTACTGCTGGTACTACTCACTGCTTGCAGCGGTGATGATGGCTGCAATCCTGAGAGTCGACGAACTTCAGCTAATCGTCGCTCATAATTTTTCTGCAATGTCGCTTGCTGTGCAGGCGTTAGCAGGTGGTACATCTGATTACGAACCCGAGCCATCTCGACTTGCTGTTCTATCGCTGCGCGGGCTTGTTTCTCTGCCTGCTGTCGAATAGCCGATTCGTTAAATTTGTCTGCAATCACAAGGTCATGCATAGTTTCTATATCTTGAACGCTGATTGTTGGGCGTTCGTGTCGCGCTTGCTGCATCAGGTCTCGCATCTGTTGCCGCTGTTGTTCAGTCAGCTCAATGCCATCGAACATGTAGCTTTGCGGATTTTGCGTCATACTGCCTGTCGTCAATCCGCTGTTCGGATGCATCTCGTCAATCGTCGTCGTGTCTGCTGCTTCGGCGCTGGCGTGACTGAGAACCATCGCTGAGGCAATGACGACGGCGGTTAAGTAGCGCATCGTTAACTCCCAGTTCGTTCCGTTTTGCGATTCAACGAGAGCCAGTGTACGGCGGTGGCTGCAAACATCCGTCAGGGGGTGTAAAACTACGTAAAGCGTTGGATTGCAAGTCAAGGAACACGGTATTTTGCCTGCGGAGGGCAATAAAAAATGAATAAAATCCTGTTGGTTGATGACGACCGCGAATTAACTTCGCTGCTTAAAGAACTGCTTGAGATGGAAGGTTTTGAAGTCATTGTGGCAAGCGATGGTGAGCAGGCGCTTAACCTGCTAGACAACACCGTGGACTTGTTATTGCTTGATGTAATGATGCCGAAGAAGAACGGTATCGACACGTTGAAAGAACTACGCCAACAGCACCAAACTCCGGTCATTATGCTGACTGCACGTGGCAGCGAACTGGACCGCGTTCTGGGCCTTGAACTGGGCGCAGATGACTATCTGCCTAAACCGTTTAACGATCGCGAACTGGTGGCGCGTATCCGTGCCATTTTGCGCCGTTCAAACTGGAGCGAGCAGCAACAGCAGCACGATAACAGCTCACCGACGCTAGAAGTCGACTGCCTGCGCCTCAATCCGGGTCGTCAGGAAGCCAGCTTTGATAGCGAAACGTTGGATCTCACCGGCACCGAATTCACCCTGCTCTATTTGCTGGCACAGCATCTGGGTCAGGTGGTATCGCGTGAGCACCTTAGTCAGGAAGTTTTAGGCAAACGACTGACGCCGTTTGACCGCGCTATTGATATGCACATTTCTAATCTGCGTCGTAAATTGCCGGAACGTCGTGATGGTCATCCGTGGTTTAAAACCCTGCGCGGACGCGGCTATCTGATGGTTTCGGCATCATGATTGGAAGTTTAACCACCCGCATCTTCGCCATCTTCTGGCTCACGCTAGCGTTGGTGTTGATGCTGGTTTTAATGGTGCCCAAACTCGATTCGCGCCAGATGACCGCGTTATTGGAAAGCGAGCAGCGTCAGGGCACCATGATTGAACAGCACGTTGAAGCGGAGCTATCACAGGATCCGCCAAACGACTTAATGTGGTGGCGTCGCCTGTTCCGCTCCATCGACAAATGGGCGCCGCCCGGTCAGCGCTTGTTATTGGTGACCAGCGAAGGCCGGGTGATTGGCGCGCAGCACAATGAAATGCAGATCATCCGCAACTTTATTGGGCAGTCGGATAACGCCGACCACCCACAAAAGAAAAAGTATGGTCGCGTTGAAATGGTTGGGCCTTTCGCGGTACGCGATGGCGAAGACAACTATCAGCTCTACCTGATTCGTCCTGCCACCAGTTCACAGCTGGATTTCGTCAATCTGCTGTTTGACCGCCCGCTACTGCTGCTGATTGTCACTATGCTGATCAGCTCGCCACTGCTGCTGTGGCTGGCGTGGAGCCTGGCGCGTCCCGCCCGCAAACTTAAATATGCGGCGGATGAAGTGGCAAGCGGTAATTTGCGTCAGCATCCGGAACTGGAATCGGGGCCGCAAGAGTTTCTGGCGGCGGGTTCGAGTTTCAACCAAATGGTGAGCGCACTCGAACGCATGATGACGGCGCAACAGCGTTTGCTATCTGATATCAGCCATGAACTGCGTACGCCGTTGACTCGCTTGCAGCTGGCTACCGCGTTACTGCGTCGCCGTAATGGTGAGGGCAAAGAGCTGCAACGCATCGAAACGGAAGCGCAGCGTCTTGATGGCATGATTAACGATCTGCTGGTGCTGTCGCGCACTCAGCACAATAACGCGCTGGTTAGCGAGGCAATGAAGGCCAACCAGCTGTGGAACGGCGTGCTGGAAGATGCCAAATTTGAAGCCGAGCAGATGGGCAAACTGATGGAAGTGCCTTATCCGCCTGGTCCGTGGCCGCTGTACGGTAATCCACATGCGCTGGAGAGTGCGCTGGAGAATATCGTGCGTAATGCGCTGCGCTATTCGAATTCGCATATCAGCGTCAGCTTCTCGGTGGATATCGAAGGCATTACCATCCACGTCGATGATGATGGTCCGGGCGTCAGCCCAGAAGATCGCGAGCAGATTTTCCGTCCGTTCTACCGCACCGATGAGGCGCGCGATCGTGAATCAGGCGGCACCGGATTGGGCTTGGCGATCGTCGAAACGGCCATCCAGCAGCATCGCGGCTGGGTCAAAGCCGATGACAGCCCGCTCGGGGGTTTACGCCTTACGCTGTGGCTGCCGCTGTACTCCGCCCGTCAATAATTTGTTATGCTTCGGCCCTCGTTTCTGGGGGCCTTATGCTAAACATTGTCTTATTTGAACCTGAAATCCCGCCAAATACCGGCAACATCATTCGCTTGTGCGCAAATACCGGTTTCCAGTTACACCTGATTGAACCGCTGGGCTTTGCCTGGGATGATAAGCGCCTGCGCCGCGCCGGGCTGGATTACCACGAATATACCGCCTTGAAAAAACACGCCAATTACGCGGCATTTCTGGCGACGGAAGCGCCTCAGCGCATGTTCGCGCTCACCACCAAAGGAACGCCTGCACACAGCGCAGTGAGTTATCAAAAGGGTGATTATTTGGTGTTTGGTCCGGAGAGTCGTGGTTTACCCGCAGATATCCTCAACGCGCTACCCGCTGAGCAGAAAATCCGTATTCCGATGATGGCGGAAAGCCGCAGCATGAATCTGTCTAATGCGGTTTCTGTGGTGGTGTATGAAGCGTGGCGCCAGCTCGATTATGCTGGCGCACTGATCAAAGGCTAGATGCCGTCGCCGTACTCAAAGCCCGCGCCGTTGAAATGCTGATCCATATCCATCGACGGTTTGTCGCTGGTCGGTTTACCGACAATGCGCGCTGGCACGCCGGCCGCCGTGGTATGCGGCGGTACGGGCTGCAGGACAACGGAACCGGCACCGATTTTCGCACCGCGTCCCACTTCTATGTTGCCCAGAATCTTGGCGCCCGCGCCAATCATCACACCCTCACGGATCTTCGGATGGCGATCGCCGCTGGTTTTACCGGTACCGCCGAGCGTCACCGATTGCAGGATCGAAACATCATTCTCGATGATTGCCGTTTCGCCGATAACAATGCCGGTGGCGTGGTCAAGCATGATGCCGCGACCGATGCGTGCCGCCGGGTGAATGTCCACGGCAAACGAGACAGAAATTTCGTTCTGCAGATAAACCGCCAGTGCGCGGCGACCTTCTCTCCATAACCAGTTGCCAATGCGATAAGCCTGCAGGGCGTGGAAGCCTTTGAGGTAAAGCAGCGGCGTGGAATATTTATCAACGGCGGGGTCACGCTGGCGCACAGCCTGAATATCGTAGGCCGCGGAGACAATCATCTCTGGGTCTTCACGGTAGGCTTCTTCCACGATTTCGCGGATGGCAATAGCTGGCATGATCGGGTTCGCCAGCTTGTTGGCGAGCATATAGCTGAGCGCACTGCCGAGGTTTTCGTGTTTAAGCAATGTCGCATGGTAAAAGCTGGCCAGCATCGGTTCACAGTCGGCCAGTGCTCTGGCTTCGGCTTTGATATGGTTCCAGACCAGTTCTAACTCTTCAGACGACATTGCTGTTTGCTCCCGATAAAAAAAGCGCCTGATGGGGCGCTACAGGTGGTGACGCTGGCGCATCCTGCTTCAGCTTTGGCTGTTTTCGTCCTTCCTTGCACGGCCAAGTAAAGTCAATGCTGCCTCTCGCGCTGATTTTCCGCAATAGAGCACCTGATAAATCTGCTCGGTAATTGGCATTTCTACGCCAACTCGTGCGGCCAATGCTTTGACTTCTTTGGTGTTTCTGTAGCCTTCTACAACTTGTCCGATAATGCGTTGCGCATCGTCTACGCTCTCGCCTTGCCCCAGCATCATGCCGAAACGACGGTTGCGCGACTGATTATCGGTACAGGTCAGCACCAAATCGCCTAAACCGGCCATGCCCATAAAGGTGGTGGCATCGGCGCCCAGCGCTGCGCCAAGACGGCTCATTTCTGTCAGTCCACGGGTGATTAAGGCGGTACGTGCGTTGGCACCAAAGCCAATGCCGTCAGAAATCCCCGCACCAATCGCAATCACGTTCTTCACCGCGCCGCCTAACTGCACGCCAATGAAATCTTGATTGTTGTAGACGCGGAAACTTTTGCCGCAATGCAACTTCTGCTGCAGGTCTTCAGCGAATTCCGCATCGGTCGATGCCAGTGCGATAGCCGTTGGCATGCCAGCAGCCAGCTCTTTGGCAAAGGTTGGTCCGGAAATCACCGCTAACGGAATTGCATCGCCGAGGATTTCACGCGCCACATCCTGCAGCAAACGGCCGGTCTCTTTTTCCAGTCCTTTGGTCGCCCAGACAATCCGTGAATCGGCACGCAGATGCGGCTTAAGCTGCGTCAGCACGTCGCCAAATACATGGCTCGGCACCACAATCAGCAAATCGCGACTGGCGTTAACCACGGTAGCCAGATCGGCTTCAGGAACGAGATTATCAGGGAAAGGGACATCGGGCAGGAAAGCAGCATTGCAGCGGTCAGCTTGCAACTGCGCCACGCTTTGAGGATTGTGGCCCCAGAGCAGGACCGGATGGCCATTACGGGCCAGCGTGATGGCCAATGCGGTGCCGTACGAGCCGGCACCGATGACGCTAATTGAAGCGTTGAGTGTAGTCATCAGGCATCCTGATGTGGCGCTTCGCCTTCACCTTGCTGCTGCAGATAGTTCATGAACAGCGCATCAAAGTTAACTGGCGCCAGGTTGAGCTGCGGGAAAGTACCACGAGACACAAGGCTGGTTACGCATTCGCGTGCATACGGGAACAGAATGTTCGGGCAGTACGCGCCGAGGCAATGTGCCATCTGCGTACCTTCGATACCGCTGATGGTGAAAATACCCGCCTGCTGGACTTCGCACAGGAATGCGGTTTCTTCGCCAACGGTTGCGGTTACGGTAACACGCAGAACGACTTCAAAAACGCCATCAGCCAGCTGAGAAGAGGCGGTGTCCAGGTCCAGCTTCACTTCCGGTTCCCACTCTTTCTGGAAAACCTGCGGTGCGTTTGGCGCTTCGTAAGAAACATCTTTGGTGTAAACACGTTGAATCTGGAACTGCATTTCGCTGTTGCTTTGCTCTGACATGTGTCTAAATCCTGTGAGTTAAAATTGTCTGACCGAAAAGTTATGCCTGGAGTAAAGGATCAAGTCCCTGACGCCCATCCAGCGCGTAAAGATCGTCACAGCCGCCAATGTGCTGCGCATCAATAAAAATCTGTGGCACCGTCGTACGGCCGCTGCGTTGAATCATCTCTTCACGTTTCGCCGCGTTCCCGTCAATGGGAATCTCCTGGAACGACACGCCTTTCTGATCCAACAACGCCTTTGCACGGTGGCAATAAGGACAAGTGACTTTGGTGTAGATCTCTACATTCGCCATACGGTTACCTCAAAGAAGTTATTTGCCGCGCACCAGTGGCAGATTTTCACCACTCCAGCCGCTCACGCCATCTTTCAGTACGGAGACTTTCTCGAAGCCCGCTGCGCTCAATTTCGCCGCAGATTCGCCCGCACTTTGACCGGTCGCGCAAACTACAATTATGTGCTGTGACTTGTGCTTTTCCAGCTCGCCAAAGCTCTCTTTTTTGATGTCTGCTGCCGCTACGTTGATAGCCCCAGAAATGTGTCCTTTGCGGTAATCGTCACGTGAACGAACGTCTACCACCACCGCGTCCTCTTTGTTAATCAGGTGGGTTGCTTCACCACGACTGATGGTTTTTACTTTAGAGAACATACCTTTAACGGTGGTCACAATCACGAGAACGAGTAAAGCGACCCATGCCAGACTGAGGATGGGGTGATTGCTTGCAAACTGCATAATTTCTTGCATGAGGGGTAACGACTCCAAACCGGGCTGATAAGCTAAAACAAGGGTTCTGAGTATACCTGCGCCACTTCGCATGTACAGTCGCTAAGGGAACAGAGTTACGATTTGTGCGTCATTTTCCAAAAAAAGTGTTCTAATCCCAAAATTAAGACAAAGTTTATGCCGGTAAGCTCGGTACGGACATTTTTAGCAAAGTAAAACCCGGCCGGGCTAACTGGTAAGCGGCTGTTCATCGTGGAATAATTATCGACTATGAAGGGAAAAGCGACCGTTACACACACAAGGACCCGTCACAACGGCACTGCGATTCCGTTGTCATTTCGCTGGTCCGAAATCTCCCTGAGTCTGCTTCTGGCGGGCACATTATTACTTCCTGCTGCCGCTCGCAGTGCGGATGACAGTAAAACGCAATTGAAGTCCATTCAGCAGGATATCGCCGAGAAAGAGAAAAGCGTTAAAGCACAGAAAGTGCAGCGCAGTAAACTATTGGATCAACTGCAAAGTCAGGAAAAAGTGATTGCGCAGGCCAGCCGTCAGCTACGCGAAACGCGTAACAGCCTCAGCACGCTCGAGGGTGAAATCGCGCAGGTCACCTCCACTATTTCTCGGTTAGAAAAGCAGCAAGCGCAGCAGGAAAAATTGCTGGCACAACAGCTTGATGCCGCCTTTCGTCAGGGACAGCACAATGGTCTACAGTTGCTGCTTGGTGGCGAAGAAGCCCAGCGCAGTGAGCGTATTCTTGCCTATTTCGGCTATCTCAATGCCGCTCGCCAGAAAAACATCGACGATCTCAAGCAAACCCAACAGCAATTAGCGGAACAGCGCCAATCATTGCGGGGTAAACAGGATCAGCAAAAATCGTTGTTAGCTCAGCAGCAGACGCAGCAAAGCAAGCTGGAAGTAGCTAGCGCGGCGCGTAAGAAAACGCTCACCGTACTGGAAAGCTCGCTGGAGAAAGATCAGGCTGACCTGGTTGAGATGCGTGAGAACGAAAGCCGACTGCAGAGCAAAATCGCCAAGGCTGAGCGTGAAGCGCGTGAACGTGCCGAACGTGAAGCGCGCGAGGCGGAAAAAGTGCGTCAACGTCAGGCACAGGCGAAAGCCAAAGGATCAAACTATCAGCCAACGCAGAGTGAGCGTGAGCTGATGGCGCGTACCGGAGGATTAGGCAAGCCCGGCGGGCAAGCGGTTTGGCCGGTACGTGGACGCATTGAACATCGCTTCGGTGAATCGATGCAGGGCGAATTGCGCTGGAAAGGTCTGGTGGTTGATGCGCCAGAAGGCACCGAAGTGAAAGCCATCGCAGATGGACGCGTACTGATGGCCGACTGGCTGCAAGGCTATGGTCTGGTTGTGGTTCTGGAACACGGTAAAGGTGATATGAGCCTCTATGGTTACAACCAAAGCGCACTGGTGAGCGTGGGTGCTCAGGTGAAGGCAGGACAGCCTATCGCCCTTGTGGGCACCAGCGGCGGCCGCGGCACGCCTTCGCTCTACTTTGAAATCCGACGCCAGGGACAGGCCGTCAATCCACTACCGTGGTTAGGAAGATAAGTTTTGTTTCAACCCTCTAAGCTCTCGGCCGCCCTGTGCGGCCTGTTTCTCTCACTTTCCGCCCATGCGGGAAAACTCTCCATCGTGATCGACGACTTCGGTTATCGGCCAAAAGAAGAGAATAAAGTGCTGCAAATGCCTACCGCGATTTCCGTTGCGGTCCTGCCGAATGCGCCACATGCACGGGAGATGGCTACCAAAGCGCATCAGGGCGGTCGCGAAGTTCTGATTCACCTGCCGATGGCGCCGCTGAGCAAACAGCCGCTGGAGAAAGACACGCTGACGCCAGAGATGAGCAGCACGGAAATCGAGCGGATTATTCGTGAAGCCACTGGCAAAGTGCCTTACGCCGTCGGGCTGAATAACCATATGGGCAGCAAAATGACGTCCAGCTTGCCCGATATGCAGAAAGTGATGCAGGTGCTCAATCATTACAACTACTACTTTCTCGATAGCATGACGATTGGCAACAGTCAGTCTATCCCGGCCGCGCAAGGCACTAACGTTAAAGTACTGAAGCGTCGCGTATTCCTTGACGATAGCCAGGATGAGGCTTCAATCCGCACGCAGTTTACCCGCGCAGTGAAACTGGCGCAGCGCGATGGTTATGCCATCGCGATTGGTCATCCGCATCCTACGACGGTGCGTGTCCTGCAGCAGATGCTGCCGACACTACCAGCCGATATCACGTTAGTGCGGCCAAGCCAGTTACTGAATGAGCCGCTACATCAGGGCACGGCTCCGCCACCATCCAAAACGCAGCCTCCGCGTTTCCGCGCGCCAGGCGTGTGTAAGCCGAACAAGCCGTTGTCGCCGGTGCCGCAAAGCCACGCCGTTGAGTTGATCAGTGACAGCATTGTGCAAAGCCCATTGGTTCAGTCAATAAAGCAGCTCTTCTGAGATCGGGAAAAGGAAATTCAATGAGAAGAAAAATTCTGCTGTTGGATACCGGCCGCGAATGGGGCGGCGGTACCAACAGTATGCTCGAGTTGCTCAAGCGCATTGATCGACAGAAATTTGATATTACCTGCTGCTTCTATAACAACTATTCTCGCGGCAACAGTGAAACCATTGAGTCAATTCTCAATTCGATTGGCATTCCGGTGGTTTTTATCGCCCAGCGTCGTCAGCCGAAATGGGCGAAAATCACTAAAGAGCTGTTACGCACGCTATTCATTTTTAACCGTTCGCTGAAGAAGCAGATGATTGACCAGGTTGATGAAAAATGGCGTGTGTTGCCAAACGCCCAACAAATTTCATCAATTTTGCAGACTGGGCAATATGACGCGCTGTATATGAATAATCAGCCCAGCACCAATGTTGAAGGCTATCACGCTGTGCAGGGTATGCCGGTTGCGCTGATTCAACACTGCCGCATTGAGCCGCAAATGAACTCTGCGCTGGTCGAGATGGTTAATGAACGTGTTGATGCCGTTATCGCAGTTTCGCATGGCGTAAACCTTACTCTGCGCCAGAGCGGAGTTGATGCGCAACGTTGCTTCACCGTGTCAAACGCGATTGATATTCATCAGGTGTTACCGCATCGCGAGGAAGTGCGCGAGCGCTTTGCTTATTCGCCTGATACTTTTATTTTTGGCTCGATCGGATCCCTTATTACACGTAAAGCGAATCATCATATTTTCCAGGCGCTAGGCCAATTTAAACGCATGCATCCTGAAGCTAAATGGAAAATGGTGGTGGTGGGTTCCGGGCCGGAACATGAAAATCTGGTTCAGCTGGCACGTAAAGAAAACATTGAAACGAATGTTGTTTTTACCGGTTTTCAAAACAACCCGCTGGATTACCTCGCAGCGTTTGATGCCTTTATTCTCGCCTCGCGCAGTGAAGGCTTACCGCGCGTAGTGCTGGAAGCCATGCTGGTGAAAACGGCCGT
This sequence comes from Pantoea sp. YR525, assembly GCF_900116775.1. Lineage (NCBI taxonomy): Bacteria > Pseudomonadati > Pseudomonadota > Gammaproteobacteria > Enterobacterales > Erwiniaceae > Pantoea > Pantoea sp. YR525. The sequence goes on from NZ_FPBU01000012.1 coordinate 52,291, forward strand.
TATTGGTTCGAATGTCGTGGGCACCTCAGAGTTAATTAACCACAATGAGACTGGATTAATTTTTGAATACGGCGATGTTAACCAATTAAGCGTTCATCTTGCCGCTTTATGGCAAGACGCAAGCTTGCGCCAGCGCCTGATTAATACTGCGGAATCACGCGTGCGCGAATGCTACGCGATTGAAAACTATGTCGCGGGGGTTGAAATGATATTGGAAAAGAGTATTGAAAGGAGATCTCATGTTTGAATTATTTAATAAAAATCACCGATATGTGCGCTCTCGGCATAATATTCCTTATAAGCAAGAAGCGGAAAAAGGTAAGATTGCAATCAGCTCAGTGGTTATTCCCTGTACCGGATCAGATTACATTGAAGAAGCCGTTTTAAGCGCTGAGTTCGCAAGTCGCTTTGCAAAAAATCTTGAAGAAATTGTTATAGTCAGCGATCAATCTGCCTCGCTTTTTCCTGCGCTACCGCAGAAAGTGCGGGTAGCAACTCTTGATGTACCTTTGCGGGAGGAGAGCTATCGTTATAAGCAAATTTATCGCAGCCGCCTAATTAAAATTCAGGCGCCATTGCAGGCTAAGGGCGATGGAATCTTAATGATTGATTCTGATTTAAATTTGCTACAAGACCCAGAAGCTAAAATACAAGAACACTCTCTTTATAGCAGCTTCCGACAGGGAAAGATGATTGCCAAAATGGCTGAAATACCTAAGGAACTCATTCCTGCTTATTATAAAAATGCGGTGCGTCCAGTCTTTGAGGATCACGTTAATAGCGCATATCTTGTAGCAACGCGATCAACGTGGAAACGCCTTTGTCCCTTATGGTCCGCACTTTTTCAGGACACATGGGAGCTGATGAGCGATAATCAGCCACCAACAGACCAATTACCACTCGCAGCATTATTAGATCTGCTGGATATTAAAACAATTAACTTAGGTGATTGGGTCAACTGGCCTGTTTCTAAGCGAATTGGCGGACAACCAGCAGTTATTCCATCGCAGGTCATTGGCGCGCACGGTGGTTTTCCATTGAGTGAATGGCAAAAGTATTTACATGATCCCACTCAGCCACTCACTTTTAGAGGCCAGGATTATACGCGCAAAGTACGTTATCTGACGGATGCGGAAAAACAGCAGTCCTGAAATTCTCCGGCCATCAGGCCGGAGAATAGTTAATCCCAGCTCAACACCACTTTGCCGGATCTTCCCGAGCGCATCTCATCAAAGCCCTGCTGGAACTCATCAATGTGATAGCGATGGGTGATGATCGGCGTGAGATCGAGGCCGGACTGAATCAGCGCCGCCATTTTGTACCAGGTTTCGAACATCTCGCGGCCATAGATGCCTTTGATGAACAGGCCTTTAAAGATCACCTGATTCCAGTCGATTGACATCTCGCCCGGCGGAATACCCAGCAGCGCGATACGGCCGCCGTGGTTCATCACCTCCAGCAAGGTGCGGAACGCCGGTGGCGCACCGGACATCTCCAGACCCACATCAAAGCCTTCGGTCATGCCGAGCTCATTCATCACGTCACGCAGATTTTCCTGCGCCACGTTCACGGCGCGCGTTACACCCATTTTGCGCGCCAGTTCGAGGCGATAGTCGTTGATGTCGGTGATCACCACATGGCGCGCACCGACGTGCTTACACACCGCCGCCGCCATAATGCCAATCGGCCCGGCACCGGAGATCAGCACATCTTCGCCCACCAAATCGAACGACAGCGCGGTGTGCACCGCATTGCCGAAGGGATCAAAAATCGCCGCCAGCTCGTCAGAAATGTTGTCGGGAATTTTGAAGGCGTTAAATGCCGGAATCACTAGATATTCAGCGAAACAGCCCTGACGATTGACGCCAACGCCTACCGTATTGCGGCACAGATGCGTGCGTCCGGCGCGGCAGTTGCGGCAATGGCCGCAGGTGATATGGCCTTCACCGGAAACGCGATCGCCAACGGCAAAGCCCTTAACTTCCTGACCCATTCCCACCACTTCACCCACATATTCATGGCCGGTGATCATCGGCACTGGAATGGTTTTGCGCGACCAGTCATCCCAGTTGTAGATGTGCACGTCGGTGCCGCAGATAGCAGTTTTACGAATCTTAATCAGCAGGTCGTTATGGCCGGGCTCGGGGATCGGCGCGTCCTTAACCATCCAAATACCTTCTTCGGCTTTTAATTTGGCGAGTGCTTTCATTTCCCGGCTCCTGAAATAACGCCCAGCTGTTGACCAATGTGGGTAAAGGCGGCCACGGCGTGTTCCAGCTGCGCCTGCGTATGTCCGGCAGAGATCTGCGTGCGGATACGCGCTTGACCTTGTGGTACCACCGGATAGAAGAAGCCGGTGACATAGATGCCTTCCTGCTGCAACAGGCTGGCAAACTGCTGCGCCACTTTGGCATCGCCCAGCATTACCGGGATGATGGCGTGATCGGCGCCGGCCAGCGTGAAGCCTGCGGCAGTCATTTTCTCGCGGAAAAAGCGGGCGTTTTCCCACAGGCGCTGACGTAAACCGTCGCCTTCACTCAGCAGCTCCAGCACACGCAGCGAGGCAGTAACAATCGTCGGTGCCAGCGAGTTGGAGAACAGATACGGACGTGAACGCTGACGCAGCCACTCAACCACCTCTTTCTTCGCTGCCACGTAGCCACCCGATGCGCCACCCAGCGCTTTGCCCAGCGTGCCGGTCAGAATGTCGACGCGATCCATTACGCCACAATATTCGTGCGTACCGCGTCCGGCAGAACCGACAAAGCCGACTGCATGGGAATCATCGACCATCACCAGCGCATCGAACTCATCTGCCAGATCGCAAATGCCCTGCAAGTTGGCGATCACGCCATCCATCGAGAACACGCCATCAGTAGCAATCAGGATGTGGCGCGCGCCTTTGTCGCGTGCTTCCTGTAAACGCGCCCGCAGCTCGCTCATGTCGTTGTTGGCGTAACGATAGCGCTGCGCTTTACACAGGCGCACGCCATCAATGATCGAGGCGTGATTGAGGGCGTCGGAAATAATCGCGTCTTCAGCGCTGAGCAGCGTTTCAAACAGGCCGCCGTTGGCATCAAAGCAGGATGAGAACAGAATCGCGTCTTCCATGCCAAGGAACTCAGCCAGCTTGTGTTCCAGCTGCTGGTGGATGTCCTGGGTGCCGCAGATAAAGCGCACCGAGGCCATGCCAAAACCGTGCGAATCCATGCCGTCTTTCGCCGCCTGGATCAATGCCGGATGATTAGCTAAACCCAAATAGTTATTGGCGCAAAAGTTGATAACGGGCGGGCTGTTGGCAACGTTGATTTCTGCCTGCTGCGCCGACGTAATGGTGCGTTCTTGTTTGAACAATCCGTCCTGGCGTGTTGTCTCAAGCTGTTGACGGATTTGCGAATAAAACTGATTGGACATGATTATGCTCCTCAGATAGCAAATATTTGGCACATATTACTGATCGAAAAGCGAACCAACGACATTTCAGCCATCAATATCTCGGTTTTGCAGCATAGTTCACGCTGCGGACAGGATTTGTGCAGCGCTTACGGAGTCATCTGGCTGCCTGCGTCGGGCTGAAATGTTATGATGATAGGCATTCGTGGGTGAAACCTCCTGTTTCCCCCCAACTCTTTAAAGGCAAAGCATATGATTATCGTAACCGGTGGCGCTGGCATGATTGGCAGCAACATTGTTAAGGCGCTGAACGACCGCGGTCTGACCGACATTTTAGTGGTGGATAATCTGAAGGATGGCACCAAGTTCGTGAATCTGGCGGATCTCGACATCGCCGATTACATGGATAAAGAGGAATTCCTCAGCTACATCATGTCTGGCGAAGATCTCGGCCCCATTGAAGCCGTTTTCCACGAAGGTGCGTGTTCCGCGACCACCGAGTGGGACGGCAAATACATGATGGATAACAACTATCAGTACTCGAAAGATCTGCTGCACTTCTGCCTTGAGCGTGAAATCCCGTTCCTTTACGCCTCTTCCGCTGCCACTTATGGCGGCCGCAACGAGAACTTCATCGAAGAGCGCCAGTACGAGCAGCCGCTGAACGTATACGGCTATTCGAAAATGCTGTTCGATCACTATGTGCGCCAGATTCTGCCTGAAGCCGAATCGCCGGTGTGCGGCTTCCGTTACTTCAACGTGTACGGTCCGCGCGAAGGCCACAAAGGCGGCATGGCAAGCGTCGCGTTCCACCTCAACACGCAGATCAGCAACGGTGAAAATCCAAAACTGTTCGAAGGCAGCGACGATTTCCGCCGCGACTTCATCCACGTTGATGACGTGGTGGCGGTAAATCTGTGGTGCTGGGAAAACGGTGTTTCCGGTATCTATAACTGCGGTACCGGGCGCGCTGAATCTTTCCAGGAAGTGGCGGATGCGGTGCTGAACTTCCATCAGAAAGGCCAGATTGAATACATTCCGTTCCCAGACAAGCTGAAAGGCCGCTATCAGGCGTTTACCCAAGCTGACCTCACCAATTTGCGTGCAGCGGGTTACGACAAGCCGTTTAAAACCGTCGCGCAAGGCGTGGGCGAATACATGGCCTGGCTGAACCGTAACGCATAAGGAAATCGGCAGCAGCGATGAAAATTCTGGTTATTGGCCCATCATGGGTCGGCGATATGATGATGTCGCAAAGTCTCTATCGCACGCTCAAGGCTGAGCATCCTGAAGCGGTGATCGACGTGATGGCGCCGGCCTGGTGCCGCCCATTGCTGTCGCGTATGCCGGAAGTGAATCAGGCGCTGGCGATGCCGCTCGGCCACGGCGCATTAGCGCTGGGCGAACGTCGTCGTTTGGCGAAAACCCTGCAGGCCAGCGGCTATGACCGCGCCTATGTGCTGCCGAACTCCTTCAAATCTGCACTGGTGCCGTTTTTCGCCGGGATCAAACGTCGCACCGGCTGGCGCGGCGAAATGCGCTATGGCGTGTTGAATGATGTGCGCACGCTGGATAAAGCGGCCTTTCCGTTGATGGTTGAGCGCTATGTGGCGCTTGGCTACGACAAGCCAGTCGCTTCCGCACAGCAGCTGCCGCAGCCATTGCTGTGGCCGCAATTGCGCGTTGATGACGATGAAAAGCAAATGACGGCGGCGCAGTTTGCGCTGTCGGCCGATCGTCCAGTTATTGGGTTTTGTCCTGGCGCAGAGTTTGGCCCGGCGAAGCGCTGGCCGCATTACCATTATGCCGCGCTGGCAGAACAGCTGATTGGCGAAGGTTATCAGGTGGTGCTGTTCGGTTCAGCGAAAGACCGCGAAACCGGCGACACCATTGTGCAGACGCTGTCAGAAGCTGCGCGTGCGCACTGCAAGAATCTGGCCGGCGATACGCAACTCGAGCAAGCGGTGATTCTGTTGGCGAACTGCGCGGCGGTTGTCAGTAACGATTCCGGCCTGATGCATATCGCCGCAGCATTGAATCGTCCGTTGGTGGCGCTGTATGGCCCAAGTAGCCCGGACTTCACGCCGCCATTGTCCCAGCAAGCGCGCATTATTCGTTTGATCAGCGGCTATCACAAAGTCCGCAAAGGCGATGCCGAGCAAGGTTATCACCAGAGCCTGATTGATATTCAGCCAGCGCGCGTTCATCAGGAACTGAGCGCGCTGTTGCATCCGGTGCAGGAGTAAAGATGCACGTTTTGATTGTTAAAACTTCCTCAATGGGAGACGTGCTGCACACCTTACCGGCGCTGACAGATGCGATGCAGGCGATTCCTGGCATCAGGTTTGATTGGGTAGTTGAAGAGAACTTCGCTCAAATCCCAGCCTGGCATCCGGCGGTCGATAAAGTGCTGCCAGTGGCGATTCGCCGCTGGCGCAAGCATTGGTTCGGCAGTCAGCAGCGTGAAGAGCGTGTGCAATTTAAGCGTGAGCTGCAATCACGTCAGTATGATGTGGTGCTGGATGCGCAAGGCCTAATCAAAAGCGCCGCGCTGGTTACGCGCCTGGCAAAAGGCGAGAAGCACGGACAAGACAGCCGCAGCGCACGCGAACCTTTCGCCAGCTGGTGGTATGACAAACGCCATGAAATCAACAAGCAGCAGCATGCGGTGGAACGTACGCGCGAGCTGTTTGCCAAAAGCCTCGGCTATGAAAAGCCTGCATCGCAGGGCGACTACGCGATTGCTGGCCATTTCCAGTCAACGCAGACTGATGATGCTCAGCCTTATCTGGTGTTTCTGCACGCCACCACGCGTGATAACAAACACTGGCCCGAATCACACTGGCGTGAGCTGATTGAGTTAGTGCAGCCAACAGGTTTGCGCGTGAAGTTGCCGTGGGGCGCTGAGCATGAACATCAACGCGCACAACGTTTGGCGGAAGGCTTTGACCATGTTGAGGTGCTGCCAAAGCTAACGCTGGAGCAGGTAGCGCAGCAGTTAGCCGGCGCGCGCGCGGTGGTGTCGGTGGATACCGGTTTGAGTCATCTTACTGCAGCGCTGGACCGTCCGAATATCACACTTTACGGTCCAACCGATCCGGGGCTGATTGGCGGTTATGGTAAGAATCAGTATGTGCTGCGTCCTGCTCAAGGACACAGCATGGCGGATATTCAAGCCACAGATGTTGCAACGATGATGAAAGAAATTGCGGTATAAATTTATACCGCTTCGCTAGATAGCGCTGTTTCTCTTCCGCAGCGCATATTCCGTCAGCGTCATACCTTGAGTACGTGATTGTAGCCAACTGAAAAGCTGCTCTAAATCATCATAAAGGCGCTCAATGTCAGCTTCATTTTTAAATGTGGGGCTGCCATCTGGCATGAATTCTGATGAATGCAGCATGAACTCGACATAATCATTTCCCTGGCTAAGTGTTTGCTCAGCCACCTGCTTCATCTGCTCCACATTGCCCCCAACCGGACGTAGCCAATTAACAGAGGGACCACGTTTCTTGCCGCGCACGTCATTCCACACTTTTTTCAGCTGATTAGTGAAAGCGCCATAGCGATATTGAATGCTCATCGGCAACTCTAACAACGGGCTGTCACCCGCGCGGGAGATGTCGTTAATATCAAGGTAATAAGCATGATCGGGGAAAAGGCTGTAATCGGTGCCGCCTTTGCCTTGCGGCGCGCCAGATGAATTACGCCAATCCACGCGCGGTGTGACGGAGCAATCTACCAAATAACCGTTGTCGATCAATGCTCGGGCGTAAACTTCATCAAAAGCCCAGCGTCCGGCACGATGACTGGTCATCTTCTGCTGAAAAGCGCTTTCCAGCAAATCGGTCATGTATGCGACCTTGTCGCGCAAAATATTTTCCGGAAATTCAATCAAATAGGGCTGATAACGCCAGTCATCATCGGTCAACGCGTATTCCGGCGGGCTATACCATGCATGAAGATGCATACCGATTTCACCTTGCCCGCGCGCCAGCAGATCGCGACCAAATTCAACATAGGCAGGATCGCTCGCCATTTCGTAATTGGTTAGCCAGGTGGGTTTAAAATTGTATTTCTCACACAGAGACTGAAAACGCGGCAGAAACTGAACATTTCGCGTGGTAACCTTGCCGCTGCGATTGCGCCACAGGTTATCGCCTTCAGTATCGAGAGTGATTAAAAACGCAGGCTTATCCATAACTTATCCGATAAAATGAGCAATTCCTCGTCGTTATGGTACGCAAGCCAATGAATGAGGGCAAACATTTCATCTGCCGTGTTCGCGCAGATGTTGTTAGCAGTATAAGTGTGGTTAAACTAGAGTAAATTAGACTACACAACGGCACGAATACGCAGAATGTTCATCTTAAGATCAATGCGTAATGTCTGAAGCCAAACATACCTAATAAATTGATTTATCTTATATTCAGCTCTGTTTTATCAGGGGATGATAGCTGCATTGTCATACAAAACAGGCTGGCGATTAGGAGCAAAAGAATTTGTCGAAGCGCATTCTGATGGTGATTGATGGCCTGCCGGGCGGCGGTGCCGAAAAAGTCGTCCTGACACTGGCTGAAGGTTTTATCAGTCAGGGACATCGGGTGTCGCTTTTCTCCTTACGCAAAGTATGTGAATACCCTATTCCTGCGGGTGTGGATTATCAGACCGTGATTGATAAAAGTTCACGTCCGTGGCGCAAGCTGACTGAAACCCATCGTCGTGCACATTTGCTAGATGAAGCCGTGCTTCAAAGCGAAGCGCTGCACGGAAAATTCGATTTGGTTTTGTCTAATCTGCACAAAACCGATCGCATTGTCCGCCATGCGCGTACTCTGGATGCGAGTAAAACCTGGTATTGTTTGCACGGCGTGTTTTCAGCTTCCTATCTTGCTCGCAAATCAGGTTTCTCTTTATGGCTTAAGCGGCTGAAAATTCGTGATACTTACCACGGCAAGCAGCTTATTGGCGTCTCACAATATGTGATTGATGATGTTATCCAAAATATCGGCGTGAAGCCTGCCAAAGCGCAGGTGATCTTTAACCCGTTTGATTTCGATCTTATTTCCCGCCTGGCAGCAGAACCTTGTCCGTTAGCAGGGAGTAATTTTGTGCTTCATGTTGGCCGTTTTCATGAAACCAAGCGTCACGATCGCTTGCTGGCCGCCTATGCTCAAAGTGGCATCACGGCTCCGCTAGTGTTATTAGGTCAGGGAAGCGAAAAAATCACGGAAAGATTACGCCAGCAAGCCACTGATTTAGGCATCGCGGAGCGCGTGCGCTTTGAAGGTTTTCATAAAAATCCTTACCCGTGGATTCGCCATGCTCGCCTGTTAGTGGTCAGTTCAGACAGCGAAGGATTTGGCAATGTGCTGGTCGAAGCCTTAAGCTGTGGCACCTCGGTGGTCAGTACACGCTGCCCCGGCGCGCCATCTTCAATTATGCGCGGCGATCTGGCGCGTGGACTTGCAGAGTTGAATGTTGAGTCACTGGCGCAAAAAATGCATGAAATCTATGTTAATCCACCTGAGTTGCAACATCTGGACTTAAGCATTTATAGTCTCAACGTTATTTGTCAGCAGTATTTGCAACTGGCAGAAGTGGAAGAACCTCTATTTTCAGGCACTCAGCACGTTTCAGGTTAATAGGTCCCCATGTCGGTGTGGCCGTATCATGGGGATAGATCGTTGACGTATGTAATACTCTTTATACTTTTTTTACCGGTCAAATGGGTGATGAAAATCTTCCACGGCCGAACCGGTAAAAATCTGGTCATTCAAACAGCCAAGATCGGTGATTTCATTAATATCACCCCGCTATTAAACCATCTGGGAAAAAGCGATGCGCTATTGAGCAATAGCGTTGCCGCTCTTGCCACGCGCGATAACACGCTGGAAAACATCTGGTATATCGAAGAGCATCGTTCAGGCTTAGTAAAAAAAATGAAGTTGGTGTGGCAGATCCTCAACCGCTACGACAACATCTATCTATTACATCCAACCAATCTTAATCTGTTTATTGCCGCTTGCTGTAATGCCAGCAACAAACAGTTTCTTTCCAGCTATCGCCGCAAAGGTTATCAGGGACTGTTTTATCTCACCGCAAGCGGCGTGGTCGAGCATGAGAAAAATACCCTGACTCTGGAAAATTACTTAAAACTCGCCGATCGCTCATTTACTAAAGAGAGCTATCCGAAGCATGCCACACAACCACTTTGGCAACCCAAATCGTTGCCGGATGAAATATTCCAGCATGATGGCATTCGTATTGGCATCAGCATCACCGCAGGTAACCAGGCAAAGACTATCCCGCCGATGATTTGGCAGCGACTTTTTGACCACTTGAGCGATCTGCCCTGTCATTTTTACGCCTTTGGCGCACCGAATGAACAATCACGCTTGCAGGAGCTGTATAAAGTTGTCGGCGCGCGCGAGAACCTCATCAGCCTGGTTGGCAAGGTGCCATTAGAAGACGTGCCAGCGGCTATCGGTGAAATGGATTTCTATATCGCGTCAGATTCCGGCAATGTCTATATCGCCGATGCGCAGCAGGTGCCGATCATTTTGATTTATGGCCCATGTTGCGTCGAAGAGCAGCGCCCTCTGGGCGAAGTATTATTGATTGGCCCAAATCATATTGCGCCTTCATCCTTTGTGTTCGCGGCGCAGTACAAATTTATGCATCCCACTGAACAGCTTTTTGAACTGGATCAGCGGAAGTTAGACGACATTCACGATTTTATCAGCGCGCGTCAGCAGCAACGTTTGGCGCGACGGAAGAACATGAAAACAGCATGACCATGCAGCCTGAAAGATCATCCCCGTTACTCAGCCTCATTATTCCCATGTTCAATGCGGGCAGTGATTTTGCCGCCTGCATGCAGTCGTTGCTGGCGCAAACTCTTACCTCACTGGAAATCATCATTGTCGATGATGGCTCCACGGACGGTTCCGGCGAACGTGCCGACGCCTACGCGCAGCAGCACCCACATGTGCAAGTGATCCACCAGGCCAACGGCGGCGTATCGCGCGCGCGCAATGCCGGCTTAGCGGTAGCGCGCGGTAAGTACGTTTCGTTTCCAGATGCCGACGACACCATGGATCCGGCGATGTATCAAACGCTGGTTGAGATGGCAGAACGCGACAATCTCGATGCTGCGCAGTGCAACGCAGAATGGTTTTTCAAAGCCAGTCAGCAAGTTAAACCGCTGATTCCTCTCGATCGCCTCACCAGCACCGAAGTACTCGGCGGCCCTGAGTGGCTTAACAAGGCGCTGCAAACGCATCGCTATATGCATGTGGTTTGGCTGGGTATTTACCGCCGTGAATTGATCGAACGGCTCAAACTCTACTTTGAACCTGGCCTGCATCATCAGGACATTCCGTGGACCACCGAGTTCATGCTGAATGCCCAACGCGTGCGCTACACCGATCGAGTGCTTTACCGTTATTACATGCATGATGCCTCAATCAGTAACCGTAAACGTACTGGCCAGCGCAACGTCGAGTATCAGCGTCATTACCTGAAAATTGCGCAGTTACTGGAAGAACTCAACGCACGCTATCGCCATCAAGTGAAAATCTACCCGGCGTTTCATTATCAGATTACGCATGAGGCGCTCAGCGTCTGTCACTGTATCCGACGCGAGCCCGAAGAAAGCGCGCGCCAGGCGATGATTGCCGATCTATTCGCCACGCAAACCCATAAGCGCATGCTGCGTAATGCGCGCGGCGTACGCCAATGGTATCAACTGCTGTTGTGGCTGAGCCGGATTTATCGCTGGCGCAAGAAATAAGCGCCGAGTCTGGCTTTCACGCCTTTGGGGTTTGCCCTACAATCAGCTGACTGAATTCTGAGATCATTTGAGTATGGCAAGCCCGATTCCAGACCAATTTGCACCGAAAAATATTCTACTGATCAAGCTGCGTCATCACGGCGATATGCTGCTGACCACGCCCGCGATTAACGCGCTGCGCCAACGCTATCCTCAGGCGAATATCGACGTTCTGCTGTACAAAGAAACCCGTCCAATGCTGGAAGCGCATCCGGCTATTCGCCAGTTACACATCATCGATCGTAACTGGAAGAAGGAAGGCGGCTGGCAGAAATTCCGGCATGAAATGGCCCTGCTTTCAGCGGTGCGCGCTTGCCATTATGACCTTGTGATTAACCTCGCCGATCAGTGGCGCAGCGCTATCATCACGGGGCTTTCTGGTGCACCGGTGCGTATCGGTTTCGCTTTCCATAAACGTCAAACTGCCTTTTGGCGCTGGATACACAATCATCTGGTCAGTACGGCTGATCATAATCAGCTGCATACGGTCGAACAGAATATGGCCGCGCTGAAACCGCTGGGTATCAACGCAGCAGGCGCAAAAGCCTCAATGCATTTCAGCGCAGCCGATCAACAGATAGTGCAGGATGTGCTGGCGCAGCACGCGGTGAAATTGCCGTTTGTGGTGGTGCAACCCACTTCACGCTGGCTGTTCAAATGCTGGGAAGATGAAAAAGTCGCACAGCTGATCGATGCGCTGGTCGCCGAAGGCCGCACCGTGGTACTGACTGCGGCGCCGGACCAGAAAGAAATGGCGATGATCGCCAATATTCAGTCGCTGTGCCATAGCCACAACGTGGTGTCGCTAGCCGGTGAATTATCCTTGCCGCAGCTGGCGGCGCTGATCGATGCGGCGCAGCTGTTTATCGGTGTGGACTCTGCGCCGATGCATATGGCCGCCGCGCTGGAAACGCCTTGTTTGGCGCTGTTTGGCCCCACCAAGCTGCAACACTGGCGTCCGTGGGGCGATCACAACCGCGTGATTTGGGCCGGCGATTATGGTCCGCTGCCCTCGCCAGACGCTATCGATACCAACACGCAACAGCGCTATCTTTCTGCCATTCCCGTTGAGGATGTGGTGGCTGCCGCCCGGAGTTTTTTGCATGAGTAAGTTACGCCTGGCGATCGTCCGGCAGAAATACCGCCCAGACGGCGGCGCAGAACGTTTTATTTCGCGGGCGCTGGAAGCGCTGGATAGCGAGCAGCTTGATCTCAATATCATCACCCGCAGCTGGCAGGGCACGCCGAATCCGGCCTGGCATCTGCACATCTGCAATCCCGCAAAATTCGGTCGCATTTCGCGCGAGCGCGGTTTTGCGCGTGCCGCACGTGAATGTTGGGAACGCGAGAAGTTCGATATTGTGCAGAGCCACGAACGCATCGCCGGTTGCGATATCTTTCGTGCCGGTGATGGCGTGCATCGCGTTTGGCTGGAGCAGCGCGCGCGCATCGTGTCGCCGTGGCAGCGCTTAAGTGCCCGCCTCAGCCCTTATCATCGTTATGTGTTGCAGGCGGAAGCCGAAATGTTCAACGCGCCGTCATTGAAAGCGGTCATCTGTAATTCAGAGATGGTGAAGCAGGATATTTTGCGGCACTTCACGCTTGATGCCAGCAACATCCATGTGATTCATAACGCCATTGATAGCCACCGCTTCCAGCCAGCCAGCGAAGCACTGCGCCATGCGGCACGCCAGCAGCTCAAACTGCCGCAAGATGCCACGGTAATGATTTACGTAGGTTCGGGCTTTGAGCGCAAAGGGCTGAAAGCCGCAATTGAAGCGGTGGCGAAAAGCGATCGTTATCTGGTGGTAGTCGGCCAGGATAAGCAGCTGTCGCGCTATCAGCAGTTGGCAAATCAGCTCAATTGCCTTGATCGCTTACGCTTTGTTGGCGTGCAGCAGGACGTGCAACCGTTCTACCATGCAGCCGATGCGCTGCTGCTGCCCACGCTTTATGATCCCTTCCCGAATGTGGTGCTGGAAGCGATGGCCTGCGGTTTAGCGGTGATCACCAGCACCGGCTGCGGCGGCGCGGAGTTTATCACGGCGGGCCAGGAAGGTTTTGTGTGCGATGCATTAGATATCAATGCGTTAAACGAAGCCGTAAAAGCAACTCCGGCGCTTTCACACAATTCTGCCATGGGCGAAGCCGCACGTCGCAGAATTGAACCTTATGGCCCGCAGCGGCTGGCGCAAGCGCTGACCTCGCTGTATCAGCAAGTGCTGCAGACCAGCTGACGAAGTGGTATGAGCAGGCGGTTAATTTCTGATAACATGCCGCCTTTCATCTGTTTTTTGACGCGATTCTGTCGTAACGGTAACTATGACGACTCTATACACAGCCTTGCTCTATCTGATTCAGCCACTAATCTGGCTGCGCCTGTGGCTGCGCGGTCGAAAAGCACCGGCCTATCGTAAACGTTGGGCAGAACGCTACGGCTATTGCACTGGAAAAGTGCTGCCGCATGGCATTGTGCTGCACTCGGTTTCCGTCGGCGAGACGCTGGCGGCAGTGCCGCTGGTGCGCGCGCTGCGTCACCGCTATCCTACGCTACCGATTACCGTCACCACCATGACGCCAACCGGCTCCGAACGTGCGCAGTCAGCGTTTGGCAAAGATGTGCACCACGTTTACCTGCCTTACGATCTGCCCGGTTCCATCAACCGTTTCCTTGATACCGTCGATCCGCGACTGGTGATCATCATGGAAACCGAGCTGTGGCCAAACATTATCCGCATTCTTCATCAGCGTAAGATTCCGCTGGTGATTGCCAATGCGCGCCTGTCTGAGCGCTCGGCCAAAGGTTACAAAAAACTCGGCGGCTTTATGCGTGACTTGCTGCAGCGCATCACGCTGATTGCCGCGCAAAACGCCGAAGATGGCGACCGTTTCCTCAGCCTTGGCCTGAAGCGTTCGCATCTCACCGTTACCGGCAGCCTCAAATTTGATATCTCCGTGACGCCAGAGCTGGCGGCAAAAGCGGTCACGCTGCGTCGTCAGTGGGCATCGCGTCGTCCGGTGTGGATCGCCACCAGCACCCACGAAGGCGAAGAAGCGATTGTGCTCGATGCGCATCGTCGTCTGCTGCAACAGTTCCCCGATCTGCTACTGATTTTGGTGCCACGCCATCCTGAACGTTTCAAAGATGCCTGCGACCTGACGCAAAAACGTGGCTTCAGCTTTACCCTGCGCAGCAGCGGCGAAATTCCTTCAAGCTCCACGCAAGTGGTGATTGGCGACACCATGGGCGAGTTGATGATGCTGTACGGCATCGCCGATCTCGCTTTTGTGGGCGGCAGTTTGGTTGAGCGCGGCGGTCACAACCCGCTGGAACCGGCAGCGCATGCCATTCCGGTGCTGATGGGCCCGCACATCTGGAACTTCAAAGATATCTGCGCCAAGCTGCAGCAGGCCGAAGGGCTGATTACCGTCACTGACGTGGTATCGCTGCAGAAAGAGGTCGCAAACCTGCTGCAGGATGACGATTATCGCCGCTATTACGGCCGTCATGCTGTGGAAGTGCTGCATCAAAATCAGGGCGCATTACAGCGTCTGCTACAGTTACTCGAACCTCACTTACCGCCGCGAGCTCACTAATTCATGTCACAACGCCAACGTCTCTCCGTGGTGATGATCGCCAAAAACGAAGCTGAACTGCTGCCGGAGGCGCTGGCTTCTGTCAGTTGGGCTGATGAGATTGTGGTGCTGGATTCCGGCAGCAGCGACAACACGGTGCAGGTGGCGCGCGAACAGGGCGCGCAGGTGTTCAAGGCTGAAGGCTGGCAGGGATTTGGCAAGCAGCGCCAGCGCGCGCAGGCCCATGCGCAAGGCGAGATGATTATGATGATCGATGCCGACGAGCGCGTCACACCCGAACTGCGTCGCGCTATCGAGCAGGTTCTCGCGCAGCCCGCATCGGACAACGTTTACAGCCTTGGCCGCAGCAATCTGTTTCTCGGTCGCTTTATGCGCCACAGCGGCTGGTATCCCGACCGCGTCATGCGTCTTTATCCGCGCAAGCTCAATTACAACGACAATCTGGTACACGAATCACTGGAGACGCAAGGTGCGCCGGTGGTGAAGCTGGCGGGCGATCTGCAACATCTCACCTGTCGCGACCTGATTGCGTTTCAGCGTAAGCAGATGAACTATGCCGAAGCCTGGGCAAATGAGCGTTTCCAGCGCGGCAAACGCTGCGGCTTGTTCTCGATCTTTAGCCACACGCTCGGCGCATTCGTTAAAACGCTGCTGCTGCGCGCCGGTTTTCTTGATGGCAAACAGGGCTGGATTCTGGCGGTGGTTAACGCGCAATACACTTTCAACAAATACTCGGCGCTCTGGGCGCTGCATCACACCTCAACACAAGGCCGCGTATGAGTACCAAAGCGATTTATCCCGGCACCTTTGATCCCTTTACCTTGGGCCATCTGGATATTGTGACGCGCGCAGCGAAGATGTTTGACCGCATCGTCGTGGCGATTGCCGCCAGCCCGAGTAAAAAGCCGCTGTTCACTCTGGATGAGCGCGTGGATATGGCGCGTCAGGTGACGGCACATCTGCCGAATGTCGAAGTAATCGGGTTTAGTGACTTGATGGCGAACTTTGCCCAGGCGCAGAATGCCAATGTGCTGGTACGTGGATTGCGTGCGGTGTCGGATTTCGAATATGAGCTGCAGCTGGCGCAGATGAATCGTCATCTGTTGCCCACGCTAGAAAGCGTGTTTCTGATGCCGTCAGAAGGTTTCTCGTTCGTCTCTTCTTCACTGGTCAAAGAAGTGGCGCGCCACGCCGGTGATGTGCAGGCATTTTTGCCTGCCGTGGTGCATAAGGCGTTACTGGCGCGACTGGCGCAGCCTTAACTCAGTGCTGGCAGCGTGGACACCAGAAGGTGCTGCGCTGACCATGCTTGCCGCTGACAATCGGCGTACCGCAGGCGCGACAAGGTTCACCGGCGCGACCATAAACCTGCAGCTCTTGCGCAAAGTAGCCTGGCTTACCGTCAGTTTGCAGGAAATCACGCAGCGTGGTGCCGCCCTGCTCAATCGAGCGTAGTAACACCGCTTTGATGGTGTTAACCAGCAGTTCCGCCTCTTCCTGACTTAAACTCATCGCCGAACGATCGGGCAAGATCCCGGCGGTAAACAGCGATTCGCTGGCGTAGATGTTCCCGACGCCCACCACCACTTTGTTATCCATCAGCCACTGTTTAATCACGGTGCGTTTGCCGCGTGACTTTTCAAACAGATAAGCGCCATCAAATTCGCTGCTGAGCGGCTCCGGACCAAGGTGCGCCAGCACGCTGCTGCCTGCAAGGTCATTGCTCCACAACCAGGCTCCAAAGCGACGTGGATCGGTGTAGCGCAGCACTTTGCCGTTGCTCATCACCAAATCGACGTGGTCATGTTTAGCGGCCGGTTGTTCGCCGGGTAGCACACGCAGGCTGCCGGACATGCCGAGGTGAATGATGATCCAGCCATGCGGCAGTTCGAGCAGCAGATATTTAGCGCGGCGCTGCACGCTCAATACCGGTTGATCGCTCAGCGCGTGGATTTCATGCGAGACCGGCCAGCGCAAACGTGGATTGCGCACCACTGCATGCAGAATCGTGGCACCCACCATATGGGGTTCGATACCGCGACGACTGGTTTCTACCTCAGGTAATTCAGGCATCTCATCTCCTCAACGAATCGCAGAAACAAAAAACCCGGCCGAAGCCGGGTTTTTCACAGAACACTAAAATTACTTAATTTTAGCTTCTTTGTAGATCACGTGCTGACGTACAACCGGATCGAACTTTTTCAGTTCTAATTTCTCTGGTTTAGTACGCTTGTTTTTCGTGGTGGTATAGAAGTGACCTGTACCAGCAGAGGAAACCAGCTTGATCTTCTCACGAATACCTTTAGCCATGATTCAGTTCCTTAGTACTTCTCACCACGGGCGCGGATTTCGGTCAGAACCGTATCGATGCCCTTTTTATCAATAACACGCATACCTTTAGCAGATACACGCAGAGTAACGAAGCGCTTTTCGCTCTCAACCCAGAAACGGTGAGAGTGCAGGTTCGGCAGGAAACGGCGTTTCGTCGCGTTCATTGCGTGGGAACGGTTGTTACCCGTTACCGGACGCTTTCCAGTTACCTGGCAGACTCGTGACATTTCTATTCTCCAAAAATCAAATCAGCTCGAGCTTTAAAAACTAGGTTTTGGCCGCCTCGTCAGGCCTTAGCCCGCCCAGGCGAGTTCCATGTGAACCCGCTAAGCTGGCCCAAACGCCAAACCCGAGATTCTCAAAGGTGGCGTAGTATACGCCGCTCAGCCCGAGTGCTCAAGTCCCGAACAGATAAAGATCCCTCTGGATCGCGCAAAAATGACTCATTTCTGTTCAGTTGAATCGATGAATTACAACCAACCGCGCTCGGCGAAAGAGGTAAACTCGCCGTGACCGATCACCAAATGATCAAGTAAACGGATATTGAGCAGCGCGCAGGCTTGTCCTACTTTTCCGGTAATCTCGCGATCGGCTCGGCTGGGTTCAGCGATGCCCGACGGGTGATTGTGTGCCAGAATCACCGCTGCCGCGTTGAGTTTCAGCGCTTCGCGCACGATTTCGCGCGGATGAACTTCCACGCTGGCAATCGAGCCGGAAAACATCTTCTGCGCCTGCAACACGCGGTGCTGGTTATCAAGGAACAGCGCCATAAACACTTCGCGCTCCTGATGCGCCAGCACGCTTTGCAGGTAATGGCGTGTCACCTGTGGATTCTCCATCACGTTCTCCCGCGCCAGTTGGCTGGCAAAAAACCGTCTTCCCAATTCGGCTATGGCATACAGCTGCGTCATTTTGGCGCTGCCCACACCTTTAATCTGCCCGAGCTCCTCTTTGCTGGCCGTCATAATGCGATAGAGCGAACCAAACTCGTTCAGCATCTGATGTGCCAACAGCAGCACGCTGGTGCCGCTGATGCCGGTGCGCAAAAAAATCGCCAGCAGCTCAGCATCACTCAGCACTTCTGCGCCCATTAACATCAGTTTTTCCCGTGGTGCCAGTTCCGTCATGACCATCTCCTCCCTGCGTTGCGGCGATTCTGCGCGTCAGCCACATTCAGCGCCAGCACGCATTGAACGATTTCAGAGCCGGCTCGCAAAGGCCGCAGGCAGTGAAAAGGCGCGTTGCGGATTTTGTGATAAAGTTGCCTGCATCTGCCGCCCCTGACGCGGCAATCTGCTTTGAGGCGAACAACATGACGGGATTAGCCGGAAAGAAAATTCTGCTGGGCGTGAGCGGCGGCATTGCTGCGTATAAAGCGCCGGAGCTGGTGCGTCGGCTGCGCGATCGCGGCGCTGATGTGCGCGTAATGATGACCGAAGCGGCCAAAGCTTTTATTACCCCGCTGAGCCTGCAGGCGGTTTCCGGTTATCCGGTATTTGATGATTTGCTCGACCCGGCGGCGGAAGCGGCGATGGGCCATATTGAATTGGCGAAATGGGCCGATTTAATTGTGCTGGCACCGGCAACCGCCGATCTGATTGCCCGCGTAACTGCGGGTATGGCGAATGATTTGGTCACCACCGCATGCCTGGCAACCGCAGCGCCAGTTGCCATCGTCCCGGCCATGAATCAGCAGATGTACCGCGCGGCGATCACGCAAGAGAACCTGCAACGTCTGCATCAGCGCGGCATGCTGATTTGGGGGCCCGACAGCGGCAGCCAGGCGTGCGGCGATATTGGTCCGGGCCGCATGCTCGACCCGCTGGCGATTGTGGCGCACGCACTTGAATGGGCTGCGCCCGTCAACGATCTGCAACATCTCAACATTATGATCACCGCCGGTCCAACACGTGAAGCGCTGGACCCGGTGCGTTATATCAGCAATCACAGCTCGGGCAAGATGGGCTTTGCGATTGCGGCTGCGGCAGCAAAACGCGGTGCGAAGGTGACGCTGGTTGCCGGTCCGGTGGCGCTGCCAACGCCAGCCGGCGTGCAACGCGTGGACGTCGACAGCGCGCTGGAGATGGAAGCGGCGGTGATGGCGCAAATCCAGCAACAACATATTTTCATTGCCAGCGCAGCCGTGGCAGACTACCGGGCGGCTAACATTGCCGCAGAGAAAATCAAAAAACAGGGTGGCGACGATAGCGTCACGCTGCAGTTGGTGAAGAACCCCGATATTGTCGCAGGCGTGGCAGCGCTGAAGAAAAATCGCCCTTACGTTGTGGGATTTGCTGCCGAAACCCAGAATGTGGAAGAATACGCGCGGCAAAAACGGGTGCGAAAAAACCTGGATCTGATTTGTGCCAACGATGTGGCGCAGGCGGGTCAGGGCTTCAATAGCGACACCAATGCTCTTCACCTTTTTTGGCAGGAAGGAGAAAAAGTCTTACCGCTCAGTGATAAGACGCTCCTTGGCCAACAATTAATA
Organism: Pantoea sp. YR525; assembly: GCF_900116775.1. Classification (NCBI taxonomy): domain Bacteria; kingdom Pseudomonadati; phylum Pseudomonadota; class Gammaproteobacteria; order Enterobacterales; family Erwiniaceae; genus Pantoea; species Pantoea sp. YR525. The sequence goes on from NZ_FPBU01000012.1 coordinate 71,937, forward strand.
GACGAGATTGTCAGCCGTTATGATGAAAAAAATCGACGTTAAAATTCTTGATGCACGTGTGGGCAACGAATTCCCGCTGCCGACTTATGCAACCTCTGGTTCCGCAGGTCTCGATTTACGCGCCTGCCTGGATGATGCACTGGAAATCGCACCAGGCATGACCACACTGGTTCCCACCGGTTTGGCGATTCACATTGGCGATCCAGGTCTGGCAGCCGTGATTCTGCCGCGCTCCGGCCTTGGCCATAAACATGGCATCGTGCTGGGCAACCTGGTCGGTTTGATCGACTCCGATTATCAGGGACAGCTGATGGTTTCTGTCTGGAACCGTGGTCAGGACAGCTTCACGCTGCAGCCAGGCGACCGTTTGGCACAGCTGGTCTTCGTGCCGGTCGTGCAGGCCGAATTTAACCTGGTGGAAGATTTTGACACCAGCGATCGCGGCGCAGGCGGCTTCGGTCACTCAGGCCGTCAGTAACACGCGACACTTTTCGCTAAGCCATCTTTTTATTTCTTGTCGCCACAGGCCGCTATGTCTGTGGCAGATGAGGCAGTATTGCCTGTTTTTGGTGAATTTCAGGGGTGTTGAAGGTCATGGCAGAAAAAAAAGTCGCGAAACGGAATCGTCGCGAAGAGATTTTGCAGGCGCTGGCGCAAATGCTGGAGTCGGGCGATGGCAGTCAGCGCATCACCACCGCGAAGCTGGCCGCGAATGTCGGCGTGTCGGAAGCGGCGCTTTATCGCCACTTTCCCAGCAAAACGCGCATGTTTGACAGCCTGATCGAATTTATTGAAGACAGTCTGATTACCCGCATCAATCTGATCCTGAAAGATGAAAAAGAGACGCTGACGCGACTGCGTTTAATCGTGCAGCTGATTCTGGGATTTGGTGAGCGTAATCCGGGGCTGACGCGTATTTTGACCGGCCACGCGCTGATGTTTGAACAGGATCGCCTGCAAGGGCGTATCAACCAGCTGTTCGAACGTATTGAAGTGCAGCTGCGTCAGGTGATGCGCGAGAAAAAAATGCGTGATGGTGAAGGTTTCCAGAACGACGAAACGCTGCTGGCGAGCCAGTTGCTGGCGTTTTGTGAAGGGCTGTTGTCGCGCTATGTGCGCTCGGAGTTTCGTTTTCGTCCGACCGCCGATTTCGAGAGCCGCTGGCCGCTGATGGCTGCGCAGTTGGTTTAAAAGACCAGGTCGGCATTTATGCCGACCTCATTACCGAATAATTAAATCCCGTACTCTTTGCGATATGCGCGCACTTTCGCCAGATGATCAGCCATCTCCGGCTTCTCTTCCAGATAATCAATCAATTCAGCCAGCGTAATAATCGCGGTGACTTTGCATTTATAGTCGCGTTCCACTTCCTGAATCGCCGAAATATCGCTGCGGCCGCGTTCCTGACGATCCAGCGAAATCAGCACGCCCGCTAACGTCGCGTTATGCGCACTAATGATATCCATTGATTCACGAATCGCGGTGCCGGCGGTGATCACATCATCCACCAGCATCACTTTGCCTTGCAGCGGGCTGCCCACCAGCAAACCGCCTTCGCCGTGATCTTTAGCTTCTTTACGGTTAAAGCAGTAAGGCACGTCACGCTCATGATGATCGGCCAGCGCTACCGCAGTAGTGGTGGCAATCGGAATGCCTTTATATGCCGGGCCAAACAGCAGGTCGAAATCGACGCCGCCATCGACGAGCGCCTGCGCGTAGAAACGACCTAACAGCGCTAAATCGCGACCGGTGTTAAACAGACCGGCATTGAAGAAATAGGGGCTTTTACGTCCCGATTTCAGGGTGAACTCACCAAACTTCAGCACCCCTTTGTTCAGGGCGAATTCAATAAACTGACGCTGCCAGGCTTTCATTTCTCACTCCTCAAATAAAGAAAAGGCGACTCTATGGTCGCCTGTTACATCAATTAGTTAGCGCCGCTTTCTGCGCCTGAATCAACTGCTCAATGCCGCCTCGCGCCAGCGCCAGCAGCTGCAGTAACTCGTCGTGGCTGAAGGGCTCACCTTCTGCGGTGCCCTGCACTTCAATCATGCGACCGTCTTCGGTCATCACCACGTTCATGTCAGTTTCTGCGGCGGAATCTTCCACATACTCCAGATCGCACAGCGCTTCACCGCCGACGATACCCACAGAAATCGCCGCCACCATGCCTTTCAGCGGACTGGCTTTCAGCTTGCCAGCAGCAACCAGCGCTTTCAACGCATCGGCCAGCGCCACGCAGGCACCGGTAATGGATGCGGTACGCGTGCCGCCATCGGCCTGAATCACATCGCAATCCAGCGTGATGGTGAATTCGCCCAGCGCTTCCAAATCCACTGCCGCGCGCAGTGAACGGGCGATCAGACGCTGAATCTCCAGCGTACGGCCGCCCTGTTTGCCTTTGGCCGCTTCACGCGCCATGCGGCTGTGGGTAGAACGCGGCAGCATGCCATATTCTGCGGTAATCCAGCCTTGACCTTTGCCTTTGAGGAAACGCGGCACGCTCTCTTCGACGGTTGCGGTGCACAGCACTTTGGTTTCGCCGAACTCAACGAGCACAGAGCCTTCTGCATGTTTGGTGTAGTGACGAGTGAGTGTGACGGGACGTGTTTCAGATGCACTACGGCCTGCTGGACGCATGGTTTCTCTCCGGCTTGCTTAGGTTTGGCTGCGCATTATACGGACTTCGGCTGCGGCTGTCCTGCCCGCGATCGCCACAATCCTGGATGAAATTCTGTGGTGGCTGTGGCTAAATGCGCGTTTCCTCCCTAAAAAAGATAAATGATGATCGCGATACTCCATTTCCTGCTGGCGCTGGTGGTGATCTTTGCCCTTGCGCTGTTGGTCAGCCACGACCGCAAACGCATTCGTCCCCGCTTTATTATTCAGCTGCTGATTGTTGAAGCCGCGCTGGGCTGGTTCTTCCTGCATTCGGCGGGCGGCCAATCGGTGGTCACTGCGGTGGGCGGCTTCTTTGAAACCTTATTAACCTACGCCGCGCAAGGGACCAACTTTGTCTTCGGTAATATGGCGAATCAGGGATTAGCCTTTATTTTCCTCGGCGTGCTCTGCCCGATTGTGTTTATTTCCGCACTGATCGGCATTTTGCAGCACTGGCGCATTCTGCCGCTGCTGATTCGCGCGGTTGGTACTCTGTTGTCGAAAGTGAATGGCATGGGCAAGCTGGAGTCGTTTAACGCTGTCAGCACCTTGATTCTCGGCCAATCGGAGAACTTCATCGCTTATAAAGGCATTCTCGCCGATATCTCCGCTCCGCGTATGTACACCATGGCGGCGACGGCGATGTCGACGGTTTCGCTGTCGATTGTTGGCGCGTATATGTCGATGATTGATGCCAAATATGTGGTCGCGGCGCTGCTGCTCAATATGTTCAGCACCTTTATTATCCTCTCGATCATCAATCCAACCCGCCCGGAAAACGAAGAGCAGATTGCGCTAGATAAGATGCACGAAGATCAGAGCTTCTTTGAGATGCTGGGCGAATACATCCTCGCCGGTTTTAAAGTGGCGATGATCATCATGGCGATGCTGATTGGTTTTATCGCACTGATTGCAGCGATCAATGCGCTGTTTTCTGCGGTATTTGGCTACAGCTTCCAGCAGCTACTCGGCTACGTTTTCTATCCGTTTGCGTGGCTGGTTGGCATTCCCTCCGCTGATGCCTTGCAGGCGGCGAGTATTATGGCCACCAAACTGGTGGCGAATGAATTTGTCGCGATGATCGAGCTGAAGAAAGTGGCGGCTGAGATGACGCCGCGCGGACTGGGGATTCTGTCGGTGTTCCTGGTTTCGTTCGCTAACTTCGCCTCAATCGGCATCGTTGCCGGTGCGATTAAAGGCCTGAACGAGAAACAGGGCAATGTGGTTTCACGCTTTGGCTGGAAGCTGGTGTATGGCTCCACGCTGGTGAGCTTGCTCTCGGCTGCGTTCGCCGGGCTGTTTATCTGATAACGCATGGCGGCTACATGGCCGCCATTTTTTAAAACGCCACGCACACCAGTGAATCAACCCGCATCACCGATTCCTGCTCAAAGCGCTTTTTATACACGTCACGCAGCTTATTGATGCTCTCAGAACTCGCTAAATCCGGATTGTGAATCAGCATCAGCGCTTTGCTGTTTTCCCGCGCCAGCTTGCCGTTCTCGCCCAGCCACTGCCCTTTTGCGTCATATACCGATAAACCGTCTTTGAAACGCGGCGTCACATCGTTATCAACAAACTGCTGCCATTCGCTGCTGCTGACGATGCCACCTTTCGGTTTGTTCATGCCAAACCACAGCGTGGTTTGCATCATCACGTCACCCGAACCGCATACCGCGACCGGCGCAGTGTTGGGCGGGATCTGTTGCGTTGTGGTCGACGGTGCCTGACAGCCAGCGAGCAGTAAGGTTAATAAAGCAGGAAGAGCCAGAGAGCGGAACATCACTTCATCCTTTTAAGCGAACCAGCGCTAAGCATAAGTGTCTGTCGGCAAAAGGGGTAATTTTTTGTTATTCAAGCTTAAGTGCGCTTATGCCTGTTAGCGTTGAGGCTGCCTCGCTATACTTCACCCAACATTTCTGAAAAAGAGAAGACGACTATGATCCGCAGTATGACCGCTTACGCCCGCCGCGAAGCCAAAGGCCACTGGGGCAGCGCCGCATGGGAAATCCGTTCGGTTAACCAGCGCTATCTGGAAACCTATATCCGTCTGCCGGAGCAATTTCGTGGTCTGGAGCCGGTAATCCGCGAGCGCATCCGCAATCGTCTGACGCGCGGTAAAATCGAGTGCAACCTGCGTTATGACGCCGATGCCAGCGCGCAAGGCGAACTGCAGCTGAATGAATCGTTAGCCAAGCAGCTGGTGCAGGCCGCCAACTGGGTGAAGATGCAGAGTGATGAAGGCGCGATTAATCCGCTGGATATTCTGCGCTGGCCGGGCGTGATGTCCGCGCAAGAGCAGGATCTCGATGCTATTAATGCTGAGCTGCTGGTGGCGCTGGATGGCGCGTTAGATGACTTTATCGAAGCGCGTGAAAGCGAAGGTACCGCGCTGAAAGCGATGATTGAACAGCGTCTGGAAGGCGTATCGAACGAAGTCAGCAAAGTGCGCGCGCAGATGCCGGAAGTGATTAAATGGCAGCGCGAGCGTCTGGTGACCAAGCTGGAAGAAGCCGAAGTGCAGCTGGAAAATAATCGCCTCGAGCAAGAGCTGGTAATGATGGCGCAGCGCACCGATGTTTCAGAAGAGCTGGATCGTCTGGATGCGCACGTTAAAGAGACCTACAACATCCTGAAAAAGAAAGAAGCCGTTGGCCGCCGCCTCGACTTTATGATGCAGGAGTTCAACCGCGAATCGAACACGCTGGCTTCGAAATCGATTAATGCCGAGATCACTACTTCAGCGATTGAGCTGAAAGTGTTGATTGAGCAGATGCGTGAGCAGATTCAGAATATCGAATAGTTTTTGCTGATGGTCACGGTTGATAATAAAGCCCGCATCGCGGGTTTTATTATTTTGTGAAAGAGACAGGTAAGAAAATGTTTTAAAACAGTAACAATAAAGACTCACAACTTTGAGAACCGTCTCAAATACTCACAACATCCCCACATTAAAATATTGTTTACTTTTAATCGAAAGCAACCTTCCTATAATCGACACATCTTAGCGCCTACTTTATAAAACCAAGACCATTAACAATGATGCAACGAATGAAAAAATGTGCAGTTACAATGCTTATGATATTTTTTTCGACTTTTTTAGCTACTCTTGTAACGATCGGAATAGCTGAAACAGATATCCTATTTAACTTAATCGAGAAAAATATACCTTATGAAGTAGCCGATAAACTTACTCAATCATTCTGGGGAGCCAGACCAGAACATGCGTATAGTAGAATCCATACCATAATTTGTTTATTTATCTTATTTACCACCAGCGGATTAATCTACTCAACATTAAAAACATGCATCAAAAGATACCGATACAAGGAGATAATTCGCGTTAAGACATTTGCTTTTGAAAGCTTAGTGATTATGATTAAACCTGTATATTTCTTCTTCCTGATGTATCTTTATTTTTACTTTTTACCGCAGAGAATTTTCGATGGTTATATCGATCATGCTTTATTAGGGTTTCTGATAACATCGCTCTTTGCAGTAGCCATCCCTATTGCCATTTACTCGATCACAAAAGTATTCTTAAAATCTCATGTTTTGCAAAAAAATTAACTCATTAAAAATAGATTTTCTAGCTCGCTCTACTTTAATTTAAAACACCTCCACTTAAAAAAGCATTTTTTATTTGATCGTCCTGCTGGACTAATCCGTAGCGACGCTGGTCAATCTGATACTGCTACAACTGTGGGTATTTGATGATGCCGCGCTAGCGGTGAAATCCAGTGTGAGCTGCTGGCTCAAGGCGAGGCTAAGTGGTGTTGCATTGAGCAACTGGCCACGGCTGTTTTTGGTAGGGATTATGTTGGCATTTGAGAAGCGGTAATGCCTTGCAAGGTTTCAACACTACAAAGATTACCCCTCAATAAAACGCGCTGGTTTTGGTGGCAGACAGAGAATCGCCCGATCGTTGTCGGCGTGGCCGATTAAACAAGGTGAATCGCCATCAATAATCGGTCCATGAAAGGTTACACGTCCGCTATCATCGGCGGCCATGACTGATGCATTAAGAGTGAGAATCCGATAATAAAAGTTGAAGTCTAGATGATGATTTTCATCGTGCGATCCTTGTTGTCCTCATCAATAATCAAATAAAGTTATGATTTAATTTAACTTTTTTATAACCCTGTTTTTCTGTGCGGTAAAGATAACCTAGATAAACCATTAACGAATGCATGGATTGTCTTAAAGAGTTTAAGCTAGCGTGATTGAGACAAATTTTTAGCCATTAGCGTAAAAATAGTGTCAGCAATGATATAAAAACATTTCTGCCGCGCATTTAAGCGCGCAAACAGTATGAGAAAACTGCACTAAACACTGTGATTAAATCTTTGTTAGAATTGAAAAATATCCATCAGATAGCCATTAACCTGCTAATAGTCGCCTCATCAATGATTTCCTTTAATCTTAAAGATTGTGGAGATCGCGTTTCTTTGACGGCACTATTTGTTAATCTACTGGTCGTAATTAGAACAGTTGTACCGCCAGGAACTCATGGACTCTCTTCTTAGTGCGATACATTTTCTCCCGACATGAAGGCGTTATGACGAAATCCAGGCAGTTCCGCTCCAAACTTCTGCATCCCCGCTATTGGTTTACCTGGTTTGGGCTAGGTGTGCTGTGGCTGCTGGTGCAACTTCCTTACCCCATTTTGATCCGGCTTGGCGCGGGCGCTGGCAAATTGTCGCGTCACTTCCTCAAGCGTCGCGAACGTATCACTCGCCGCAATATCGAGCTGTGCTTCCCCAATATTGATGAAGAGAAGAAAGAAGCGATGATCGCCGGCAACTTCGAATCACTGGGAATGGCGCTGGCAGAAACCGGCATTGCCTGGTTCTGGTCCGATGCACGCGTGCGTCGCTACTTCAAAGTCAGCGGACTCGAAAATTTGCAGCACGCGCAAAGCCACCAGCGCGGCGTGATGGTTATTGGTGTGCACTTCATGTCGCTGGAGCTGGGCGGCCGTATTACCGGTTTATGCCAGCCAATGATGGCGATGTATCGTCCGCACAACAATCAGGCGATGGAGTGGGCACAGACCAAAGGTCGCATGCGCTCAAATAAGGCGATGATCGACCGCCGCGATTTGCGCGGCATGGTGCAGGCGCTGAAAAAAGGCGAAGCTGTCTGGTTCGCACCGGATCAGGATTACGGCCCGAAAGGCAGCGTGTTTGCCCCGCTGTTTGCGGTTAAACAAGCGGCGACTACCAATGGCACCTTTGTGCTTTCTCGTTTGGCGAAACCGGCGATGTTAACCATCGTGCTGATTCGCAATCAGGACAAGAGCGGTTATCAGCTGATCATTCAGCCAGAACTGGAAAATTATCCGTATGAAGATGAGGCCGCCGCCGCTGCTTACATGAATCGCGTTATCGAGAAAGAAATTCTGCGTGCACCCGATCAATATCTGTGGCTGCACCGTCGCTTTAAAACCCGCCCGCCGGGTGAAGCATCTCTCTATATCTAATCTCTTGATGCAGCAGGTTTTCGCCTGCTGCTCATTTTCCCAGCTCACATTTAACAACCATTCTTAACGAAAAACAGGTTTGTCAAAATCTGTCCTGCCTCTTGTAATGGTCGCCTCCTCCTCTCTTTGACCAGAACCATGACACAGCACTTTCATTGCAAATTTCTCGCGCTGGCCGTTGCCACTGCGCTGCTGGCCAGTTGTGCCAATTCACACGGCTTACACACCAAAAACACGCTACTCGATGCCAACACTCTGCAAGCCAATCAATCCCTAAAAGATGCGCACTTCAGCGCCGCGAATTGGCCGAAGAGCGAATGGTGGCAAAGTTTTAACGATGCTCAACTCAATCGACTGATTAATGATGCGATGGCTTCCAGCCCGGATTTGCAGGTGGTCAACGCGCAGGCGGATAAAGCCAATGCACAGGTGATTGCCGCCGATGCCGAACGCTATCCGGATGTCGATCTCAACGCCGGCATTACGCGCTCGCGCGTGGCAAAAGTGGATGATCCGCTGCTGGAGGGCAAAAGCTACAGCACGCTGCGCACCGCCAACGTTGGATTGAGCTACACCTTTGATTTGTGGGGCGGCAAAAAAGATGCCGCTGAAGCCGCGTTGGGGCAAGCACGCGCCAGCGAGTTGGATCGTCAGGCCAGCCAGTTAACCTTAGCCGCGAACGTGACGCGAGCGTGGAACAACCTTAATCTCGCCTGGAATAATGCCGAACTGGCACAGCAGAATCTCGAACGTGCTGTGGGTATCGCCAACATTCAGCAGCAATATGTCAGCGCCGGACTCACTTCCGATTACCAATATAAGCAGGCGCTGTCGCAGCAAAAAACGGCGCAAGCCGGAGTGACTGAAGCCAAACAAGATGTCACCGATGCCGGTATTCAGCTTTCGACATTGATTGGTAAAGGCCCGGATTACTGGCACCAGTTAAAACCGGCGCAGATGAATGTGCCGGTCGCCGCCATGCTGCCAAACGCCATTCCGGCTGGACTGCTGGGACGTCGTCCTGATGTGGTGGCCGCGCGTTGGCGCGTTGAAGCGGCATCGAAACAGATTGCCGCCAGCAAAACCGAGTTCTATCCCAACATCAATCTGGTGGCTGAAGCCGGCACCAAATCACTGCTCGGCGATGCCTTCCTCGGCGCGCCAAGTCGTTTCTTTAATGTGGGCCCGAGCCTGTCGTTGCCGATCTTTGACGCGGGCAAACGTCGCGCTGATTTAGCCGAAAGCGATGCCAACTGGGATCTGGCGGTGGCGCATTACAATAAGCTGCTGATCGGTTCATTAGGTAATATCAGCGATACCATCACGCAGCTGCAGTCGATTCAGGATCAGCTGGCGCAGCAGGAAAGCGCCAACCAGCTGATTCACAGTGCGTGGGATGATTTGCATCGCGAATACGCGGCGGGCCTGCGTCCGTATCTGGATGTGCTGACAATCCAGAATCAGCTGATCGAATCCGACCAAAAATTGGTGGCGCTGAAGGCACAGCAGATTAACCTTGCGGTGGTGTTGATTGAGGATTTAGGCGGCGGATTCCAGAGCGGCGGCTCTAAAATTTGAAAAGGTCGCCATGAATGGCGACCCTACAGTTGTTTGGAAAGGTTTTTGTAGAGTGCACATGAATGTGCAGATTTTGCCGGCTGGCATTCTGCCGTGCGTTGATGAATCATAGTCCGCACTGTGTAATCACCTGCGGACTATTATGATGGAACAGAATATTGAGGCTGGCTGGTTGCGGCCTCTGATTGCCGATCGACTGACGCCTTACCTCGAAATTGACGCCGCGCGCCTGCAGCATAACCTGCAACAGATGCAGCAAAAAGCCGATGCCGCTGGCGTCGCGCTGCGCCCTCATATCAAAACCCATAAAAGTGTCTGGATTGCTGAGCAACAGCGCATGCTCGGTGCGCGTGGTATTACCGTATCTAAACCGAGTGAAGGCACCGCTTTTATTTTGGGTGGAGAACGCGATCTGCTGCTGGCTTATCCGATTGTGCATGCCGGGACGCTGAAAGAACTTTTGGCGGTGGCCGCACAACATCAGGCGCGCATTACCTGCATTGCTGATTGCGCCAATGGCGTGGCGGCAATAGCGGCTGCACATCAGCGCCAGCCCGATTGTCAGCTGGCTTTAGCCATCAAAGTGGATGTGGGATTACATCGCATCGGCGTTGATCCGCACAGCGATGCTGCCATTACGCTGGCGCAGCAGATTCAGGATGCGGGCCTCACTTTTGCCGGACTAGTTTCACATGCTGGTCACGCGTATGGCGCAGGTAACGCCACGGCGATTGCAGAAGTAGCCTTGCAGGAAATTGCACTGATGCAGGATCTTCAACAGCGCCTGATTGCCGCCGGTTTTGCGCACTGCCCGATTTCGGTCGGTTCAACGCCAACGGCATTGGCAGCGCCCGTCGCGCAGGGCAGCGATGAAATCCGTCCCGGCAATTACGCATTGCTCGATCTCACCGCATGGCGTTTGGGTCTCTGCACGCCAGATGCATTGGCGCTGAGCGTGGTGACGCGTGTGGTAGCCGTCAATCCGCACTTCGCCATTATTGATGCCGGTTCCAAAATGCTTAGCTCTGACAAAGGCCCGCATGGCACCAATGCCAGCGGATTTGGTATCGCCGTGGATGAGCAAGGCAATAACTATGAAGTGTTGAAGCTGTCGGAAGAGCATGGCTTCCTGCAATACGCTGAACAGGCACCAGCCGTTGGTGCGCTGCTGCGCATCTTCCCTAACCACAGCTGCGCGGTGGTTGCGCAGTCCGATCGCTTCGTGCTGCGCCATGCTGATGGTGCGGGTGAAGAGCAGAATATTCAGGGGCGCGGCAAGTTTATCTGATTACAGCGTTTTCACGGAAACCGCTGCTGTCCCACACTTCCATGACCGGGCCGTTTGCAGCCCGGTATCAGCGTGCTTTAATGACTTCTTGTTTGCTCATTAGGAGGTTCCATGCTGCCATCTCAGACAGTCACACTCACGGTTCCACGCAACTGGTTAGATTTGTATGAAACCATCTGGAAACCTGAATGCTTTGCCAAATGGGCGAGCGGGCTGAGCGCAAGTACGCTGACGCAGGAAGGGAACATCTGGAAAGCCAAAGGCCCCGAGGGAACGGTGAAGATTCGCTTTACCCCACATAATCCGTTTGGCGTGATGGATCACTGGATTGATACCGGAAACGGTAAAGAGATTTATATGCCGATGCGGGTGATTGCTAACGAGCAAGGTGCGGAAGTGGTGATGGTGGTTTACCGTCAACCGTTCATGTCTGACGAGAAGTTTGCGGGTGACGTGGCATGGGTAAAACGCGACCTGGAACAGCTTCTCCATCTGTTAACTCATTAGAATCAATGGATTATGCAGCGCTCGCCTCTTTAACGCATGCTGGAATCAATCAATAAAAATCGGTTACTTTTTTGCTCAGTAGCGTTTAACTGTTTCACTCAAACCTTCTCGTGTTTATCTGTTATTCACCAGCCTAGCTTAAGCATCCTCAGCAGGAAAATTCCTGGTGAGGATGCGCATGAAAATGCTGAGTCACTCTGATTTATCGAAGTTTTTTCAAATTGCCTCGAACACTTCTTGATTAATCAGCCTGGAATGAAGAAAAGCACTAATAAATAGTAAATCACTCGCCTTATATATTCTGATGCAAATTCTGAAACCATTTATTCCTGCGGTCTATTTATAGGAGTTTTCTGATGGTGTTAATTTAATTAAAACACGGTATAACTCATTCACACACAGCAGTAACCATAATAACAACAGCAGGGAAATAACATGGATCGCTCAACCTATCCTTTGTTATCAGAAAAAGAATTCGTTGAGATTGCCAGGCGGATGCAGGCCGGGGAATATATAAACGCAAAGGGATTTTATAATGATCTTACGGATTTCCTCCGCACAGGAGGAGATACCATTAAGACAACAACACCATTAAGCGCCAGGGGCATCTTAATAAATTCAGAACATCATTTAATTGAAAGCATCTTTACGTGGCAAAACCTGAAAGGTATATCAGGGCTGCGTCAGGAAACGCTGCATTAATGTGAGCTGTGCTTTGGCCTGCGGCCAGGGTAAACCCTTAATTGCACTGGTACATGTACCATAATGAGCAGAGTATGGCGATAAGAGAAAAAAATCTGGCTAACACTAAATGGTCAATTTTGTCATCGATTAAAATCGTCGGCATTGGTGTTTTACAACTTTCACTTCTGGCACAAATACTCCAGGCGAACGAGTTAGATCTACTCGCCATTGCTATTGTGATGTTATTAATTATTGATACGCTGGCCGATCGCGGATTTGGCAATAGAATTATTAGAAGTAAAAACCTGAATAACAGCGATCTCTCAATATTGTATTGGGGGAATGTATTAAGCGGGCTTGTAATTTTTGCCGCACTGTTTATTGGCAGCGATATTTCCAGTCGTATAATGAATCAGCCCGAAATGGCAATCATGCTGGAGATGATGTCGGTCATATTCATCATTATTCCGCAGGGACAACATTATCGCGCCATATTACAGCGGGAAAACCAATTTTCGCGCATCGCTTTTGCGGAAATAGCATCTGTACTTGTGGGATTAGGCATCACACTGTTTACCGTGTGGCTGACACCTTCAGTGCTGTGCGCCATCTGGGGCTACCTCGCGATGGTATCCATCAGAATGCTGATCTACTGCTACTACGGTCGCTCCTGGTTCCAGCCAGAATACCGTTTTAGCCTGAAAAGTTTCGCTAACGTGCGAGCAAGAAACGGATAATAAAAACAAGTCTGTATGGTGGGCTCTGGGCATCTGAAAAGATGCGTTCGCGTGCTGGTTGCCAGCACGCTTTTTTCTTTTTAGGCTTCCAGTAACTCTTCAAGCGAGTAAAAGTTAAGCTCACTTAACTTACCGTTACCCTGCAAGCGCAGCCAACTCACCAACATGCGCAATTCATCAATCACCATAAACAGATCGGCCATATCATTCTTGCTTTTGATCTGCAGCCGCGTCAGTGCATTGAGCTTGTGTGCATTAACCGTTTTATGACTAATTCCTAAGCGAATGCCGATGTGTTCCATGCTGTACCCCCACGCCATCATCAGGAGCACCCGCAATTGCCGGTCGGGCAGAATAATATCCGCGCCTTCTAATAACTGTACCTGGGCATGGGTATTGATGCTGGTAAGCAGGCGGCTGGAAAGCATTTGGCGCGAGGATTTTAAATCCAAAACAGTGAGCGAAGGCAGATAACGACTGAGCGCATGCATCAGCGGTAACAAGCGTCGCGTAAGCACCAGCATTTGCATCGCGGGGAATTGCTGCTGTAAGGCGTAGAGCACCTTTAAAGTCCCTGCGAGGGGCATGTTTTCATGAAAGATACATACCAGTAATCGCGGTTTGAGTTTTTCACACTGAGCTATAACAGTGCTAAGAGACCACAATTCATGTATCTGTCCCGCGCAAGGTAACGTGGACAAAAGACTCTCCAGCCCAAGCGCCGCCAGTTTGTCAGAAGAAAAATAGAGAATGTCTTCGTTACGCGTTTTCATGCCTGTCCAATAGTTGCTTCGTCTGATGCCAATGAGTGATAAGCCCGGTTGAGCAGGCAGTAATCACTTACGACACAAAAAGAATGGAACTTAAGAAGACAGTTTCAGGCCCATTCGCATCATTTATACTCATGCGAAATTATCATTAAAAGCGGATGTATCCCGCCAAATAAGCCTGTTAGCATGCACGCCATCAAAAAGGCTAATCCGACGACACCTTATTGAGAAAATCTCAGTGGTCTACACTCTGGGAAATCTTTAGCCTTGCCGCCAATTTATTGGAGTGCTCTATGTTATTAACCGTTCTCTATATTATTGGTATTACAGCCGAAGCCATGACCGGCGCGTTGGCGGCAGGACGTCGTAAAATGGACCTGTTTGGCGTGATTATCATCGCCTCGGTCACCGCCATTGGCGGCGGTTCGGTGCGTGACATTCTGCTGGGCCACTATCCGCTCAGCTGGGTTAAGAACCCGGAATACATCATGATCGTTGCTGCGGCTGCGGTGGTGACCACCTTTGTTGCGCCGCTGATGACGCACCTGCGCAAAGTGTTTCTGGTGCTGGATGCGCTGGGTTTGGTGGTGTTCTCGATTATTGGTGCCCAGGTCGCGCTGGATAGCGGACACGCTTCCATCATCGCCGCCATCGCCGCCGTGATCACTGGCGTGTTTGGCGGCGTGCTGCGCGATATGTTCTGCAACCGCATTCCGCTGGTGTTCCAGAAAGAGCTGTATGCCGGGATCGCTTTCGCCTCAGGTTGGATGTACATCCTGCTGCTAAAAACGCCGCTGGCGCATGAAGCGGTGGTGATCATCACGCTACTGTTCGGCTTCTTCGCCCGCTTACTGGCGCTGCGCTTCCGCCTCGGCTTGCCGATCTTCAACTATCCCCATCCTGAACATTGAGTCAGTGGCAGGGATCTCCTGCTGCTGTAGATAGTGAATCAACTGCTGCAGGTGCGCATCCTGCAGCATCATAACAATGCGCTGCGCCAGCACGCTTCCGATGCCGGGCAACTGCTGCCAGCCTTCCACCGTTCGCGTCAGCAACTGCGACCACTGCGCATCCGGTAAAGCCTGTAACGCTGCGCGCGGCAACGGCAAGCCAAGCGCACTCACCCAGCGCCGCAGCGGCTGCTGGCGCGTCAGGTTAAAGCGGTGCCAGATAAGTTGCGCGCGAACTGGTGTGATGCCATTAGCCTGCGCAATCTGCTCCGGCGTCAGCGTCAGCCAGGAAAAGAGATGAGTGATAGCACCGCTATCCAGCAGGCGCTGCCAGCTGCTGCGCTGTACGCCCGCAATATCGAGTACCGATTTCTGGCTTAGCCAGCTAAGGCGAGACAAAAACTGCGCCCGGCAATCGGCGCTAAATTGCAAACAGGTTAAGCCGTTGAATTCGCCATCCAGTGGCGACGCAGGATAATCGCGCTGCGCCACGCGCCAAATCACCCGCTCCAGTCGCGGAATGCCTAATCCCGCCAGTGTGAGCGTCACCTCATCACCTGCGATCACATCCAGTTCACGCCAGCGTCGCAGTGAACCAATGTTTACCCGGCGTACCGTTTTGTCCTCCAGTTGCACTGGTATTAGATTCAGCACCACGGCGATCTTGCCCGTGCGCCCCACATTGAAATCCACTGACAGCACTTCACTGCTGACTTCCGCCGGTTGATATTTCCATGCCGCTGACCAACTGCCCTGACCAGGCTGCCAGTCGCGCCCTGCGCTGAGCGGTGACTGATGGATCACCACACCATCGGTGACAAACGGCAATGATTCATGGAACCAGCGATCGCGCCACACCGCGACTTCCTCTTCATTACTCACCTGACGGCTCCAGCTCTGCGCCAGTCCAAATCCCCATTGTGTGAGTTGCGCCAGACGATCGGGCATCGAATTTGGCCCATCCGGCCACGCCCAGATAAAGATGCCAAGTCGCGCAAGCAGCGGGCTATTGTCGTGACGCATCATCGCCCCCGCCACCTGAGCACGCGCGTTCTTACCGCCGTCTCGCGCCTGTTGATGATCGGTCATTTGCAGAAACAGCTCACCTTGCAGCACCACTTCCTCACGCAAAGTATCCAGCCGCTGCGGAATGGAGGGAATATGTGCGGATTTGGCCAGCCACTCTTCGCCACGCAAACCATCGCCGCGGCTGATCAATGACACTAACTGGCCTTGCCGATACACCAAGGTGACGGCGACGCCATCGACTTTCGGCTGCAGCCATAGCGCAGATTTATCCTGCATCCAGTACGCCACAGCCAGCTTGTCGCGCAGTTTGCGCACGCCGGTATGCGCCACCGGATGATGCGTGCTGCCATCGGTGGAGAGTTGTGCATCGTAGGTGGCTTGCGCCGGGGTGAAACAGCGCTGCCACTGCTGTAATCGCTGTTGCAAACTGTCGTAATCGGCATCGGTCACCAGATTGGTGCCCTGCCGGTAGTACGCGTCATCCCATTGTCGTAACTGGGTTTGCAATTGTGCGATTTCCTGCCCCGCACGCACCGGCGACCAGTTCGGGCAGAGCGCTTCGGCCCAGCAACCGATGCTGAATAAGCAGCATATTAAACTCAGACATCCTTTCATCTTCGCTCTCCTTTTTCGCTATTGGAGAGCGCAGCGCAGCCATTTACCAGCCATGAAAATCGCGCGCTGGAGGCAGATTCCAGAGATTAATTCGCTGTTGCAGCTTGCTACATCAGCCTCTGGCGCGGCTTCACAGAAAAAAGAATTGCCTCAGCCAAGCGGCAAACGCTGCGTGACCACCCCAAGCCGTGTATACTGTGCAGGAAATCGACTCCGCTCTTTACTCAATTCAAGATAACCATGGCTCAAGGCACGCTTTATATAGTTTCCGCCCCCAGCGGCGCGGGTAAATCCAGCCTGATTCAGGCGCTGTTAAAGACACAACCGCTGTACGATACGCAGGTGTCTATTTCTCATACCACCCGTGGCGTGCGTCCCGGTGAAGCTCATGGTGAGCACTACTTTTTCGTCTCTAAGTCCGAATTCGAGACCATGATTGCCACAGACGACTTCCTCGAACATGCGGAAGTGTTTGGCAATTATTACGGTACGTCACGCGCGGCGATTGAGCAGGTGCTGGCGACCGGCGTGGACGTATTCCTGGATATCGACTGGCAAGGTGCGCAGCAAATTCGCCAGAAAATGCCTGCCGCACGCAGTATCTTTGTGCTGCCGCCTTCTACCGAAGAGTTGGATCGTCGCCTGCGTGGCCGCGGTCAGGACAGCGAAGAGGTGATTGCCCGTCGTATGCAACAGGCTGTGGCAGAAATGAGCCACTACGCCGAGTATGACTATTTAATTGTTAATGATGATTTCGATCTGGCGCTGTCAGATCTGAAAACCATTATTCGCGCAGAACGTCTGCGTATGGGTCGCCAAAAATCGCGACATGATGCTTTAATCAGCAAACTATTGGCAGTCTGAATTCACTTTCAGTATTATGCCCAGTCATTTCTTCATCATCTGTGGAGTAGCACACCTATGGCACGCGTAACCGTTCAGGACGCAGTAGAGAAAGTTGGTAACCGTTTTGACCTGGTGTTGGTCGCTGCACGTCGTGCACGTCAGATGCAGGTAGGCGGTAAAGATGCGCTGGTTCCGGAAGAGAACGATAAGCCAACCGTTATCGCCCTGCGCGAAATCGAAGAAGGTCTGATCACTACCCAGATTCTGGATGTCCGTGATCGTCAGGAACAGCATGAGCAGGAAGCCGCTGAGTTACAAGCCGTTACCGCTATCGCTGAAGGTCGTCGTTAACAGCACTTCGCAGGTCGCCCTTGTATCTGTTTGAAAGCCTCAATCAACTGATTGAAAAATACTTGCCTGAGGAGCAAATCAAGCGCCTCAAGCAAGCTTATCTAGTCGCGCGTGATGCCCACGAGGGTCAAACACGCTCCAGCGGCGAGCCTTATATCACCCATCCTGTTGCTGTCGCCTGCATTCTGGCCGAGATGAAACTCGACCATGAAACGCTAATGGCGGCGCTGCTGCATGACGTGATTGAAGATACGCCCGCCACTTACCAGGATATGGAACAGCTGTTTGGTAAAAGCGTTGCCGAACTGGTGGAAGGTGTATCCAAGCTCGATAAGCTGAAGTTCCGCGACAAGAAAGAAGCGCAGGCTGAAAACTTCCGCAAAATGATCATGGCGATGGTGCAGGATATCCGCGTCATCTTGATCAAACTGGCTGACCGCACGCACAACATGCGCACGCTCGGCGCGTTACGTCCGGATAAAAAACGCCGTATCGCGCTGGAAACGCTGGAGATTTACAGTCCTCTGGCGCACCGCCTTGGTATTCATCACCTGAAAACAGAACTGGAAGAGCTCGGCTTTGAAGCGCTCTACCCGAACCGTTTCCGCGTGATTAAAGAGGTGGTGAAAGCGGCGCGCGGTAACCGTAAAGAGATGATTCAGAAGATCCTTGCTGAAATCGACGGTCGCTTACAGGAAGCAGGCATTCCCTGCCGCGTAAGTGGACGCGAAAAACATCTCTATTCGATCTACCGCAAAATGCACCTGAAAGAGCAGCGTTTCCACTCGATCATGGATATCTATGCTTTCCGCGTCATCGTGAAAGATCTGGATACCTGTTATCGCGTGCTCGGACAGATGCACAGCTTGTACAAACCGCGTCCCGGACGCGTGAAAGATTACATCGCCATTCCCAAGGCTAACGGCTATCAATCGCTGCATACTTCAATGATTGGCCCGCACGGCGTGCCGGTTGAAGTGCAGATCCGTACCGAAGATATGGATCAGATGGCAGAAATGGGTGTGGCAGCACACTGGGCGTATAAAGAGAGCGGCGAAGTCAGCGGCACCACCGCGCAGATTCGTGCTCAACGCTGGCTGCAAAGCCTGCTGGAGCTGCAACAAAGCGCCGGTAGCTCATTTGAATTTATCGAAAGCGTGAAATCCGATCTCTTCCCGGACGAGATCTACGTGTTCACGCCGGAAGGCCGCATCGTCGAATTACCTGCTGGCGCCACACCAGTCGATTTCGCCTATGCAGTGCATACCGATATCGGTCATGCCTGCGTCGGTGCACGCGTCGATCGCCAGCCTTACCCGCTGTCACAATCGCTGACCAGCGGTCAAACCATTGAAATCATTACCGCGCCGGGCGCTCGCCCGAACGCTGCCTGGCTCAATTTTGTCGTCAGCTCGAAAGCGCGCGCCAAAATCCGTCAGCTGCTGAAAAACCTCAAGCGTGAAGACTCCGTCAACCTGGGTCGTCGTCTGTTGAGCCACGCGCTCGGCGGCAGCAAGAAGCTGGCAGAGATTCCAGTTGAGAACATTCAGCACGAACTTGAGCGCATGAAGCTGACGGCCATTGATGATTTGCTGGCAGAAATCGGCTTAGGCAACGCCATGAGCGTGGTGGTGGCGAAAAACTTGCTGCAGTCCGGCAATGAAGAGCCGCAGAGCAATAGCAAACGTAAAAAGCTGCCGATCAAAGGCGCGGATGGCGTGCTGATTACCTTCGCCAAATGCTGCCGTCCAATTCCTGGCGATCCGATTGTGGCGCACGTCAGTCCCGGCAAAGGTTTGGTGGTGCATCACGAATCCTGCCGTAACATTCGCGGCTACCAAAAAGAACCTGAAAAGTTCATGCCGGTTGAATGGGATAAAGTGACCGATCAGGAATTTGTCGCTGAGATTAAAGTCGACATGTTCAATCATCAGGGCGCACTGGCGAATCTGACTGCGGCAATCAACACAGCCGGTTCCAATATTCAGAGCCTGAATACCGAAGAGCGTGATGGTCGCGTGTATAGCGCCTTTATCCGCCTCACCGCGAACGATCGCGTCCATCTGGCGAATATTATGCGCAAAATCCGCGTAATGCCGGACGTGATCAAAGTTCACCGCAACCGTAATTAGTCGATGAACGCTCAACGCTTTGCCCGAATTCAGGAGATGCTGGCCCTGCGCCAGCACGATCTCACCGTCTGCATGGAACAGGTGCACAAACCGCATAACGTCTCGGCGGTGATTCGTACCGCCGATGCGGTGGGCATTCATGAAGTGCACGCTGTCTGGCCAAGCGTGCGAATGCGCACCATGGTTGCTGCTTCGGCAGGCAGTAACAGTTGGGTGAAGGTTAAAACGCATCAGCATATTGCAGATGCGGTGCGTCATCTGAAGGATGAAGGCATGCAGGTGCTGGCGACCAATCTGTCGGCCAAAGCGGTAGATTTTCGCGAGATCGATTACACCAAACCGACCTGCATTCTGATGGGTCAGGAAAAAACCGGGATTACTTCTGAAGCGCTGGCGCTGGCCGATCAGGACATCATTGTGCCGATGGTCGGCATGGTGCAGTCGCTCAATGTCTCGGTGGCTTCCGCGCTGATTCTGTATGAAGCGCAACGTCAGCGACAGAATGCCGGCATGTATCAACGCACCTACAGCCTGCTGGATGAAGATGAGCAGCAGCGTTTGCTGTTTGAAGGCGGTTATCCGGTGCTGGCGCGCGTCGCCAAACAAAAAAATCTGCCTTATCCGTACATCAATGGCCAGGGCGAAGTGGAAGCCGACGCCGCTTGGTGGGCCACCATGCAATCGACAGGTAGAAAATGAAAGGCCGTCTGCTGGATGCCATCCCGCTCAGTACCCTGACCGGCGTCGGCGCCAGTCAGGCGGGCAAGCTGGCCAAACTTGGCCTGTTTACCATTCAGGATTTACTGCTGCATCTGCCACTGCGCTACGAAGACCGTACCCAACTGTATAAAATCAATGACCTGCTGCCGGGCGTTTATGCCACGGTGGAAGGTGAAGTGCTGAGCAGCGAAATCACTTTTGGTCGCCGCCGCATGTTGGTGTGCCAGATCAGCGATGGCAGCGGCATGCTGACCATGCGTTTCTTCAATTTCAATGCCGGGATGAAAAACAGCCTGTCGCCGGGCCGTCGCGTTACCGCCTATGGCGAGATTAAACGCGGTCAGCGCGGTGCTGAAATCATTCACCCCGAGTATCGCGTGCAGGGCGAACAAGGCGGCGTTGAGCTGCAGGAAACCCTGACGCCGGTCTATCCCACCACCGAAGGCATTCGCCAGGCGACACTGCGCAATCTCACCGACCAGGCGTTGACGCTGCTGGAGAGTTGCCCGATTGCCGAGCTGCTGCCCTCTGAACTAAGCGGCGGGCTGATTAGCCTGCCGGATGCACTGCGCACGCTGCATCGTCCGCCGCCGGATTTGCGTCTGAGCGAGCTGGAAACCGGCCGCCATCCGGCACAAAAACGTTTAATTCTGGAAGAGCTGCTGGCACATAACCTCAGCATGCTGGCGGTACGCGCCGGTGCGCAGCGCCATCATGCGTTGCCGATGACGGCGCGCCACGAGCTGGTTGATCAGCTGCTGGCGGCGCTGCCCTTCTCGCCAACCGGTGCGCAAAAGCGTGTGGTGGCAGAAATCGAAAAAGATCTGGCCAACGATTTTCCGATGATGCGTTTGGTGCAGGGCGATGTCGGCTCCGGTAAAACGCTGGTGGCCGCTCTGGCGGCACTGAACGTCATCGCGCACGGCAAACAGGTGGCGCTGATGGCGCCGACTGAACTGCTGGCCGAGCAGCATGCCAACAATTTCCGCCAGTGGTTTGCTCCGCTCGGAATCGAAGTGGGCTGGCTGGCGGGCAAGCAGAAAGGCAAAGCGCGTGAAGCTCAGCAGGAAGCCATCGCCAGCGGCCAGGTCGCGATGGTGGTTGGCACCCATGCGCTGTTCCAGGAGCAGGTAAAATTCAACGGCATGGCGCTGGTGATCATCGACGAACAGCACCGCTTTGGCGTACATCAGCGCTTAGCATTGTGGGAAAAAGGCGAGGAACAAGGCTTCCATCCGCATCAGCTGATCATGACCGCCACGCCGATTCCGCGCACGCTGGCAATGACCGCTTACGCCGATCTTGATACCTCCACCATCGACGAATTACCGCCAGGCCGTACGCCGGTCACCACGGTGGCGATTCCCGACAGCCGCCGCAATGAGATCATCACGCGCGTGCAAAGCGCCTGTCACGAAGGGCGTCAGGCTTATTGGGTGTGTACGCTGATTGAAGAGTCGGAAGTGCTGGAAGCGCAGGCGGCGGAAGCAACCTGGGAAGAGCTTAAAGTGGCGCTGCCCGATTTGCAGGTTGGTCTGGTACACGGCCGCATGAAGCCCGCCGAAAAACAGGCGGTGATGGCGGCGTTTAAGGCCAATGAAATCCAGCTGCTGATCGCCACCACGGTTATCGAAGTGGGCGTGGATGTGCCGAATGCCAGCCTGATGATTATCGAAAACCCGGAACGTCTCGGTTTGGCCCAGCTGCATCAGCTGCGCGGCCGCGTGGGCCGTGGTGCTGTCGCCTCACACTGCGTGTTGTTGTATAAAGCGCCGCTCAGCAAAACCGCGCAGAAGCGTTTGCAGGTACTGCGCGATAGCAACGACGGCTTCGTAATTGCTCAGCACGATCTGGAGATTCGCGGTCCGGGTGAGATGCTCGGCACACGTCAAACCGGCAACGCCGAGTTTAAAGTGGCTGATTTGCTGCGCGATCAGGGCATGATTCCCGAAGTTCAGCGCGTGGCGCGTCATATCCACCAGCATTATCCAGAGCAGGCGCAGGCGCTGATTGAGCGCTGGCTGCCGGAAACCGAGCGCTACAGCAACGCTTAATCCGCCGTTTTGGTTTTATCGATGGCAATAAAATCCCCGACAAACTTCTGCAGCAGACGCGCCAGCTCGGCGCGCTCTTCATCCGGCCAGCTGGCAAACAGGTTCTGATAGATCTGCGTACGCGCCGCATCGATCTTGTCGGTCATCGCTTTACCTGCTGCCGTGATCACCGCTTCATTCACCCGTTTGTCTTTGGCATTTTTCTGCCGCTGCGCCAACCCTAACTCCTCCAGTTTCGCCACCTGACGACTCACCGTGGTGTAATCGCGCCCGGCACGCTCCGCCAGTTCGACCACGCCAATCGGGCCGAAGCGACCGATCTGAATCAGCAGCGGAAAAAGCGCGCGATCGAGCTGAATATTCGACTCTTTTATCAGTAATTCATCACGTTGCGGACGGTTGAAGGTTCCAACAATCATCAGCAGCGCATTGTGCAGATCATCGAATGCTGCACTATTATGTGTATTTTGCACACTTTTCATTGACGTTATCCCGAGGCAAGCCTAATGTGTGCATATTACACATAGTTTCCACTTAACTGAAGGTGAAAGCATGAAAGCAGCGATTGTTTCCGCGGCAGGTGAACTGCCGGTTTACGGTGATTTCCCTGAACCGCAGGCTGATGAAAGCCATGTGGTGGTGACAGTAAAAGCCGCCGCCGTCAGCCAGTTGGCAAAAGCACGCGCCGCCGGTACGCATTACAGCGCGGCCGCGCACTATCCCTTTATTACCGGCATTGATGGTACCGGCACGCTGAGCAATGGCGATCCGGTTTACTTCCTCGCCTTTAATGCGCCGTGGGGCAGCATGGCGGAAAGAACCTTAGTGCCCGCCGCAAGCATCATTTCGTTGCCGGCCACACTGGATCCGGTGCTGGCCGCCGCGCTGGCGAATCCGGGTATGTCATCCTGGGCGGCACTAACCCGACGCGCTCAGCTGCGCGCCGGTGAAACCGTGCTGATCAATGGCGCAACTGGCACGTCGGGCGGTTTAGCAGTACGTATCGCGCAGCATCTGGGTGCAGGAAAAATCATCGCTACCGGCCGTAATCGCACCGCGCTGGAGCAACTGCGCGCGCAGGGCGCTGACCTCACTTTAACGCTGGATGAATTACCGGGCGCATTACCGGCATTGATGAAAGAAGGCATTGATGTAGTGCTGGATTATCTCTGGGGTCAGAGCGCGCTTGATATCATGCAGGCCGCCGTGGCAGGCGGTGAGAAAACGGTGCGCTTTGTGCAAATCGGTTCGTTGAGCGGACAGGAGATTACCCTGCACAGCAAACTGCTGCGCTCCTCCGGGCTGACATTAATGGGCAGCGGGCTCGGCAGCGTGTCGGATAAAGAGTTGATCGCCTGCATCGGAGAAATGCTAGCGGCCGCTGCCGAGAGCGATTTTTCCATCGCCTTCCAGATGCGCCCGCTGAGTGACGTCGCGCTGGCGTGGCAGGAAGATGACAGCCGCTGCCGCACGGTGTTTACGCTCTAGATCAACGGAAGTAAAAAGGGGCATTGCAAACGATTGCTTTCACAGCGCAACCGTTTAAAATCGCCCCTTTGTTGTAATTGAGAACGTCCACCATGTCCGTCAACACCGCTGAAACTCGCCAGCCTGCCAGCGCTGCAAGCCCGAAAAGTGAACTGATTTATCGCCTCGAAGACCGTCCACCGTTACCACAAACCTTGTTTGCTGCCTGTCAGCATTTGCTGGCGATGTTTGTCGCGGTGATTACGCCCGCGCTATTAATTTGCCAGGCGCTGGGTTTACCGGCGCAGGATACGCAGCACATCATCAGCATGTCGCTGTTTGCCTCGGGCGTGGCATCGATTCTGCAAATCAAAACCTGGGGACCGGTGGGTTCCGGACTGTTGTCGATCCAGGGCACCAGCTTTAACTTCGTCACGCCGCTGATCATGGGCGGAATGGCGCTGAAAAACGGTGGCGTCGATGTACCAACCATGATGGCGGCGCTGTTTGGCACGCTGATGGTGGCGTCTTGTACCGAAATGGTGCTTTCACGCGTGTTGCACCTGGCGCGCCGCATCATTACGCCGCTGGTTTCCGGCATTGTGGTGATGATTATTGGCCTGTCGCTGATTCAGGTCGGTTTGACCTCTATCGGCGGCGGCTTTGCTGCGATGAGCGATCACACGTTCGGTGCCCCGAAAAACTTATTGCTGGCGGCTTCGGTATTGGTGGTGATTATCCTGCTCAATCGTCAGCGTAATGCTTATCTGCGCGTGGCTTCGCTGGTAATCGCAATGGCGGTAGGTTATGCGCTGGCCTGGGCGCTGGACATGCTGCCCGCCACCAGCACGCCAGCCGATCAGCCGCTGATTGCCGTGCCATCGCCGCTCTATTACGGCCTGGGCTTTGACTGGAATCTGCTGATCCCGCTGATGTTAGTGTTTATGGTGACTTCGCTGGAAACCATTGGCGACATCACCGCGACCTCTGATGTTTCCGAACAGCCGGTGAGTGGTCCGCTATATATGAAGCGTCTGAAAGGCGGCGTGTTGGCAAACGGGCTTAACTCCTTTGTCTCGGCTCTGTTTAATACCTTCCCGAACTCCTGTTTTGGCCAAAACAATGGCGTGATTCAGCTTACCGGCGTTGCCAGCCGCTATGTGGGGTTTGTCGTGGCGCTGATGCTGATCGTGCTTGGCCTGTTCCCGGCTGTAAGCGGTTTTGTGCAGCACATTCCAGAACCTGTGTTGGGCGGCGCGACCATTGTGATGTTCGGTACCATCGCTGCATCTGGCGTGCGCATTGTTTCACGCGAGCCGCTGAATCGTCGTGCCATCATGATTATCGCGCTGTCGCTGGCGGTAGGTTTGGGCGTTTCTCAGCAGCCGCTGATTCTGCAATTTGCCCCGGACTGGCTGAAAACCCTGCTTTCATCTGGTATTGCGGCCGGTGGTATTACCGCCATCGTGCTGAACCTGATCTTCCCGCAAGAAAAGTAATCCAGACGGCAGGCTTCGGCCTGCCTGATATTTATCCGCATTTACATCCAGGCTGTTGAGCTGTAACGGTAATTCAGGCATAACAACCACTCACCGGATAAATATCGGGATGGATGAGTGCGATGAAATTTTTAGGCAAGTTTTTCCTTACCTTACTGCTGCTAATTCTGCTGGCGCTGGTAGTGCTGTATGTGTTGCTGCAAACACAATGGGGCGCAGGTTGGTTTAGCCGCTGGGTAAGCGATAAAACCGCCTGGCATCTCTCTCTCAGCAAGATTGAGCACGACTTCTCCTCCCCTTCGCACATCATTCTCGATGACTTCAGCTTTGGCCATGATGGCCAGCCCGCCGTGTTGGTGGCGAAACGCGTTGATCTCGGACTTGCGCTGGTTCAGTTCAGCGATCCGCTGCACTTCAACAGCATCGAAATACGCGACGGTGAAATCAATCTGGCTAATCAAGCGCCCGATACCACGCTGCCCATTCAGGCCAATCGCCTGCAGCTGAATAATGTGCGTATTGAGAATCCGCATAGCGCTTTGCCGATGACCGCTCAGCGCGTCAACGGCGGTCTTCTGCCGTGGAAACCGCTGCCTAACGACGTGCTGGGCAGCGACGCGCAGTTCCAGATCAGCGCCGGCACTCTGACGCTGGATGGCGTGCCGGGCAACAACGTGTTGCTGCAGGGCAGCATTAAGCAACGTCGTCTGGTGCTGAGCAATATCGGCGCCGATCTGGCGCGTGGTTCGATGACCGGCAACGCCGAGCGCGATGCGCAGGGTAACTGGAAGATCGACCAACTGCGCCTCAACGATATCCGCCTGCAAACCCATCAAAGCCTGAGCGACTTCCTCAATCCGCTGCGCGATGTGCCTTCAGTCAGCATCAACCGTCTGGATATGACCGATGCGCGCCTGCAAGGACCGGATTGGGCGGTGACCGATCTTGATTTAACCCTGAAAAATGTCACCCTGCGCGGCGATGACTGGGAAAGCGATGGCGGTTCACTCTCCATGAACGCCGGGAATTTTATTAACGGTGGCTTTGAGCTCAACGATCCTATCGTCAATGCCGACCTTTCGCCGCAAGGCATAGCGCTGACACAGTTCAGTTCGCGTTGGGTGAATGGCGTGGTGCGCGCCAGCGGCAACTGGACGCGCAGCGATAAACGTCTGACGCTGGATGAACTGGCCGTCGCCGGGCTGGAATATACCTTGCCGCAAAACTGGCGTGAACGCTGGCAGCAAACCTTACCGGATTGGCTGGATAGCGTGCTGATAACGCGCGCCACCGCTAACCGTAATCTGATTATTGATATCAATCCAGCGTTCCCGTTCCAGATGACGTCACTGGATGGCAGTGCAGATAACCTGCTGCTGGCGCGTCAACATCAATGGGGAATCTGGGCCGGTAAAGCGAGCTTCAACGCGGCTGAAGCCACCTTCAATCGTACCGATCTGCGTCATCCATCCATTGCGCTGAATGCCAATGACCAGCAGATTCAGGTAACGGAGTTGAGCGCCTTTAACGGCAGCGGTTTACTGGAAGGTTCAGCAACGGTTGGGCAGGATGCGCAACGTCCGCTGACGCTGAATCTGAAAGGCCAGGCTGTGCCGGCAAACGTGCTGGGAAATTGGGGTTGGCCAACGCTGCAGTTGGGCGGGAACAGTAATTTGCAGCTGCAGGTGAAAGGTTCGTTGAACGCCAGCGCGCCACTGCGCCCAAGCGTGGATGGTACGTTGTCGGTGACTACCGATGCGCAGTCATTGCAACAGACGATGCGGGGCGGGCAGGTTCAGTAAGGGTTCAGTGAGTTTAAATAACAAGGTCGCCATGAATGGCGACCCTACATGCTAGTTGATACGGGCGCCGGAACCGCCCTCTTCCAGCGCCCCGTCCGAATCGGCGGGCAGCACGATATACACGCCTTCGAATACCGCGCCCAGCTCATCATCACCAAACAGCTCCACTTCCATTTGCACGCGCGCTTTGCGGCCACGTGCCAAACGGTCAAGATCGCCGCTCAGCGAGCCGAGATCGGCAATCGCGCCCGGACGGCCGCTAATCGGTTTGCTGTAGCGAATATGCGCATCCGCCAGAATAAT
Source organism: Pantoea sp. YR525 (assembly GCF_900116775.1). Classification (NCBI taxonomy): domain Bacteria; kingdom Pseudomonadati; phylum Pseudomonadota; class Gammaproteobacteria; order Enterobacterales; family Erwiniaceae; genus Pantoea; species Pantoea sp. YR525. The sequence goes on from NZ_FPBU01000012.1 coordinate 99,412, forward strand.
AGTGCCGCCGAGATGACGCTCGCGCAGCAATAGCCAAATCAAACCCCAGCCGGTTAGCGTGGCGAGCGAGAACAAGCTGCCCGCAAATAAGGTGTGATGAGGATTTTGGTTGCCCGCTTCAGGCATGGTGGTAACGAATTTCTGCCCGGTATATTGCAGAATGCGCACGCCCATTTTTTCACTCAGCGGGATGTGTTCGTACCAGGCCTGTTGCAGCTGCCCGCACCAGTCGGCGCGATGCAGAATATCGTCGAGCGTCACGACTGGTTTGATCATCAGGAAGTGACGCACCGGCGTGGTTTGCGGCGCAGTGATTTCACCCTGATTGACGTAGCCAAGTTTGGCAAAGAATTCGACGGCGTCTTCACGCGCGCTACAGGTGACGCGTTTCGCCCCTTCCTGACGCGCAACCGATTCCAGCGTCATCGCCACCAGCGTGCCAAGACCTTTGCCCTGCACGGAAGGGTGCACGGCGAGGAAGCGAATCGCCGCTTCGTTCTCGGCGTTGATGTAAAGACGGCCGATCGCCACTGGTTTGCCCTGCTCATCCACCACCATTTGATGATGTGCCAGCGCATCCCAGGCATCACGCTCAGAACCCTGCGGCTGACGCAGCGGCTTTCGTAACATTTCCCAGCGGAACTGGTAATACATATCCAGCTCTTCCGCCGTTTGCGGTACGCGAAGATGATACATAAAGTGATTCTCTCGTTCGGAGCTTGCGTGGCTAAGTCCTTGCCGCTCGGCTGAAAACCTCACACCTGTAACCAGAAGGTCACCGGACCATCGTTTACTAACGAAACCTGCATGTTGGCGGCGAAGCGCCCGTTTGCGGTGGTCACGCCCTGTGCTCGGCAGCAATCGCTAAAGTATTCATAGAGGCGCTCGGCTTCCGCCGGTTCTGCGCCGCCAGAGAAAGAGGGACGCATCCCTTTATTGGTATCCGCGGCGAGGGTGAATTGCGACACCACCAGCACGCTGCCACCCGCCTGCTGCACATTGAGATTCATTTTGTCATTCTCATCCGCAAAGATGCGGTAGCCCAACACGCGCTCGGTTAGACGCTGCGCTTTTTGTTCGTCGTCACCCTTTTCCACACCCAATAACACCAATAACCCATTGCCAATTTCGCCCACTGTCACGTCGTCAACGCTAACACTGGCGCGGCTGACGCGCTGAATCAAAGCAATCATGTTTCCTCACGTTCTTTTTCGCGTTCCTGCTGTTTTAGCTGGCGATAGTCATCCAGCGTGACGGTGATTTCCGCGCCTAACAACACAATACACCACGACCAATAGACCCAAAGAAACAGAATTGGGATGACCGCCAGAACGCCGTAAATTAACTGATACGAAGGGAACATCGTAACATAGAGCGCAAAGCCTTTTTTGCCCAGCTCGAACAGCAATCCGGCAACGATGGCGCCGATCAGTGCATCGCGCGTGGGCACGCGCCGCGTCGGCACAATGCTATACAGCAGCCAGAAAGCGAGGATGGAGAGGCACAGCGGGAAAATACGGAGCAGCTGATCAACCAGACTGGTTACGCCTGTCACACTCAACCAGCGCAGCGACAACAGATAGGAGCTGAGCGCTAAGCTTGCGCCGGCCAGCAGTGGCCCGAGCGTTAAGATCATCCAGTAAACGGCAAACGAATAGACCATCGGACGCGGCTTATCGCTGCGCCAGATGGCGTTCAATGCGCTATCCACGGAATGCATCAGAAGCAGCGCGGTGACGATCAACCCCACAATACCGATCGCCGTCATCTTATTGACGTTAGCGACGAACTGGTCGAGATAACGCTGAATCACGTCGCCCGTTGCCGGGATGAAGTTGGTAAAGATGAAGTTCTTCAACTGCACGCTGATATCCGAGAACATCGGAAAAGCAGCAAACAGTGCGAACACCACGGCAATCAGCGGCACCAATGCCAGCAATGAAACGTAGGCGAGATTACCCGCCTGCGTCGTCATGTTGTCATCGTCAATGCGTCGCCACAGCAGTTTTACCCACAAATAAAAGGCATGCGCCGAGTGGCGCAGATGTCGTTGGTTCAGCACTCAGAGACGACCCGCAAACCAGTCCGGCACGGTTTTATCATCAACCACCAGCACGCTTTCAATGCCAAGCGCGCGCGCAGCGTCGATATTGGCCTGGTTATCATCGAAAAACACCGCCTGATTGGCCTGATAACCTTCGTGCTGCAGCACATAGTTATAGATGCGCGCTTCCGGCTTACGCATGCCAATATCCTGCGACATATAAAGATGATCGGCCGCCTGTTGAACATCGGGATATTGGGTTGGCCAGAACTCAAAGTGCAGCTGATTGGTATTCGACAGGATCACTACGCGCTCGCCGTTGGCACGCAGTTTGTTCATGATCGCCAGCGTTTCCGGACGCACGCCGACAAAGACCGCCTGCCAGCCAGCGGTGAATTGCGGATAGCTCAGCGCGATATCCAGCTGGTCGCAGATACGTGCAGCAAATTCAGGATCGCTGATTTCGCCGCGTTCGTGTTGCTCAAAAGCCTCATCCATGCGGAAACGACTTTGCAGCGTGGATAACGGCACGCGCCCCAAATCGCTCCAGACGCCGAGCACACGATTGAAATCGATATCAACAATCACATTGCCTAAATCAAAGATGTACAGCATGACGCCTCTCCTTTTCGTTCCCTGGATCATTCACTTTAGCGGCAAAAGTGGGAGCTGAACAGGGACGAAAGGCGGGAAATCAGTAATCTGGAAGCGGAGCCAAACTTCATTAAGCGAGCGTTGCAGCGGGTTGCAGCCATAAAAAAGCCCCGCAAGTGCGGGGCTCAATATCAGACTGTTTCGCTTACTCTTTGCTGCCGCGAGAAGAACGCTTACGATCGTTCTCGGTCAGGTGACGTTTACGAATACGGACTGACAACGGAGTCACTTCTACCAGTTCGTCATCATCGATGAACTCGATAGCCTGTTCCAGCGTCATTTTCTGCGGTGGAACCAGAGTGGTGGCTTCGTCAGTACCTGACGCACGCATGTTGGTCAGTTTCTTACCGGTCAGGCAGTTTACTGTCAGGTCGTTAGAACGGCTGTGAATACCGATGATCTGGCCTTCATATACTTCCGCACCGTGACCCAGGAACAGCTTACCGCGATCCTGCAGACCGAACAGGGCGAACGCGACCGCTTTACCCTGACCGTTTGAGATCAGCACGCCGTTCTGACGCTGGCCCACTTCGCCTGGACGAACGTCGTCGTAGTGGCTGAAGGTGGAGTACAGCAGACCGGTACCTGAAGTCATGGTCATGAATTCGTTACGGAAGCCGATCAGACCACGGCTTGGGATCATGTAGTCAAGACGTACACGGCCTTTGCCATCTGGATCCATGTTTTTCAGGTCGCCTTTACGCTCACCCATCGCTTGCATCACAGAACCCTGATGGGTTTCTTCGATGTCGAGGGTCACGTTTTCGAATGGCTCCTGCTTGCGGCCTTCGTGCTCACGGAAGATTACTTTCGGACGGGATACCGCCAGCTCGAAACCTTCACGACGCATGTTCTCGATCAGAACCGACAAGTGCAGCTCACCACGACCAGAAACGCGGAACGCATCCGAATCTTCGGTTTCTTCAACGCGAAGTGCCACGTTGTGTACCAGCTCTTTGTTCAAACGCTCCAGAATCTGGCGCGAAGTCACGAACTTACCTTCTTTACCGCAGAACGGTGAGGTGTTCACGTTGAAGAACATGGTTACAGTTGGTTCGTCGACGCTCAGGGCTGGCAACGCTTCCACATTCTGCGTGTCGCAGATGGTGTCAGAGATGTTCAGCTCGCCCAGACCGGTGATCGCGATGATGTCGCCCGCTTCCGCCAGGGTGCTTTCGATACGCTCCAGACCAAGGTGGCCCAACACTTTACCGACTTTACCGTTACGGGTTTTGCCTTCGCTATCAATGATAGTGACTTGCTGGTTCGGCTTCACGGTACCGCGCTTGATGCGGCCGATGCCGATCACGCCCAGATAGTTGTTGTAGTCCAGCTGCGAGATTTGCATCTGCAGTGGCGCTTCAACTTCAACCTGAGGTGGAGAAACGTGGTCAACGATCGCCTGATACAGCGGGGTCATGTCGTCAGCCATGTCGGTGTGTTCCAGACCCGCGATACCATTCAACGCCGAAGCGAAGATGATCGGGAAGTCCAGCTGCTCGTCAGTCGCATCCAGGTTAACGAACAGGTCAAATACCTGATCAACAACCCAATCAGGACGCGCGCCCGGACGGTCAACTTTGTTGATAACCACAATCGGCTTCAAACCATGAGCAAATGCTTTCTTGGTTACGAAGCGGGTTTGCGGCATAGGGCCATCCATCGCATCTACAACCAGCAGCACCGAATCCACCATGGACATGACGCGCTCCACTTCACCACCGAAGTCGGCGTGTCCTGGGGTATCAACGATGTTGATACGGTAGTCATTCCATTTGATGGCGGTGTTTTTTGCGAGGATGGTAATCCCACGCTCTTTCTCCAAATCGTTGGAGTCCATTACGCGCTCAGTCGCTTCGGTACGAGCATCAAAAGTACCGGACTGTTGGAGCAGCTTGTCAACCAGGGTGGTCTTACCATGGTCAACGTGCGCGATGATGGCGATGTTACGCAAATTTTCGATCACAGCTTTGCCTCAGGCATTATAGAAATAACGCGGTATTGTACACGGATTAAGCGGAAGACTGAACATGATCACAGATTTCGCCGAAAGTTTCTCGTAGCGCTGGTTTTTAGCACCGTTTACGGTGCATTAATCTGCACTGCGATGGCAATTTGCACCAAATTAGTGCTTAACTTGACCTGAGGTGCACCATTACGATGCATGCAATCCATCCTGGTGCAGCCTTCGACTCACGAAAGGGCGCATTGTAGCGCCATTTTCGCCATTGTCATAAAGTTGGCACAGAATTCGCTTTATATATTTTAAGCGAAAACGACAGTTATAAAACGGTTGATAGAGCTTGCCGAGATCTTTGGTTAGGAATGGTCAGCAGTCGTGACACATTCCCGGCAACGAAGTTCTCTCACCATGACGATAATGACCATTTCCAGGAGAGTTGAGTATGTCCGCTGAACACGTTCTCTCGATGATGAACGAGCATGAAGTTAAGTTTGTTGACCTGCGTTTTACCGATACCAAAGGTAAAGAACAGCACGTTACTATCCCTGCTCACCAGGTTAACGCTGACTTCTTCGAAGAAGGCAAAATGTTCGATGGCTCCTCCATCGGTGGCTGGAAAGGCATTAACGAATCAGACATGGTGCTGATGCCGGATGCAACCACTGCAGTAATGGATCCGTTCTTCGAAGACTCGACCCTGATCATCCGTTGCGACATCCTTGAGCCAGGCACACTGCAGGGCTACGACCGTGACCCACGCTCCATTGCTAAGCGTGCAGAAGAGTTCCTGCGTTCTTCAGGCATCGCGGATACCGTGCTGTTTGGACCAGAGCCAGAGTTCTTCCTGTTCGATGACATCCGTTTCGGTTCTTCTACTTCAGGTTCACACGTTGCTATCGACGATATCGAAGCAGCATGGAACACCGGTAAAGAGTACGAAGGCGGTAACAAAGGTCACCGTCCAGGTCTGAAAGGCGGTTACTTCCCAGTGCCACCGGTTGACTCAGCACAGGACATCCGTTCTGCCATGTGTCTGACCATGGAGCAGATGGGTCTGGTGGTTGAAGCACATCACCACGAAGTAGCCACTGCTGGTCAGAACGAAGTGGCGACCCGCTTCAACACCATGACCAAAAAAGCTGACGAAATTCAGATCTACAAATACGTGGTGCACAACGTTGCTCACGCGTACGGCAAAACTGCAACCTTCATGCCTAAGCCAATGTTCGGCGATAACGGTTCAGGTATGCACTGCCACATGTCTCTGTCAAAAGGCGGCGTGAACCTGTTCTCTGGCGACAAGTACGGCGGCCTGTCCGAAACTGCTCTGTTCTACATCGGCGGTATCATCAAGCACGCTAAAGCGATCAACGCCCTGGCGAACCCAACCACCAACTCATACAAGCGTCTGGTCCCAGGCTACGAAGCACCCGTTATGCTGGCTTACTCTGCCCGTAACCGTTCTGCTTCTATCCGTATTCCAGTGGTTGCTAGCCCGAAAGCACGTCGTATCGAAGCACGCTTCCCGGATCCAGCGGCTAACCCATACCTGGCATTCACCGCGCTGCTGATGGCCGGTCTTGATGGTGTTATCAACAAGATCCACCCTGGCGATGCGATGGACAAAAACCTGTATGACCTGCCTCCGGAAGAAGAAGCTGAGATTCCAAAAGTTGCAGGTTCTCTGGAAGAAGCACTGAACGCACTGAACGAAGACCGCGAGTTCCTGACTCGTGGCGGCGTGTTCACTGATGACGCTATCGATGCATACATCGAACTGCGTAAGCCAGACGTTGACCGCGTGCGTATGACTCCGCACCCAGTTGAGTTCGAACTGTACTACAGCGTTTAATTTAAAAATTTCAGCTCACTGTTCACGCTCTCTTTTAAAACGTGAACAGCCTGAAAGATTTTTATATTGCCGTGGAAACTTTAGCCCATCTCCGGATGGGCTTTTTTCTCCGCGCATTCATGGTTCGAAGCACAGATTTCCGTCCTGAAAGGCTATAATGCACTAAATTAGTGCAGAGGAACGCTGTATGGCAACTGGCACGCTGCCCGACGCGGGGCAGATTCTCAACTCCCTGATCAACAGTATTTTGCTGGTCGATAACGATTTAGTTATCCATTACGCCAATCCGGCGGCTCAGCAATTACTGGCGCAAAGCTCACGTAAATTGTTCGGCACGCCATTACCGGAATTAACCGGCTATTTTTCGCTGAATATTGAGGTGATGAGCGAGAGTCTCGGAGCTGGCCAGGGCTTTACCGATAGCGAAGTCACGTTGGTGGTCGATGGTCGCGCGCACATTATGTCGCTCACGGCACAGCGCTTACCGGATGGCTTTATTCTGCTGGAAATGGCGCCGATGGATAATCAACGTCGTCTCAGCCAGGAACAAATTCAGCATGCTCAGCAGGTCGCTGCCCGCGATTTAGTGCGCGGTCTGGCGCATGAAATCAAAAACCCGCTGGGAGGATTACGTGGCGCCGCGCAGTTGCTGACTCGCGCGTTACCCGATCCTTCCCTGCATGAATATACGCGCATCATTATTGAGCAAGCCGACCGCCTGCGTAATCTGGTTGATCGTCTGCTCGGCCCGCAACAGCCGGGCTTGCACGTGACGCAAAGCATTCATCAGGTCGCCGAGCGCGTGGTGAATCTGGTGTCGATGGAGTTGCCGGATAACGTCTCGCTGGTGCGTGATTACGATCCAAGCCTGCCAGAATTGCCGCACGATCCCGACCAGATTGAACAAGTGCTGTTGAATGTGGTGCGTAACGCCCTGCAAGCTTTAGGCGATGAAGGCGGCACCATTGTGATTCGCACGCGTACTGCCTTCCAGCTCACGCTGCACGGCACGCGTTACCGTTTAGTTGCACGTATTGATATTGAAGATGATGGCCCAGGGATTCCGGCCCAGCTACAAGACACCCTGTTCTATCCGATGGTTAGCGGACGCGAAGGCGGCACCGGTTTAGGTCTGTCCATCGCCCGTAGCCTGATCGATCAGCATTCAGGGAAAATAGAATTTAACAGTTGGCCAGGACACACCGAATTCTCGGTTTACCTGCCTATTCGCCAGTGAGGTTTCTATGCAACGAGGGATAGTCTGGATCGTCGATGACGATAGCTCCATCCGCTGGGTGCTTGAAAGGGCACTCACTGGAGCCGGTTTGAGCTGTGCAACCTTTGACAGCGCTAACGAGGTATTGGACGCGCTCGCAAGCAAAACCCCAGACGTATTATTGTCAGACATTCGTATGCCTGGCATGGATGGACTTGCGCTGCTGAAACAGATTAAGCAGCGCCATCCGATGCTGCCGGTCATCATTATGACCGCGCACTCCGATCTGGATGCCGCCGTCAGCGCTTATCAGCAAGGTGCGTTTGATTACCTGCCAAAGCCGTTTGATATTGATGAAGCGGTCGCGCTGGTTGAGCGTGCGATTAGCCATTATCAGGAACAGCAGCAGCCGCGTAATCAGCCCGTCAGCGGCCCAACCACCGACATTATCGGCGAAGCGCCGGCCATGCAGGATGTGTTCCGCATCATTGGTCGTCTTTCACGCTCCTCAATTAGCGTGCTGATCAACGGTGAATCCGGTACAGGTAAAGAGTTGGTGGCACATGCGCTGCATCGTCATAGTCCGCGTGCGAAGTCCCCTTTTATCGCGCTGAACATGGCGGCGATACCCAAAGATTTGATTGAATCAGAGCTGTTTGGTCACGAGAAAGGCGCATTTACCGGTGCTAACCAGATTCGTCAGGGACGTTTTGAGCAAGCCGATGGCGGCACGCTGTTCCTCGATGAAATTGGTGACATGCCGCTTGATGTGCAAACCCGCTTATTGCGCGTTTTGGCCGATGGCCAGTTTTATCGCGTTGGCGGCTATGCGCCGGTGAAAGTGGATGTGCGTATCATCGCGGCAACCCACCAAAATCTTGAGCTGCGCGTGCAGGAAGGCAAATTCCGTGAAGACTTGTTCCATCGTCTTAACGTGATTCGCGTTCATCTGCCGCCGCTGCGTGAACGCCGCGAAGATATTCCGCGCCTGGCGCGTTACTTCCTGCAGGTCGCTGCGCGTGAGTTAGGCGTGGAAGCGAAGATTCTGCATCCGGAAACCGAAACCGCGCTGACGCGTCTGCATTGGTCCGGTAACGTGCGCCAGCTGGAAAATACCTGTCGCTGGTTGACGGTGATGGCAGCTGGCCAGGAAGTGTTGATTCAGGATCTGCCGCCTGAACTGTTTGAATCCAGCACGCCAGACAATCCGGTACAGTCGTTGCCGGACAGCTGGGCCACGCTGCTGGCGCAGTGGGCAGATCGCGCCTTGCGTTCCGGTCATCAAAACCTGTTGTCGGAAGCACAGCCGGAGATGGAGCGCACGCTGCTCACCACCGCGCTGCGTCACACGCAAGGGCACAAACAGGAAGCGGCACGCTTGCTCGGCTGGGGACGTAATACCTTGACGCGTAAGCTGAAAGAGCTGGGAATGGAATAACGCGCACGTTGTGCGTGTTGATACTGGGGAGCGAATGGGCTCCCCTTTTTTATATCACTCGCGAGAACTGCTGCATGCGCATCTTTTGGCGCATATACACATCGAAGCACATACAGATGTTTCGAATCAGCAAACGGCCAACGCCAGTAACGTGCAGGCTGCGACCGCGCTGTTCCACTAATCCATCCGCCACCAGCGGCGCTAACAGCGCTAAATCCTCGGAAAAATAACGTTCAAAATCAATCGGGTATTGCGCTTCTATCGCAGCAAAATCCAGTGCGAAATTGCAGATTAAGGCTTTAATCACATCGCGGCGCAAACAATCATCGTCACTCAACGTGAGCCCGCGCCACAGCGCATTGCCGCGCTGCTCAACATCTGCGTAATAGGCTTTCAACTCTTTGTGATTTTGCGCATAGCTGTCGCCCAGCATACTGATGGCCGACACGCCCAAACCGAGCAGATCGGTTTCGCCCTGCGTGGTGTAGCCCTGAAAATTACGATGCAGTTCGCCGGCGCGTTGTGCCACCGCCAGTTCATCATCCGGACGCGCGAAGTGATCCATGCCGATAAACTGGTAACCTTCTCCGGTTAAGGTGGCGATGGTTTCCTGCAAGATTTGCAGTTTCTGTGCGGCGCCTGGCAGCTCGTCATCTTTAATCTTACGCTGCGCAGCGAATAGCGTAGGCATGTGCGCATAGTTGAAGACGCTGAGGCGATCGGGATTGAGTGCATTAACGCGCTGTAAAGTGAAGGCGAAGCTTTCCGGCGTTTGCAGCGGCAAGCCATAAATCAGATCGAGACTAACCGAACGGAAGCCCCGCTCACGCGCACGCTGCACCAGCGCAAAGATGGTTTCTTCGTCCTGCACGCGATTCACGCGTTCCTGCACCGCTTTATTAAAGTCCTGCACGCCCATGCTCAGACGATTGAAACCTTCCGCGCGCAGATGATCGATCATCTCCAGTTCGATTTCACGCGGATCAACCTCGATCGACATTTCAACATCATCGGCAATGGTAAAATGATCGCGTAGCAGCGCCACCAGCCGGCTCACCTGCTGCTGGTTGAGGAATGTCGGCGTACCGCCGCCCCAGTGCAGCTGAGTGACGCAGCGCCCCGCAAACAAGGGCGCACGCTGGCGGATTTCCTGCTCCAGCACATCGAGGTAGCGATCGGCTTTATGCAGCTGGCGCGTCACGATTTTATTGCAGCCACAGAAGTAGCAAAGACGATGGCAAAACGGAATATGCACATACAGCGATAACGGACGATCGGGATAGCGCTGCACGGCGTGCTGAAAATCTGCCTCGCCAAAGTTCTCACTGAACTCAAGCGCGGTGGGATAAGAGGTATAGCGCGGGCCAGCGTAATTGTATTTTTCGATGAGGTGCTGATCCCAATCAATCTGCTGCGATGACATGCTCACTCCTTACGGTGACGTCGTCTGAGAGAGGGTCGCGTAGCAGAAGAGTGGACGAAGCGATGGGCTGAACGCCGACGTAAACGCGACTTCAGACGCGACAGGCGGCGTAGTTTAAACAATAACCAGAGCAGATAACATGTCAGTAGCAGCGCGAAAATTGATCCAGGCCAAAACATAGGTGAATACCTGTTTAGCGCGGCATGCGCGAAAACGCATGCCGATCAAGATTGGCCTTAATTGCCTTTGAGCAGGCGCATCATATCTTCTTCCGCCTGCTCATCTTCCGCTTCGTCATCCAACGCGATGCCCAGCGTTTCCATTAGCTCGTCAATGCGGTCTAAGGTTTGATCCAGCCAGGCCTGATCCTCGCCACTCAGGGTTTCACCGTTTTCCAGGCGATCCAGCAGCGTATCCAAACGTTCGTCATTTTCCAGCTTCGCCAGCTCTTCTTGCGGCGTCAGGCGAACTTTTTCCGCTTTTGGCTTTGGTTTCGCTTCAGGCTTTTTCGCCGGCTGGGTTTTACCATCAGCGACTAATGCGATCGGCGTTTTACTTCCCAGGCGTGGATCCTGAGCTTTTTTACCCTGACCTTTGCCAGCGGTTTGCGTTTCCGGATTGGCACGGCTGCCAGATTTATGGCCGCTATGCTTTTTATCGCGTTTGCGATCGCGCGCTTCCTGATTAAGGTCTTCACGCGATTTGCGTTTGGCTTTCGCAGCAGGTTTGCCACGCGGGGCTGATGCAGGTTGCTTCATGGTGTCCGGTCTCGGCGGTGCTTTGTGAGTTCAGTATAGAATTGCGGCGAAATCTAGCAGAAAGTAAGCAAAGAAAAAAGGCGATAGCCTATGCTATCGCCTTTTATCGCACCTTCATACGAAGGAAACACTGAATAAATCCTTTACGGCTCACAACGTCCCGGTTGCTCCATCGCCACATCGCTCCTGCGATTATTCCCTGTCCTTGTCCGATTCCTGCCTGAATCGCTTCCCGCCATGCTCTTGGTCATCCCCGACACTCCTGAGCTCATCATCCTGATGGGTGCTGCCGTGCACTGATAACAAATGTAGACTAATAGGTAAAATGAACAAGTGAGACTTGTCTCTATTTTAGAGTGGCATTTCCTACAAACATCTCAAACCATTGAAATTAAATGCATAAAATGATTGTTAATATTCCATGAAGCGGTAATCACTGGCAGTAAAAATCATAGATCTCTTACAAAATGACGCGTTTAGACGCTATCGGGCACTTTTGCGCCATTACAGGTATAATCAGCCCAATTGCCCGATTCATTTTGCTGGAGTTTCACTTTGTCTGCTTTGAACTATCACATGACCCATTTCATGCTCAGCGCCCCGGATATTCGCCATTTACCGGCGGATGTGGGTATTGAAGTTGCTTTTGCCGGGCGCTCGAATGCAGGCAAATCCAGCGCGCTGAACACCATCACCAACCAAAAGGGTCTGGCACGTACCAGTAAAACGCCAGGTCGTACTCAGCTGATCAACCTGTTTGAAGTGGTTGAAGGTAAATGTCTGGTCGATTTACCCGGTTATGGCTATGCCCAGGTTCCGGAAGAGATGAAGCGCAAATGGCAAAAGTCTCTGGCGGAATATTTACAGAAACGCCAGGCATTGAAAGGCTTGGTGGTATTGATGGATATTCGCCATCCGCTGAAAGACCTCGATCAGAACATGATTGAATGGGCTGTACAGAGCCAGATTCCCGTGCTGGTCTTGCTGACCAAAGCCGACAAGCTGGCATCAGGCGCGCGTAAAGCACAACTGACGATGGTACGCGAAGCATCGCTGGCCTTTAACGGTGATGTGCAGGTAGAAATGTTCTCGTCATTGAAGAAGATGGGCGTTGATATTGTGCGTAAGAAGCTGGACAGCTGGTTTAGCGAACTGGAGCCTGCGCAAGAAGGCGACGGCGAAGAAACAGCAGAGTAATTTTGTTGCGGCTTTTGCGAAAAAGCCCAATAAAAAACGCCCCAGTCATAAATGACTGGGGCGGCTAAATATTCAGCCAAATCCGATTACGTGAAGTAAAAGGTCTGAAAGATAGAACATCTTACCTCTGTACCCTACGCGACAAACTCTACCTGATTTTCCGCGCCCTACAAAGGGTTTTTTGTTGTTAAGTTTCAGGATTTGACATCTTTTTTACTAAGCTCATCACACTTTCACGTGTGCGATGTAGTTTAATTACTAAAAAAATGCTTAGCCGATAAGCAGTTACAAAACGCGCATTTAATAGACCGCTTTGTGGAGTTGCTGAACCGATTAAGTAAACTTTTTTCTTATGATGATGTCAGCGACACGCAAGTGCCGCTGAATGCGCGTAATCAGTGCGCCTCATCCCAGTTATCGCCGGTTCCGACTTCAACCTGCAATGGCACATCCAGCTTCATGCTGTTCTCCATCAGGTCACGAATGGTCTTAATTGAGCTATCTACTGCGTCGCTGCGGATCTCAAACACCAGTTCATCGTGTACCTGCATAATCATGCGCACAGCATCGTCTTTTTGCTCTAACAGCCAGCCATCCACCGCAATCATCGCGCGTTTGATGATGTCTGCCGCCGTGCCTTGCATTGGGGCGTTGATCGCCGCACGCTCCGCCGCTTTACGGCGAATGGCATTGCTGGAGGTGATATCAGGTAGCCACAAGCGACGACCATCAAGCGTTTCTACATAGCCTTTCTCTGCCGCCTTCGCGCGCGTCTCTTCCATATAACGCAACACGCCCGGATAACGTTCAAAGTAGAGATCCATATACTTCTTCGCCTCACCCGCGCCGATATTCAGCTGGCGGGAGAGACCAAATGCGCTCATTCCGTAGATCAGGCCAAAGTTGATCGCCTTAGCACTGCGGCGCTGCTCACCAGAAACTTTGCTCAACGCCACACCAAACACCTCTGACGCGGTGGCGCGGTGGATATCTTCGCCCTGGGCAAACGCATCCAGCAGGCCTTTGTCTTGCGACAGATGCGCCATGATGCGCAGTTCAATCTGTGAGTAGTCCGCAGCAACAATACGATTGCCCGACCCGGCGATAAACGCCTGGCGAATTCGGCGCCCTTCTTCATTGCGCACCGGGATATTCTGCAGATTAGGATCGGTTGACGAGAGTCGTCCTGTCGCGGTTACCGCCTGATGATAGGAAGTATGCACGCGGCCGGTAACCGGATTGATCATCAGTGGCAGCTTATCGGTGTAAGTTGATTTCAACTTCGATAAACCACGATGTTCAAGAATCACTTTCGGCAGTGGATAATCGAGCGCCAGCTCAGCCAACACCTCTTCGCTGGTCGACGGTGCGCCACCCGGCGTTTTCTTGGTTGGCTTGATTCCCTGCTTTTCAAACAGAATGGTTTGCAGCTGTTTAGGTGACGAGAGATTGAACGGTTCGCCCGCCAGCTCGTGCGCTTTCAGCTCCAGCTCTGCCACCCGCGTGGTCAGCTCCTGCGAGTGTTTCGCCAGGATATTCTGGTCAATCAGCACACCGTTGCGCTCAATACGCGATATCACCTTCAACAACGGCATTTCGATCTCTTCAAATACCTGTTTCGGCCCCGCTTCTGGCTCCAGCTTCTCCCACATTTTCAGATGCAATTGCAGCGTGACATCGGCATCTTCCGCCGCATAGTGGCCGGCTTGCTCGATAGCAATTTGGTTAAAAGTGAGCTGGCTTTTGCCTTTGCCCGCGATCTCTTCGAAAGTCACCGTTTTATGGTTCAGCCAGCGCGCGGCGAGGCTATCCATATCGTGTTTTCCACCCACGCTGTTCAGGCAATAGGATTCCAGCATGGTGTCGAATTTGATGCCGTTCAGTTCAATGTCGTAGTTCTTCAGCACGCCGCGATCGTATTTGAGATTCTGGCCAACCTTCGCCGCTTTGCCATCTTCCAGCAGCGGTTTTAGCTGCTTCATTACTTCGCTACGATCCAGCTGATCTGGCGCATCCAGATAATCGTGGGCGACCGGCAGATAAGCCGCTTCACCCGGCGCGACGGCAAACCCAATACCGACAATATTGGCGCTTAAGGTATCCAACGAGTCGGTCTCAAGATCGAAAGCGAAGAGCTCGGCGCTTTTCAGCTTTTTCAGCCATTCAGCAAATGTCGCTTCATCGAGGATAGTGACGTAGCCATCCGCAGAGAGCACGCTGGTCGCTTCGGCAGCGGGCGCAGCAGGTTCGCTGAGCTGCGCTTTCTTAGTCTGCGCGTTGCTCTTTTTACCTTGTTGCAGCCATGAGCCATCCTGCAAATCGGTGATCCAGCGCTTAAATTCATAGCGGCTAAACAAGGTTTGCAGTGCTTCTACATTGGGTTCATTGACGACAAGCTGATCGCACGTCAGATCCAACTCAACGTCGGTTTTGATGGTTGCCAGCTGATAAGACAGGAAAGCGACATCGCGATTTTGCTCCAGCTTCGCCGCCATGGTTTTCGCGCCGCGGAACGAGAGATCGGCCACTTTATCGAGATTGTCATAGATTGACTGCATACCGCCCAAGCCTTGCAGCAGCGCCTGTGCGGTTTTCTCACCAACGCCCGGCACGCCCGGAATGTTGTCCGAGCTGTCGCCCATCATGGCAAGGAAATCGATAATCAACGCTGGTGGCACGCCATATTTCTGCTCGACCTCTTCCGGACCAAGCACGGTATTGGTCATGGTGTTGATCAAGGTGATCGCAGGCGTCACCAACTGCGCCATATCTTTATCGCCGGTGCTGATCAACACCGGGCGCCCGAGTTTTTCCGCCTCTAGCGCCAGCGTACCGATGACATCATCCGCCTCAACGCCAGAGACCGCCAACAGCGGCAGGCCCATCGCTTTGACCATTTCATGTAGCGGCTCAATCTGCGCTCGCAGATCGTCTGGCATCGGCGGACGGTGCGATTTGTAGTGCTCAAAGAGCTCATCGCGGAAAGTTTTGCCTTTCGCATCGAAGACCACAGCCACATGGCTTGGCTGATACTGCATCAACAGGCTTTTCAGCATGTTGAGCACACCATACATGGCGCCAGTTGGCTCGCCTGCACTGTTCGTTAGCGGCGGAAAGGCATGATATGCACGGTACAGATAAGATGAGCCGTCGACCAGAATCAGGGGATTTTCTGCAATTTGCGCCATAGGTTCGTATTTTCTTCGTTGCGATAATGAGGGCTATAAGGATGCCACAACCGGAGGAGAATGTTGAATGCACTCGGGGAAGTCAGGATCTTTTTCGTCGTTACGCGGCACGGATCGCAAGGATCAATCTGTGGATAAGTTTGTGCGTAAAAATCATAACGTATTGTTATTTACGTTAATTGTAATCACTTTAATATTAAAAATTAAATTATATCAGTTAGTTAAATACTTACTGTGACCTTATCCGTCCTAATGAAAAGACGATCGTCCATGTGGATATTAAGCGGAGGGTTAATAAATACATCGTATAAGCAACATGAAAAAGGCAATAAAAAACGCCGGCAGTGCCGGCGTTCTTAAAACTAAATTACTTCTTTTCTACCAGGAACTTCACTACGTTGGCGTAATCAGCAACGAAGTTGTCCATTGAGCTGGTATCCAGGCCACCGTTGTTAACCATATATTTGCCGTTAACAAAGATTGCTGGCACACCTTGCAGATTGACGTCTGCTGCCGCTTTCTGCTGCTGGGCAACCAGCGCTTTTACTGCGAAGCTGTTCCACGCTGCATCGTAATCCTCTGAAGAGATACCCGCCGCTTTAATAAAGGTCTCTTTCAGGCTTGCTGCATCGGTCACGGTTTGGGTTTTCTGAATACCGTCGAAAATCGGTGCAGTAACTTTGCTTTCTACGCCCAGCGCCATGGCAACAGCCCATGCCTGAGTGACAACCGGACCGAATTGACCGCCAAGGAAATCAACGTGGTATTTGGTCACTTTCGTGTCCGCCGGCAGGTTCTTTTTCACTGCATCGCTCACGTGATAAACGCGTTCGAACTGGTAGCAATGTGGGCAGAAGAAGGAGAAGAACTCCAGAACCTGCGGCTCACCCGCTACTGGCTTTGGCAAAGTAACGAACTGCTTACCATCGTTGAACTGTGCCGCTGAGGCGCCAAATGCCAGCATTAAACCTACCAGCGCAAACATGATCTTTTTCATCGTGAAACAATCTCCTGAGTACTTCATTAATATTGCGGGCTAAGCTGCAACGGCGGTTCGTGTAGCAGCCTTTCCTGCTCGATAAATAATGCAATCTGCCGGCGCCAAAAATCCTCATCTGTCATCCAGGGGAAGGCGCGCGGAAAAGCGGGATCCTGCCAGCGGCGTACCACCCAGGCCAAATAATAAACCATGCGCATAGCGCGTAAAGGTTCAATCAGTGACAATTCATGTAAATCAAAATCACCGAATTCATTATAGGCTTCCAGCAAAATGTCCCATTGAATCAACTGTTCCTGACGATCGCCATTGACCAGCATCCACAAATCCTGCACTGCTGGCCCGTTACGGGCATCATCAAGATCGACAAACATCGGGCCTTCACGCCACAGAATATTGCCGGGATGGCAATCGCCATGCAACCTTAACGGCTGCCACTGGCTATGCCAGCGCTGCTGCAGCGTTGCGCTGAGCTTATCAACGGCAGCAAGCAGTAAGTCTTTGAGCGAAGCCGGTACTAACGCGCTTTGCTCCAGCTCCCGACGCGGTTGAAACACATACTCTTCAAGGCCGATAGTTGGTCGCTGCTGAAATAGGCTTTGCTTTGCGGTTTGATGGATGCGACCCAGAAAGCGGCCAACCCATTCCATCTGATCCTCGTTATCGGTTTCATATTGCCGTCCACCTAAACTGGGAAAGACCGCGTACATGAAGCCGGCATGATGATTCAGCGTACTGCCCTGCAGAACGAGCGGCGCGGCGACCGGCACTTCATCCTCTAATAAATCCTGAGTGAACTGATGCTCTTCGAGGACCTGTTGCGCGCTCCAGCGCTGCGGACGATAAAACTTAGCCACATAGCGGCGTTTATCATCATCGCTGAACTGATAGACGCGGTTTTCATAGCTATTGAGGGCGGTTAAGCCTGATTCGACACGCAGACCCGCATCCCAAAGTGCATCAAGGATGACATCGGGATTCAGCGTCTGGAAATTAAAGGCGGCTTCGCTCATCATTTGGCCTGTGTGTTACCTTTGCGATTAATGCGCAAGGATAACATTACTCATCATCCTTAATCACACCGCGTGCACGTAATAGCGCGGTTTTGAAGTCCACTTCATAATCCTTTTTCAGGCCGGGAATGGCACTCTGGCTATCTGTGTCACGCATTTTGAGATGGTAAATCAATACATCATCGGTTAATTCACTTAATGGGCCACTGAAACCAGATTCCTGCGCCAGTTTTTGCAAAAATGCCAGCAAGTTGAGATCGGGATCCTTTTGCCATGCGGGTTGCAGGAGCTCGAGCAGTTCATTGAGTCGGTGATATTTCATCATTGATTCCTTTATGCAGATGGTACGCTGCCGCTCAGTAAGTATCGTCCAGAATGAAGCAAGGAGACGAAGATGACAGCATTTACTGGCGTGATCCTCGCGGGTGGTCAAGGCAGCCGTATGGGAGGCCAGGATAAAGGGTTGTTGATGTTACAGGTCGAACCACTTTATCAGCACGTTTTGCGGCGATTCCGGCCGCAGGTCAATATTGTGTTGATAAGCGCTAACCGTAACATTGATCGCTATCAGGCAAGTGGTTGTCAGGTTGTTACCGATTCATTGCCCGATTATCCCGGACCGCTGGCCGGCATGCTTAGTGGTTTACGCAACAGTGAAACCGAATGGGTCGCTTTCTGCGCTTGCGATACGCCATGGATCCCCAATGATTTCGTCGCGCGTCTATGGCAGCAGCGTAATGATGCGCCCGCAGTGTGGGTGAAGTCTTCCCTGCGTGATCATCCAGCCTTAGCGCTGGTCAATCGTGCGCTCGCTGATGATCTTGAAGCCTGGCTACTGCGCGGCGAGAGACGCTTAATGCAGTTTTTACATGAGCATGGCGGGCATGCCGTTGCGTTTTCGGATCCAGAATCTGCGTTCCGCAATATCAATACGCCAGACGACCTCGTCAATGAGGAAAAGTGTTTATGAGCGTGCGTTTACTGGCGGTTTCCGCGTGGAGCGGGACCGGAAAAACGACCTTGCTCGAGCAAGTTATCCCGCTGCTCAAAGCTCGGGGGATTCGCTCAGGCTTAATTAAGCACACACATCATCAGATGGATATCGATACGCCGGGGAAAGACAGCTATTTGCTGCGCAAAGCTGGGGCGGACCAAGTGATTGTCGCCAGTAATCAACGCTGGGCGTTAATGGTTGAAACACTCGATAAACCGTTAAATCTGATGCAATTAGCTTCGCAGATGGATAGCTCGACGTTAGATCTGGTGCTGGTAGAGGGTTTTAAAGATGAGTCGGTCCCCAAAATTGCACTTTGGCGGCGTGGCGTTAAAGGTGAGATTGAGGATTTGCTGGATCAGTATGTGATTGCAGTCGCTACTGATGAAGATATAGAACTGAATTTGCCGGTATTGGATATTAATCAACCAATGCAGGTTGCTGATTTTATTGCTCTGTGGCTGAAGAAGCATTGAAATAGTGGATTTTTTACTAATATTCAGACGTAAAAAAGCCCCGAACTTTCGTTCGGGGCTTTTTTACTTATTTGATGCCTGGCAGTTCCCTACTCTCGCATGGGGAGACCCCACACTACCATCGGCGCTACGGCGTTTCACTTCTGAGTTCGGCATGGGGTCAG
>NZ_FPBU01000013.1:0-117970 GCF_900116775.1 Pantoea sp. YR525
TGAGCCCGGTGGAATACCGGGCATCAAAAGAGATGTAAAATGTGTCCAGGTTTTGGGGTTCAGTGCAGCCAGGCGTCCTCTGCTCGGTCGCCGCACGAAGGTGCTGCAACTGCCTCAGCACGAGGCGAACGAAAGTCGCTCTGTGCTTAACCGATAGGTACTACGGCATGAATGGCGACCCTACGACCGCAATTGCGTTTAAATCACCGCGCCACTTGTCGAAAATCCCCAGATCCTGCATCGTAAGAGCCATTTTTACGACTGCTAAGGAGCTGGCATGCTACTCACTTTTTTCCGTTTCCTGTTCCGCCTGCTGTGGCGTGTGGAACTGCGCGGCGACCTCGCGGCACTGCATAAAGAGAAAGTGCTGATCACCCCCAACCATATGTCATTTCTCGATGGCGTATTGGTAGCGCTGTTTCTGCCGATCAAACCGGTGTTCGCGGTCTATTCGTCGATCAGCGACCAATGGTTTATGCGCCTGCTGAAGCCGATTATCGACTTCGTTCCGCTCGATCCCACCAAGCCGATGTCGATCAAACATCTGGTGCGCATGATCAATCAGGGCCGTCCGGTGGTGATTTTCCCGGAAGGACGCATTACCGTGACCGGATCGCTGATGAAGATCTACAGCGGCGCGGGCTTTGTGGCGGCGAAATCCGGTGCCACCGTGGTGCCGATGCGTATCGAAGGCGCGGAATATACGCCGTTCGGTCGTCTGGCGGGCGTGTTTAAACGACGCCTGTTCCCACGCATCACCATGACGGTGCTGCCGCCAACGGTGATTCCGATGCCTGAAGCCAAGCGTGCGCGCGATCGCCGTACGCTGGCGGGCGAACACTTGCACCATGTGATGATGGAAGCCCGCATGGCGGTGCGTCCGCGTGAAACGCTGTTCGAAGCTTTCCTCAATGCGCGTCAGCGCTATGGCGCGATGAAGCCGTGCATCGAAGACATCAACTTCAAGCCGGATAGCTACACCGGGTTGCTGAAGAAAGCGCTCGGCGTGGGCCGCATTCTTGAGCGCTACAGCCAGCAAGGTGAATACGTTGGTCTGCTGCTGCCGAACGCCACGGTGACGGCGGCGGCGATTCTTGGTGCCTCGCTGCGCGGCCGCATTCCGGCGATGCTCAACTACACCGCAGGCGTAAATGGCATGCGTGCGGCCTTGACCGCTTCGCAGGTGAAAACCGTCTTTACTTCGCGTCAGTTCCTCGAAAAAGGCAACCTGTGGCACTTGCCGCAGGGACTCAACGAAGTGCAGTGGATCTATCTGGAAGATCTGAAAGATACCGTTACGTTGCAGGACAAATTGTGGATCGTGGCGCATCTGCTGATGCCGCGCCGTGCGCAGGTTGCGCAGCAGCCGGAAGATGCAGCGATGGTGCTGTTTACCTCCGGTTCGGAAGGCAATCCCAAAGGCGTGGTGCATTCGCATAAAAGCCTGCTGGCGAACGTTGAGCAGATTCGTACCGTGGCGGATTTCACCCCGCGCGACCGCTTTATGTCGGCGCTGCCGCTGTTCCATGCCTTCGGTTTAACCGTTGGTTTGTTCACGCCGCTGCTGACCGGCGCGCAGGTGTTTCTCTATCCGAGCCCGCTGCATTACCGCATCGTGCCGGAGCTGGTTTACGACCGTAACTGCACCGTGCTGTTTGGTACTTCAACGTTTCTCGGCAACTACGCACGTTTCGCCAGCCCTTACGATTTTGCGCGTCTGCGCTATGTGGTGGCAGGCGCGGAGAAATTGCAGGAAGCGACACGTCAGGTCTACATGGAGAGATACGGCATCCGTATTCTCGAAGGCTACGGCGTAACGGAGTGTGCGCCGGTGGTGGCGATTAACGTGCCGATGGCGGCGAAAAATCACACCGTGGGCCGCATTTTGCCGGGCATGGATTCGCGTCTGATTTCGGTGCCGGGCATTGAGCAGGGCGGTCGCCTGCAG
The DNA here is from genome assembly GCF_900116775.1 of Pantoea sp. YR525. NCBI lineage: Bacteria > Pseudomonadati > Pseudomonadota > Gammaproteobacteria > Enterobacterales > Erwiniaceae > Pantoea > Pantoea sp. YR525. The sequence goes on from NZ_FPBU01000013.1 coordinate 1,949, forward strand.
CTGCGCGGTCCGAACGTGATGAACGGTTATCTGCGCGTGGAGAATCCGGGTGTGTTGGAAGTGCCGGTCGCCGATAACGGCGAAGGCGAGATGGAAGCAGGCTGGTACGATACCGGCGATATCGTCAGCTTTGATGAAGGTGGTTTCTGCCAGATTCAGGGGCGTGCGAAACGCTTTGCCAAAATTGCCGGTGAGATGGTGTCGCTGGAGATTGTGGAGCAGATTGCGCTGAAAGCCTCCAACGAGAAGCAGCATGCGGCATCGCTGCGCCCGGACGGTAATCGTGGTGAAGCTCTGGTGCTGTTTACTACCGACAGCGAACTGGGGCGCGATACCTTGCTGAAAGCGGCGCGTGAAATTGGCGCACCAGAACTGGCGGTACCGCGCGATATTCGCGTGATGAAACAGCTGCCGATGCTGGGCAGCGGCAAACCGGACTATGTCAGCCTCAAACAGCTGGCGGAACAGGAGCAGGCATGAGCCAGGCGTTAAATAACGATGCACCGCTAATGTCACGCAACATGCTGGCAGTGATCGTGGCGCAGTTCTTCTCAGCATTTGGCGACAACGCGCTGTTGTTCGTTACGCTGGCGGTGCTGAAAAATCAGTTCTATCCGGACTGGAGTCAGCCAATCCTGCAAATGCTGTTTGTCGCCACTTACATTCTGCTCGCGCCGTTCGTCGGGCAGATGGCGGATAGCTTCGCCAAAGGTCGGGTGATGATGTTCGCCAACAGCCTCAAGCTGCTGGGCGCGCTGACCATCTGCTTCGGCTTCAACCCGTTCCTTGGCTACACGCTGGTAGGGATTGGCGCGGCATCCTATTCGCCAGCCAAGTACGGCATTCTGACGGAGATCACTAGCGGTGAACGTCTGGTCAAAGCCAACGGCTTGATGGAAGGCTCGACCATTGCAGCGATTCTGCTGGGTTCGGTGGCGGGCGGGATGCTGGCGGACTGGAACCTGGTGGCCGCGCTGGTGGTGTGTGCCATGACCTATGCGATGGCGGTGGTGGCGAATATCTTTATTCCGCGCCTGACGGCGGCGCGTCCGGGCCAGAGCTGGCATTTTGCTGCCATGCTGCGCAGTTTTGTCGCGGCCACCAAGCTGCTGTGGCGTAACGGCGAGACGCGTTTCTCGCTGCTCGGCACCAGCTTGTTTTGGGGCGCGGGCGTGACGCTGCGTTTCCTGCTGGTGCTGTGGGTGCCGGTGGCGCTGGGCATCAGCGACAACAAAACCCCAACCACGCTGAATGCAATGGTGGCGATTGGCATCGTGATTGGCGCGGCTGCGGCGGCAAAACTGGTGACGCTGCAAACCGTGCGTCGCTGCATGCCTGCCGGTGTGCTGATTGGCGTGATGGTGGTGGTGTTCGCGTTGCAAACCAGCTTGCTGAATGCCTATCTGGTGCTGATGTTGATTGGTGCGCTGGGTGGTTTCTTTGTGGTGCCGCTGAATGCGCTGCTGCAGGAGCGCGGCAAGGAGTCCGTGGGTTCAGGCAACGCGATTGCGGTGCAGAATCTCGGTGAAAATACCGCGATGCTGCTGATGCTGGGATTGTATACCGTGGCGATTAAGCTGGGCGCGCCTGCGGTGGCGACCGGCGTCGGATTCGGCGCGATTTTCGCCGTGGCGATTGCGGTATTGTGGTGGAAAGGGCGGCGGTAGATTGGGCGGGAATTGAAAAGGTCGCCATGAATGGCGACCCTACGGCAGAATATTGTAGGGTGCGCATTTATGCGCACCTGGTCGCCATGAATGGCGACCCTACGGTTTTACGGGGCTGGATAGGTAAACTGGCGATGAATCGCTTCCAGTTCCTCTAACACATCAGCATTCAGCGTCAGATTGAAACTCTCAACGTTAATCTTCAGTTGCTCCAGCGTGGTGGCGCCCAGCAAAGTACTGGCGACAAACGGCTGTTGACGCACATACGCCAGCGCCATCTGCGACGGATCCATATTGTGCTTCTTAGCCAGCTCAACATAGGCAGCAATCGCCTGATTTGACTGATCGCCGCTGTAACGGGTGAAGCGGCTAAACAGCGTATTGCGCGCACCGGCAGGTTTCGCACCGTTCAGGTATTTACCGCTCAAGGTACCGAATGCCAGGCTGGAATACGCCAGCAGCTCGACGCCTTCATGCTGACTGATCTCCGCTAAACCAACCTCGAAGCTGCGGTTCAGCAGGCTGTACGGGTTCTGAATGGTGACGATACGCGGCAGCTCATGCTTTTCAGCCAGCTGCAGGTAACGCATCACGCCCCACGCGGTTTCGTTCGACACGCCAATGTAGCGAATCTTCCCGGCGCGCACTTGTTCGGTCAGCGCTTCCAGCGTTTCCAGCAGCGTGACCGGCACGCTGGAATCGGTGTATTGATAACCCAGCTTGCCGAAATAGTTGGTCTGACGCTGCGGCCAGTGCAGCTGATAAAGATCGAGATAATCGGTGTTCAGGCGTTTCAGGCTGGCATCCAGCGCTTCGCGGATGTTTTTACGATCCAGCGCCTGGTTCGGGCGAATTGATGCATCCGCACCGCGTACCGGGCCGGCCACTTTGCTGGCGAGGATGATTTTGTCACGGCTGCCGCGCTTCTTCAGCCAGCTACCAATGTATTGTTCGGTTAATCCCTGAGTTTCCGGGCGCGGCGGCACCGGATACATTTCCGCGGTATCAATCAGGTTAATACCACTGCTAACCGCGTAATCAAGCTGTGCGTGGGCGTCGGCTTCGCTGTTCTGCTCACCAAACGTCATGGTTCCAAGCCCCAGCTGACTCACTTCCAGCGTGCTATGGGGAATACGGTGATAGTGCATTTGCCGGCATCCTTTTTTCATTATGAAAGGGAATGTTGTGTCCTTTGGGACTATAGCGTGTGAAGCGGCGCGGAAGGAAGAGGGGAAAGTTCGGGAAATCGCCTGCACAAAGGGAAAACGCGTGCAGGCAGGGCAATTTGGCACTTAACGCTCAATGATGGTTGAAACCTCATCACCATTGATCTGCATCTGATGGCCTTTCTCATCGGTGTACTGTACCAATCCGGTCTCTTTATCGATGGCAGGTTTGCCATCTGTCATGATCATGCGGCCATCTTTGGTCGCCATGACGTAATCACTGCTACAACCGCTAAGTAACACGGCAACCAACGCTAAACCCACTGCACTCACCAACCCTTTCATTCTTATCTCCTTCTCGCGACTTCAACAGCAAAAGTGTAGTAATAAATGCTTTCGTCGTTAGGAGTAATCGCATCATTCCTAAAATTATCGGCAGCAATATGCATTTACAGTAAAAAATGTCGCGCTAAAAGCGGACCGGTGAAGCTTTTCTTCAGATAAAAGCCGCGCGGCAGCGTCATGATTGGCTCGCCGTGTTCGCCGATGGCTTCGGTCAACGCTTTGCTGTTGGCGGCTTTAGGACGGATTTGCAGCCAGGCACCGTGACGTGCGGTGATGCGCTCCACCTGGCCGAGCACAATCATATCCATCAACTCTTCCCAGTCTTCGCGCAGCTGTTGCTCCTCTTCTGCACTCGGATGCCACAGCAGCGGCGAACCGACACGGCGCTCGGCCAAAGGCAAGGTACGATCGCCTTCGATCGGGATCCACAGCACCCGCGCCAGTTTGTGTCGCACATGGCTGGTTTGCCAGGTCACACCGCTATTGCCAGTTAATGGCGCGACGCACACGAAGGTGGTTTCCAGCGGTTTGCCCTGCGCATCCACCGGAATGGTTTTCAGCTCAATACCGAGATGGGCGAAATCCTGCTCAGCTTTGCTGCCGGCGCTGGCGCCCAAATGCAGCTCTAACAACATGCCAACCCAACCTTTGTCGCGTTTCAAATCCGCCGGGATCGGCAGATTAATCTGCGCCGCCAGCGCGGCAAAGGTCTGTCCCGCCAGTTGTTGTGCGCGCTGCAGTAATTCCGCTTCGTTTTCAGGTGGCGACGATAATAACGGTGAGGAGTGCATGCTAAAACTCACATTGGTTGAAGAGTGAACAGTAAACGCGGGCCGGGTTTGTCCACATGGCAGTTAGTTGAATAACTGTGATAATAGCATGATTCAGCATGCTTTTTTATTCCAATGGAATGAGTACATCCGATGATATGGCCAGGTTATCCCAGCTTGTTATCGACAATGAACAGGTGTTGAACCTAGTTATCCACAGAAAAGTGGGGTAACACCCCTTTGTTCGCACCCCTGTTTCCATTTACAGCCTTGACTTTCGTGTTTTGAACGCTTTTTTTCCTTTCTTTGACCAGGTTTAGGGCATTCTCTGTGGATAAAAACGTCGATGATGGATCTTTGACCGATCGAAAAAACCGAGCGGAGGATAACCATTGATCCTGATAGTGATTTAACGGTTAATAAGTTTTATATCAATGAAAAATATCGCATTTGTCGCCGTTATCATGCTGACTGATGAGATTTATCCGAAGTGGTTATTCAACTCATTCCCGTGTTCTGCACAAAGCTATCCACAGAAAACGTGAATAAGATCGCCGATAAATGGGGTCGTCTGTTTATAACTTAGCTAATCTCTGTGAGTTATCCTGTTTTTATTCCGCCCGCGGCCCGCTATCCAGTGGTTTACCGCCTGTAAGGAGTGTGAAACAATCAGGCTATTCAAATTTAGCTTTGAGGTAGTCCAGTGATCGATGATGATGGCTACCGCCCGAATGTTGGTATCGTAATCTGTAACAGGCAAGGACAAGTGTTGTGGGCCAGGCGCTTTGGACAGCACTCCTGGCAATTTCCCCAGGGAGGCATCAATCCGGGTGAAACTGCTGAACAGGCGATGTATCGCGAACTGTTCGAAGAAGTGGGTTTACACCGCAAAGATGTTCGAATACTTGCTTCAACCCGAAACTGGTTACGCTACAAGTTGCCAAAACGTTTGGTGCGTTGGGACACAAAGCCGGTGTGTATCGGCCAGAAACAAAAGTGGTTTCTTCTGCAGTTGATGTGTAGTGACGCGGAAATCAATGTGCAGCACAGCAGCACGCCGGAGTTTGATGGTTGGCGCTGGGTTAGCTTCTGGTATCCGGTACGTCAGGTGGTCTCTTTCAAGCGCGATGTGTATCGCCGCGTAATGAAAGAATTCGCGGGCGTAGTGATGTCTATGCAGGAGAGTGCGGGGCAGCGTAATAATGCCGCCCAACGACGTAAAAGAGGATAGGCCACGCCCTTTATGCTCACTCAGTTACGCGAAATTGTAGAGAAAGTGGCGAGTGCTCCACGTCTGAATGAAGCACTCGACATTCTGGTAAACGAAATTTGCCTTGCGATGGAAACCGAGGTTTGCTCGGTTTATCTCGCCGATCACGATCGTCGTTGCTACTACCTGATGGCGACACGCGGGCTAAAAAAGCCGCGTGGTCGTACGGTCACGCTGGCGTTTGATGAAGGCATTGTTGGCCTCGTTGGACGCTTAGCCGAGCCGATCAACCTCGCCGACGCGCAAAGTCATCCCAGCTTCAAATACATTCCTTCTGTTAAAGAGGAGCGCTATCGCTCCTTCCTCGGCGTCCCGATCATCAGCCGTCGCCAGCTGCTTGGCGTGCTGGTTATCCAGCAGCGCGAACACCGTCAGTTTGATGAAAGCGAAGAGTCTTTCCTCGTCACGCTCGCCACGCAAATGGCGGGCTTGCTGTCGCAGTCGCAGCTCGGCCAACTGTTCGGTCAATTCCGTCAGACACGGGTAAAAGCCATTGCCGCTGCGCCTGGCGTGGCGGTTGCGCCCGGTTGGGTGGATGAAACCCAGCCGCTGCTCGACCAGGTTTCTGCTGCCTCTACGCTTGACGTGCAGCGCGAACGCGAGCGTCTGGTGCTGGCGATGGGCGAGGCCGGCAACGAATTCCGCCGCTTCAGTAAACGCTTTGCTGCCAGCGTGCAGAAAGAGAGCGCGGCGATCTTCGATCTCTATTCGCACCTGCTCACCGATGCGCGCCTGAAAAAAGATCTGTTTGATGAGATCGAGCGCGGATCGGTAGCGGAGTGGGCGGTTAAAACGGTGATCGAGAAGTTCGCCGAGCAGTTCGCCAACTTGCAGGATCAATATTTACGCGAACGCGCCGGCGATCTGCGCGTGCTCGGCCAACGTCTGCTGTTCCACCTCGATGATTCACTGGTCGGCACCAATGCCTGGCCGGAACGCTTCGTGTTAGTCGCCGATGAACTCACCGCCACCACGCTGGCTGAATTGCCGCAGGAGCGTCTGGCGGGCGTGGTCGTGCGCGACGGTGCCGCCAACTCGCATGCGGCGATTTTGACGCGCGCAATGGGCATTCCCACCGTGATGGGCGCGGATATCCTGCCGGCGCAGCTCAACAAACGCTTGCTGATTGTTGATGGCTATCGCGGCGAAGTGCTGATCGATCCCGAACCGGTGCTGGTGCAGGAGTATCAGCGCTTAATCAGCGAAGAGAACGCGCTGAGCAAAATGGCCGAAGGCGTGGTCGAGCAGCCCGGCGAGCTGAAAAGCGGTGAGCGCATTCAGGTGATGCTGAATGCCGGTCTCAGCCCGGAACACGAGCAGGCGCTGGATAACTGGGTGGATGGCATCGGTCTGTACCGCACCGAAATTCCGTTCATGCTGCACAATGGCTTCCCGTCCGAAGAGGAGCAGGTGGCGCAATATCAGGGCATGCTGCAGCTGTTCTACGACAAACCGGTGACGCTGCGTACGCTGGATGTCGGCGCGGATAAACAGCTGCCGTATATGCCAATCAGCGAAGAGAATCCGTGCCTTGGCTGGCGTGGCATTCGCTTAACGCTTGATCAGCCTGAAATCTTCCTGGTGCAGGTGCGCGCCATGCTGCGCGCCAACGTGGCGTCTGGCAATCTGAGCATTTTGCTGCCGATGATCAGCCATATCGACGAAATCGATGATGCGCGTCGTCTGATCGACCGCGCTGGCCGTGAAGTGGAAGAGATGCTCGGCTATGTGATTCCTAAGCCGCGCATTGGCATCATGATTGAAGTGCCGTCGATGCTGTTTATGATCCCGCATCTGGCGGATCGCGTGGATTTTGTCTCCGTCGGCACCAACGATTTGACGCAATATTTGCTGGCGGTCGATCGTAACAACACACGCGTGGCGAACCTGTATGATTCGCTGCATCCGGCGATGCTGCGGGCGCTGCACACCATCGCCAGCGAAGCCCGCCAGGCCAAACTGGAGCTCTGCTTGTGTGGTGAAATGGCCGGCGATCCCATGTGTGTCGCGCTGTTAGTGGGCATGGGATATCACCATCTCAGCATGAACGGCAAGAACGTGCCGCGTGTGAAATATCTGCTGCGTCACCTCGACTTTGAAGAGGCGCAGAAGCTCAGCGAGCATGGACTTGCTGCGCATACCGCCTCGGAAGTGCGCCATCTGGTCTCCACCTTTATGGAGCGCCGTGGTTTAGGCGGTTTGATTCGCGGCGGGCGTTAACGGTTACATCTTCGCGACCTGTGTTAAACGTGGCTGTGCTATTATGCGCGGCCTTTTATTATGTGAACCCTTAGCCAGACCCGTTTCAGGGCAGAAAAAACAGTGGTGAAAGATGACTGACGGCTACATTTCGTTTCCCCAATTCGATCCGGTAATTTTCTCTATCGGACCGGTTTCGCTTCACTGGTACGGCTTGATGTATCTGGTGGGCTTTGTATTTGCCATGTGGCTGGCGACGCGACGCGCCAACAAACCTGGCAGCGGCTGGAAAAAAGAGGAAGTGGAAAACCTGCTGTATGCGGGCTTCCTCGGCGTATTCCTCGGTGGACGTATCGGCTATGTGTTGTTCTACAACCTGCCGCTGTTCCTGGAAAATCCGCTGTATCTGTTTAAGGTCTGGGATGGCGGCATGTCGTTCCACGGCGGCCTGATTGGTGTGATTGTGGTGATGCTGATCTTCGCACGCCGCACCAAGCGCACCTTCTTCCAGGTGGCGGATTTCATTGCACCGCTGATCCCGTTTGGTTTGGGTGCCGGTCGTCTCGGTAACTTCATCAACGGCGAACTGTGGGGCCGCGTGGCGCCCGATTTCAAATACGCGATGTTGTTCCCGGGTTCACGCAGCGAAGATATCGCGCTGGCGGCCAATAATCCGCAGTACCAGGAGTTGCTGAACACCTACGGCGTGTTGCCGCGTCATGCATCGCAGCTGTATGAACTGTGCCTCGAAGGCATCGTGCTGTTCATCATTCTCAACCTGTTTATCCGCAAGCCGCGCCCAATGGGCAGCGTCTCGGGCCTGTTCCTGATTGGTTACGGCGCATTCCGCATCATCGTGGAGTTCTTCCGTCAGCCGGATGCGCAGCTTGGCCTGTTTGAAGGCGGCGTCAGCATGGGACAGATTCTGTCGATCCCGATGATTCTGGCCGGTGTGATTATGATGATCTGGGCGTATCGTCGTCGCCCGCAGCAACAAACTCGTGAGGTAAAATGAAACAGTATCTGGACCTAATGCAACATGTGCTGAATGAAGGCGCAGAAAAGGCCGACCGTACCGGCACCGGCACGATCTCCATCTTTGGCCACCAGATGCGTTTCAATTTGCAGGACGGTTTTCCGCTGGTCACCACCAAGAAAGTGCATCTGCGCTCCATCATTCATGAGCTGCTGTGGTTCCTCAAAGGTGAGACCAACATCGGTTACCTGAAAGAGAACAAGGTCACCATCTGGGACGAATGGGCAGATGAGAATGGCGATCTTGGTCCGGTGTATGGTAAGCAGTGGCGCAGCTGGGGCAGCGCTTCGGGCGAAGAGATTGATCAAATCAGTAAAGTGATTGAGCAGTTGAAGCGTGACCCGGATTCGCGCCGCATCATCGTCTCGGCGTGGAACGTGGGCGAGCTGGATCAAATGGCGCTGGCACCTTGCCACGCCTTCTTCCAGTTCTACGTGGCGAACGGCAAGCTCTCTTGCCAGCTGTATCAGCGTTCGTGCGATATCTTCCTTGGTCTGCCATTCAATATCGCCAGCTACGCGCTGCTGGTGCATATGGTGGCGCAGCAGTGCGATCTCGAGGTGGGCGACTTTGTCTGGACCGGTGGCGATACCCATCTGTACAGCAACCATTTAGAGCAAGCACGCCTGCAGTTGACGCGCGAACCGCGTCCGTTGCCGAAGCTGGTGATCAAGCGTAAACCAGCCTCTATCTTCGATTATCAGTTCGATGATTTCGAGATTGAAGGCTACGATCCGCATCCAGCGATTAAAGCGCCCGTCGCAATTTAACGCCACTCTCGTAGAGGTCGCCATTCATGGCGACCTCTACTCACCCGCACCTCAATCCTCAACTCATCGCACTCCCCAAACCGCACCCCAATCCTGAATCCGCCTCACAAAACGCTGTATCCCACTGCACACCTCAATCGATTCCCTGCGCAACGTTTCCCAACGCTGATTTCCCTTGCTTGTTCAACCTCATGCCGCTGGGGACATTACCCGCCATGAACAGAAACGATAACCACGGCTTCACCTTGCCCGAACTGTTATTGGTGATGGTGATCGCCGGCATACTTAGCGTTGGCGCGCTGCAAGGCTGGCAGCGCTGGCAGCAATATCAACAGCTGCGCGACAGCGTACTGCAACTGCAGGGGTTTCTGCTGCGACTGCGCGCCCACGCAAACTGGCACAATCGCGATCTCACGCTGTGGCTACAAAGCGGTGAAAACGGTTGTCTGGGCGCGGGAGCCAAACCGGCAGAGGGCTGCGCATTGCCCTCGCGCTGGTTATTTAAACCACCGCACGACAGTGTGCGCATTGTCGCCATCACCGGTGACGTTGGTTTTTACGGTCGGCGTGATGTCGCACGTCCCGGCAGCATCGATCTCGCCAGTGCGGCGGGGCGCTGGCGCTTAATCATCTCCGCCAGAGCACGCATTCGTGCCTGTCAGCCGGGAGAGAAAGGATGCGAATAGCGCAAAGTGGATTTAGCCTGCTGGAGATGCTGATTGCCATGGCGATAGGCGCGGTACTGATGGTCAGCGTCGGGCGGTTTTTACCGCTGCTTTTGGAGCAAAATCTGCGCCTGCAACAGCGCGTGCAGTTGCAGCAGGAGCTGCAGCAGATCGCCAATACGCTGCAAAAAGCGTTGCGCCGTGCCGGCTACTGCCACGGCCAGTGTAGCGGTTCGGCGCTGACACTTGCCGCCAACGGCAGCTGCGTTTTACTGCGCTGGGATGAGAACAGCAACGGGCGCTGGGAAGGCGTGGGCCACAGCGAAAGTGACTATTACGGCTATCGGCTGCGCAGTGGACAGCTTGAAATGCAGCGTGGCGTGGATGAGTGCAACAGCAGCGGTTGGGAGAAACTCTCCGATCCGGCATTTCTCACCATCGATGCCTTCAAGATTGAACGACAAGGAACGCGTCTGGTGCTGCAACTGGCGGGACACGCCAACAGCCAAAGCGTGGAGCTGGAAAACTGGATTGAAGGAATCAATCTGTGAAGCAGCGCGGCAATAGCACGCTGGGCATGGTGCTGATGATGTTGCTGATGGGCGGATTGACGCTACACGCCACGCGGACTCAGCTTTCGCAAAGCATGGTATTAGTGGCTGACGAGCAGCTGCACAGTCAGGATTTCTGGCAGGCGCAGGCGGCGTTAGAGTGGGGCAGCGTGCAACACTGGCCGCAGGCCACCGGCTGGCAATGTCAGCAATGGACAGCAGAACAGTGGCAAAGCTGCCTGCTACGAATGGAGGATGACAATGCGTTGCTATCGGGACATGGAGAAGGGCGCGGGCTGTGGCTCTATCGTTGGGTATCAATCCCCAACACGCAACCACAGCGGCAAGCGCATGGCTGGATCGATTACTGTCCGCTGTCGCAGCCGGCGCTGTGCCAGCCAGAAGCAGCAGGGCTTTAGCCTCGCAGAAACGTTGGTGGCGATGCTGTTGCTGGCGATGACCATCAGCACATTGCTGCAATATCATCGTGCGCTGGCGCTGGGTTTTAGCCAGCAGTGGCAACAGCGTCAGGCGTGGCGTGTTGCCGGTCAGGCGTTGCTTGGACGTGAAGTTGAGGGATGGCAGAGTCAGCGCCAGCAGCAGAGCCTGGCGGGCGGCTGTACGCTAGAGCGCATTAAGGTTACGGGTCCACAGCAGCGTTCCGCCTCACTGGCGCAGCTCAATTGCCACTAGCGGTAGGCATTGCAGGTGATAAACGGTAGAGTGGCTCGGCTGCGTTGTTGTCTTGTGTTTAGGAGAAATATGTTCCGGGTCTATCACTCAAATCAGCTTGATCTGTTGAAGAATCTGGCAGGAATTCTGATTGAAAATCAACCGCTGGCCGATCCGCTGGCGGCTGAGCAGGTGCTGGTACAAAGCCCAGGTATGGCGCAGTGGCTGCAAATGGAGCTGGCTAACAGTTTTGGCATTGCCGCCAACATCGATTTCCCGCTGCCTGCCAGCTTCATCTGGAACATGTTCGTTAAGGTGCTGCCCGATATTCCTGAAGAGAGCGCCTTCACTAAAGCCAGCATGAGCTGGAAGCTGATGCATCGCTTGCCAACTTTGCTGGAGCAGGATGCATTCCAGCCGCTGCGTCACTACCTCAATGATGACGACGATAAACGCAAGCTGTATCAGCTCAGCGCCCGCGTTGCTGACCTGTTTGACCAATATCTGGTGTACCGCTCGGACTGGCTCAACAGCTGGGAGCGCGGTGAAATGATTGATGGCTTGGGCGAATCGCAGCAGTGGCAGGCGCCGCTGTGGTGCGATCTGGTCAACTTTACCGAAAGCCTGGGTCAGCCGATGTGGCATCGCGCCAATCTCTATGCGCGTTTCATCCAAAAGCTGGAACAGGCGCAAACGCCGCCGCCGGGTTTGCCACAGCGCGTGTTTATTTGCGGTATTTCCGCGCTGCCGCCGGTCTATCTGCAGGCGCTGGAAGCGCTGGGTCGGCACATTGATATCCATCTGCTGTTCACCAATCCCTGCCGTCATTATTGGGGCGACATTCAGGATTATGCCTTCCTGGCGAAGCTGCAAAGCCGCCAGCGCCGCCGCATACAATCGGATGAGCTGCAGCCGCTGTTCCGCGATCCGGCTAGCGCACCGGCATTGTTTAACGACATCGGCGAGCAGCAGCTGACCAATCCGCTGCTGGCGTCATGGGGCAAACTGGGGCGCGATAACCTGTTTCTGCTGAGCCAAATGGAATCCGCTGCCAACGACATTGATGCCTTCGTTGAGATGCCACAAGACAATCTGCTGCACAGCTTGCAAGCAGATCTGCTCAATCTGGACGATAGAGCGGTCATTGGCCTCAACGCCGGTGAGCTGGCGAACAGCGCCGAGAAACGCCTGCTTGATCCTGACGATCGCTCGATCACGCTGCAGGTGTGTCATAGCGCTCAGCGTGAAGTTGAAGTGCTGCAGGATCATCTGCTCACGCTGATGGAAGCCAACCCCGAACTCAAGCCGCGCGACATCATCGTGATGGTGGCGGATATCGACAGCTACGCCCCTTTTATTCAGGCCGCTTTTGCCAGCGCGCCGAGCGAACGCTATTTGCCTTTCGCCATCTCCGACCGTCGCGCTAGTCAGGCGCACCCGGCGATTCTGGCGCTGCTCAGCTTGCTGTCGCTGCCTGAAAGTCGCTTTGCCTCCGAAGATGTGCTGGCGCTGCTTGAGGTTCCTGCATTGGCGCAGCGCTTCTCGGTGGATGAAAGCGGGCTGCGCCTGCTGCGCCGTTGGGTGATGGAATCCGGCATTCGCTGGGGATTGGATGATGCCAGCGTGGAAGCACTGGCGCTGCCGGTAACTGGACAACACACCTGGCGCTTCGGCCTACAGCGCATGCTGCTCGGTTATGCGCTGGAGAGCCGCAACGGCGACTGGCAAGGGATTCTGCCGTATGACGAATCCAGCGGTTTGATCGCTGAGCTGGCGGGTCATCTGGCCGAATTGCTATCGCGACTGGAAGAGTGGCGTGCGCGTCTGGCAGAAGAACGCACACTGTCAGAGTGGCAGCCGCTGTGTCGTGAGCTGATTGAGTGCTTCTTTAGCGGAGACGCTGAAAGTGAAGCCGCGCTGCTGCTGGTGGAAACCCAGTGGAAACAGATTATCGAACAGGGCATGCAGGCGGCGTATCAACAGCCAATTCCGGTTACGCTGCTGCGCGATGAGCTGCGTTCGCGCCTCGATCAACAGCGTATCAGCCAGCGTTTTCTTGCCGGTCCTATTAACTTCTGTACGCTGATGCCGATGCGTTCGATTCCCTTCAAAGTGGTGTGTTTGCTGGGCATGAACGATGGCGTCTATCCACGCACCTTAGCACCGCTTGGTTTCGACCTGATGCAGCAACAGATGCGCAAAGGCGACCGCAGCCGCCGCGATGATGACCGCTATCTGTTCCTCGAAGCGTTGATCTCGGCGCAGCAGCAGCTCTATATCAGCTACATTGGCCGGGCGATTCAGGATAACACCGAGCGCTATCCATCGGTATTAGTGAGCGAGCTGGTAGATTATCTGGGACAAAGCTTCCGTCTGCCGGGTGATGAGGCACTTGAACCCGATATCAGCGAGCAACGCGTGCGCGAACATCTGCAAAAGCTGCATAGCCGCATGCCGTTTGCCGCAGAAAACTTCCAACCGGGCGCACCCGGGCAAAGCTTTGCTGCGGAGTGGCTGCCAGCTGCCAGCGGCAGCGGCGTGGCACAACCTGATTTTGTGCAGCCCTTGCTGCCTGCACCGTTAGAAACCTTGTCGCTGGAGCAACTGCTGCGTTTCTGGCGTCATCCGGTGCGCGCCTGGTTCCAGCAGCGCTTGGGTGTGGCTTTCTGGATGGAAGAGAGCGAATTGCCCGACAGCGAACCGTTCGCGCCTGACAGCCTCGAACGCTACCAAATCAACGCCCAATTACTGAATACGCTGGTCAACGGTGACGATCCGGCGCAGCTGTATGCGCGTAACCGCGCTGCAGGTAATCTGCCTTATGGCGCATTCGGGGAACTTTTCTGGCAGAGCCAGACCGAAGAGATGCAGGAAGTGGCCGCCGAGGTGAGTGGTCAACGCCAGCCCGCCGAAAGTTGGGAAATCAATCTGGCGCTCGGCGCAGTGCAATTGACCGGCTGGCTAACGCAGGTGCAAGCTGATGGCCTGCTGCGCTGGCGTCCGGGCGTGCTGAACATGAATGATGGTCTGCTGTTATGGCTGGAACATCTGGTGTATTGCGCGTTGGGCGGCAGCGGTGAAAGCCGCATGTACGGCCGTAAACAGAGTCACTGGCGCTTCGCGGCGCTGCCTGCTGAACAGGCGCTGTCGCTGCTGAATGAGTATGTTGCGGGTTATCAGGCTGGATTAGTCCAGCCGCTGATGCTGCTGAATAAATCCGGCGGCGCCTGGCTGGAAGCCAGCTTTGATAGCAAGTCGCAGCAGTTGCTGGAGGACGAAGCAACGCAGAAAAAGGCACTTAACAAATTGCTGCAAGCCTGGCAGGGTGGTTTCCAGGTCGAAGGCGAGGGCAGCGATCCCTATCTGCAACGCCTGAGTCGCTCATTGGATGATGATGCCGTGCAGGCGATAACTGCCGCCGCACGCCAATGGTATTTGCCGGTGCGCCTGGCGCATCAAAATGATGAATAGCAAGGGAATACGGCCTCGTTTGAGGTTGTTCCTGACACGATAAGAAAGTTTGTCTATTTCACCGCTGGGCACACAGCCAGCGGAAAAGGGTAACGTAAGGGGTTTAAATGCGGATTTACGCACGCTGGATTGGAGCGCTGCTGCTGAGCACGTTAGCGCTGAATGCCTTTGCCGATACCGATCGCGGCTGGCAACCCATCAATGACACCATTCGTAAAAGCGATCACGATCCACGCAGTTACCAGGCGATTACGTTAAACAACGGCATGACCGTGCTGCTAGTCTCGGATGCCGAAGCGCCTAAATCATTGGCGGCGCTGACCTTGCCGATCGGTTCGCTGGACGATCCTAATCAGCAACTGGGTCTGGCGCACTATCTCGAACACATGGTGTTGATGGGTTCAAAGCGTTATCCGCAGCCTGATAATCTCGCCGAATTCCTGAAAAAAAATGGCGGCAGCCACAATGCCAGCACCGCGTCGTATCGCACGGCGTTCTATCTGGAAGTGGAAAACAGTGCGCTGCAGCCAGCGGTAGACCGACTGGCCGATGCGATTGCTGAACCGCTGCTCGATCCGGTTAATGCCGATCGTGAGCGTCATGCGGTCAACGCAGAACTGACCATGGCTCGCTCACGCGATGGCTTGCGCATGGCGCAGGTGGGCGCTGAAACCCTTAACCCTGCGCATCCGGGTTCGCGCTATTCCGGCGGCAACCTCGATACGTTAAGTGACAAGCCGGACAGCAAATTACATCAGGCGCTGACCGACTTTTATCACAGTCACTACTCCGCCAATCTGATGAAGGCGGTGATCTACAGTAACAAGCCGCTGCCCGAGATGGCCGATATTGCGGCGAAAACCTTTGGTCGAGTGGCTAATCATCAGACCACCGTGCCAGAGATTGACGTGCCGGTGGTGACCGACGCGCAGAAGGGCATCATTATCCATTACGTGCCCGCCCAGCCGCGCAAGCAGTTAAAAATTGAGTTCCGCATCCCGAACAACAGCGGCCAGTTCCGCAGCAAAACCGATACGCTGATCAGCTACATTCTCGGCAATCGCAGTAAAAACACCCTGAACGACTGGCTGCAAAAGCAGGGGCTGGCGGATGGCGTCAGTGCCGGTGCTGACCCAATGACCGAGCGAAATAGCGGCGTCTTTGCTATCAGCGTCTCGTTAACCGACAAAGGTCTGGCGCAGCGCGATGAAGTGGTCGCTGCAGTGTTTAATTACCTCGATATGCTGCGCAGCAAAGGCATCAGCAAAGAGTACTTTGATGAAGTCTCCCACGTGCTGGCGCTGGATTTCCGTTATCCATCAATTACACGCGATATGGATTACATCGAATGGCTGGTGGATACCATGCTGCGGGTGCCGGTTGAACATACGCTGGATGCGCCTTATCTGGCCGATCAGTTCGATCCCGCCGCAATAAAAACGCGTCTTGATGAAATGACGCCGCAGAACGCGCGTATCTGGTATATCAGCCCGCAGGAGCCGCATAACAAAGAGGCCTACTTTGTGAATGCGCCCTATCAGGTGGACAAAATCAGCGACGCCCAGTTCAGCGACTGGCAGCAACGCGCCGCACAGCTCCAGCTATCGATGCCCACGCTGAATCCCTACATTCCGTCGGATTTCTCCATCATTCCCTCCGATGGCAAAACCTACGATCATCCGGTAGCACTGACCAATGGCGACAGCATGCGTATTTACTGGATGCCAAGTCAGATGTTTGCCAGCGAACCGAAAGCCGCTATCACCCTGGCGCTGCGCAACAAATCCGCGATTAGCGATGCGCGCCAGCAGGTGCTGTTTGGCTTGAATGACTATCTCTCCAGCCTGGCGTTGGATGAACTAAATTCGCAGGCCTCGGTTGGCGGCATCAGTTTCTCCACCGGAGAAGATGATGGCATCGTGTTTAGCGCCAGTGGTTTTACCCAACGTCTGCCGGAATTGCTGAAGAAGCTGGTGGAAGGTTACGCCACCTTTACGCCGGATCAGCAGCAGCTGGAGCAGGCCAAATCCTGGTATCTGGATCGACTGGAAGCAGCAGAGAAGGGCAAAGCGTTTGAGCAGGCGATTCAGCCGATGCAGATGTTGTCGCAGCTGCCTTACACCCAGCGTGAAACGCGCCGCAAACTGGTGAAGGACATCACGCTGAAAGAGGTCACCGATTACCGCGATGCGCTGATTCATCATGCAACGCCAGAGATGATGGTGGTGGGCAATCTCTCTGCCGATCGCGTGAAAAAGCTCGGCGATGAGCTGCAGCAGCAGTTGCAGAGCGATGGTCACGGCTACTGGCACAGTGATTATGTGACGGTGGATAAAGCGATGAAGGCCAATCTGCAAAAAGCCGGCAGCAGCACTGATTCGGCGCTGGCCGCGCTATATGTGCCGTTGGGCTACAGCGAATATCAAAGCATGGCTAACAGCACCATGCTGAGCCAGATCGTTCAACCCTGGTTCTACAACCAATTGCGCACCGAAGAGCAGCTCGGTTATGCGGTGTTTGCGTATCAGATGCCGATTGGACGCCAATGGGGCATCGGTTTCCTGCTGCAAAGTAACAGCAAGCAGCCGGCGTTTTTACTGCAACGCTTCCAGGCGTTTTATCCGCAGGCTGAACAGCGTCTGCGCAGCATGAAAGCGGAAGATTTTGCCCAGTATCAGCAGGCGCTAATCAACGATATGAAGCAGCGCCCGCAAACGCTGGATGAAGAGGCGAACCGCTTTAACCGTGACTTTAAACGTCAGAACTTTGCCTTCGATACGCGTGAAAAAGCGATTGAGCAAATTCAGCAACTGACGCCAGCCGGTCTGGCCGACTTCTTCCATCAGGCGGTCTTAGCACAAACAGGCATGGCGATGATTTCGCAGATTGGCGGCAGCCATGATGGCGCGACCAAAGATGACTACGCGCAACTGCCGGGCTGGACCACATGGGATGAGGTCCAGAAGCTGCAGCAATCGTTGCCCGTGAAGAGTGACGCGCAATGAGTCTGCTACCTGAATCGCTCAATCCTCTGACGCTGCCGCTGCGCGGTGAGCGTCTGATTGAGGCCTCAGCCGGAACCGGTAAAACCTTTACCATCGGACTGCTCTATCTGCGGCTGTTACTGGGATTGGGCGGACAACATGCTTATTCGCGTCCGCTGTCGGTAGAAGAGATTCTGGTGGTGACCTTTACCGAGGCCGCTACCGCTGAGCTGCGCGGGCGTATTCGCGCCAACATCCACGAGCTGCGGCTGGCCTGCCTGCGCGGCGTCAGCAGCAACCCGATGCTGATGCAGCTACTGCAGGAGATCCCGCAACCCGCCGATGCCGCTTCGCTGCTGCTGGCCGCGGAACGCCAGATGGATGAAGCCGCCATATTCACCATCCACGGCTTCTGCCAGCGCATGCTGAATCTCAACGCCTTTGAGTCCGGCATGCTGTTTGAACAACAGCTGATTGAGGATGAACAGCTGCTGCTGCGCCAGGCGACCGCCGATTTCTGGCGTCGTCACTGCTATCCGCTGACGCTGGATGTCGCGCGGGTGATTGTCAGCGAATGGAGCGGCCCGGAGCAGTTACTTTCCACTTTGCGTCCGTGGTTGCAGGGCGAATCGCCCAGCCTGCGTCTGCCGCCTGCCGACAGTGAAACTCTGGCTTCGCGCCACTGCGAAAATCTGGCGCGTATCGCCGCGATGAAAGCGCAATGGCTGGCGGTGGGTGAAGAGGTGCTGACGCTGGTGGGGCAATCCGATGTGGATAAGCGCAGCTACAGCAGCAAAAATTTGCCGGTTTGGGTCAACAAAGTCAGCTTCTGGGCGCAGAGCGAAACGCGTGATTATCAGGTGCCTGCCGAACTGGCGCGCTTCGGTCAGCGCATGCTTGAAGAGAAGACCAAAAAGGGCAATCCGCCGCATCACACCTTGTTTGACGCCATCGACACGTTCCTTGCCCAACCGCTGTCGCTGCGCGATCTGGTGATTGCGCGCGCGCTGGTCGAGGTGCGCGCTGCGGTGCGCAAAGAGAAACGTCAGCAGGCACTGTTGGGTTTTGATGACCTGCTGAGCCGCCTCGACGAAGCACTGCAACAGCCGAGCGGTGAGCAGCTGGCTCAGGCGATTCGCCAGCGTTTCCCGGTGGCATTGATAGATGAGTTTCAGGACACCGATCCGCTGCAATACCGCATCTTCCGTACGCTATACATCAATCAGCCAGCGCATGCGCTGCTGTTGATTGGCGATCCCAAACAAGCGATTTACGCATTTCGTGGCGCGGATATTTTTACCTACATACGCGCGCGCAGTGAAGTCAGTGCGCACTACACGCTGGACACCAACTGGCGCTCGTCGCCAGCGATGGTCAATAGCGTCAACCAGCTGTTTGCACGCCTCGACGCGCCCTTCCTGTTCGCCGAGATCCCGTTTTTGCCGGTGCAGTTCGCGCCACCGAACCAGCCGTTGTCTCTTAGCATCGATCAGGTTGAGCAAGCGGCGTTACGCTTCTGGCTGCAGCCGGGCGAAGGCTGCAGCGTTGGGGATTATCAACAACGTATGGCGCAGCAGTGTGCGGCTGATATAAGTCGCTGGCTGCAGGCCGGGCAGCAGCAGCGCGCGATGTTGGGCAAAGCGCCCAATTTGCGGCCGGTTCAAGCCTCTGACATCACCGTGCTGGTGCGCAGCCGTAACGAAGCCAACCTGATTCGCGAAGCGCTGAATCTGCTGGGGATTCCATCGGTTTACCTGTCGAATCGCGATAGCGTTTACACCACGCCGGAAGCGCGCGAGCTGTTATGGCTGTTGCAGGCGGTACTGGCGCCGGAGCAGGAGCGTATGCTGCGCACCGCGCTGGCAACCTCGCTGTTTGCCTTTGATGCCTCGCAGCTGGATGCGCTGGATCAGGATGCGCGCGGCTGGGACGAACTGGTGGATACCTTTGCCAGCTGGCAACTGGTTTGGCAGCAGCGTGGCGTCTTGCCGATGCTGCGCGAGATGATGCTAGAGCGCCAGCTGGCGGAAAATCTGCTGGCCTCGGAGAACGGCGAGCGTCGTCTGACGGATTTACTGCATTTGGGCGAACTGCTGCAGGAAGCGGCTGCACAACTGGACAGCCCGCATGCGCTGGTACGCCATCTGGCACAGCAGATCGCGCGTCCGGACAGCCAGTCTGCCAGCCAGCAGCTGCGTCTCGAGAGCGATCGCCATCTGGTGCAGATTGTCACCATCCACAAATCCAAAGGGCTGCAATATCCGTTAGTGTGGCTGCCGTTCGCCGCCGGTTTCCGCGAGGCGGATACTGCGCTCTATCATGATCGTGAGAACTTTGACGCGATTCTGGATCTGCAAGCCGACGAGGAGAGTCTGGCGCTGGCCGAACAGGAGCGTCTGGCAGAGGATTTACGCCTGCTCTACGTGGCGTTAACCCGTTCGATCTATCACTGCAGCGTCGGCGTGGCACCGCTGTTTCGCGGCACGCGCAAGAAAGAGGGCGAGAGCGATTTGCATAAAAGCGCGCTCGGTTTTCTGTTGCAACGCGGCGAAGCGGCGACGGCCGAACAGCTCGGTGCGTTACTGCATGACATGGACGCGGCAGGCACCGATGTGGTGCTGGCAGAAGATATGCAAGCCGAGCGCTGGCAGGTTGAGGCTATCGCCGATAGCGAATTGGGTGCGCGATGCGTAACGCGCGTGCTGGCCGAACCGTGGCGCGTCACCAGTTATTCCGGTTTGCAGCAGCACAGTTCTCATCGTCTGCTTGAGGTGATGCCGAATTTTGATGTCGAAGCGGCAGGCGAAGAGGATCGTGAAGAGGAAGGGGAAGCGGCGCTAACGCCACATCACTTCCCGCGCGGTGCTGCGCCGGGAACGTTTTTACATGAGTTGTTCGAATCACTGGATTTCCCGCAGCCGCCTTCTGAAGAGATGCTGGCGCAACATCTGCAGCAAAACGGCTATCCGCTGCACTGGCAGCCGATGCTCAGCACGTGGATTACGCGCGTATTGAGCACGCCGCTCAACGCGCAGGGCATTCATCTGGCGCAGGTGCAGAGCAGCGACCGTTTGGTGGAGATGGCGTTCTATCTGCCAATTGACAACGTGCTGACCGCGCGTGAATTGAGCGCGTTAATTTCTCAGGATGCGTTATCGGCACAGGCTCCGCCGCTCGATTTCCGTCAGGTGCAGGGCATGCTGAAAGGCTTTATCGATCTGGTGTTCCGCTGGCAGGGCAAATATTACCTGCTGGATTACAAATCCAACTGGCTTGGCGACAGCCATGAAGCTTACACGCCGCAGGCAATGGCGCAGGCGATGATCGACCACCGCTACGATTTGCAGTACCAGCTCTATACGCTGGCGCTGCACCGCTATTTACAACATCGCGTGCCGGATTACGATTATGAGCAGCATTTCGGCGGCGTATTTTATCTGTTCCTGCGTGGCATGGACGGCAGTTCGCCAGACAACGGCGTGTTCCACACCCGCCCGACTTTCGATTTTGTTTCACAACTGGATAGCCTGTTTCGCGGGCCGGGAGCGACAGCATGAGCGGTATGACCGCGCTTTTAGCACAGGCGGCTGAGCTGCGTTTACTGCGTTCGCTGGATGTCCAGTTCGCTCAACTGCTGGCCGATGACGAGCAACCGGCGCGTTTGCTGCTGGCAGCGTGCCTGAGCGCGGAAGCGGGAGATGGGCATGTCTGTTTGCCGTTATCACAGCTGAGCTGCGACAACCTGTTTAAAGGGCGTCATGCGGAGCTGGCGCAGGCCATCTGGCAAGCGGCAGGCGAACCACAGGATTGGCCTGCAATTTTAAGCGGCTGGTCGGCGCTGAGTAATAGCGAGCAAGCAGCGCCCATCGTGCTGAGCGAAGACCGTCTCTATCTGCATCGCCTTTGGCACAACGAAGGGCAGGTGGCACGCTTTTTTCAGTCACCGTCGACAGCGCAACCTTTTGCGGCTGAGCGGGTGCGGCAAGTGCTGGATCAGCTGTTTGGCAACGAGCCGGATAACTGGCAGAAGATTGCCGCTGCGGTAGCGCTGACGCAGAAAACTGCAGTGATTTCGGGCGGTCCTGGCACCGGTAAAACCACCACGGTAGCAAAACTGCTGGCGGCGCTGATCCGTCTCAGTGAAGGCGCGTTACGTATTCAGTTGGCTGCACCAACCGGCAAAGCGGCGGCGCGTCTTACCGAATCGCTGGGCAAGGCGCTGCAAAAGCTGCCGGTGAGTGAGGCGGAGCGGCAGCGCTTTCCAGCCGATGCCACCACGCTGCACCGCTTGTTGGGCGCGCAGCCGGAAACGCAACGCCTGCGGTATCACGCCGGAAATCCGCTGCATTTGGATGTGCTGGTGGTGGATGAAGCCTCTATGGTCGATCTCGGCATGATGGCGAATCTGATTGCCGCATTGCCAGCGCAGGCGCGCGTGGTGTTCCTTGGCGATCGCGATCAGCTGGCGTCGGTGGAAGCGGGCGCGGTGCTCGGTGATATCTGTCGCTGTGCCGAAGCCGGATACAGCCCGATGCGTGCTGCGCAACTGAGCGCGCTCACCGGCAGCGAGGTCGCCGGCATTGATGACATCCGCGCGCCCGCCGTGCGCGATGCGATTTGCCTGCTGCGCAAAAGCTACCGCTTTGACGCCAACTCCGGCATTGGTCAACTGGCCGCAGCGGTTAATGCCGGTGATGCAAAGGCGGTTGAAGCGGCATTCCAGGCAGGGTTCAGCGATATCAGCCGTAAACCTCTGCAGGATGCGGATGCGTATCAGGCGATGCTGACGGAGATTGCCGCCGGTTATCAGCCGTTCCTGAAACTCATAAGCAAGCGTGCTGATCCTGCAGAGATTATCGCAGCATTTGGCCGTTATCAGCTGCTGTGTGCGCTGCGTGAAGGGCCGTTTGGCGTGCAGGGATTGAACCAGCGTATTGAGCAGAAGCTGATGCAGCTGCAGCTGATTCGTCGTCCAACCGGCGGCAGTCGCTGGTATCAGGGGCGTCCGGTAATGGTGACGCGCAACGACAGTGCGTTGGGTCTGTTTAACGGCGATATTGGCATCACACTGTTTGACGAGGAAGGTCTGCTGAAAGTGTTCTTCCCGTTGCCGGATGGCAGCATTAAAGCAGTGCAGCCGAGCCGATTGCCGACCCACGATACCGCGTGGGCGATGACGGTGCATAAATCGCAGGGTTCGGAGTTTGATCACACGGCGCTGGTGATGCCGGCACAGTTTCTGCCGGTGTTAACGCGCGAACTGATTTATACCGCGATTACCCGCGCACGTAAGCAGCTGACGTTGTATAGCGATGACAGCGTGTTCCGTCGCGCTGTGCAGTTGCGTACCCAGCGACGCAGTGGATTACTGGAGCGGTTGAGCGGGGGAGTAAATGTGGTGCGGTGATGGACAAGGTCGGCATGAATAGTGCGGTAATTGACCAGGTCGGCATGAATGCCGACCCTACGGGTGAATGGTTTTTCGTAGGGTCGCCATTTATGGCGACCAATCATACCAACCGCACTTAACCCAAATCCGCCATCAACACTTTTGAACGGCGCTGATAGTTATACATCTGCTTCTTGCTCTCAGGCAGCGACTCAATATCCACCGGCGTAAAGCCACGCTCCTGGAACCAGTGAATGCTGCGCGTGGTTAACACAAACAGCTTCTTCAGCCCCATCTGACGCGCCTGCAACGCCACGCGATCCAGCAACAGTTCGCCACGCGACGAGCTGCGATAATCCGGATGCACCGCCACACAAGCCATTTCACCAATCTGCTCATCCGGGAACGGATAGAGCGCGGCACAGGCGATGGTCAGGTTGTCGCGCTGAATAATGGTGAACTTATCAATCTCCATCTCCAGCTGCTCGCGGGAACGACGCACCAGAATACCTTGCTGCTCCAGCGGGCGAATCAGCTCAAGAATGCCGCCGATATCGTTGATGTTGGCGCGACGAATCTGCTCGGCTGACTCCATCACAATCTGGGTACCGATACCGTCGCGCGAGAACAGTTCTTGCAGCAACGCACCATCTTCCTGATAGCTGATCAGATGGCTGCGACGCACGCCGCTGCGGCAGGCTTTTACCGCGCCACGTAAGAAACGCACGGTGCCTGAAAGGAAATCGCCATCGCTTTCCATCTCATCGATGCGCGCCTGGGCTTCGTTCGGGAACAGTTCAGAAATAATCGCGCCTTCGCGATTGGTCACGCCCTGTTCAGAGCAGAAACCAATCATCTTCTCGGCTTTCAATTTGATCGCCAGCTGCGTCGCCACTTCTTCAGACGTCAGGTTGAAACTCTCGCCAGTAACAGAAACCGCCACCGGACCGAGCAGCACAATCGCGTCGTTGTCCAGCTGACGATGAATCGCTTCCTCATCAATACGACGAATACGGCCGCTGTGGCAGTAATCAACGCCATCGTCCACGCCCAGCGGCTGCGCGATGATGAAATTGCCGCTCACCACATTAATGTGCGCACCTTGCAGCGGCGTGTTGTTGAGGCTCATCGACAGACGCGCGGTGATATCCAGCTGTAAACGACCTGCGGCTTGCTTCACCAACTCAAGTGACTGCGCATCGGTCACGCGGGTGTGTTTGTGGTAAATCGGTTCCAGCTGTTGCTGGGCCATGCTGGCGTCAATTTGCGGACGCGCACCGTAAACCACCACTAAGCGAATGCCGAGGCTATGCAGCAGACCGATGTCATTAACGATGCTTGAGAAGTTCTCATGCTCGATGGCCTCGCCACCCAACATGATGACAAAGGTCTTGTCACGATGGGTATTTATATAGGGAACGGTATGGCGAAAACCCTGAACCAGTTCTGTACTGCGTTCCTTCACGGCAAAGCCCTCTGTGCATGTTTATTCGTAATTTTCGTATTTTTATGCTCTTTTGCCCCTTATTGCAAGCGCCGGGCCTGACGTTACTTTACGATTTTCCTGATGCAACACGCGCTAACAGCCTGCATTATCTGGTTTTTCCGGCAAGACAAGACAATTCTCATCGAACAAAGTTTTCACTTTCTTGCCATCAAGTGACGATTTTTTAGACATAACACAGCAGTTGGAGCGGCATGTCCGAAGCTTTCACACGACGACGATTATTACAGGGCGCAGGCGCACTATTAATGCTGAGCGTCACACGCACCGGGCTGGCTGCCAGCCAGCATATTGTGGCGGTGCGCATCTGGCCATCATCGACTTACTCCCGCGTTACACTGGAATCCAACGTTCCCCTCAAGTACAAGCAGTTCACGCTGAGTAATCCCGATCGTCTGGTTATTGATATTGAAAATATGCACATCAATCCGGTCCTGAAAGGGGTCGATAAACTGGTGCGCGTGGACGATCCTTTCATCAAAACTGCACGCGTCGGCCAGTTTGATGCCAACACGGTGCGACTGGTGCTGGAACTGAAGCGCAGCACGGCACCTAAGACTTTCACCCTGGCGCCGGTGGCGGGCATCAAGCACCGCTTAGTGGTCGATCTCTATCCTAATCAGCAATCACGGGAAGAGGATCCGCTACTGGCATTACTGCAGGATTACAATCAGGGCGATCTGGAGCGCGATCAGCCGGTGCAGGCGGCGCTGCCGGGGAAAGCGGGGCACGATCGCCCGATTATCATCATGATCGATCCCGGACATGGCGGTGAAGATCCTGGCGCGCATGGCAAATACAAAACGCGTGAGAAAGATATCGTGTTGAAGATTGGTCGCTATCTGAAGGCGCTGATCGATAAAGAGCGCAACATGAAAGCCTATATGACGCGGAATGAGGATGTGTTCATCCCGCTGCGTGTCCGCGTAGCAAAAGCGCGTAAGCAGCGCGCGGATCTGTTTATCTCGATCCACGCCGATGCCTTCACCAGCCGAGCCGCACGCGGTTCATCGGTGTTTGCGCTCTCAACCAGCGGCGCTACCTCTGCAGCGGCGCGCTTCCTCGCGCAAACGCAGAATGAGGCCGATTTGATTGGCGGCGTCAGCATGAGCGGCGATCGCTATCTCGACCACACCATGTTCGACATGGTGCAGCGGCAAACCATTAGCGACAGCCTGAAGTTTGGCAAAGAGGTGCTGTCGCGCATGGGGCATATCAATCACCTGCACAAGCCCACAGTCGATCAAGCCGGATTTGCCGTACTGAAAGCGCCGGATATTCCCTCGATTCTGGTGGAAACCGCGTTTATCAGTAATGTGGAAGAGGAGCGCAAGTTGCGCACATCGCGCTATCAGCATCAGGTGGCTGAGGCGATTCTGCATGGTATTAAGGCGTATTTTGATAAGGGTGCGGCGCTGGCGCATAGATAATAAAAAAACGGATGGCATATGCCATCCGTTGAGTTTCATTCAAACCGGGACTTACGCGTATTGCGCGTACTGCGGTTCTTCCGTGATTGATGATGTGAAGGAATCTGAGTTAAGTTCTACGCCGGTAGAAAGGCTTTCTGTGCTCAACTCTGCCTGGGTCAGAATCAGTGCTGGTGCTTCTTGCTGCTCGCTGATCTCGGCGAAGAGCGATGCCTCTTCGTTGATCAACAATTCATTCAGAGAGAATTGGTTGAATGCTTTACCGGCAGCGATTTCTGGCTGGTCATTAGTGTCATAAACATCGGTAACCGCATTAACGCTAAAGCTGCCCCAACCCCAGTAACCACCGGATGCCTGCGGTGCCGCGATGCTGAAGGCGAATGGCTCGCTAACCTGGTTATTTGAGTGTGCGGTCAGGAGATGTTGGCCCGCTTCAAGCTCACTGCTTATTTCATAAATCCATTTACCGCTGGCATCAGCCTGCGCATAACCAATGAATTTTGAACCTTCTAATAAGACAACATTCGCGAAAGGCTCACTTTTACCACTGATCCATGGAGTGGTATCTGAAGACTGACCATTCTCAGGGATGATATCGAATGATTGACCGTCAATGAGATGATCAATCACCAGCGGTTGCTCAATTGAAGAATCTGCACCGATGGTCAATGTATATTTAGCGGTTTCACCATTCACTCGAACTTCAAAAGTGTGTGTGCCTGCAGCCAGATCTTTAAATGGTGTAATGGTCCATTTGCCAAAGCCGTTAGTGACCGAACCACCAATAGGCTCATTACTGCCTTCAATGAATAAATAAACATAAGAGTTAGGAGATGCTTCACCTGAAAAACCTGGGCGTGAATCGCTGGTGACACCATTCTCAGGAATAGTGCTTGCTGTTAAATAATCAAAGGCACCCGTGAACGTTACAGGATATTGAGCAGGCGCGGTATCAATGGTGATATTGAAATCTGAGCTAAATTTGCCATTAACGAATGCGCGGATATTATGACTGCCATCAGCAATATCAAATTCTGGTGTGATCTTCCAGTTGCCATAGTTATCACTGTAGCCATGGGCAATAACATTGTTGCTTTCATTGACAAGCGTTACCAGCGAGTTTGCAGGACCTTTTCCGCTAAAGGTTGGATGCGAATCATCGGTGGTTTTACCTTGCTCAATGATACCTTTATGAATGCCGACATCATCATAAACTTGAGTGATTTCAACGGGAATAGGACCATTGTTTCCCTGAACCACAATGTGAATAGGTTCTCCGCCTGAAAAACCGAAACCTTCTTGCTTAATGGTGAAGTTGTGAGATCCAGCATTAAGCACATCTGACAAATCAGCAACCCACACGCCTAACTTGTTTGATTCAACGGTTTTGATTAACTTACCGTTGTCATAAATTTCAATTTTTTTATATCCATTGGCAAATCCTGACAATGATAATGTACCGGTGTTATCAACTGCACCAGGGTTAATAGATGACCATAGTGAGTCTACTTTATGGCTAATGTCATCAAGATAGACTGTACCGTTTGGAATATATGGCTTCCAACCGAACTGTGTTTGATAATAACCGGAATATTTGTATCCATTAGTATAAGCCATTTTTATTTCTCACTGTGTCATGACAACACACTTTGTGTTATCTATGCCAGCAGTATGTAAATTATTCAGGCTGGAGAGATTGAGATTTGTCCCGATAAAAATTAACTAAAATGTTTAGAATGTTGTTTTTAATTAAACAGATCAGAGTGTTTAAGAAATTTTCAGGATAATAAACGTGTTGGAGTGAACTGAAGAAAGAGAAAAAGAGGAGTGTTGAGGATGATGAAGGGCATTCTTAAAAACAAAAAAACACCCGTTAAGGTGTTTAAATGATTGGTTGCGGGGGCCGGATTCGAACCGACGACCTTCGGGTTATGAGCCCGACGAGCTACCAGGCTGCTCCACCCCGCGTCCGTCTGTCGCATTAAGCGACTTTTCACATTGTATTCTTCTTAAGACAATTGGTTGCGGGGGCCGGATTTGAACCGACGACCTTCGGGTTATGAGCCCGACGAGCTACCAGGCTGCTCCACCCCGCGTCCGTTTGACGCGTACACACACTTCACATTGTCTCTTCATTTAAGAAGAATTGGTTGCGGGGGCCGGATTTGAACCGACGACCTTCGGGTTATGAGCCCGACGAGCTACCAGGCTGCTCCACCCCGCGTCCGTGGATGCGCACTATACTCTGGACGCGCGGCGATGCAACCCCTTTTTGAGACAAAACGCCAAATTTACAGTCAGTTGATGAATAAACTCGCCATCGGGTGAATTATTGTACAGATGTGAGCGTGACCGCTTAGGGCAGATTTCAATCTCTCTGTCCCTTTGCTATCTTCGCCGGGCAAACAATCGATAAAAAGAGAAGGTTATGAAAGGACATTGGGCGAAGTATGCACTTACTGGCGCATTTATCGCGCTGTTAGCGGGCTGTAGTTCTAAACCGACCGATCGCGGTCAACAATATATAGATGGCAAGCTGGAGCAACCGCTCGGGCTGGTCAATCAGCCGAACGCCAAAGGGCGTCCGGTGAACGGCAAAGACTTTGGCGATCAGGTGGTGCAGATTCAAACTGCCTCGTCTGGCCTGTTTGGGCGCAACAACGGCACCTACAGCGCAGTGCAAAACTGGCTGCTGTCCGGCGCCGATACGCGTCAGCTTAATCAGTTTGGTTTGAATGCCTACCAGATGGAAGGCACCGACAATTACGGTAACGTGCAATTCACCGGCTACTACACGCCGGTCGTGGAAGCGCGTTATACCCGTCAGGGCGAGTTCCAGTATCCGATTTATCGTATGCCGCCGCGTCCGCGCGGACAGAAGCTGCCGAGCCGCGCTTCTATATATAGTGGTGGGCTCGACGATCGCTACATCATTGCCTACAGCAACTCGCTGATCGATAACTTCATGATGGATGTGCAGGGCAGCGGCTACGTTGATTTTGGTGATGGTCGTCCGCTGCGCTTCTTTGGTTACGGCGGCAAAAATGGCTGGGCTTACCACAGCGTTGGTAAAGAGTTGATCGATCGCGGTGAAGTGAAGCGTGAAGATATGTCGATGCAGGCGATTCGTCAGTGGGCGCAAGAGCATTCGCCACAGGAAGTGCGTTCGGTGCTGGAAACCAACCAATCCTTCGTCTTCTTTAAGCCGGAAGAGTATGTGCCGGTACGCGGTGCCAGCGCGGTACCGCTGATTGCCAAGGCCTCTGTTGCTTCCGATCGTTCACTGATTCCAGCCGGAACCGTGCTGTTAGCCGAAGTACCGCAGCTGAACGAGAAGGGCAAGTTCAATGGCAAATATGAGATGCGCCTGATGGTGGCGTTGGACGTGGGCGGCGCGATTAAAGGCCAGCACTTCGATATCTATCAGGGCGTTGGCCCGGATGCGGCGCATCTGGCCGGTTTCTACAACCATTATGGTCGCGTCTGGGTGCTGAAAGCCGCGCCGGGCACCGGTCAGCCGGTGTTCAGCAACCCACAAAATGGCAACAACGGTTCGCTGCTGTTAGGTTCTAATTAATGTCCCGTTTTAGCGAAAAGGTTTGGTTATGACAGTAGTAAGCGACGCCTGGCGACAACGTTTTGGCGGCACGGCGCGTCTCTATGGGCAGGACGCGCTACAGCGTTTTGCCGACGCGCATTTTTGCGTGATTGGTATTGGTGGCGTAGGTTCATGGGCGGCGGAAGCGCTGGTGCGCACCGGCATCGGTAAAATCACCCTGATTGATATGGACGATGTCTGTATCACCAATACCAACCGCCAGATCCACGCGCTGCAGGGCAAAGTGGGCCAGGCGAAGACCGAAGTGATGGCGGAACGTATGCGCGCTATCAATCCGGAATGCGAAGTGATCTGTATCGATGACTTCATCACGCCGGAAAATACCGCCGAACTGTTATCGGCGGGGTTCGACTTCGTGATTGATGCGATTGATAGCGTGCGCCCCAAAGCCGCGTTGATTGCCTGGTGTCGTCGCAACAAGATCCCGCTGATTACCACCGGCGGCGCGGGCGGCCAGATCGATCCCACACAGATCCAGGTTAGCGATCTGGCGAAAACCATTCAGGATCCGCTGGCGGCTAAGCTGCGTGAGAGATTGAAAGGGGATTTCGGCGTGGTGAAGAACAGCAAAGGCAAGCTCGGCATAGACTGCGTATTTTCAACGGAAGCGCTGATGTATCCGCAGCCGGACGGCAGCGTGTGTACTTCACGCTCCACCGCAGAAGGCCCGAAACGGATGGATTGTGCCGCCGGATTCGGCGCGGCGACCATGGTGACCGCCACTTTTGGGTTTGTGGCGGTTTCCCACGCGTTGAAGAAGTTTCTGGCGAAAGCGGCGCGTCAAACGGCCTGAGTATGCTGACGTGCAGCGCGTTGCACCGCATCCGCCAGCGCCTGTAAGCCGCTGCTGCGCGACGCACTAAGCTGCGCACGCAGACCTAAGATATCAAACAACGCCAGCGGATCTTGCTGCAGCAAGTCGGCTGGCGTTTTGCCTTCCACCGCCGTCAGCAACACCGCCAGCAATCCGCGCACGATGCGTCCTTCACTGTCGCCATAAAAATGCAGTGTGCCGTTGTTCAACAGCTGGCTGCTGAGCCACACGCGATTTTCACAGCCCGTGAGCTCGATATCCGGCGTTTTCAACTCCTCCACTAA
This sequence comes from Pantoea sp. YR525, assembly GCF_900116775.1. Taxonomy (NCBI): domain Bacteria; kingdom Pseudomonadati; phylum Pseudomonadota; class Gammaproteobacteria; order Enterobacterales; family Erwiniaceae; genus Pantoea; species Pantoea sp. YR525. The sequence goes on from NZ_FPBU01000013.1 coordinate 32,555, forward strand.
CGCAGGCAGCTGGCGGCTAAGCTGGATCAACTGACGATAGCGATCTTCCCACTGATGAAAATGGGTGAATTTTTCCGTCAGGCTGGCTGCGGTAATCAGATCGCCGAACGGATGCGGGGCGAGCAGAGTTGATGTCATGGGCTTATTCACTCAGTAAGTCGACGGCATGGCGCATGGCGCGCACCAGCGCATCCACGTCCTGCAAATTATTATAGGGGGCGAACGAGACACGCAGCGTGCCGGTTACGCCAAGCGCCGCCATCAGCGGCTGCGCGCAGTGCTGTCCGGCGCGTAACGCGATGCCGTGCTCGGCGAGCAGCGTGACGATGTCGCTGTGATGAATACCGGCAATATCAAACGCCAGCAGGCTGGCATTGCCACAGCGGAAGCTGCGGAAACCGGGGATCTCGCTCAATTGCTCTTCGGCCAGACTCGCCAGCTGCTGGCTCCACATTTCGGCTTTTTTGCCATCATGTTGCGCCAGCCACTCCAGCGCGGCACTCAAACCCACCACGCCCGCAACGTTTGGCGTTCCGGCCTCAAAACGCCACGGCACCGGCTGCGGCGTGAAACCGTTAAAATCGACCTGCGTCAGCATTTTGCCGCCGCCTTGCCATGGATCCATCGCCTCCAGCAATTCCGCCTTGCCATACAGCACGCCAATGCCCATCGGGCCGTAAAGTTTATGGCCGGAAAAAGCATAGAAATCAATATCCAGCGCCTGCACATCCGGCGGACAATGCACCACGCCTTGTGCACCATCAACCATCACTTTGGCGCCGACGTCATGGGCTAAACGGATCGCCTGCGCCAGATCCGGACAGCCGCCGGTGACGTTCGACATCTGGCCAACGGCTAGCAATCGGGTGCGTGAATTGAGCAACGCCGGCAACTGTGCGATATCCGGCAAACGATCGGCGCCCAGCGTCCATTTCACCACTTTCGCGCCCGCCGCTTTTGCCACTATCAACCACGGCACCAGATTGGCGTGATGTTCGGCTTCGCTAACCACAATTTCATCGCCAGCTTGCAGTCGCGGTGCCAGCCAGCTGTTCGCCACCAGATTGATCGCTTCGGTGGTGCCGCGCGTCCAGACAATCTGCCGATCGTCCACAGCATTGAGCCAGCGCGCCACTAAACCGCGCGCCTGTTCGTATTTTTCCGTCAGCGCGCGAGCGGCAGCGAACTGGCTACGATGCACGGTGCCTGCGCTTAAGCTGTAGAACTGTGCGGTTGCGTCGATCACTGCCTGCGGCTTGAGCGCAGTGGCGGCGCTATCGAGGTAGATACCGGCATCGCTCATTGCGGGGAACTGCTGGCGGAAGGCGCCTGGGGAAAAAATGGTCATACTCAGCCCACTGTTAATCATATTAGGACCAGGCTGAAAGCTGGTCCGTTGCCTGGCAAAGCTGGAAAAGCGCGTTATGCTATTTATTGCAAGGTTTGAACCGAAACCCGCATAACGCATCGCTATTCACAGTCGATTTCACTGGCGCTACCTTTGGTGAGCGCATGCGGGTGGTTTAATGCAATCAATCTGCAAGGAGATAGAAGATGAATAAACTCACCGCAGTGCTGGCCGTATGTACTCTGGCCTTTACCCTGTCCGCATGTTCCAGCAATTACGTGATGCACACTAACGATGGTCGCACTATCGTCGCCGATGGCAAACCTAAAGTTGATGACGAAACCGGTATGATCAGCTATCAGGATGCCAATGGCAACAAGCAGCAGATTAACCGCTCTGACGTCAAAGAGATGGTAGAGATGGGGCAGTAAACGGCAGTAAGAGATAAAAAAAAGCACCGCAATTTGCGGTGCTATTTAAAATCACTATGGACAGACAGGGTAAATCTACAGGAATTAAAAGCTTGATCTGCAAGCGTCAGATCAAAATGCAAACACAACATCACGACCACAAGCCAAAAGTTCTCCAAAAGTCTGCGATCTCTCGCACGTTTCCAGAAATCTTTTCGTTCCGGCTCAGGAAGTGCGGCAACTATAGGTATTTGCTGGAGCTTCCTCAACGGACAAATTATAATGTCTCGGATTAAAAAAACTAATACGTAGCGACTTTGTATAAGTTGAAGTATTACCTTGTCAATCCGGATACGGAAAACCATGTCTAAACGCCTTCCGCCGCTTAATGCTTTACGCGTCTTCGATGCTGCTGCCCGTCATTTGAGCTTCACCAAAGCCGCTGAAGAGCTGTTTGTTACCCAGGCTGCTGTCAGCCATCAGATCAAATCTCTGGAAGATTTCTTAGGTTTAAAGCTGTTTCGCCGGAGGAATCGTTCGCTTTTACTGACAGAAGAAGGTCAAAGCTACTACTTAGACATCAAGGAGATTTTCTCCGCCCTGAACGATGCCACGCGCAAGTTGCAGGCGCGCAGCGCCAAAGGTGCGCTCACCGTCAGTTTGCTGCCGAGTTTCGCCATTCAGTGGCTGGTGCCTCGCCTTTCCAGCTTTAATATGGCTTATCCGGGCATCGACGTGCGTATCCAGGCGGTGGACCGTGATGAGGAGAAATTGGCGGACGACGTCGACGTGGCGATTTTCTACGGTCGCGGCAATTGGCCAGGCCTGCGGGTTGAGAAATTGTATGCCGAATATTTGCTGCCGGTCTGCTCACCAATGTTGCTGACCGGCGACAATCCGCTCAAGTCACCGGCTGATTTGGCGCACTGCACGCTACTGCATGATGCATCGCGCCGCGACTGGCAATCCTATACGCGCCAGCTGGGTTTGCAGCACATTAATGTGCAACAGGGCCCGATCTTCAGTCACAGCGCCATGGTATTGCAGGCGGCGATTCATGGTCAGGGCGTGGCGCTGGCGAATAATGTGATGGCGCAGAGTGAGATTGAAGCCGGTCGCCTGGTGTGTCCTTTTAATGACGTATTAGTCAGTAAAAATGCTTTTTATCTGGTTTGTCATGACAGCCAGGCAGAACTGGGTAAAATAGCCGCCTTTCGTCAGTGGATCCTGGAAAAAGCGGCCAATGAACAAGAAAAATTCCGTTTTCGCTACGATCACTAATGCATCGATGGCTGCACAGTGATGTGCGCACTACCTTGAGGATTCTTTGATGTCCAGTCGTGCCATGTTTGTTTTTGCTGCTATCAGTGGATTTTTACTGGTGGCGTTTGGTGCTTTCGGGGCGCATGTGCTGAGCAAATCGCTTGGCCCGGCCGAAATGGCGTGGATACATACCGGCCTCGAATATCAGGCGTATCACACGCTGGCGGTGATCGGCTTGGGTGCCGCCATGCTGCGCCGCGCCAATATCTGGTTTTACTGGAGTAGCGCCGCGATGGCGCTGGGTACCGTGTTGTTCAGTGGCAGCCTCTATTGTCTGGCGCTGTCGCACATGAAGTTTTGGGTTTTTGTTACGCCAGTGGGCGGCTTGTGCTTCCTTATTGGCTGGTTCTTGATGTTGATTGGCGCACTGCGTCTGAAACGAAAGGCAGATCGCCATGAATAAAGTTTTACTCTATTGCCGTCCGGGATTTGAGAAAGAGTGCGCGGCAGAAATCAGCGCGAAAGCAGCTGAGCGCGAGATTTACGGTTTCCCGCGCGTCAAAGATGACTCGGGTTACGTGCTGTATGAGTGCTATCAGCAGGAAGACGCTGAAAAGCTGATCCAAACGCTGCCGTTTGCCGAGCTGATCTTTGCGCGTCAGATGCTGGTGGTGGGAGAGCTGATGCGCGATTTGCCGCCAGAAGATCGCATCACGCCGATTGTCGGCATGCTGACCGGTGTGGTGGAGAAGGGCGGAGAACTGCGGGTTGAAGTGCCGGATACCAATGAAGCTAAAGAGCTCACCAAGTTCTGCCGTAAATTAACCGTGCCGCTGCGTGCCAGCCTGCGGGAAAGCAAAATCCTGCTTAATTACGAAACGCCGAAGCGTCCGGTGGTGCATGTGTTCTTTATTGCGCCGGGCACCTGCTACGTTGGCTATTCGCTGCCGGAAAACAACTCGCCGTTCTACATGGGTATTCCGCGCCTGAAGTTCCCGTCCGATGCGCCGAGCCGTTCCACGCTCAAGCTGGAAGAGGCCTTCCACGTGTTTGTGCCTGCGGATGAGTGGGATGAGCGTTTAGCCAGCGGCATGTACGCCGTCGATCTCGGCGCTTGCCCCGGCGGCTGGACCTATCAGCTGGTGAAACGCAGCATGTGGGTATTTGCGGTGGATAATGGTCCGATGGCGCCAAGCCTGATGGATACCGGACAAGTCACGCACTGCCGCGAAGATGGTTTTAAATTCCGTCCGCCGCGTACCAATATTAGCTGGCTGGTGTGCGACATGGTGGAAAAACCGGTGCGCGTAGCGAGCCTGATGACTGAATGGCTGGTTAATGGCTGGTGCCGTGAAGCGATCTTCAACCTCAAGCTGCCCATGAAAAGGCGCTACGAAGAAGTGACGCAGAACCTGGCGATGATTGATGACGCGCTGAAAGCGCAGGGCATTAATGCCCAGATTCAGGCGCGTCAGCTGTATCACGACCGCGAAGAAGTGACCGTTCACGTACGCCGGTTGTGGGCGGCAGTTGGCGGCCGTCGCGACGAGCGTTAATCCTGCTTCATACTTTGCACTACAGCGGCGTTGGCTGCGCTTGCTCGCACCGGTCACATACTGATGTATGCTCCCGGGGACTCGCGCACTTGCCGCCTTGCTGTAGCACAAATTATTACGCAGGATGCCTGCTTCATACTTTGCGCTACAACGGCGTTGGCTGCGTTTGCTCGCCCCGGTCACATACTGATGTATGCTCCCGGGAACTCGCGCACTTGCCGCCTTGCTGTAGCACAAATTATTTCGCAGGATATGCTGTGTTTTGTAGGGTCGCCATTTATGGTGACCTGGTGCGCATGAATGCGCACCCTACAACGCCTTATATCTCAATGTATTGAGATTGCCTAGCAATACCAAATCCCGTTTTAACGTCGAGACTTTCCGACAAATTTCCGCCATTTCCCGCTGTTCCTGCAATTTCCCCTGCCACTTGCTCGGCACCTGATCCCATTGCTGATAAATCGCATCCAGCGAACCAAACTGCATTAACAGCTCACGGGCACTTTTTGGGCCAATGCCGGGCACGCCAGGAATTTTACTGCTGCTGATACCGCACAATCCCCAGTAATCGGGCAACTGCGTGGGCGAAACGCCAAACTCTTGCTCGATAAAAGGCACATCCAGCCAGCGCTTCTGGAAATAATCGCGAATGCGAATGTTGGGAGCCAGCAGCTGGCAATAACCTTTATCGGTAGAAACAATCGTTGCCTGATGACCGGCGTCAGCCATTTTCACCGCCAGCGTGGCGGCGAGATCGTCGGCTTCGTCTAAATCGGCCACCCAACAGCTGACGCCAGCGACGCGGAAGGCGTCCTGTAGCGCGGGCATCTCCAGATGCAGATCTTCCGGCATTGGCGGGCGGCCCGCTTTGTAATCAGGCAAAAGTTGATGGCGCCAGCCAGGTTGACGCTCATGGCTATCAAAAACCGCCACCACATGCGTGGGCTGGGTATGTCCTAATAACTGATGCAAGGCGGCAACGCAGCTGTCGCGGCAGGGCGATCCCTGAACGGCGTGCAGACGGCGAATCAGATTGAGTGCATCAATGATAAGAAGATGAAACGACATAGCGATAGCGGCAGCCCGCAGGCTGCCTTCCTGGTGGGTTATTTGATGATTTCGTAGCAAGGCGTGTAGGCGCTGCCCGGTAGCTTCATGCGCTGCTGTGCGACAAAGCCTTGCAACAGCTCATCCATGCGGTGCATGAGATTGGCATCGCCGTGCAGCTTGTATGGACCTTTCTCGCGAATTTCACGAATCCCGATCTCTTTAACGTTACCCGCGACAATGCCGGAGAAAGCGCGACGCAGATCGGCTGCCAACAGCTCGGCAGGTTGATCCGGAAACAGCTTCAGGTTTGCCATATTCTCGTGCGTCGGCAGGAAGGGCACCTGCAATTCGGGTGCGATACGAATCGACCAGTTGAAGCTGTAGGCATCGCCGGTTTCGCGACGATATTCTTTCACCTGCGGCATCGCTTTCTTCATCAGACGCGCCACTTCAGCGGCATCATCAATGATGATTTTATAGTGCTTGCGTGCGGCTTCGCCCAGCGTGTTGACGATGAAATCATCCAGCACGCGGAAGTAGTCGGCGCTCTCTTTGGGTCCGGTCAGAATCAGCGGAAGTACCTGATCGCTGTTATGTGGATTCATCAAAATACCCAACAGATAGAGCAGCTCTTCTGCCGTGCCCACGCCGCCAGGGAAGATCACAATGCCGTGAGCGATACGCACAAAGGCTTCGAGACGTTTTTCGATATCCGGCATGATGATCAGCTCATTGACCAGCGGATTCGGTGGCTCTGCGGCAATGATTGAGGGTTCGGTCAGGCCGATAAAACGGCTGTCATGGTAACGCTGCTGCGCATGGCCAACGGCGGCACCTTTCATCGGGGCTTCCATCACGCCCGGCCCGCAACCGGTACAGATGTTGAGTTCACGCAGGCCCATTTGCGTGCCGACGTTGCGGCAATATTGGTATTCCACCGCATTGATCGAGTGACCGCCCCAACACACCACGGTATTCGGGTATTCACCAATATGCAGCGCACGCGCGTTACGCAGAATCGAAAACACCTGATTGGTGATATGCGCAGAGTCTTCCGGTTCATCATTCTGGCAGCGTTCGGTCGCCGCCAGTTGACCGTTCACAAACAGAATATCGCGCAGCACGGCAAACAGGTTCGCCTGTAGCGAACGAATAATACGGCCATCAACAAACGCCTCTTCCGGCGGGTTGATGAGTTCAAGTTTCACACCGCGTTCACGGCGCAACACGTTGATATCAAAGTTTTCGAAACGGGAAAGTAATTCCTGGCTGCTGTCGGTTTGGCTACCCGAGTTGAGTACCGCAAGTGAGCAGTTACGAAACAGCTGATAAAGGTCGCTGCTGGCGGTGCGCTTCAGCATGTCGACTTCAAGCTGGGAGAGCAGGTCCATCGAGCCAAGCGGGCTGATATGTGTAATCAAGAGAACTCCTTTACACGCAAATGCGTGGCTGATGACGCTGCGCTTAACTTATTAACGCAGCGACGAAAATCCCTGGTCGCGCATGCTTCAATCGCGCCTTCAACAGAGTAACGTTGTCCGCCGTGAATGCTCAAGAGGAACCGCGCATCCGTGCAGCGGCCTGCGAGGCGTCTCGCAATCTGCTACTGGCGAACCAGGCGGGAAAAACCGGGAGAGAAGGGCACGTTACTGCGCCACGGATTAATATCCAGACCGCCGCGCCGCGTGTAACGTGCATAAACGGTTAATGCTTCTGGCTGACAAAAGCGCTGAACATCGTTGAAAATGCGTTCAACGCACTGCTCATGAAACTCATTGTGCTGACGGAATGAGATGAGATATCGCAGCAGCGCTTCACGATCGATACGCGGGCCTTTGTAGCGAATCATTACGGATCCCCAATCGGGCTGATTGGTGATTAAACAGTTTGATTTCAGCAGATGGCTAACCAGCGTTTCTTCAACCACCTCGCGGCCAGCAGCCTGCGCCAGATAATCTGCGTTGAAGGCGTAATCGTGGATTTCGATATCCTGCTCATCAATCACTTCGCCAGTGAAGTGGCCGATCGGCTGGCCTTCCACTTCGCTGAGACGAAACAGGGCCACGCTGACCTGACCCTTCGCGCAGGCGCTGAGATCGCGCTCCAGCGTCTGGCGCACTTCGCCCCAGTCGGCGAAAACTGTCTGATTAAAACTGTTAAGATAGAGCTTGAAACTCTTCGACTCGATCAGGTTTTGGCTATCGGCGCGCAGCACTACTTCGCCCACCGCCACCTGCGGAACGCCTTTACTGTTGAGCCAGGAGAGTTCGTATAGCGTCCAGATATCTGCGCCAGTAAAAGGCAGATTATCGGGATACAGCCCAAGCGGCTCACGGTTCAGGCTGCGCGGCACGGATTGCAACAGCGTGTTATCGTAACGATCGACATAAGCCGTGGGCTTACCTAAGGTCAGGCCGCTTAATGCCTGATCCCGGTTTTCAGAAGACATAACGGTTACCACTAAATTTCATCAAAGTGGTTAAGTGTAACCTAACACCTGCGAGAATATGAATGATGCAGCAAACCGTAGATGCTCTGCGTGAGTTTACCGCCCGCTACGTTGAACATTGGCAGCAACAAACCGGACATTTTCCCGCCAGCGCCGATCTGCTTGGCGTTCCCTCCGACTGCATCATCAGCACGCTGGATGACCGCGTGTTGTGGCAGCCGCAGCCGTTTACGTTACCGGCCACGCTTGAAGCGGTAGAGCGTGCACTGGATCTGCAACTGCAACCGGAAATCAGTGCGTTTTACACCACGCAATTTGCCGGCGATATGACGGCAACCTTAGAACAGCGACCAATTACCCTGCTGCAGGTATGGAGTGAAGCGGATTTCACCCGCCTGCAAGAGAACCTGATTGGCCATCTGGTTATGAAGCGCCGCTTAAGACAAGCACCGACCTTGTTTATCGCTACCACCGATTCAGAGAATGATGTGATTGCGCTATGCAATCTTACCGGTGAGGTCATTCTGGAGGAGCCTGGCACTAAAAAGCGTGAAGTGTTGGCGCCATCCGTTAAGACATTTCTTAATGCTTTACAACCGGTTACTCAGTGATTTGCAGATTTTCAGGCTGCGCTTTGTGAGAGATCTCTCACGTCTCGTGTGAGAGATCGCTAGATCATCGTGCAGACTTCTGGAAGCCGTAAATGTAAAAATATTGTGAATCATGAACTTATGGCATCAATCTGAAAATTAAGACAGGGCTTAATCCATTAACGCTTCTTACTGGCTTGTTATTGCGATGGTTTCTGGGAGAATAGTCACCACTGGCAGGATGCTGGGGATTAAGAGACGTTCAGGAGAATGTCAGCCATGAGGCAGGAACGTAACGGAGTTTACGGCACAAGGAAGGCTTCAGGATGAAGCAGGACACTCAGGATTGAGTCAGGGACACCTCCAGGACGGAGAATGAGAGCCACGCGGAATGTGGCGGGCCAGGATGCTAAGGACCAATGTCATGATGACAAGCGACGGAAAGCGCAGGAAAAGTTGTCATGGATGAGCAGGGAGCACAGCAGTAGCTGGAATGCTGCAAACGAAAACCGGGAGCACTGTAATCACAGTGCTCCCTTTTTTTATGCCATTTTTGCGCCGGGCGTGACTGATGGTATGCTTGCCGCCCAATTTTTCTCTGGAGGTGGCGCATGTCGTCGCAAATGATTTTTCAGCGCCTGCAGCAGGTCGAAGCGGTGATGCGCGAACACGGCCATTGGCAGTCACAATCCCCCGAGGCGAGCGCCTTCACCAGTACCGAACCTTTCTGTCTCGATACCATGGAGCCGCTGCAATGGCTGCAATGGGTATTGATGCCGCGCTTTTATGCGCTGCTCGAAAGTGGCGCGCCGTTACCGCAGAATTTCGCTATCACACCTTATTATGAAGTTGCATTGCCAGCCGACACCGCGGGCTATGCGGCGTTATTGCTGACGCTCAACAAGTTTGATGCGCTGTTCCAGGAACCTTCCGCCTGATGCTCGAAATCCTTTATCAAGATGAGTGGCTGGTCGCCGTGAATAAGCCAGCCGGTTGGCTGGTGCATCGCAGCTGGCTCGATCGCAACGAAAAAGTGGTGGTGATGCAAACGGTGCGCGACCAGATTGGTCAGCATGTCTTCACCGTGCACCGCCTCGATCGCCCAACCTCTGGCGTGTTGCTGATGGCCTTATCGAGTGAAGTCGCCCATTTACTGGCGCAGCAGTTTGAACAGCATCAGATGCAGAAAACCTATCATGCGGTACTGCGCGGCTGGCTGGAAGGCGGCGCGACGCTGGATTATCCGCTGGTGGAAGAGCTGGATAAGATTGCTGACAAATTCGCCACTCAGGAGCCTGTTGCCCAACCGGCAGTAACGGATTACCAGGCGCTGGCACACGTTGAGATGCCGGTCGCTATCAGCCGTTATAACACCGCGCGCTATACGCTGGTGGAGATGGCACCGCACACCGGCCGTAAACATCAACTGCGCCGCCACATGGTGCATCTGCGTCATCCGATTATTGGCGACAGCGCGCACGGAGATTTGCGCCAGAATCGTGGTGCGGCGGCACACTTTGGCCTAAATCGCCTGATGCTGCACGCCAGCGCGCTCAGCTTTACTCATCCCGTCACCGGCGAGCCCTTAGTGATTCGCGCCGGGTTGGATAGCGTCTGGCAGCAGATGCTTGAGCAATTTGGCTGGCAGGATCAGATCCCTGATGTTCCCAGGGTTGAGTTTGCCATTGATGCAGTCCAGGATAAGCCAACAGAATAAAGGAGCGGCAAGATGGCAAAGATTGGCATTTTTACAGGTACGGTTTACGGCAATGCGCTGCTGGTGGCTGAAGAAGCACAGACGGTGCTGGAAGAGCAGGGCCACGAGGTGAAGGTGTTTGAAGATCCGTCGATGGCGGATTGGCAGGCATACAGCAAAGAGGTGGTGCTGATTGTCACCTCAACTACCGGCCAGGGCGACTTCCCGGATAACATTGCCCGCCTGTATGTTAAGGTGCGTGATGAGCTGGGTTATCAACCCGAATTGCGTTACGGCGTGATTGGCTTGGGTGATAGCAGCTATGACAATTTCTGCGGTGCCGGTAAAACCTTCGATGCCACTTTGCAGGAGCAGAGCGCACAGCGTATCGGCGAGGTGCTGCTGGTGGATGCGACGGAAGATCCGGAGCCAGAATCAGTGACGTCACCTTGGGTTGAGAGCTGGGGTAAGTTGCTGTAATGACTTTTCCCTCACCCTAACCCTCTCCCGCCAGCGGGAGAGGGAATATTTAGGTGGTACAGCCCGCACGGTTTGTTCCCTCTCCCGCGAAGTGGGAGAGGGCTAGGGTGAGGGCAACAACCATCACGTCACCGGCGCCGGATTAAATACCGCCAGCTGATTACGAATCCCCCAACGATCCGACCACGTCTGTTTGCGCCCGCTGGCAATATCCAGAATCAACTCAAACAGTCGCCAACCGACCTGTTCAATACTTTCTTCGCCCGTCGCAATAGTTCCGGCATTAATATCCATCAAATCATGCCAGCGTTCGGCCAGCGCATTGCGCGTTGCCATCTTAATCACCGGAATGGCGGCTAAACCGTAAGGCGTGCCGCGCCCGGTGGTGAACACCTGCAAGGTAATGCCCGATGCCATCTGCTGCGTGCCACACACGAAATCGCTGGCTGGTGTTGCTGCATAAATTAGCCCGCGTTTAGTAGGGCGCTGACCTGGCGATAACACTTCAACAATTGGGCTGCGACCTGACTTCGCAATCGAACCTAGCGCTTTCTCCACCACATTCGCCAGCCCGCCTTTTTTATTGCCCGGCGAGGGATTGGCGCTGCGATCGGTTTGGCCCTGGCTGAGATAATCGTCATACCACGCCATCTCTTCCAGCAGCCGTTTGCCGACTGCTTCATCTACCACGCGCGGCGTCAGCAGATGAATGGCATCACGCACCTCGGTCACTTCCGAGAACATCACAGTTGCACCGCAGCGCACCAGCAAGTCGGAAGCAAATCCCACGGCGGGGTTCGCCGTTACGCCCGAGAAAGCATCGCTGCCGCCGCATTGTGTGCCAATCACCAATTCTGATGCCGGACAGGTTTCGCGCTGGCGTTGATTGAGCTTTTTCAGATGGCGTTCAGCGACCTGCAGGATTTCATCCACCATCGCGCCAAAGCCGACCAGCCGCTCATCCTGCAAACGCACAATGTCGTTGTCATCCAGCGAAATTGCCTGCACGTCCGGTGTACCGGTCAGCAGACGTTCCGGCTGTAATTTCTCGCAGCCGAGGCTGACGATCATCACTTCGCCACCGAAATTAGGATTCAGTGCCAGGTTATGAATGGTGCGAATCGGCACCACCGCGGCGGGCGCATTGATTGCCACGCCGCAGCCATACAGATGATTCAGCGCCACCACGCCATCGACATTGGGATAGCGCGGCAGCAAATCACGCTCGATGATTTGCACCACATAATCCACCACGCCTGCCACGCAGTGGACGCTGGTGGTGATACCGAGCAGGTTACGCGTGCCAACGCTGCCATCCGCGTTGCGATAGCCTTCGAAGGTATAACCTTCCAGCGGCGGTAGCGCGGGCGGCACATTGTTTGCCAGCGGCAAACTGTTGAGCGGTGGCGCTTCGGGCAGCGCCACCAGTGATTCTTCAATCCAGCTACCTTGTGGGATCGGACGCAGCGCGTAGCCAATCACTTCACCGTAGCGCAGGATTGCGCCCGCTTGCGGAATGTCACTCAGCGCGACTTTATGTCCCTGCGGCACATGCTCCGTCAGTTGCAGCCCGTCGTCGAAACGGGTCCCGGACGGCAATCCCTGATTGTTGACCACGATCGCCACATTATCGGCATCGTGCACTTTGATATAGAGCGGTTTTTCTGTCAGAGGACGGTTCATTGCTCACCTTCCAGTTCGTCGCACTGTACTTAGCAGCGCGGTTTAAAATACGTCCATCACGTCATCGTTTTTTGCCAGCCTCAGTATATGCAGGGGTATTTGCCGGATGCATTGTGCAACTGACTGGCTTTAAGGAGATTTATCAGAGGATTTTGGTTCGTTTATCCAAACGCAAGTGAATTGACTCACAAACTGCTATTGGCCTGTACGTTTACCAGGCAAAATCGCGGTGGAAAAAAGCGTTCCGTGAGCCACGCCGCAGCGTTATGTGCAGATGCCATAAAATCATTCTTATTCACCCTTAATCCTCATGCGTTCTTCCAGTGTTTCGCCTCCAGGCTGTTCCTATACTGATTCTCGTTCTTCAACGTTAGGTTATTCGTCACGACGCATCATCGTATTGCCAAATATAAAAATCGCCGTGTTTAACCCAACATCATTCTGATACCCAACGCGATGTGTATGCAGTCAGAGTGGATGTAGCGTTCGCTATATTTCAGGAGTGCATCATGAATAGTTTCAGCCAGACAGCGGAAGCGGTGCAGAAGCGCACCAATGCCCGTTACTGGATTGTGGTGATGTTATTTATCGTCACCTCGTTCAACTACGGTGACCGCGCAACCATTTCGATTGCCGGTTCGGCGATGTCCAAAGATATCGGCCTTGATTCGGTCGGCCTGGGCTACATCTTCTCCGCCTTCTCGTGGGCGTACGTTATTGGGCAGATTCCGGGTGGCTGGCTGCTCGACCGCTTCGGCTCAAAACGCGTCTACTTCTGGAGCATCTTCCTCTGGTCGCTGTTCACCTTGCTGCAGGGCTTCGTCGATCTGTTCAGCGGCTTTGGCATTATCATTTCGCTGTTCCTATTGCGCTTCCTGGTCGGCCTGGCTGAAGCGCCATCCTTCCCCGGCAACAGCCGCATCGTTGCGGCCTGGTTCCCGGCGCAGGAGCGCGGCACCGCAGTAGCAATCTTCAACTCGGCGCAATACTTCGCCACGGTGATCTTCGCGCCGATCATGGGTTGGCTGGTATCCGAAGTGGGCTGGGCGCACGTGTTCTGGTTCATGGGCGGATTGGGCATCATCCTCAGCTTCATCTGGCTGAAAGTAATCCACGATCCCACCGATCATCCGGGCGTTAACAAAGCCGAGCTGGAGTACATGGAGCAGGGCGGCGCGCTGATCAACATGGACGTCAAAAAGGACGATCGCAAAGTGAGCTGGAGCGAGAAGTGGTTCCAGATCAAACAGCTGCTGACTTCCCGCATGATGCTGGGCATCTATCTCGGCCAATACTGCGTCAACGCCTTAACCTACTTCTTTATCACCTGGTTCCCGGTTTATCTGGTGCAGGCGCGCGGTATGTCGATTCTGAAGGCGGGCTTTATTGCCTCGATCCCAGCGGTATGCGGCTTCCTTGGCGGCGTATTGGGCGGGGTGATTTCCGATTACCTGATGCGCAAAACCGGTTCGCTGAATATCGCGCGTAAAACGCCGATTGTGCTTGGCATGCTGCTTTCCATTTCGATGGTGATGTGTAACTACACCGACACCGAATGGGTGGTGGTGTTCTTCATGGCGCTGGCGTTCTTCGGCAAAGGCATTGGCGCGCTGGGCTGGGCGGTGATGGCAGATACTGCACCGAAAGAGATCAGCGGTTTGAGCGGCGGTCTGTTCAACATGTTCGGTAACTTCTCCGGCATCGTCACGCCAATCGCTATCGGTTACATCATCGCCACCAGCGGTTCCTTCGAAGGCGCGCTGATTTATGTCGGTATCCATGCCTTTGTCGCCGCATTTAGCTTCCTGGTGATTGCCGGCGATATCAAACGCGTCGAACTGAAAACCAGGCCATAAGGACGGAATATGACTACGCAAAGTACGCCGGTCATCACCGACATGCAGGTGATTCCGGTTGCCGGTTACGACAGTATGCTGCTCAACATCGGTGGCGCGCACAGCGCCTGCTTCACCCGCAATATCGTGGTGCTGACTGACAGCGCCGGACATACCGGCGTCGGTGAAGCGCCGGGCGGTGAAACCATCTACCAAACGCTGGTTGAGGCGATTCCGCAGGTGAAAGGTCAGCAGGTTGCGCGCATGAATCGTCTGGTGCAGCAGGTGCACAAAGGCAATCAGTCGGCGGATTTCGATACCTTCGGCAAAGGCGCGTGGACCTTCGAGCTGCGCGTCAATGCGGTGGCCGCGCTGGAAGCCGCGCTGCTCGATCTGCTCGGCCAATGCCTCGGCGTGCCGGTGGCGGAACTGCTCGGTCCAGGCCAGCAGCGCGATGAAGTCACGGTGCTGGGTTATCTGTTTTATCTCGGCGACCGTCGCAAAACCGATTTGCCCTATCTGACCGGCGAAAATGCCAGCCACGATTGGTATCACTTGCGCCATCAGGAGGCGCTAACGCCGGAATCTGTGGTGCGGCTGGCGGAAGCGGCGCAGGACAAATACGGCTTCAAAGATTTCAAACTCAAAGGCGGCGTGCTGCCGGGCGAGCAGGAAATTGAATCGGCGGCGGCGCTGAAAAAACGCTTTCCCGATGCGCGTATCACCGTCGATCCCAACGGTGCCTGGACGCTCGATGAAGCCATTCGCTTGTGTAAAGGCATGGGCGATGTGCTGACCTACGCCGAAGATCCGTGCGGTGCTGAGCAGGGCTACTCCGGTCGCGAAGTGATGGCCGAATTCCGCCGCGCGACGGGCTTGCCGGTCGCCACCAACATGATTGCTACCAACTGGCGCGAAATGAACCACGCGGTGATGCTCAATTCCGTCGATATTCCACTGGCCGATCCGCACTTCTGGACGCTGAGCGGCGCGGTGCGCGTGGCGCAGCTGTGTGACGACTGGGGATTAACCTGGGGCTGTCACTCCAATAACCACTTCGATATTTCGCTGGCGATGTTCACCCACGTTGGCGCGGCTGCACCGGGCAAACCCACCGCCATTGATACGCACTGGATTTGGCAGGAGGGCGATCAGCGCCTGACCAAAGAGCCACTGCAGATCCGCAACGGCAAAATCGCCGTGCCGGATAAGCCGGGCCTCGGCGTCGAGCTGGATTGGGATCGTCTGCATCAGGCCAACGCTTTGTACAAATCGCTGCCGGCGGGCGCACGTAATGACGCCACCGCTATGCAGTATCTGGTTCCCAATTGGTCATTCGACCGCAAGCGTCCAGCATTTGGTCGCGGCTAAGTCTAAGGAGCAGGAAATGAGTCAGACACCGAAAATTACATCGCTGCAGGTCATTCCGGTGGCCGGTTACGACAGCATGTTGCTCAACCTGAGCGGCGCGCATTCACCGTTTTTCACCCGCAATATCGTCATTATTAAAGACAATGCTGGACATACCGGCGTGGGTGAGATTCCGGGCGGCGAAAAGATTCGTCAGACGCTGGAAGATGCGGCGGCGCTGGTGGTGCAGAAAACCGTTGGCGAATACAAAAACATCCTCAACCTGGTGCGCAGCACCTTTGCCGACCGCGATTCCAGCGGGCGCGGCAACCAAACCTTTGATTTGCGTACCACCATTCACGTGGTGACCGGCATTGAAGCGGCGCTGCTCGATCTGCTGGGGCAGCACCTGGGCGTGAACGTCGCCTCGCTGCTCGGCGATGGTCAGCAGCGCGATCGTGTGGAAATGCTCGGCTACCTGTTCTATGTCGGTGACCGCAAGAAAACCTCGCTGCCGTATCAGAGCCAGGAAAATGACAAATGCGATTGGTATCGCCTGCGCCACGAAGAAGCGCTGACGCCGGATACGGTGGTGCGCCTGGCGGAAGCGGCCTATGAAAAATATGGTTTCAACGATTTCAAACTGAAAGGCGGCGTGCTACGCGGCGGTGAAGAGGCTGAAGCGGTAACGGCGCTGGCGAAGCGTTTCCCGCAGGCGCGTGTGACGCTCGATCCTAACGGTGCCTGGTCGCTGAACGAGGCGATTCTGCTCGGTAAGCAGCTGAAAGGCGTGCTGGCCTATGCGGAAGATCCGTGCGGTGCCGAGCAAGGCTATTCCGGTCGCGAAGTGATGGCGGAGTTCCGCCGCGCCACCGGCATGCCAACCGCCACCAACATGATCGCTACCGACTGGCGTCAAATGGGCCACACGCTGTCGCTGCAATCGGTCGATATCCCGCTGGCCGATCCGCACTTCTGGACGATGCAGGGTTCGGTGCGCGTAGCGCAGATGTGCCACGACTTCGGCCTGACGTGGGGCTCGCACTCTAACAACCATTTCGACATCTCGCTGGCGATGTTTACCCATGTTGCCGCCGCCGCACCGGGCGCGATTACTGCCATCGATACCCACTGGATTTGGCAGGAAGGCAATCAGCGCCTGACCAAAGAGCCGTTCCAGATTAAAGGCGGCATGGTGCAGGTGCCGCAAAAGCCGGGCCTCGGCGTCGAGCTGGATATGGATCAGGTGATGCAGGCCAACGCGCTGTATCAGAAACACGGTTTGGGCGCGCGCGATGATGCGCAAGCCATGCAGTTCCTCGTACCGAACTGGACCTTTGATAACAAGCGTCCGTGCCTGGTGCGCTAACTTTTCCGGCTCCCCGCGCGGGAGCCTGCTGTAACCGACAGGAGTGAAGACAATGAGCAATGCCTGGCCGAACCCTTTTCGTCGCCGTTTGCTGGCAGGAGAAACCCTGATTGGCAGCTGGTGCGCGCTGGCTAATCCATTAACCACCGAAGTGCTGGGCCTGGCGGGCTTTGACTGGCTGGTACTGGATGGCGAACACGCGCCAAATGACATCACCACCTTTGTGCCGCAGCTGATGGCGCTGAAGGGCAGCCACAGCGCGCCGGTGGTGCGTCCGCCGTGCAACGAACCGATCATCATCAAGCGCTTGCTGGATATCGGCTTCTACAACTTCCTGGTGCCGTTTGTGGAAACCGAGGAAGAGGCGATCCGCGCGGTGGCATCTACTCGCTATCCACCGGCGGGTATTCGCGGTGTCTCGGTTTCGCACCGCAGCAACATGTACGGCACGCTGCCGGACTACAACAGCACCATCAACGATAACATCACGTTGCTGGTGCAGATCGAAACGCAACAGGCGGTGGACAACATTGATGCTATTGCCGCAGTCGATGGTGTCGATGGCATCTTCGTGGGGCCAGGCGATCTCTCGGCAGCGCTCGGCTATCTCGGCCAGCCTGCGCATCCCGAAGTATTGAAAGTGATTAAACACGTATTCGAACGCGCCAAAGCGGCGGGGAAACCGAGCGGGATTCTGGCGCCGGTGGAAGCCGATGCGCGCCGCTATCTGGAGTGGGGCGCCAGCTTTGTGGCGGTTGGCAGCGATCTGGGCGTGTTCCGTAACGCCACGCAGGCGCTGTGTGACAAATTTAAAAAATAACTGACTGAGAGGAAAGGCAATGAAAATTGGATTTATCGGCCTCGGCATCATGGGCAAACCGATGAGTAAAAACCTGGTGAAAGCCGGTTATTCGCTGGTGGTGCGCGACCATAATGTCGGCAACGAAGCAGAGCTGGTGGAGCTAGGCGCCACCGTGGCGAAGACGCCAAAAGAGGTAGCAGAACAGGTGGATGTGTTGATCACCATGGTTCCGAACTCGCCGCAGGTTAAAGAGGTGTGCCTCGGCGCTAACGGCATCATCGAAGGCGCGAAGCCGGGTCTGATCGTGATCGACATGAGTTCCATTGCGCCGTTAGCCAGCCGTGAAGTGCATGATGCGCTGGCGGCGAAAGGCATCAAAATGCTCGATGCGCCGGTGAGTGGCGGCGAGCCGAAAGCGATTGAAGGCACACTGTCGGTGATGGTCGGCGGTGATAAAGCGGTGTTCGATCAGTGCTACGACATCATGAAAGCGATGGCGGGTTCGGTGGTGCACACCGGCGACATTGGTGCGGGTAACGTCACCAAGCTGGCGAATCAGGTAATCGTGGCGCTCAACATCGCGGCGATGTCAGAAGCGCTGTCGCTGGCGACCAAAGCGGGCGTTAATCCTGAGCTGGTTTATCAGGCGATTCGTGGTGGCCTGGCGGGCAGCACCGTGCTGGATGCCAAAGCGCCGATGGTGCTGGATCGTAACTTCAAGCCGGGCTTCCGTATCGATCTGCACATCAAAGATCTGGCTAACGCGCTGGATACTTCGCACGAGATTGGCGCGCATCTGCCGCTGACCGCTGCGGTAATGGAGATGATGCAGGCGCTCAAGGTGGACGGACAGGGCACTTCCGACCATAGCGCACTGGCCTGCTATTATGAAAAATTAGCGAAAGTTGAGATCACCCGGTAGTGCAATCGTCCGGCGTCTGCGGATGCCGGGCGGCTCGCTGCCTTCGCAGGACGGATGTCCGTCATCAACCGCGCTGGATTGCCTATGAAAATTGTCATCGCACCGGATTCATATAAAGAGAGTTTATCCGCCCTGGAAGTGGCTTCGGCGATTGAAGCGGGATTCCGCGAGATCTTTCCTGAAGCTGACTACGTGAAAATACCGGTTGCCGACGGTGGCGAAGGCACGGTTGAAGCGATGGTGGCGGCAACGCAGGGAAACATTGTCCGGCTGACGGTTACTGGACCGCTCGGCAAGCCAGTGGAAGCGTTCTACGGTTTGTCAGGCGATGAGCGCACCGCGTTTATCGAAATGGCGGCGGCCAGCGGGCTGGAGTTAGTACCCGCCGCACAGCGCGATCCGCTGATTACCACCTCATTCGGCACCGGCGAGCTGATCAAAGATGCGCTCGATCGTGGTGTCGATCACATCATCATCGGCATTGGCGGCAGCGCCACCAATGATGGTGGTTCCGGCATGATGCAGGCTCTGGGCGCGCAGCTGCTGGATGAGCACGGCAAGGAAATTGCCTATGGCGGCGGTGCATTGCCGCAACTGGCACACATTGATATCGCACAGCTGGATGCGCGTATTAAAGAGTGCCGCTTTGAAGTGGCCTGCGATGTCAGTAATCCGCTTACCGGTGAAAAGGGCGCGTCGGCGATCTTTGGTCCGCAAAAAGGCGCGACGCCGCAGCTGGTGCAGCAGCTGGACAAGGCGCTGGAACATTACGCTACTCTGATTCATCGCGATCTGGATATTGATGTTTTACACATTGATGGCGGCGGCGCGGCCGGCGGCATGGGCGCGGCGCTGCATGCGTTTTGCCAGGCTGAGTTGCGCAGCGGTATTGAGATTGTCACCGAAGCCTTAGGCCTGGCTGAGCAGGTGAAAGATGCCGATCTGGTGATTACCGGCGAAGGGCGCATTGATAGTCAAAGCATCAACGGCAAGGTTCCGATTGGTGTGGCAAAAGTCGCGAAGCAGTTTAATAAGCCGGTGATTGGCATTGCCGGAAGTCTAACTGCGGATGTCGGCGTGGTGCATCAACATGGGCTGGATGCGGTGTTCAGCGTGCTGTTTAGCATTTGTTCGCTGGAAGACGCGCTGGCCAATGCGGCGCAGAACGTGCGTTTGACGGCGCGCAATGTCGCGGCGGTGATTAAGGTGGGTAAAGCGCTGTAAGCCTGGTCGCCATGAATGGCGACCCTACAAATGCGCACGCATAGCCGTCGTAGGGTCGGCATTTATGCCGACCTGGTCCATCACCGCACGGCTCTAACCCAACGCCAACAGCTTCCTCGCCTCTCGCGCTACGTTCGCCATCTCATCGCTCAATTCCAGCAGCTCCGGCTCAAGCGCGTCGATATCGCTCTCCTGATGCAAACTCTTCTCCAGCTGCTGACACAGCTGTTTCAGGCGCGGCACGCCGCTGTAGCTGGCGCTGCCGTGCAGCTTGTGAATAATCTCGCGCAATCCCACCACATCATTACTCGCCATCGCACTCTCAACGCGCTCTTCCACTTCTGGCAGGAAATCGAGCAGCATTTGCAGCAGATCGCGGGCTAAGTCAGGTTTATTGGCGGCCTGACGCAGTGCTAGCGTCCAATCCAGCGACGGCGCAACTTCCGGCGGTTGTGGTTGCGGCGCGATTCGGTTCGGCGCGTAACGCTGCAGCAACTGGCTCAGTTTGTCCTCGTCAATCGGCTTCGCCAGATAGTCATTCATGCCAGCGTTGATGAGCTGCGCACGTTCGCCATCCAACGCATGCGCGGTTACGGCGACAATCGGTGTGGTGGCGTGCAGCGGCAGGCTGCGGATGATTTCGCTGGCGCGGATGCCATCGATATCTGGCATCTGAATGTCCATCAGAATCACGTCCAGCTTGTGTAGGCGCGCCTGGCGAATCGCCTGCTCGGCGTTATCACACAGAATGATGTGCTGCACCTGCTCCTCCAGCAGCGCGCCAATCAGTTTCAGATTGGCGGGATTGTCATCTACCGCCATTACCGTCAATGGCTGACGTGCGCCACGCGGCAGCACATCGCTTTGCCAGTCATGTAAGTCGAGCAGCATTGGCAGCAAGCGCGTTAACGAAACCGGTTTGGCGATACAACCGGCAATGCCGCGCGCCCGCAAGTCGTCGGCAAACAGCATCATTTCACTCGGCAGCGCTAGCAGCACCGAATCGGCATGCGCATGCAGACGAGTAATCAACGCATCCGACAGCGTCGCAGGATGCGGTTCGGTTACCGGCAAGCCCATCAGCAGCAGCGGGAAGTGCGTATCGGGCATCTCTTCCAGGCTGGAGAAGTGCTGCACCTGCAACGGTGTGATGCTTAGCATCTCCTGCACCGCTTTCGCCACCGCCGGATGCGGCTCGATATAAGCCAGCGGCGTGGCACGCAAATCATCCAGCATGCGCGGAATGGCCGGTGCGTTCGGATTGAGATCGAGATGAATATGCACCCAGAAGGTCGAGCCCTGATTTTGACGGCTGTGGAAGGCAATTTCGCCGCCCATTTCGCTCACCAGTTTCTGCGTGATCACCAACCCTAAACCGGTGCCGCCATGACGACGTGAAATACTGGCATCGGCCTGGCGAAACGCCTGGAACAGCTGCGACTGCTGCTGTTCAGAGATACCGATGCCGGTGTCATGCACCTGAATCTCCAGCTCAGCACGCGTGTTGCTGATGCTGCGTAGCTCGACGCGCAGATCGATATGTCCGTGCTCGGTGAATTTAATCGCGTTGCCAATCAGGTTGATCATGATCTGCTGCAGGCGCAGCGGATCGCCTATCACATTGTCAGGCACCTGTTTTTCCAGGCACACGGTAATCTCCAGCCCTTTGTCGTGGGCGGACGGCGCCAGCAGCACCAGCGTTTCATCCAGCGTGGCGCGCAGCGGGAACGGGATCGACTCCAGCACCAGCTTTCCGGCTTCGAGTTTCGAGAAATCAAGCACGTCGTTAATGATGCTCAGCAGGTTATTCGCCGAGCGCTCGATGGTGCTCATGTAGTCGCGCTGGTTGGTGCTCAGCCCGGTTTTCAGCATCTGACGGGTAAAGCCAATTACGCCGTTCAGCGGCGTTCGCAGCTCGTGCGACATGTTGGCGAGGAACTCCGATTTGATACGCGCCGCTTCCTGCGCGCGCTTCTTCGCCAGATCCAGCTCCACGTTCTGAATCTCCAGCTGTTCCAGCGTTTCACGCAGATCGTAAGTCGCCTGATCGATGTTCTGCTGCATCTCTTCGTGATAGGCGGTGAGCGACATCGCCATGGCGTTGATGCCGTTTTTCAGAATGCTCAGCTCGCCCAGCATGTAGCCATCCACGCGACTGTCCAGCTGGCCGCGGCGAATGCGGTCCACGGTGGTGACCATGTTGCGAATCGGGCCGGTGACGTCGCGCATCAGGCGATAGGCAAACAGCATGGCGATGCACAGGCAGAACAGCAGCAGCAGCGTGGCAACAAACACCTCTTTGTACTGCTCGAGCCGCACCGATTGCAGATCCAGCTCGATTGCCACATAACCCAGCGGATTCCCGGCGGGTTTGGCATCCTCGCCCGGCAGCTCATCCACCGAATAGCGTTCGGAGATGATTGGCGTGCGCAAAATCATCACATTGCCTTGCCGTTCCACCGAGACGCCATCTTCCAGCGTTGAGATGTCCTCTTTCTGTAATAACGAGAGGTTTTGGTTGTTATTCGAGGTGACGTAGACGTGATTGTTGTTGTCGAAAATGGTGATGGCACGGACAATATTGGAGTGGCGGCGATGCAGCAGGCTGACTAATTCGCGAATCGCATCGCGGTTGTGCCACGTCATGCCGTATTCACTGGAGACCGCCAGCGGTTCGATGATGTTCGCCCCCGCGTCGTGCACCTGATGCTGTAATTCGTTGTAGCGGTGCACCACAAAGAAGGTACTGAGCAGCAGGCCAATCATCAGCGTTGGCGCCAGTATCAAAATCATCATTCGCGCCCGCAGGCTGTATTTGGTCATAATTGTGGCCTGGCGATTCCTGGCATTTTTATCCCTGTGCAAGCGCGGTTAATGGCTGCACACCCAATTAAAGTAGAGATTTCACAATACTATGGCGCAATTTTACTCCGCAAAACAGCGTGTGACGACTAAGGCTCGCATATCCGTCACCATTGAAGACCTCGATCCTTTTGGACAGGGTGTTGCGCGCCATAAAGGCAAGGCGATGTTTGTCAGCGGCGCGCTGCCCGGTGAACAGGCGGAAGTGACGGTGTTCGAGGATAAAAGCAAATACGCGCGCGCCAAAGCCAACAAGATCCTCAATCCTGGCCCACAGCGGGAAAAACCACGCTGCGTCCATTTCGGCATATGCGGCGGCTGCCAGCAGCAGCATGCGTCGGTGGCTTTGCAGCAGGAGAGTAAAGCGCGCGCCTTAAGCCGCATGCTAAGCCGCGAAGCGCCGCTGCCGGTGAAGGTCGATGAGATCATCAGCGGCAGCGCGTGGGGCTATCGTCGTCGGGCGCGTTTAGGGTTGCAGTGGCAGCCAAAACAGCAGCGCCTGCAAATGGGTTTCCGCCAGGCCGCCAGCAACGATCTGGTTGAGCTGAAGCAATGCCCGGTTTTGGTGCCCGAACTTGAGGCGTTACTGCAGCCGTTGCACCAGTGTCTCAGCGATTTACAGGCGGTTAAACGGCTGGGCCACGTTGAGTTGGTGCTGGCGGACAATGGCCCGCTGATGGTGCTGCGCCATCTTGATGCACTCTCTGCAGGCGATCACGCAAAACTGGAACGTTTTTCGCATGAGCAGCAACTGTCGCTCTATCTGGCTGATGGCAGTGAAAGTTTGCAGGCGCTGAATGCGCGTGAACCTTTTTATCACTCGTTGAATTTGCCGCTAACCTTTAGCCCGCAGAATTTTATTCAGGTCAACGATGCTGTGAATCAGCAGATGGTGGCCAAAGCCATCGAATGGCTGGATTTGCAGCCAGAGGATCGTGTGCTGGATTTGTTCTGTGGCATGGGAAACTTTACTTTGCCTCTAGGAAAGTTCGTACAAAATGCTGTAGGTGTGGAGGGCGTTGCAGCATTAGTGCAGCAGGCAGCGTATAATGCAGCCCAGAATAATCTTGAGAATGTTCGCTTCTTCCAGCATAACCTGGAGGAAGATGTATCGCGTCAGCCGTGGGCGACGCAGGGATTTAACAAGGTGTTACTGGATCCAGCGCGTGCTGGGGCCGCGGGCGTGATGACGCATGTGGTTAAACTTGCGCCAGAACGTGTGGTCTATGTTTCCTGTAACCCTACAACGCTGGCGCGTGACAGTCAGACATTGCTGTCAGCGGGCTACCATTTGGAAAGGGTCGCGATGCTGGATATGTTCCCTCATACCAGTCATCTCGAATCCATGGTGCTGTTTAGCAAAGCATAAGCGATGTCCACATCGCTGTGGCAGGAGAGGATATGGTTGCGGTTAGAAGTGCGCATTTAAATACGGCGGGCGAATTTGCCCTCGACCAGTGGATCGCCAGTTTAAGTATCAACA
The DNA here is from genome assembly GCF_900116775.1 of Pantoea sp. YR525. Taxonomy (NCBI): domain Bacteria; kingdom Pseudomonadati; phylum Pseudomonadota; class Gammaproteobacteria; order Enterobacterales; family Erwiniaceae; genus Pantoea; species Pantoea sp. YR525. The sequence goes on from NZ_FPBU01000013.1 coordinate 56,927, forward strand.
ATCCGCAATCCTGTCAGCGACTGGCGGATGCGTGGCGCTACTGTGAAGCCGAAACGCACAACCATCCTGATCAAGCTCTGCTGCTGTGGCGCGGTATTGAGATGGTGGAAATCCTCACCATGCTCAGCATGGACATCGACAGCCTGCGCGCGGCGCTGCTGTTCCCGCTCGCTAACGCCGATGTGGTAAGCGAAGAGGATCTCGAAAAAGCCTTTGGCAAAGAGATTGTGATGTTGGTGCACGGCGTGCGCGACATGGATGCCATTCGTCAGCTGAAAGCGATTCACAACGATTCGATGGCCTCTGAGCAAGTGGATAACGTGCGCCGCATGCTGCTGGCGATGGTGGAAGATTTCCGCTGCGTGGTCATCAAGCTGGCGGAACGTATCGCCCATCTGCGTGAAATGAAAGACGCGCCAGAAGATGAGCGCGTGCTCGCGGCGAAAGAGAGCACCAATATCTACGCGCCGCTGGCGAACCGTCTTGGTATCGGCCAGCTCAAATGGGAGCTGGAAGATTACTGCTTCCGCTATCTGCATCCCGATGAATACAAACGTATTGCTAAGCTACTGCACGAACGCCGTATCGATCGCGAAGGCTACATCGAAAGCTTCGTCGCCAACCTGCGCGCCGAGATGCAGAAAGAGGGCGTGCGTGCCGAAGTATATGGCCGTCCAAAACACATCTACAGCATCTGGCGCAAGATGCAGAAGAAGTCGTTAGCGTTCGATGAGCTGTTTGACGTGCGCGCGGTGCGCATCGTGGCTGAACGCTTGCAGGATTGCTACGGCGCGCTCGGAACGGTACATACGCTGTTTCGCCATCTGCCGAGTGAGTTTGACGACTACGTTGCCAATCCCAAGCCCAACGGCTATCAATCGATTCATACCGTGGTGCTGGGGCCGCAAGGCAAAACGGTGGAAATCCAGATCCGTACGCGCCAGATGCACGAAGACGCCGAGCTGGGCGTCGCCGCACACTGGAAGTACAAAGAAGGTCCAACCTCCAGCAATGCGCGTGGCGCGGCAGGACATGAAGGACGAATCGCCTGGCTGCGTAAGCTGATTACCTGGCAGGAAGAGATGGCCGATTCCGGCGAGATGCTGGAAGAGGTGCGCAGCCAGGTATTCGACGATCGCGTGTATGTGTTTACCCCGAAAGGCGACGTGGTCGATCTGCCGGCGGGTTCAACGCCGCTCGACTTCGCTTATCATATTCACAGCGATATCGGTCACCGCTGCATTGGCGCCAAAATCAGCGGGCGCATCGTGCCGTTTACCTATCAGTTGCAGATGGGCGATCAGATTGAAGTGATCACCCAGAAGCAGCCGAATCCAAGCCGCGATTGGCTGAATCCGAACCTCGGCTATATCACCACCAGCCGCGGACGCTCGAAAATTCACGCCTGGTTCCGTAAACAGGATCGCGACAAAAATATTATCGCTGGCCGTCAGATCCTCGAAAACGAGCTGAATCAGATGGATATCAGCATGCGCGAAGCGGAGAAACTGCTGCTGCCGCGCTATAACGTCAGTTCGCAGGATGAGCTGCTGGCGATGATTGGCGGCGGCGATATTCGCCTCAATCAGATGGTCAATTTCCTGCAAGGCAAGCTCAACAAGCCGAGCGCCGAAGAGGAAGATCGCGAGGCGCTGCGCCTGCTGACGCAAAAGTCACATGCACCTTCGGCGCGTAAAGAGAGCGGTCGCGTGGTGGTGGAAGGTGTGGGCAATCTGCTGCACCACATCGCCCGCTGCTGCCAGCCGATTCCTGGCGACGATATCGTGGGCTTTATCACCCAGGGGCGCGGCATCTCGATTCACCGCGCCGACTGCGACCAGTTAACCGAGCTGATTTCGCACGCACCGGAACGTATTGTTGATGCGGTGTGGGGCGAGGATTACTCCAGCGGTTACTCGCTGGTGGTGCGCGTCACCGCCAACGATCGTAGCGGCCTGCTGCGCGATATCACCACCATTCTGGCTAACGAAAAGGTCAACGTGCTCGGCGTCTCTAGCCGCAGCGACACCAAAAAACAGCTGGCGACCATTGATATGGATATTGAGATCTATAACCAGCAAGTGCTTGGCCGCGTGCTGGCACGCCTTAATCAGGTGCCGGACATTATCGACGCGCGCCGTTTGCACTGATTTTCAGGTCGGCATAAATGCCGACCCGACAAATTACGCCGTAGGGTCGCCATTCATGGCGACCTTTTTACATATCAGCCCCAAAGGATCCTCTCATGACGCCCTTAAACCGCCTGCTCAACATCATGCAAACCTTGCGCGACCCGGAGCGCGGCTGCCCGTGGGATCGTCAGCAAACCTTCGCCTCGATCGCGCCTTACACACTGGAAGAAACCTACGAAGTGATCGATGCCATTCAGCGCGAAGATTTTGCCGATCTGCGCGGTGAACTTGGCGATCTGCTGTTTCAGGTGGTGTTCTACGCACAGATGGCCGATGAGCAGCAGCGCTTTAACTTTGACGACGTCTGCAACGCCATCAGCGACAAACTTGAGCGCCGTCATCCACACATTTTTGGTGATGTTCAGGCCGAAACCAGCGAAGAAGTGCTGAAAAACTGGGAAGCGATCAAACACAGCGAGCGCGCGGAAAAATCGCAGCACTCTGCGTTAGATGACATCCCTAAAGCGCTGCCGGCATTGATGCGCGCGCACAAAATTCAGAAGCGTTGCAGCACAGTGGGCTTTGACTGGAATAATCTCGGTCCGGTGCTGGATAAAGTGCATGAAGAGATCGACGAAGTGATGCACGAAGCGCAGCAAGCGGTGGTGGATAACGACAAGCTGGAAGAGGAGATTGGTGATTTGTTGTTCGCGACCGTCAATTTATCACGCCATTTAGGCAGCAAAGCGGAAGTCGCGTTACAGAAAGCCAACGATAAGTTTGAGCGCCGCTTCCGTCAGGTTGAAGCCATTATCGCCTCACAAGGTTTAGCGATGAGCGATGCCACCCTGGATCAAATGGAAGAGGCCTGGCAGCAGGTGAAAGTGTTGGAGAACAAGCAGTAAGCAAATCTGACGATTATTCCATCACTGCGCATAAATTCGCCGCTTGAGCTTACTCGATTCAGCCTTGCGGCGACTTTGTGACGTACATCAACATTTCATACCATGCTATCCGCTATGTTACCGGCTTACCTGTGGAGGATGATGGTGTGATTCATCAATTGTGGCTTAAGACGACTTCAAGTATACTATTTTCCCGTCTTGGTTATTCCACCGTCTTTAAACCTAAACTCTCAGGTTCAGCATGACAACGAATTATATTTTTGTGACCGGCGGGGTCGTTTCCTCTCTGGGCAAAGGCATTGCCGCAGCCTCCCTCGCAGCTATCCTTGAAGCACGTGGTCTGAATGTGACCATCATGAAACTCGATCCGTACATCAACGTCGATCCGGGTACCATGAGCCCAACGCAGCACGGTGAAGTATTTGTTACCGATGATGGGGCCGAAACCGATCTGGATTTAGGTCACTACGAGCGCTTCATCCGCACTAAAATGTCGCGCCGCAACAACTTTACTACCGGTCGTATCTACTCAGAAGTGCTGCGCAAAGAGCGTCGCGGTGACTATCTGGGCGCCACGATTCAGGTTATCCCACACATCACCAACGCCATCAAAGAGCGCATCATTGAAGGCGGCGAAGGTCATGACGTCGTTCTGGTTGAGATCGGCGGTACCGTGGGTGATATCGAATCTCTGCCGTTCCTCGAAGCGATTCGCCAGATGGCGGTCGATGTCGGTCGTGAACACACCATGTATATGCACCTGACGCTGGTGCCGTATATGGCGGCCGCAGGCGAAGTGAAAACCAAGCCAACCCAGCATTCAGTGAAAGAGCTGCTGTCGATCGGGATTCAGCCAGACGTGCTGATCTGCCGTTCTGACCGCGCTGTGCCTGCGAACGAACGCGCTAAAATCGCGCTGTTCTGTAACGTGCCAGAAAAAGCGGTTATTTCCCTGAAAGATGTGGATTCCATCTACAAGATTCCAGGCATGCTGAAATCGCAAGGTCTGGATGATTACATCTGCAAGCGTTTCAATCTGAACGCACCGGAAGCGAACCTGGCCGAATGGGAACAGGTAATTTACGAAGAAGCCAATCCGGGCGGCGAAGTGACCATCGGTATGGTCGGCAAATATGTCGAACTGCCGGATGCATACAAGTCAGTGATTGAAGCGTTGAAACACGGCGGCCTGAAAAATCGCGTTACCGTGAACATCAAACTGATCGACTCGCAGGATGTTGAAACGCGCGGTGTCGAATTACTGAAAGATCTGGATGCTATTCTGATCCCTGGCGGCTTCGGCTACCGCGGTGTGGAAGGCAAAATGATGACGGCGCAATACGCCCGTGAGAACAACGTGCCTTACCTGGGGATTTGCCTGGGCATGCAGGTTGCGCTGATGGAATTTGCCCGCAACGTTGCCGGTATGGAAGGCGCGAACTCTACGGAATTTGTGCCAGACTGTAAGTATCCGGTGGTTGCGCTTATCACCGAATGGCGTGACGAAGAGGGCAACGTTGAGCAGCGTACTGAGCAGAGCGATCTGGGCGGCACCATGCGTCTGGGCAGCCAGCAGTGCCAGTTGACGCCGGAAAGCAAAGTGCGTCAGTTGTACGGCTCTGAAATCATTACCGAGCGCCACCGTCATCGTTACGAAGTAAACAATATGTTGCTGAAGCCGATTGAAGCGGCGGGTCTGCATATTGCCGGTCGTTCTGGCGACGATCAGCTGGTTGAGATCATTGAGATCCCGAACCATCCGTGGTTTGTTGCCTGTCAGTTCCACCCGGAATTCACGTCGACCCCACGCGATGGTCATCCGCTGTTCGCTGGCTTTGTGAAAGCCGCGCAGGAACACCAGAAGCGTTTAGCGAAGTAAGTTTCACGAACAACGCGCGAACTTTTCGCGCGTTGTTTGTCTTAGGATTGACTAACTTGTACTGAGGAAAATCGAATGTCCAAAATCGTAAAAGTCATCGGTCGCGAAATCATCGACTCCCGTGGCAACCCAACTGTAGAAGCAGAAGTGCATCTGGAAGGCGGTTTCGTTGGTCTGGCTGCTGCGCCATCAGGTGCATCAACCGGTTCTCGCGAAGCACTGGAGCTGCGTGACGGTGACAAATCTCGTTTCCTGGGCAAAGGCGTAACCAAAGCGGTTGCGGCTGTTAACGGTCCAATCGCTAACGCGGTAACCGGTAAAGATGCCAAAGACCAGGCGAACATCGATAAGATCATGATCGAGCTGGACGGTACTGAGAACAAATCTAACTTCGGTGCTAACGCCATTCTGGCGGTTTCACTGGCTGCTGCTAAAGCTGCTGCTGCCTCTAAAGGCCTGCCGCTGTACGCACACATCGCTGAACTGAACGGCACCCCAGGCAAATACTCTATGCCGCTGCCAATGATGAACATCATCAACGGTGGTGAGCACGCCGACAACAACGTCGACATCCAGGAATTCATGATTCAGCCAGTTGGCGCGCCAACCCTGAAAGAAGCAATTCGCATGGGTTCTGAAGTCTTCCATCACCTGGCGAAAGTGCTGAAGTCGAAAGGCATGAGCACTGCTGTAGGTGACGAAGGTGGCTACGCGCCAAACCTGGGTTCTAACGCCGAAGCACTGGCTGTTATCGCTGAAGCGGTAAAAGCAGCAGGCTACGAGCTGGGCAAAGACATCACCCTGGCGATGGACTGCGCAGCATCTGAATTCTACAAAGACGGCAAATATGTGCTGGCTGGCGAAGGCAACAAAGCCTTCACTTCTGAAGAGTTCACGCACTTCCTGGAAGATCTGGCTAATCAGTATCCAATCGTTTCTATCGAAGATGGTCTGGACGAATCTGACTGGGCTGGTTTCGCATACCAGACCAAAGTGCTGGGCGACAAACTCCAGCTGGTAGGTGACGACTTGTTCGTAACCAACACCAAGATCCTGAAAGAAGGTATCGATAAAGGCATCGCTAACTCCATCCTGATCAAATTCAACCAGATCGGTTCACTGACCGAAACTCTGGCTGCAATCAAGATGGCGAAAGATGCGGGTTACACTGCGGTGATTTCACACCGTTCAGGTGAAACCGAAGATGCAACCATCGCTGACCTGGCGGTAGGTACTGCAGCTGGCCAGATCAAAACCGGTTCTATGAGCCGTTCTGACCGTGTTGCTAAGTACAACCAGCTGATTCGTATCGAAGAAGCACTGGGCAGCAAAGCACCGTTCAACGGTCTGAAAGAAGTTAAAGGCCAGGCGTAATCGTCTGAGTATGCTGCCTGCGGGCGGCATCGTCTGAATAGAGCCCCGCCTTGTGCGGGGCTTTTGCTTTTATTTGGCACGAAGCAGCTGTTACTCAGCGCGCAAGATCTGCCATAATCTGCGCCTCAAATTTTAGACGTGAGTGAAAAATGTTCTACCCGATTAACGAAATGTTCCAGACGCTGCAGGGCGAAGGTTTTTACACCGGTGTTCCGGCGCTGTTCATCCGCTTACAAGGATGTCCGGTGGGCTGTAGCTGGTGTGATACCAAACATACCTGGGAAAAGCGGGCGGATCGGGAGACCTCGCTCGGCGATATTCTGGTTAAAACCGTGGAAAGCGATGCGTGGGGCAGCGCCGATGCGGCGATGCTGATCGACACCATTCAACGTCAGGGCTGGACTGCACGTCATGTGGTGATCACCGGCGGCGAACCGGCGATTTTTGATCTGCGCCCTTTGACGGAACAATTAGAAGCGGCGGGTTTTGCCTGCCAGATCGAAACCAGCGGCACGCACGAAGTGCAGTGTTCTGACGCAACCTGGGTGACGGTTTCACCCAAGGTGAATATGCGTGGTGGCTACGACGTATTGCCGCAGGCATTGCAGCGCGCAGATGAAATCAAGCATCCGGTGGCGCGTGAGCGTGATGTGGAAGCGTTAGACGAATTGCTGGCGGGATTGCACGACGATAAAAAGCGCATTGTGGCGCTGCAACCGATCAGCCGTGGCGATGCGGCCACCAAACTCTGTATTGAAACCTGCATCGCCCGCAACTGGCGGCTTTCGATGCAGACGCACAAATATCTGAATATCGCCTGAGTTGGCGCGGTGCGCATTAATGCGCACCTAACATGTAGGGTCGCCATTCATGGCGACCGCAACCTTTACTGCTTCGCTTTATAAGCATCAAACGCCTGTTTGATTTCAGTTTTGGCTTTCGCCGCATCTTCAAAACCGTTCAGCTCAACTTTCTTCCGGCCATCCGGCAACTGCTTATACACGCGGAAGAATGCCTGCAAACGTTCCTGCTCGATCTTCGGCAGGTCGCTCATCTCTTTAATGTCGTCGTAGGTCGGGTCGATTTTGCTGGTTGGCACCGCGACGATTTTGTCGTCCTTTTCGCCACCATCAATCATTTTCAGCACGCCAATCGGACGGAGTTTGATCAGCGTGCCCGGTTGCAGCGGCGCGCGGGTATAGAAAATCACATCCAGCGGATCACCATCTCCCGCCAGCGACTGCGTCAGTGAGCCATAGTTTGCAGGATAGGCAACCGGCATTGACTGAAAACGGTCTGCAAAAATAAAGCCGGTTTTGGCGTCGGTTTCATATTTGATCATGCCACCCGCTGGAATTTCGGTTACGGCAAAGAACTCATCCGGCACTTTATCCGGTTGTGGAAAATCGAGAATATTTTGCGCCTGAACGGCGGCAGAGGCGGAAACAAAAACTGCAATCAGGGAAAGGCGTTTTACCAGGTTCATTGTTGATTCTCTTGATCTTTAATGAAGGAGACAACAACGTAGAGGCGACAGATGACAGTGGGATGAAAGGTAAGTAAAGAAGCGTATAGCAGGAAAGTCAGGCTGCACTAACGCAGCCCGAAAACACAATTAACCTTTGTAGTTACAACCGGCGGTGCAGGTCTCTTTAATCATCACCGCGCTTAATTCCGGCAGAATCGGCTTCATCTGATCCCAAATCCATTTTGCCAGCACTTCACTGGTAGGGTTTTCTAAACCCGGAATGTCATTCAGATAGTGATGATCAAGGCGTTCATACAGTGGCTTAAACTTCGCCTTCAGTTCGGCAAAATCCATTACCCAACCGGTATGCGCATCCACTTCGCCGGTAATTTCTAATCGCACCAGGAACGAATGGCCGTGCAAACGCCCACATTTGTGGCCTTCCGGCACGTGAGGTAAGCGGTGGGCAGATTCGAACTGGAACTCTTTAAATAACGTGGTAGACATAATGGCTCTCAGACTTAAAAACCGCTGAAGTCTACCTGAATTGCAGATTTTTCGCACCCGCTGGCAACGAAAAGGGCATTTTGCGGCATCTCAAGTCAAACGCTTAATTAACTCATTGAATCATATCGCCTTCATTTACCACTTTTGCTGGTTAACTTTACCCGAAAAACCACTTAGTCATTTTGGTTATTTAATATGTCGAAGGCTTATTTAATCGTTAATATACAGCCCGGTAACCTACGCATTCTTTCGCAACATATTGATCCGGACTTCTGACACTGGAATTTTTAACGCAATGACGACTCAGGCACCAGGTTCACTGCTTCCGTTATCACCGGAGCAACTCGCGCGCTTACAGGCGGCGACCACGGATTTCAACACCACTCAGATGGCCTGGCTCTCCGGCTATTTCTGGGGCATGGTCAATCAGACGCCGGGTGCGGTTGCCGCGCCAGCGCCGGTTCAGGCAGAAACCCCGACCATTACGCTGATCTCCGCCTCGCAGACCGGTAACGCGCGTCGCCTGGCTGAGCAGCTGCGTGATGACCTGTTGGCCGCCAAGCTGAGCGTCAATCTGGTTAACGCCGGCGATTACAAATTCAAGCAGATCGGTCAGGAAAAGCTTCTGGTGGTTGTCACCTCCACGCAAGGCGAGGGCGAGCCACCGGAAGAAGCCGTGGCGCTGCACAAGTTCCTGCTGTCGAAGAAAGCGCCGAAGTTTGAGGGTACCGCGTTTGCGGTGTTCGGTCTTGGCGATACCTCTTATGAGTTTTTCAGCAAAGCCGGCAAAGACTTTGATGAGCGTCTGGCTGAGCTGGGTGCAGAACGTCTGCTGGATCGTGTGGATGCTGATGTTGAATACAAAGATCAGGCGAACGCGTGGCGTCAGCAGATCACCGAGATTCTGAAAGCGCGTGTGCCGAGCCAATCGCCAGCCCAGGCCGCCGTTACTGCGGCGGGCAGCGTCAATCTGGTCGACAGCAGTCCGTACACCAAAGAAGAGCCGCTGGTGGCCAGCTTTGCGGCTAACCAGAAGATCACCGGACGCGATTCTGATAAAGATGTACGTCACATTGAGATCGACCTTGGCGATTCTGGCCTGCGCTACCAGCCGGGCGATGCGCTGGGCGTGTGGTTTGAAAACGATGACGAGCTGGTGCAGGAACTGCTGCAGCTGGTGTGGCTGAAAGGTGACGAGCCGGTAGAGGTGCAGGGCAAAACCTTGCCGCTGGCCGAAGCGCTGAAAACGCATTTCGAGCTGACGGTCAACACGCCACAAATCGTTGAGCAGTATGCGGCGCTGTCCCGCAATGACGCGTTGCTGGCGCTGGCCGGTGACAAGCCGAAGCTGCAGAGCTATGCGCAGAGCTTCCCGATTGTCGATATGGTGCGTCAGGCACCGACAGAACTAAATGCCGAACAATTAACTGGCCTACTGCGTCCGCTGACGCCGCGCCTGTACTCCATCGCCTCATCACAGGCGGAGAACGAAACCGAAGTGCACATCACCGTGGGTGCGGTGCGCTTTGAAATTGACGGTCGCCAGCGCGGCGGCGGCGCCTCAACCTGGTTAGCGGATCGTATCGAAGAGGATGGCGAAATTCGCGTCTTCATCGAGCACAACGATAACTTCCGCTTACCGGCTAATCCGGAAACGCCAGTGATCATGATTGGTCCGGGCACCGGCATCGCGCCGTTCCGCTCCTTTATGCAGCAGCGTGACAACGATGGCGCAGGCGGCAAAAACTGGCTGTTCTTCGGCAACCCGCACTTCACCGATGATTTCCTCTATCAGGTGGAGTGGCAGAAGTACGTCAAAGATGGCCTGCTGACCAATATCGATCTGGCATGGTCACGCGATCAGACCGAGAAAGTTTACGTACAAGATAAAATCCGCGCCAAAGGTGCGGAGGTGTGGAGCTGGTTACAGGAAGGCGCGCACCTTTACGTCTGCGGCGACGCCAATCGTATGGCAAAAGACGTTGAGCAGGCATTACTGGATGTGGTGGTCGAACACGGCGGCATGGATCGTGAAACGGCTGACGAATTTTTAAGTGAGCTGCGCATTGAGCGCCGTTATCAGCGAGACGTTTACTAATGAGCGAAAAACATCCTGGACCGCTGGTCGTTGAAGGCAAGCTGGTCGACGCTGAGCGTCTGAAAAAACAGAGCAACTACCTGCGCGGCACCATCCTCGACGATCTCGACGATGGTCTGACCGGCGGCTTCACCGGCGACAACTTCCTGCTAATCCGTTTCCACGGCATGTACCAGCAGGATGACCGCGACATTCGTGCCGAGCGCGCAGCGCAGAAACTCGAACCGCGTCACGCCATGATGCTGCGCTGCCGTTTGCCGGGCGGAATTATCACGCCAACGCAGTGGCTGGCGATTGATAAATTCGCCACCGATAAAACCATTTACGGCAGCATCCGTTTGACTAACCGTCAGACTTTCCAGTTTCACGGCATTCTGAAGAAGAACGTGAAGCCGACGCACCAGATGCTGCACGAAGTCGGGCTGGATGCGCTGGCGACCGCCAACGACGTTAACCGCAACGTACTGTGCACCTCGAATCCGGTGGAATCAGAGCTGCATCAGGAAGCGTACGAATGGGCGAAAAAGCTGTCAGAGCATCTGCTGCCGCAAACCCGCGCTTACGCTGAAATCTGGTGGGACAAAGAGAAGGTCGCGACCACAGACAAAGAGCCGATTCTTGGGGAAACCTATCTGCCGCGTAAATTCAAAACCACGGTTGTGGTGCCGCCGCATAACGATGTCGATCTGCACGCCAATGACCTGAACTTCATCGCCATCGCCGAGAAGGGCAAGCTGATTGGCTTTAACCTGCTGGTTGGCGGCGGCTTGTCGATTGATCACGGCAACAAAGCGACCTACGCGCGCACCGCGAGCGAGTTTGGTTTCCTGCCGGTTGAGAAGATCCTCGACGTGGCGGCTGCGGTGGTCACCACGCAGCGCGATTGGGGTAACCGTACCGATCGTAAAAATGCCAAGACCAAGTACACGCTGGAACGCGTCGGCGTTGAGACCTTCAAAGCGGAAGTGGAAAAGCGTGCCGGTCTGACATTCGAACCGATTCGTCCGTATGCGTTTACTTCGCGCGGCGACCGTATTGGCTGGGTGAAAGGCATCGATAAGAAGTGGCACCTGACGCTGTTTATCGAGAACGGCCGTCTGCTGGATTATCCTGGCCGTCCGCTGAAACGCGGCATCGCTGAAATCGCGAAAGTGCATCAGGGCGATTTCCGCCTGACCGCCAACCAGAATCTGATTGTGGCTGGCGTGCCGGAGAAGCAAAAAGCGCAGATCGAAGCCATCGCTCGTGAACACGGTTTGATGGAAGCGGTCACGCCGCAGCGTGAAAACTCCATGGCGTGTGTGGCGTTCCCGACTTGTCCGCTGGCGATGGCAGAAGCCGAGCGCTTCCTGCCGTCGTTCGTCACCAAAGTGGAAGAGATCATGCACAAGCACGGCGTCGGCGAAGAGCACATAGTGTTACGCGTTACCGGTTGCCCAAATGGTTGTGGCCGTGCTTTGCTGGCGGAGTTAGGTCTGGTGGGCAAAGCGCCGGGCCGTTACAACTTACATATTGGCGGCAACCGCGAAGGCACGCGCATCCCACGCATGTACCGCGAGAACATCAACGAAGGTGAAATCCTTGCCAGCATTGATGAGCTAGTGGCGCGCTGGGCAACCGAGCGTCAGGCTGATGAAGGCTTCGGCGACTTCGTGATTCGCACCGGCATCATTAAAGCCGTGGTTGATCCCGCCCGTGATTTCTGGGACTCGGAGGCAGTATGACGGTACTCGATCTCGCAGCACTGAATGGTTCATCAAAAGTTGACCGCATTATGGCGCTGGCTGAAAGCAACGTGCAGCTGGAGAAACTCTCCGCTGAACAACGTGTGGGCTGGGCATTAGAACAGCTGCCAGGCGCATTTGTGCTGTCATCCAGCTTTGGTATTCAGGCGGCGGTTTTGCTGCATATGGTGACGCAGCAGAAGCCGGACATTCCGGTGATCCTGACCGATACCGGTTATCTGTTCCCGGAAACCTATCGCTTCATTGATGAGCTGACTGATAAGCTCAATCTCAACCTGCAGATTTTCCGTGCTGATACCTCAGCGGCATGGCAGGAAGCACGTTACGGCAAACTGTGGGAGCAGGGCGTCGAAGGGATTGAGCAGTACAACCAGATCAACAAAGTGGAACCGATGAACCGCGCGCTGGAAACGCTGGGCGCGCAAACCTGGTTTGCTGGCTTGCGCCGCGATCAATCTGGCAGTCGCGCCAGCTTGCCGGTGCTGGCGGTGCAGCGCGGCGTGTTCAAGATTCTGCCGATCATTGATTGGGATAACCGTCAGGTGCATCAATATCTGACCCAACACGGATTGAAATACCATCCGCTGTGGGATGAAGGTTATCTGTCAGTGGGCGATACGCATACCACCAAAAAGTGGGAACCGGGCATGGCAGAAGAAGAGACACGCTTCTTCGGCCTGAAGCGCGAGTGCGGGTTGCATGAGGGTTGATTGGTAAGTGCTGGCTGTCCCCCACCTCGGTTGGTGCTCGCTTTCCCCCTCCTCGGTCCTCCCCCATGAATGGGGGAGGAAGATGCTGCCATATGTTAATTCTGAAGCTGCATGTGGCAGCATCTCCTTCCCCCGCTCGCGGGGGAAGGCCGGGATGGGGGACAGCCAGCACAATCAAATCCCTTTCAACACTGCAAACTCTTCCGCCGCACGCGTCACATTCACTTTTGTAACTTCATAATGCGCCACTGCCACAAACGGATCTTCCGCCAGGATAGTGTCCAGCCGCGCACGATCAATATCCTTCACCAGCAGCACGCCGCCGGTGCGCGGATCTTTACGTCCCGCCGCAATAAAGACGCCGCTGTCAAAATAGCGATTAAGCCACGCAACATGTGGGTCGAGTAACGCTTCCACTTCTTCTACCGGACGAAAATAGTTCAGATATACCACGTACATAGTGAATCCTCAGGTTGTCGGATTAGCGAGCTCGGTTAGCAGCGGCAGCAAAATCTTCACGCTGTCACGCGTGCGTTGCGTGATGCGGCCTGGCAGCCAGTGATCGAGATAGTTGAGGTTATCGCGCTCGGTTTGATGGCGCACGTTGCCTGCCGGGAAGTGGCTGGAGCGCGCGCGCTGTTGCTGCCCATCTTTGTTGCCCAGCGCCCAGTTGGCGGCGGTGACATCCAGCAATGGCATGCCAGCTTTATCGAACGGGTTCACGCCGGGATAATCGCGTGCGGTCATCGCGTGGCTGGCCGCTGAGATGCCGTAGCGGTGCGCCAGCTGCACGGCGCGCGCGCTGGTCTGCTTGCGTACCGCCGATGGCGTATTGATGCCGCTATTAAAGTAGAGATGATCGCCGACGATCAGGCTATTCAGATCGATCACCAGCAGCGTGTTCTTCTTCTCTTGCACGCTCATGCGCGCCAGATAATCATCCATGCCGTGCAAACCGGCTTCACCGGCGCTCAGCGCCACAAAGCGCACGCCGTAATGCAGCGGCGTCTTACTCAGTGCCTGCGCCAGCTCCAGCATCACGCCCAGCCCGGAGGCATTGTCATCCACGCCCTGCAAACGCAGGCCGCCAAGATTGTTATCCGCTTCATGGCGGCTGAGCGGCGTCCAGGTATCCAGATGCGTGACGATCAGAATCTCCTGCGGCACTTCACCGGCACGCGCGGCAATCACCGAGGTGGCAGTCACTTTGTGCGTGCGGCTCTCGCCCTTTTTCTCCAGCCAGTTATAGCTGGTTTTAAACTGGCGGGTATTACTCTGATATCCCAACTGGCTGAACTGCTGTTGCAGATAATCGGCAGTCAGCAACTCGGCCGGGCTGCCGCTCAAGCGGCCGGGAAAATAGGTGGCGATATGGCGTAATTGCTGTTCGGCAAAATGCCCCGGCGCGGTAGAAGTGCTCGCAGCCTGAGCTAAGAAAGGCAAACCGCCCGCAAGCAGTGCTGCCAGCACGCAGCGGCGGAAAGTGGCAAACATAGTGATAGTCCTTTTCTGACATCCAGTGATGCTAAAAAAATTCCGAGATAGTATGAAACTGTGATGACGCTTGCACAATTTGATTTGCTCCGAAACACCAGCAATATCATTTGTTAAGCACAAAATGTTATCAGCAATCCTGGGTCGTTATTCCATTCGGTAACTACTCATTCCAATTCGTAATTTCATCTGTCCGAAGGGCGGGACGTATAGTCGCGTTAACTTATTGTAAAACTAGCAAGGTTAACGTGGATTATCTGCCTCTCTTTGCCGATCTCAAAAGCCGTCCGGTGCTGGTTGTCGGCGGTGGCGAAATCGCTGCGCGCAAAATAGAACTGCTGCGGCGTGCCGGCGCGCGCGTGCTGGTCGCCGCGCGCGAACTCGGCCATGAGCTGCAGGCGCTGCTGGAAATTGAGGCGATTGAATGGATCGCCCACAGCTTCGATCCGGCTCAGCTGGATGGCGTGTTCCTTGTGATTGCCGCTACCGATGACAACGCGCTTAACGCGCAGGTGTTCGATGCTGCCAACGCGCGCCACAAGCTGGTGAACGTGGTGGACGATCAGCCGAAATGCAGCTTTATCTTCCCGTCGATTGTTGACCGTTCACCGCTGGTGGTGGCGATCTCCTCCAGCGGCACCGCGCCGGTATTAGCGCGTTTGCTACGTGAAAAAATTGAAGCTTTACTGCCGGCCAATCTCGGACAGATGGCGGAAGTGGCTGGCCAGTGGCGCGATAAGGTGAAGCAGCGCTATCACCGCATGTCTGAACGCCGTCGTTTCTGGGAACGCGCCTTTAATGGTCGGTTCGCCAGCCAGATGGCGGCGGGCAACGTCAATGAAGCGCGGCGCACGCTGGATCACGAACTGGAGAACGACAGCGACAATCAGGGTGAAATCACACTGGTAGGCGCCGGTCCGGGCGACAGCGGTTTGCTGACGCTACGTGGCTTGCAGGTGATGCAGTTGGCCGATGTGGTGCTGTATGACCATCTGGTCAGCGACGAAGTGCTTGAGCTGGTGCGCCGTGATGCCGACCGCATCTGCGTCGGCAAACGCGCCGGTGCGCATTCGGTGCCGCAGGAAGAGACCAATCAGATGCTGGTGACGCTGGCTAAACAGGGCAAACGCGTGGTGCGCTTGAAAGGCGGCGATCCGTTTATCTTTGGCCGCGGTGGCGAAGAGTTGCAGGCGGCGCAGGCGGCAGGCATTCCGTTCCAGGTGGTGCCGGGCATTACCGCAGCAGCCGGCGCAACCGCCTATGCCGGTATCCCGCTGACCCATCGCGACCACGCGCAGAGCGTGCTGTTTATTACCGGTCACTGCCGCGCTGATGGCGACGGCATTGATTGGCCGTCGCTGGCGCGCGCACGTCAAACCTTAGCGATTTATATGGGCACGGTGAAAGCAGCGGAAATCGCCGCCGGGCTTATCAAACATGGCCGCGCGGCCTCCACACCCGTTGCGGTGATCGGGCGCGGTACGCGTCAGGATCAGCAGGTGCTGACCGGAACCTTAGATCAACTGGAAGCGCTGGCAGCCGCCGCGCCCACGCCAGCACTGTTAGTAATTGGCGAAGTAGTGAATTTGCACGGGCAATTGGCCTGGTTCCAACATTCGGCACAGCAGGGGGCTCGCGAGTCCGCCGTTGTCAATTTGGCTTGAGGAAAAATTATGGACCAAAATCGACTTACTCATCTGCGCCAGCTGGAGGCAGAGAGTATCCATATCATCCGCGAGGTGGCGGCCGAGTTCAGCAATCCGGTGATGATGTACTCCATCGGTAAAGACTCCTCGGTCATGCTGCATCTGGCGCGCAAAGCCTTCTATCCGGGCACGCTGCCGTTTCCGCTGCTGCATGTTGATACCGGCTGGAAATTCCGTGAAATGTACGAGTTCCGCGATCGCACCGTGAAAGCGATGGGCGCGGAGCTGCTGGTGCATCGCAACCCGGAAGGCGTGGCGATGGGCATCAACCCGTTCGTACACGGCAGCGCCAAGCACACCGACATCATGAAAACCGAAGGCCTGAAGCAGGCGCTGAACAAATACGGCTTTGATGCGGCCTTTGGCGGCGCGCGTCGTGATGAAGAGAAGTCGCGCGCGAAAGAGCGTATCTACTCCTTCCGCGATCGCTTCCACCGCTGGGACCCAAAAAATCAGCGTCCTGAGCTGTGGCACAACTACAACGGCCAGATTAACAAAGGCGAAAGCATTCGCGTGTTCCCGCTCTCCAACTGGACCGAGCTGGATATCTGGCAGTACATCTTCCTCGAGAATATCGAGATCGTGCCGCTGTATCTCGCTGCGCCGCGTCCGGTGCTGGAGCGTGATGGCATGCTGATGATGATCGATGACGACCGTATCGATCTGCAGCCAGGCGAAGTGATCAAACAGCGCATGGTGCGTTTCCGTACCCTCGGCTGCTGGCCGCTGACCGGCGCGGTGGAATCAGAAGCGCAGACGCTGCCGGAAATTATTGAAGAGATGCTGGTCTCCACCACCAGTGAACGCCAGGGCCGCGTGATTGACCGCGACCAGGCCGGTTCGATGGAAATGAAGAAACGTCAGGGTTATTTCTAAGGAGACGCAGATGAACACCGTTATTGCACAACAGATTGCCGATCAGGGCGGCGTAGAAGCCTGGCTGACCGCGCAACAACATAAAAGCCTGCTGCGTTTCCTCACCTGCGGTAGCGTCGACGACGGCAAAAGTACCTTGATTGGTCGCCTGCTGCACGACACGCGTCAAATTTATGAAGATCAGCTCTCCTCGCTGCACAACGACAGCAAACGTCACGGCACCCAAGGCGAGAAGCTGGATCTGGCATTACTGGTCGATGGCTTGCAGGCCGAGCGCGAGCAGGGCATCACTATTGATGTGGCGTATCGCTACTTCTCGACCGAGAAGCGCAAATTTATTATTGCCGACACGCCGGGACACGAGCAGTACACCCGCAACATGGCGACCGGTGCATCGACCTGCGATTTGGCGATCCTGCTGATCGATGCGCGTAAAGGCGTGCTGGATCAGACGCGTCGTCACAGCTTTATCTCCACGCTGCTGGGCATCAAGCATCTGGTGGTCGCCATCAATAAGATGGATCTGGTGGAGTACAAGCAAGAGACCTTCGAGCAGATCAAACAAGATTACCTCGATTTCGCCGCGCAACTGCCGGAAGACCTCGATATTCGCTTTGTGCCGATGTCGGCGCTGGAAGGCGATAACGTGGCAACGCCAAGCGTCACCATGCCGTGGTACAGCGGCCCAACGCTGCTCGACGTATTAGAAACCGTTGAACTGAACCGCGTGGTGGATCATCAGCCGATGCGTTTCCCGGTGCAGTATGTCAACCGTCCGAATCTCGATTTCCGTGGTTATGCCGGTACGCTGGCTTCGGGCGTGGTGAAAGTCGGTCAGCGCGTGAAAGTGCTGCCTTCAGGCGTGGAATCCACCGTTTCGCGCATCGTCACCTTTGATGGCGACCTGCCTGAAGCGGGCGCCGGTGAAGCGATTACGCTGGTGCTGAAAGATGAGATCGATATCAGCCGTGGCGATCTGCTGGTGGATGCGGAAGCCGAACTGCAGGCGGTGCAATCCGCCAACGTTGACGTGGTATGGATGGCGGAACAGCCGCTGCAGCCGGGCCAAAGTTACGAAGTGAAGATCGCCGGTAAGAAAACCCGCGCACGCGTTGAGAAAGTGATCCATCAGGTGGAGATCAATTCGCTGGAGAAGCGCACGGTGGACAGCCTGCCGCTTAACGGTATCGGTTTGGTCGAGCTGACCTTTGACGAACCGATGGTGCTGGACGCTTATCGCCAGAATCCGGTGACCGGCGGCATGATCTTTATCGATCGCCTAAGCAACGTGACGGTTGGCGCGGGCATGATCAATCAGCCGCTAACCGATGTGCGTGCACAAGCGGGCCAGTTCAGCGATTTCGAGCTGGAACTGAACGCGCTGGTACGTCGTCACTTCCCACACTGGAACGCGCGCGATCTGCTGGGTGGCAAGTAATGGCGCAGCACGATGAAAACGTGGTGTGGCACGATCATCCGGTAACGCGCGAGGAGCGCGAACAGCAGCACGGCCATCAAGGCGTGGTGCTGTGGTTCACCGGGCTGTCCGGCTCGGGGAAATCTACCGTGGCCGGCGCGCTGGAGCAGGCGCTGCATCGGGCGGGGGT
Source organism: Pantoea sp. YR525 (assembly GCF_900116775.1). Lineage (NCBI taxonomy): Bacteria > Pseudomonadati > Pseudomonadota > Gammaproteobacteria > Enterobacterales > Erwiniaceae > Pantoea > Pantoea sp. YR525. The sequence continues at coordinate 75,428 of NZ_FPBU01000013.1, forward strand.
GAATACCTATCTGCTGGATGGCGACAACGTACGTCACGGCCTGTGCCGTGACCTCGGCTTCAGCGATGACGATCGTAAAGAGAACATTCGCCGCGTCGGCGAAGTGGCGAAGCTGATGGTCGATGCTGGTTTAGTGGTGTTGACCGCCTTTATCTCGCCGCATCGCGCGGAACGTAACATGGTGCGCGATCTGCTCGCGGAAGGGCAGTTTATCGAAGTGTTTGTCGATACGCCGTTGGCGGTGTGCGAAGCGCGCGATCCCAAAGGTTTGTACAAAAAAGCCCGCGCCGGTGAGCTGCGTAATTTCACCGGTATCGATAGCGTTTACGAGGCGCCAGACGCCCCGGAAATCCACCTTGATGGCGAACAATTGGTTACAAAACTCGCCGGCCAATTGTTAGACCTGCTGCGTCACCGCGATATCATCAGATCCTGAACCGACAGCGGCAAATCCCTCTGGGTTTGCCGCGCTTAGCGTCAACAGGACCTCTATGCAGAACGTAACGCCCATGCTAGCCCGTAAAGATGAACGCACCCCGGATGAGCCTCGCTCGTCACTGCCGGGCGGCGTGTTTGGCTTTCTCTCGTACTGGTGCGCGCTGGCGATTCCGTTCATGCTCTACGGCTCCAACACGCTGTTCTTCTTCCTCTACACCTGGCCATTCTTCCTCGCGCTGCTGCCGGTTTCGGTGCTGATTGGCATCGTGCTCAGCCTGATGATCCGCACTCACTTATTCTGGAGCGGTATCGCCACGGCGATGGTGGTGATATGTCTGTTCTGGCTGCTGTTCTCATTTCTCTCTGGTTGGTAACGCCCAGCTGATGTGCAAACGCATCGGCAGGTTACAAAACTTTACCTGCCGTCTCACCTCCTACTCTGGCATTATTTGTCCGGCTAAATGCCCGTGCGCGGCATTTTCGCCGCCGCTGTGGAGTCCAGCGTCAAGTTATGGGATGATTGGGCCGTTTTTCAGGGGGCGGGGATGGGAAAACTGACGTTACTGCTACTCGTGTTGCTGGGATGGCTTCAATATTCCCTGTGGCTGGGTAAGAACGGTATTCATGACTATACGCGCGTCAACGAAGACGTCGCGTCACAACAGGCGAATAACGCCAAGCTTAAAGCGCGTAACGATCAGCTATTCGCCGAAATTGACGATCTCAATGGCGGCTCGGAAGCGATCGAAGAACGCGCACGTAATGAACTGGGCATGATTAAGCCCGGTGAGACTTTCTATCGTCTGGTGCCAGACCAGAACAAACGTAACGCGCAACAAGCTGCGCAAAATCAACAACGATAAGCCATGAACAAGCGCCCGATCCTTGCGGATGTGATTGCCGTGGTGCCCGCCGCAGGTGTGGGCAGCCGTATGCAGGCTGCCTGCCCAAAACAGTATCTGACCATTGGTCAATTCACCCTTCTTGAACACAGCGTCGCACGTCTGCTGGCACATCCTGCGGTAAAACAGGTGATTGTGCCGGTCAGCAATGACGATGGCTGGTTCGACTCGCTGCCGCTGGCGCAGGATTCCCGCATTCTCAGAGTGACCGGTGGCGACACGCGCGCCGAATCGGTGCTGGCGGGTTTAAACGCTATTCAACACAGCGAATGGGTGCTGGTGCATGACGCCGCGCGTCCTTGCCTGCATCCGGACGATTTAGCGCGCCTGTTAGCGGTACGTGAATACAGCAAGGTTGGCGGGATTCTGGCCGCGCCGGTGCGCGACACCATGAAGCGCGCCGAACCCGGAAAAACCGCCATTGCTCGCACCGTTGAACGCGAGGATTTATGGCACGCGTTAACGCCGCAATTTTTCCCGCATCAACTACTCACTGCTTGCCTGACGCGTGCACTCCATGAAGGCGCTACCATTACCGATGAAGCGTCGGCGCTGGAGTATTGCGGTTATCACCCGGTGTTGGTGAGCGGACGTAGCGACAATATTAAGGTGACGCGGCCAGAAGATCTGGCGCTGGCGGCCTTCTATCTTACCCAGATTCAGTTACAGGAGAGCGCATGATGCGTATCGGTCACGGTTTTGACGTTCACGCTTTTGGCGGCGAAGGTCCGTTAGTGATTGGCGGGGTGCGTATTCCCTTCGAACACGGTTTTATTGCCCATTCTGATGGTGACGTGGCGCTGCATGCATTGACAGACGCTTTGCTCGGCGCGGTAGCGATGGGCGATATCGGCAAATTATTTCCGGATACCGATCCGGCGTTTAAAGGCGCTGACAGCCGCGGTTTGCTGCGTGAAGCCTGGCGTCGTATTCAGCTGAAAGGCTATCGCATCGGTAACGTCGATGTGACCATCATTGCGCAGGCACCGAAAATGTTGCCGCATGTGCCGCAGATGCGCGTCAATATCGCCGAAGATCTCGGATGCCATATGGACGACGTTAACGTCAAAGCCACCACCACCGAAAAACTGGGCTTTACCGGTCGTGGCGAAGGCATTGCCTGTGAAGCGGTCGCGCTGCTGATAAAGGCCGATCAGGTATGAGTGAGTTGCATTACCTGCACGGCGTGCCCACTGCCACCGGCGTTATCAAAGCCAATCCCGAAGATTTTGTGGTGATTGAAGATCTCGGCTATCCCTACGATGGCGAAGGCGAGCAGCTGTTGGTGCGCATCCGTAAAATTGGCTGCAATACGCGCTTTGTCGCCGAAGCCATTGCCAAGTTTCTCGGCGTGCCGGTGCGCGATCTCAGCTATGCCGGCATGAAAGATCGTCATGCGGTCACCGAGCAAACGCTCTGTTTCCGCGTGCCCGGCAATGGCATGCCGAATCTGGCGGGTTTCCAGCTGGAAGGCGTTGAAATCCTGCAGGTGATTCGTCACAAACGTAAACTGCGTACCGGCGCGCTGGCGGGCAATGCGTTCCGCTTAGTGGTGCGTCAGATTTCCGATCGCCATGAAGTCGACGCACGCTTGCAGCAGATTCAACAGCGCGGCGTGCCGAACTACTTTGGTGAGCAGCGCTTTGGTCGCGGCGGCAACAACCTGACGCAGGCGAAACAGTGGGCGAAAGAGACATTCCGTCCGCGCGATCGCAATATGAAAGGTTTGCTGTTGTCAGCGACCCGCAGTCATCTGTTTAATCAGGTGACCAGCGCGCGTTTGCAGCGTGATGGCGCTCTGAATGTGGTGCAGGTAGGCGATGCGGTGCAGCTGGCCGGACGCGGCAGCTGGTTTGTGGCGCAGGCGGAAGAGTTGCCTGACGTGCAGCAGCGCGTTGATAATCATCAACTACGCATCACTGCGCCGCTGCCGGGTCGCGGCGATCCGGGTCCACAAGGCGATGCGCTGCTTTTTGAGCAGCAGAGCCTGGCAGGCGCAGAAGAATTGATTACACTGCTTGAGCGCGAGCGCGTTGATGCCGCACGCCGTGCAATGCTGGTGGTGCCAAAGGATCTGCGCTGGGAATGGTGGGATGATGTGACGCTGGAGATGCAGTTCTGGCTGCCCGCCGGCAGTTTTGCCACCAGCGTGGTGCGTGAGCTTCTCCAACAAGAAGGTAACGATGCGGATATTGCTGAGTAACGATGATGGAATTCATGCGCCGGGTATTCAGACGCTGGCGCGTGCTTTACGTGAGTTTGCCGAGGTGCAGGTTGTAGCGCCCGATCGCAATCGTAGCGGCGCATCAAATTCGTTAACGCTGGAAACGCCGCTGCGTACTTTTACGCACGAAAACGGTGATATTGCGGTGCAGATGGGCACGCCGACTGACTGTGTGTTCCTCGGCGTTAACAAGCTGATGCAGCCACGTCCCGACATCGTGGTGTCCGGCATCAATGCCGGTCCAAATCTTGGCGACGATGTGATTTACTCCGGTACCGTCGCTGCGGCGATGGAAGGGCGCCATCTGGGCTTGCCTGCGCTTGCCGTTTCGCTCAACGGACATCAGCATTACGACACCGCCGCATCCATCACCTGTACGCTGTTGCGCGCGCTGTCGCGTGCTCCGCTGCGTACTGGCCGCATTCTCAATATCAATGTGCCTGATTTGCCGTTAGCGGAGATCAAAGGTTTCCGCGTTACCCGCTGCGGCAGCCGTCATCCCGCCGATCAGGTTATCTGCACCGAAGATCCGCGCGGCCAGCCGCTCTACTGGATTGGCCCGCCGGGGCAAAAGCTGGATGCAGGCCCGGATACCGATTTCGCTGCGGTGGATGCGGGCTATGTTTCGCTGACCGCGCTGCATGTGGACTTGACCGCGCATGCAGCACAAGGCGTATTAAGTGACTGGCTGATCCAGGCTGAGGTGAAACTCGCATGGTAAATCGCCGCATCGAAACGCTTTTGGAGCAACTGCGCGCGCAGGGCATTCATGATGAACACCTGCTGAAAGCCATTGCTGATGTGCCGCGCGAGCGTTTTATCGATGAGGCGTTTGAACATAAAGCCTGGGAAAACGTCGCGCTGCCAATTGGCAACGGCCAGACCATCTCTCAGCCTTACATGGTAGCGCGCATGACCGCCTTGTTAGAGCTGACGCCGGAATCGCGCGTGCTGGAAATCGGCACCGGTTCTGGCTATCAGACCGCTATTCTGGCGCATCTGGTTAATCATGTTTATTCCGTTGAACGCATCAAAGGCTTGCAGTGGCAGGCGAAGCGCCGCCTCAAGCAACTCGATCTGCACAATATTTCTACCCGACATGGCGATGGCTGGCAGGGCTGGGCGACGCGTGGCCCGTTTGATGCCATTATCGTGACCGCCGCACCACCTGAAATTCCGACTTTGCTGATAGCGCAATTAGGTGACGGCGGCAAAATGGTGCTACCGGTTGGCGAGGATCAGCAGGTGTTGAAGCGTTTGCGTCGTCAGGGCGATGAGTTGATTGAAGAAATCATCGAGCCCGTGCGCTTTGTGCCGTTGGTTCAGGGCGATCTGGCCTAAGCCACCCTTACGCAATTCTTCACAACTGTTACATGGCACGGCACAGTTGATATTGTTACTATCCTTGTTTATCAATGCTAAAAACCGTTTTTAACGTTACGCGCAGTGGATAATGCGGTTAACGCCGTTACACATTTATATTCAGGGTTGCCATCACGGGGGATCAGTTAGCATGGGAAGCACAGCATTTCAATTACGCCGTTTGGCGGCACTTTCTTTGGTAGGTTTTTGGCTGGCGGGCTGTAGTTCTGGTGATAATACACAGGCACCTATTAGCCAGATTGGTGGTAACAGCGGTGATAGCGGTATGGCTTCAGCCCCAAGTGGCGGCATGATCTCTTCGCAAAACAGCACTGTGCCAGCGATGCCGCATGGCGGAATGTTAAGCGGCGGCACACCATCGACACAACCGTCAGGTGGAATGGTAAGTGACAATAATAATGTGGCCACAGAAAATGGTCGCATTGTGTACAATCGCAATTATGGGAATATTCCTAAAGGTAGCTATGGCGGCGAAACCTATACCGTAAAACGTGGCGATACCTTGTTCTATATTGCCTGGATTACCGGCAACGATTTCCGCGATTTGGCACAGCGCAACAACATCGCAGCCCCGTATGGCTTGAATGCCGGGCAAACGCTGCAGGTGGGCAACGGCAACGGCCAAACCATCACCGGTGGAAACGCTATCACCGTAGCTGATGCAACTCAGGGCGGCGTGCCAGTTACCCCGAGCCAGACGCAAATTAAATCCACCCCTGTTGCACAGCAACCTGTTATTACGTATTCTGATGATTCGGGTAATTCGTCGGGTAGCAAATTGCTGCCGTCGAAAGGAGCAAATAATGTGGCAACGACCACAGCTCCGGTTGTCGCACCACCTACAGTCAGCAGCACGACTAACAGCACAACTCCAGTGGGAAGCTGGCGTTGGCCGACTGATGGGAAGATCATCGATAACTTCTCCGCTGCGGAAGGCGGAAACAAAGGGATCGATATCGCCGGTTCGCGTGGACAACCTGTTGTCGCCACAGCTTCGGGAAGAGTGGTGTACGCAGGCAACGCGCTCCGTGGGTACGGTAATTTAATCATCATCAAACACAATGATGACTACCTGAGCGCCTACGCCCACAACGACTCTATGCTGGTCCGGGAACAACAGGAAGTTAAGGCGGGGCAAAAAATCGCTACCATGGGTAGCACCGGTACCAGTTCAGTACGATTGCACTTTGAAATTCGTTACAAGGGGAAATCCGTAAACCCGTTGCGTTATTTACCGCAGCGATAATCCGGCAGAACCTTGGTTCTGCCCTTGGATCACGGGTAGGAGCCGCTAATGAACCAGAATACGCTGAAAGTTAACGATTTACATGAAGATGCGGAATTCGAGGAAAACAACGGAGCTGAGGTTTTTGATGAGAAGGCTCTCGTTGAGAACGAACCTGGTGATAACAACGACGTAGCGGAAGAAGAGCTGTTGTCACAGGGTGCGACGCAACGCGTTTTGGATGCGACGCAGCTTTACCTCGGCGAGATTGGTTATTCACCGCTGCTGACGGCAGAAGAAGAAGTCTTCTTTGCGCGCCGTGCACTGCGGGGTGACATTCCTTCTCGTCGCCGCATGATTGAAAGTAACTTACGCTTGGTAGTAAAGATTGCCCGTCGTTACAGCAATCGTGGTCTGGCGCTGCTGGATCTGATTGAAGAGGGTAATCTCGGCTTGATTCGCGCCGTAGAGAAGTTTGACCCAGAACGTGGGTTCCGTTTCTCAACTTACGCCACGTGGTGGATTCGTCAGACAATTGAACGGGCGATCATGAATCAAACCCGTACCATCCGTCTGCCCATCCACATCGTTAAAGAGTTAAATGTTTACCTGCGTACCGCGCGTGAACTTTCGCACAAGCTCGATCATGAGCCAAGTGCCGAAGAGATTGCCGAGCAGCTAGACAAGCCTGTTGATGACGTGAGCCGTATGCTGCGTCTCAATGAGCGCATTACCTCGGTCGATACACCTTTGGGTGGCGATTCCGAAAAAGCGCTGCTGGATATCCTGGCCGATGAGAAAGACAACGGTCCGGAAGACACCACGCAAGACGATGATATGAAACAGAGCATCGTCAAGTGGTTGTTTGAACTGAATGCCAAGCAGCGTGAAGTGCTGGCACGTCGTTTCGGCCTGTTAGGCTATGAAGCGGCAACGCTGGAAGATGTAGGCCGTGAAATCGGGTTGACCCGTGAACGCGTACGTCAGATTCAGGTGGAAGGACTGCGTCGTCTGCGTGAGATTCTGCAGACACAAGGTTTGAACATCGAAGCACTGTTTCGCGAATAACAGAATACGTGGGTAACACAAGAAGCGGTGGTGAAAACCATCGCTTTTTTATTGGATAAAAATAAATACACTGATTCTGTTATCTCATTATGAAAAATTTTAACGCCATCACGTAATCCCTTTCCTACGTAATATAAAGATAAACGTAAATTAAACGCAGTAGATGTTAATTAAACATCTAATAAATGCGATTTTTATCTTGCTCTCATTTAATAAATTGTAATGCTGCGCACGACTTTCTTTGCGATATTGCCATTATTCCTTTATTTGTGTCACTCCCATAAAAGTTTTTAGCTCGATGCTATGCCATTTTCTTGCTCGCTGTATCACCAGGATATTCAGGTAATGAATAATTAAAAGGGAGTGAGAAGAACAATGAGTGTGCAAAGCAGCAGTACAAAGTCACAATACTCCAGAGTGGTTTTCGGGATGCCAATATCTCTGCTATGGGGATATATTGCGATGGCCATCTTCATGACCGGTGATGGGATTGAACTGGCTCATCTTTCCCGATATCTCTACGATCTTGGCTATGGAGAAAAACAAGTCTCATTAGTTTTCACCGTTTATGCATTAACTGCTGCGGTCTCAAGTTGGCTTTCTGGTGCGGTCAGTGAAATTTATGGTCCTAAGAAAATTATGCTCACCGGCGCTATTTGGTGGATGGTGCTACATGCCGTATTTGTTTACTTCGGTGTGAGTGAAAATAACTTTATCTGGATGTTGGTCAGTTATACGCTGCGTGGCTTCGCTTATCCGCTGTTCTTTTATGGTTTCTACGTATTAGTGGTGCAGCGCACGCCTGAGCATCGGCTTGCCTCTGCTACCGGCTGGATATGGTCGATGTTTACCATTGGTTATGGCATCACGGCGTCCTTCCTTTCCGGCCTTCTGGTACCTGAAATTGGCTTCATTAATACGCTTTGGCTTTCACTGCTGTTTGCTGCGATGGGCGGCTTGATTATATTCCTCACGGTTAAAAATCAGAGTGAAGAGAATCTAAATAGTGAAGGCGTTAGCCGCAAAGAGAAATTACGTGAAATATCACGTGGAATAACCTTAGTCTTTGAAGATCGCAGTATGTTCTTTGCACTGATAACGCGCATCTTATGTAATGTGGCATTATTTGGTTTGCCGGTTTTTATGCCGATTTATTTTACCCGTGAATTAGGTTTTTCTACTAAAGAGTGGGCGACTATTTGGGGCGTATTTTTCCTCGTGCAACCGATAACCAATGTACTTTGGGGCATTATTGGTGATCGCATTGGCTGGATTTTTCAAATGCGCTGGTTTGGTTTCTTCGGATGCACGATTACCACTGCCGCTTTCTATTATTTACCCTCGCTTTTCCCTGGTAATCTGGCTTTGGCCATCGTCTGCGCGCTGTTATTAGCTTTAACACTCACATCCTTTGTGCCGATGGGGGCGATATTCCCGATGCTGGCGCCGCAACATAAAGGTGCGGCTGTCTCGGTACAAAATCTGGGCGGCGGTTTCGGCAATCTTATTGGCCCGGCGGTTGCCGCACTGATGTTCGGTCTGTCATTTGAAATAGAGCACGTGATTATTACTTTCTCTCTGCTCTATTTTGCCGGCGGCGTCATGACATTCTTTATTCGTAATCCCCAACCAAAGATAGAGCGTAACACGCCATTGAAGATAACCGCTACCGAACCCGAATAACTACCTTCAATTTAAAGGACAACAACATGACAACACTCTTTTCACTGAAAAATAAAGTCGCCATTGTCACCGGCGCCGCATCGGGAATTGGTTACGCTATTGCTCGCTGCTTAAGTGCTGCCGGCGCGCAAGTTGCGATGATTGATCGCGCAGAAGAGGTCAAATCGGTTGCCAGCAAGATGGACAAACCTGCGCGAGGTTACGTTTTCGATCTGGCTAACGTCGAGGCGCTTGGCGAGTTGGTAGAGCAAATTCACCAGGATTTTGGCCGTATCGATATTCTGGTCAATAACGCCGGTATTGGCATGCTGGAAGCCGTGGGTGAAGTGCAACTCGCCAGTTGGAATACAACGATGTTGATTAACATGACCACGCCATTCTTCCTCGCTCAGCATTGTGCCCGCTATATGAAGGAACAAGGTTTTGGCCGCTTGATTAATATCTCCTCACAGGCCAGCGTCATCGCGCTCAATGAGCACGCGGCATACTGCACCAGCAAATCAGGCATGGTTTCTTTTACGCGTGTGCTGGCAGCAGAATTGGGGCCGTTTGGTATTACCGCCAATGCCATTTCACCCACGGTGGTTGAGACGGAATTAGGTAAGCGTTACTGGCATGGGGAGCGAGCCGAGCAGATGAAATCAAAAATCCCTGCACGACGTTTTGCCACGCCTGACGAAGTTGCTAGCACGGTGCTGTATCTCAGCAGCAATGAAGCGGCCATGGTCAATGGTGAGAATTTAGTGATCGATGGGGGATATAGCGTGATTTAAAGCGGGGCGAGTTGATTGGGATGAGCCTGCTGATATTGCTTAACACCAGGGAATTGTAATACAGAAAAATCGCCCGCCCAGAATTTGAAGTATGGGCGGGCGATTGACTACACCAGCGTTTTCAAGCGATAGATCCACTCCAGCGCTTGTTTGGGCGTTAAGCTATCTGGGTCCAGAGCCTCGAGAGCATCAACCGCCGGTGAGCTTTCTGCCACCAGCAACTGCATTTGCGAACCTTCCACCGTGGATGCGGCAGAGCTGCCAGATAACGCTTCAAGTTCCTTCAATTTATTACGCGCGCGCTTAATCACGTCCTTCGGCACGCCCGCCAGTGCCGCCACCGCGAGACCATAGCTCTTGCTTGCAGCGCCATCCTGCACGCTGTGCATAAATGCGATGGTGTCTCCGTGTTCGACCGCATCCAAATGCACATTCACGACGCCTTCCATCTTTTCCGGCAGCGTGGTCAGCTCGAAATAGTGGGTGGCGAACAGCGTCATGGCTTTAATGCGATTCGCCAGACTTTCAGCGCAGGCCCATGCCAGCGACAAACCATCATAAGTTGAGGTGCCGCGTCCGATTTCATCCATCAGTACCAGACTGTTTTCGGTGGCGTTATGCAGGATGTTGGCGGTTTCCGTCATCTCCACCATAAAGGTTGAGCGTCCGGAAGCCAGATCATCAGCAGCACCGACGCGCGTGAAGATGCGATCAATTGGGCCAATGACCGTCTCTTCCGCTGGCACATAGCTGCCAATCCACGCCATCAATGCAATCAACGCTGTCTGACGCATATAGGTACTTTTACCGCCCATATTGGGGCCAGTGATAATCAGCATGCGCCGCTGCGGTGAAAGTGAAAGCGGGTTAGCGATAAACGGCTCTTTCAATACCTGTTCGACCACCGGATGGCGGCCCGCAGTAATACGGATGCCCGCTTTTTCTTGCAGCACAGGACGGCAATAGTTCAGCGTCCAGGCGCGTTCGGCCAGGTTCGCTAACACGTCCAGTTCAGAGAGTGCTGCCGCACTGATTTGCAGGGCTTCAAGATGCGGTAGCAGGCGGTCAAACAGCTCATCGTAAAGACCTTTCTCCAGTGCCAGCGCTTTGCCTTTCGAGGTCAGAACCTTATCTTCATACTCTTTCAGTTCAGGAATGATATAGCGTTCAGCATTCTTCAGCGTCTGGCGGCGAACATAGTGAATCGGCACAAGATGGCTTTGACCACGACTGACCTGAATGTAGTAGCCGTGAATCGCGTTAAAGCCAACTTTCAGCGTATCCAGCCCGAGTTTCTCGCGTTCACGGATTTCCAGACGATCAAGATAATCGGTGGCGCCATCAGCCAGCGCACGCCATTCGTCGAGTTCAGCGTTGTATCCGGGAGCGATCACGCCACCGTCACGTACCAGCACCGGTGGCGACTCAATGATCGCGTGTTCCAGCAACTCTCGCAGCTCGTTGAATTCGCCCATTTGCGATCGCAGATTGATTAATTGGGTAGCTTCAACGCCTTCCAGTTGCTGGTTCAACTCTGGCAACTGCTGGAAGGCATGGCGCATACGTGCCAAATCGCGTGGGCGCGCGGTGCGCAGTGCCAGTCGCGCCAGGATACGCTCAAGATCGCCCACCTGACGCAGTACCGGCTGCAGCTCCTGACTGAGCGATTGCAGTTCGGCAATAGACTCCTGACGACGCGCGATGGTTGTGACATCACGCAGCGGCATGTGAAGCCAGCGTTTCAGCATACGGCTGCCCATAGGCGTAACGGTTTTATCCAGTATCGCCGCCAGCGTGTTTTCAATGCCGCCAGCCAGATTCTGCGTAATTTCCAGGTTGCGGCGCGTAGCAGCATCCATGATCACGCTATCCTGCTGGCGCTCCATGCTCAGCGAGCGAATATGCGGCAGCGAAGTACGTTGCGTGTCTTTGACATATTGCAGCAGGCATCCTGCAGCGCGCAGCGCCAGATGCGCCTGCTCAACGCCAAAACCACTTAAGTCGCGGGTGCCAAATTGCAGATTAAGCTGCTGGCGCGCCGTATCGATTTCATATTCCCACAGCGGACGGCGACGCAGGCCACGGCGTTGATCGATCAACGTCATTGCCTGGAAATCTTCAGGATAGAGCAGTTCAGCCGGGTTGGTGCGCTGCAGTTCTGCTGCCATCGTCTCCAGATCGCCGGGTTCACTCAGGCGGAAGCGGCCAGAACTGATGTCCAGCGTTGCATATCCAAAACCACGTTGGCTCTGAAAGATAGCGGCGAGCAAGTTATCCTGGCGCTCTTGCAGCAGGGCTTCATCGCTGATGGTGCCGGGTGTAACGATACGCACCACTTTTCGCTCAACCGGGCCTTTACTCAAGGCTGGATCGCCAATCTGTTCACAGATCGCCACCGATTCGCCGAGCTGGACCAGTTTCGCCAGATAGCCTTCAACTGCATGGTAAGGCACGCCCGCCATCGGAATCGGTTCACCGGCAGAAGCACCGCGTTTAGTCAGGGAGATCTCCAGCAGTTGCGAGGCGCGTTTCGCGTCATCGTAAAACAGCTCGTAGAAGTCGCCCATGCGGTAAAACAGCAGGATGTCAGGATGATCGGCCTTCAGGCGCAGGTATTGCTGCATCATCGGCGTATGGCCACTAAAGTCCATTTGCTCTGCTCCTTTCATCTCATTCTCACTCAACGTTCATTCTTTTAATTACCTGAGGCTGGGTCAATGCAGCCCGGAAGTGTCGTTATCGTGTGGATGGATAACGAAAGCGGGATATTACCATTTTTGCCACCGGACCTTCATCCGCCAGCAGGGCTTTATGGCTGCCGAACATAACAAATTGCTGCAAACGGTAAAAAGCAAAATTTAATGAAAAAGGTAAAGTGTGGAGCCGTTTCGCAAATTCACGTTGTAACCGGCTGAAACTGGCGAGAAACGGTTAAATTTTAAGATATTGCTCTGTATGTCACTCCGATGAACGATTACCATGAGTGCTTACGGTTTCACCTGGCTTATGGATATCCAATGCGTTTTAAGGTTGCTCTTCTTCCGCTTATTACTCTGCTTGCTGCCTGCAGCAGTAAGCCTGCATCCCACCAGCAGCCCGCCGTTGTGCCTGTACCTAAAGGCGGTTTTTTGCTGGAACCTTCACACGCGGTTCAACCGATGTTTGGCGATTTTGCGGGTAACCCTGCCGCTGAACAGTTCATTGATCAAATGGTGGCCAAACACGGTTTTAACCGTGAACAGTTGCACGCGGTGATTGGCCAGGCGAAGCGTCTGGATTACGTACTTCGCCTGATGGACCAGCAAGCGCCGAGCTATACGCCGCCAACCGGACCGAACGGTGCATGGATTCGCTATCGCAATAAGTTCATTACGCCGGATAACGTGCAGAATGGCGTGGCATTCTGGAATCAGTATCAGGATGCGCTGCAACGTGCGCAGCAAGTTTACGGTGTGCCGCCGGAAATCATTGTTGGCATTATCGGCGTTGAAACGCGCTGGGGCAGGGTAATGGGCAAAACGCGCTTGTTGGATGCACTGGCAACCTTGTCATTTAGCTACCCGCGTCGTGCAGCTTACTTCAGCGGTGAGCTGGAGACCTTCCTGCTGATGGCGCGTACAGAGCAAGACGATCCGCTGGATCTGCGCGGCTCCTTTGCCGGTGCGATGGGTTATGGACAGTTCATGCCATCCTCATATAAGCAATATGCGGTCGATTTTAATGGCGATGGTCATATCAACCTTTGGGATCCGGTTGATGCAATTGGCAGCGTAGCCAACTACTTCAAAGAACACGGCTGGCGTGCGGGCGAAAACGTTGCAGTGCCAGCCAGCGGTCAGGCTCCAGCGTTGGAGAATGGCTTTAAAACCAAGTACCCGGTAAGCACCTTAGCCGCGAGTGGTTTAACGCCACAGGGATCGCTGGATGGTAACTCTCAGGTAAGCTTGCTGCGTTTGGATCTCGGCACCAGTTATCAATATTGGTACGGACTGCCCAACTTCTACGCCATTACGCGCTACAACCACAGCACCCACTATGCAATGGCGGTGTGGCAGTTGGGTGAAGCCGTGGCTAAAGCACGTCAGGGCGGCATGTTTTAATGCTGTCCATATAAAGTGTGAGGGTATAAGATGGCGCCCCTTTTGCGGTGCCATCTTCACCGCATCCGACTTCTGAGGAGCGCTTATGAGTACCTTACCTGCCTGTCCTGTATGCCAGGCCGATTACACCTGGCAAGATGGCGAGAACCTGAATTGCCCATCTTGCGGCCACATCTGGACGGGAAGCGCCGATGAAGCAGCTGACGGTTTAATGGTACGTGATGCCAACGGCAACCTGCTAGCGGATGGCGACAGCGTAACTGTCGTGAAAGATCTCAAGGTTAAAGGCAGCTCTTCCACGTTGAAAATTGGTACCAAAGTCAAAAGCATTCGCCTGGTCGAAGGCGATCACAACATTGATTGCAAGATTGATGGCTTTGGTCAGATGAAACTCAAATCTGAGTTCGTCAAAAAGAACTAATCACAGGACGGCTCGGCGCCGTCCTGCTTGTTTCAATTCAGCAAACGATCCACTTCCTCGCACTGTTCCGCTGTTAGCTCGCCACCATAATTGCGCGAGTAGCTGCGCATTGAATCAAATCGGCGTGCAACGGCCGTTTTTATGGTGGTAACAAAATCATCGCCAATGGTGTAAATCGCCATCAGTTTACCAATGCGTTGCTGAATCTCACTGAGCTGCGCTAAATCGCCCGCTCGCCAGGCCTGCATCGCACGAGCAAATAGCTCCGGCACAATATTGTTTAAGCCGGAAATCACACCTGAACCGCCAGCCAGCAGATTGGGCAGTAGATATTCGTCATAACCGGAAAGCACGGTGAAATCGCTGCGCACTTTCTTCGTTTCTTCAATCATCGCGCGGTTGTGCGACAAACAATCCATGGTGTCTTTGATGCCAACAAAGTTGGGTAACTCTGCCGCCAGTTCTGCGACCAGTGCAGGCGTTAAATCGCAGCCGGTACGCGCGGGGAAATTATAGGCAAACCATTTGCCGCCCAACTGTGTATCAAGCGCTTTGAAATAGCTCAGCAGCTGTTTATGTGTCTGCCCGTAATAGTAGGGAGGCAGCACCATCACAGCATCAAATCCGTTCTGCCAGGCCGCATCCGCCAGCTGCAGCATATCCGCAATACAGGTGCTGGAGACGTTTGCCACCATGCTCAGTGGTGAGAGTTGGCGCGCCTCGCGGATCAGTAACAGGCGCTCCTGCTGCGAGAGCGAGGCAAACTCGCCAATGCTGCCCATCAACAGCAAGGTATCAATGCCTGATTGATTCAGGCGCGAAAAATGGCGGCTAAGCGCATCAATATCCAGATTATTGTTGCTGTCGAAGGGCGTTACTGACGGACACCATACGCCGGGCAATGCGGGTTGTGCAGACATAACAAGCTCCTTAGTTGGAAAATGAAACATCGTTTTAACTTAATGCTATCTGCGTAGGCTAACCAGCTAGCGAGGATAAAAAGGTGAGATATCGCACTTTTCTCTTTCTATTAAGGCGAGAAAAGCAGGTAGTGTTTAGCCCCTCAGCCAAGACAGGAGCATTGCCATGCAAGACTGGAATCCACAGCTGTATCGCCAATTCGAATCAGAGCGAACCCGCCCGGCGCGTGAGCTATTGGAGCGCATTCCGCTCGATGATGTGCGCTTTGCCACTGATCTTGGTTGCGGACCCGGCAACAGTACCGAGCTACTGGCGCAAGCCTGGCCGAAGGCGCAGATAACCGGCATTGACAGCTCTGCCGCAATGTTAGAGCAGGCGCGCGAACGTCTGCCCAACTGCCATTTCCAGCAGGCCGATATTCGTCGCTGGCAGGCCGAACAGCCGCAGCAGGTTATCTATGCCAATGCCTCGCTGCAGTGGCTGACCGAGCATCACACATTGCTGCCGCATCTGGTTGATCAATTGGCCATCGGTGGCGCGTTAGCGATTCAGATGCCCGATAATCTTGAAGAACCGTCGCACCGCTTGATGCGTGAAGTGGCGGCGAATGAAAAGTGGCAGGCGTTGATTTCACCTCAGGCGGCGGATCGCAAACGTCTGCTGACTACCGATCATTATTACGACTTGTTGACCGATGCGGGTTGCAAGGTTGATATCTGGCGCACCACTTATTATCACCCGATGGCAGATGCGCAGGGCATCATTACCTGGTTGCGTGCCACTGGGCTGCGTCCTTTCCTTGCGGGGCTTGATGAAACCCAGCAGGCAGCATTTCTCCATGACTATCATCAGGCACTCATTCCGGCTTACCCCGCACGCAGTAACGGCCAGGTTTTGTTAGCCTTCCCGCGCCTGTTTATGGTTGCAGTGAAAACAGGCTGAGGTATCTGTAAGCCACTACGCAGAAATGATGGCTGAAGGTTGAAAAGGGCTTTTCAGCGCACCATTTACTGCTAACGTGAAGCGCCACAACGGGAGAAGGCGATGAACGATGAACAGTTACAGCAGCTAAGTCGCCGCATTGGCGAGCAGCTGAAGAAACGTCAGGCAACGGTGACCGCAGCGGAATCCTGCACCGGTGGCTGGATTGCGAAAGTCTTTACCGATATCAGCGGCAGCTCCGCCTGGTTTGAGCGCGGCTTCGTCACATACAGCAATGAAGCTAAGCAGCAGATGGTGGGCGTACAGGACACAACGCTACAGCAGTATGGCGCCGTAAGTGAACAGACGGTGCGTGAGATGGCGACCGGTGCAGCTAAAGCTGCGGCGGCGGAATACGCCATCGCCGTAAGCGGTATTGCCGGTCCAGATGGTGGCACGCCCGATAAACCGGTGGGCACCGTGTGGTTTGCAATTGCGGGACCAGAGGGGCGCGTACTAGCGCAGCGCCAGATCTTTGCTGGCGACCGTGATGCGGTGCGCCGTCAATCAGTGGTCTGGGCGCTGCAAACGCTGCTTGATGAATTTCTGATAAATTAAACTTGATACTGTATGACCATACAGTATAATTAGCGGCAACAGAACGAGCGACATACTTGATGTCGACTCACCCAGCATGATTAGGAGTGGAAATGGCGATCGACGAGAACAAACAGAAGGCTTTAGCTGCCGCACTGGGCCAGATTGAGAAGCAATTTGGTAAAGGCTCCATCATGCGCTTGGGTGAAGACCGCTCAATGGATGTCGAAACCATCTCTACCGGCTCACTGTCACTGGACATCGCGCTGGGCGCGGGTGGCTTGCCGATGGGACGTATCGTTGAGATTTACGGACCGGAGTCTTCGGGTAAAACCACGCTGACGCTGCAGGTTATTGCTTCTGCACAGCGTAAAGGTAAAACCTGTGCCTTTATCGATGCTGAGCACGCACTGGATCCGGTATACGCAAAAAAACTGGGCGTGGATATCGATAACCTGCTGTGTTCACAGCCGGATACCGGTGAGCAAGCACTGGAAATTTGTGATGCGCTGGCGCGTTCAGGCGCGGTGGACGTCATCATCGTCGACTCCGTGGCGGCGCTGACGCCGAAAGCGGAAATCGAAGGCGAGATCGGCGATTCACACATGGGTCTGGCCGCTCGTATGATGAGCCAGGCAATGCGTAAGCTGGCAGGTAACCTGAAGCAGTCCAACACGCTGCTGATCTTCATCAACCAGATTCGTATGAAGATTGGTGTGATGTTCGGTAACCCGGAAACCACAACCGGCGGTAACGCGCTGAAATTCTACGCTTCTGTTCGTCTGGATATCCGCCGTATCGGTGCGATTAAAGAGGGCGACGAAGTGGTGGGTAGCGAAACCCGCGTGAAAGTCGTGAAGAACAAAATTGCGGCACCGTTTAAGCAGGCTGAATTCCAAATCATGTACGGCGAAGGTATCAACACCTTTGGCGAGCTGGTGGATCTTGGCGTGAAGCACAAGCTGGTTGAGAAAGCCGGTGCGTGGTACAGCTACAACGGTGAGAAGATTGGTCAGGGTAAAGCTAACTCCACCAACTTCCTTAAAGAGAACCCGGCGATTGCGAATGAAATCGACAAGAAGCTGCGTGACTTGCTGCTAAGTGGTGAAGTCGCCGCTGCAGACACCGCGAAAATCTCCGCTGATGATCGCGAAGAAGCCAGCGAAACCAACGAAGATTTCTAAAATATTAACGGGAGCAGAGATGCTCCCGTTTTGCTTTTCCCCGCCAGTGCTTTTCCTCTCTGCCTTCTTGCTTTACCCTGCGTCCCTGCACGACTGTTAGAACAAGGTAAATCCTATGTCATCGTCACTATCTGCGGCACCTGTGCCAACATATTCCCGTTTGCTGGACCGTGCTATGCGTATCCTCTCGCAGCGCGATCACAGCCGCGCAGAGCTGAAGCGTAAGTTGCAGCTCTCTTCCCAACGCGCGGCCTACCTGCAGCAGCAGGAAAACACGCTGATTCCCGACGAGTTACTGGAAAAAGTGCTCGACTGGTGTCAGGAGAGCGGTTGGCTCAACGATGAGCGCTTTACCGAACGCTTTATTCAAAGCCGTGCGCGTAAGGGATATGGTCCGCAGCGCGTGCGTATGGAGTTGCAGCAAAAAGGCATTGGCCGCGATGAAATCAATCAGGCGCTGTTCGATACCGAAATGGACTGGAGCCAGTGCGCAGCCGACCTTGCCAAACGCAAATTTGGCGAACCCTTACCGCAAACCTGGGCCGAGAAAAGCAAGGTTCAGCGTTTTTTGATGTCGAAAGGCTTTATGATGGAAGATATTCAGGCTGTTTTCAGAAATAGTGACGACTGAAAGGCGATGTGATTTTACTTCCCACTGAAGAAAATTTATCTTATTCCCACTTTTTGTTCCTCAGTCAGCGGCAGGCCGGATGGATAGGGTTTGCCAGCGAAAGGGAACGTTCGTTAGCGTGATTCCAGGAATTTTATGAGCAAGAGCACTGCTGAGATCCGTCAAGCGTTTCTCGACTTTTTTCATAGCAAGGGACATCAGGTTGTAGCCAGCAGCTCCCTCGTACCGAACAACGACCCGACTTTGCTGTTTACCAATGCCGGGATGGTCCAGTTCAAAGACGTTTTCCTCGGTCAGGATAAGCGCGACTATGCGCGTGCAACGACGTCTCAGCGTTGTGTGCGTGCCGGCGGCAAGCATAACGACCTCGAAAACGTGGGCTACACGGCACGTCACCACACCTTCTTTGAAATGTTGGGCAACTTCAGCTTTGGTGATTACTTCAAGAAAGAAGCGATCGCTTATGCATGGGAACTGCTGACGGGTGAGCAGTGGTTTAAGCTGCCTAAAGAGCGCCTGTGGGTGACCGTCTATGAAACAGACGATGAAGCCTTCGAAATCTGGGCTAACGATATTGGTGTGCCGCGCGAGCGCATTATCCGTATCGGTGACAACAAAGGCAGCGCTTATGCTTCAGATAACTTCTGGCAGATGGGCGACACTGGTCCTTGCGGTCCATGCACCGAAATTTTCTTCGATCACGGCGATCATATCTGGGGTGGCCCGCCGGGCAGCCCGGAAGAAGATGGCGATCGTTACATCGAGATCTGGAACATCGTCTTCATGCAGTTCAACCGTCAGGCCGACGGAACCATGGAGCCGCTGCCGAAACCGTCAGTGGATACCGGCATGGGTCTGGAGCGAATTGCTGCCGTGCTGCAGCACGTTAACTCCAACTATGAAATCGATCTGTTTGCCAAATTGATCAAGTCTGTTGCGCAGGTAACTGGCGCAACCGATCTGGATAACAAGTCGCTGCGCGTTATCGCTGACCATATTCGTTCTTGTGCCTTCCTTATCGCCGATGGCGTAATCCCATCGAACGAAAACCGCGGCTATGTATTGCGTCGCATCATTCGTCGCGCAGTGCGTCACGGCAATATGCTGGGTGCGAAAGAGGCATTCTTCTACAAGCTGGTTGCGCCACTGATCGAGGTGATGGGTGCCGCAGGTGAAGATCTGAAGCGTCAGCAGAAGCATGTTGAAAACGCGCTGAAGAACGAAGAAGAGCAGTTTGCTAAAACGCTGGAGCGTGGACTTGCGCTGCTGGATGAAGAACTGGCGAAGCTGCAGGGCGATACGCTTGATGGCGAAACGGTGTTCCGTCTGTACGATACCTTTGGTTTCCCGGCGGATTTGACTGCTGATGTATGCCGCGAGCGCAATCTGAAGATTGATGAAGCCGGTTTTGAAGCCGCGATGGAGCAGCAACGTCAGCGTGCGCGTGAGGCCAGTGGTTTTGGTGCCGACTATAACAATGTCATTCGCATTGATGCCGCAACCGACTTCAAAGGCTATGACCATCTGGAACTGAATGCGACAGTCGAAGCACTGTTCGTCGACGGTCAGCAAGTCGAGCAGATCAACGCAGGTCAGGACGCGGTGGTCGTGCTTGACGAAACGCCGTTCTACGGCGAGTCAGGTGGACAGGTTGGCGATACTGGCGTGCTGGCTGGGCAGAATGCTGAATTTAGCGTTCAGGACACGCAGAAGTATGGTAAAGCGATTGGTCATATCGGTAAGCTGAGCAGCGGTCAGTTACGCGTTGGTGACCGTTTGCATGCCCAGGTTGATGAAACCCGCCGCGCGCGCATCCGCTTGAATCACTCCGCCACGCACTTGCTGCATGCCGCACTGCGTCAGGTGTTGGGTGATCACGTAGGACAGAAAGGCTCGCTGGTTAATGATAAGTATCTGCGTTTCGACTTCTCTCATTTTGAAGCCATGAAGCCGCAGGAAATCCGTCAGGTTGAGGATATTGTTAACGCACAGATTCGCCGCAACCTTGCCGTTGAGACCGAAATCATGGATCTCGATGACGCAAAACAGAAGGGCGCAATGGCGCTGTTTGGTGAGAAGTACGATCAGCGCGTACGCGTGTTGACCATGGGCGATTTCTCTACCGAACTCTGTGGTGGTATCCACGCGCTGCGTACCGGTGATATTGGCCTGTTCCGCATTCAGTCTGAATCGGGTACTGCTGCAGGTGTACGCCGCATTGAAGCCGTAACCGGCGAAGGTGCGTTGGCACAAGTAAATGCGCAGAGCCAACAGCTACTGGATGTGGCGCAATTGGTGAAAGCCAATAGCAGTAATTTGAATGAGAAGGTGCGCGGACTGGTTGATCACGTGCGTGCGCTGGAAAAAGAGTTGCAACAACTGCGCGATCAGCAAGCTGCGCAGGAAAGCGCTTCATTGAGTAGCAAAGCGGTTGACGTTAAAGGCACGAAGTTGCTGGTCAGTGAACTGAGCAACGTTGAGCCAAAAATGTTGCGTACCATGGTTGACGATCTGAAAAATCAATTAACGTCTGCCATCATCGTGCTGGCAACGGTTGATGATGGCAAAGTTTCACTGATTGCAGGTGTGACCAAAGATCTTACTGACCGCGTAAAAGCTGGCGAGCTGATTGGCGAACTTGCCTCTCAAGTTGGCGGTAAAGGCGGTGGTCGCCCAGATATGGCTCAGGCCGGCGGTACAAATCCGCAGGCGCTGGCTGGCGCGCTAGCTGGCGTGCAGGAATGGGTCAGTAACCGACTGTAACGTATAAAACTTCGCATTGTGATAAGCGCCAGAAGCCCGTTTTCTGGCGCTTTTTTAACGCGGTGCACACCAGGTAATGACAAAGTCCGGTTGATGTAGTGTATTTCGGCTAAACTAACTATCAGCAGAATGTATTGGCATGGCGAAGCACAATGGTGTATTTGTCATAGGCATTGTTCAGCGTTATATGATGGATACGGCCGGGAGACCGAACAAGCCCGACTCTTTTAATCTTTCAAGGAGCAAAGAATGCTTATTCTAACTCGTCGAGTTGGTGAAACCCTCATGATTGGCGATGAGGTGACTGTAACGGTGCTGGGTGTTAAAGGTAACCAGGTCCGCATTGGTGTTAACGCGCCTAAAGAAGTTTCGGTTCATCGCGAAGAGATCTATCAGCGTATTCAAGCCGAAAAAACTCAAGCCTCGAGTTACTAACGGATTCAGCGCCTCGCTCCTGAGCGAGGCGCTACCGGTTTTTCCCCTCCAGTCCCGCACATCTCCCGTTTTTCTTTCTCAATCCCTCCAGTCTTTTAATCCTCATTTGTGTTCTCCAGTAGCCTTTCTTTGTTGATAAATCACTCTTTTTGTCGTTAAAGCATCCGAATTGAGCGTCATTTGTGCAATCAAACAAAAGGCTGGAAATAAATGTTTGACTTATAAGTCCGGGAAAGTAATATGTGCGCCACGCAGTGCCGATGAGCAGAAACAAGTTCAGAAGCACGGTTCGGAAGAACGCGTAAGGTGAGGTGGCCGAGAGGCTGAAGGCGCTCCCCTGCTAAGGGAGTATGCGGTCAAAAGCTGCATCCGGGGTTCGAATCCCCGCCTCACCGCCATTTCCGATGCATCCATAGCTCAGCTGGATAGAGTACTCGGCTACGAACCGAGCGGTCGGAGGTTCGAATCCTCCTGGATGCACCATTCGGAATGGTGAAGTAAGAGTGAACGAGCAGTTCCTTTCATGGTGAGTTGTTAGCACCCTGCGTTGTACAAGAATTAACTCGATGCATCCATAGCTCAGCTGGATAGAGTACTCGGCTACGAACCGAGCGGTCGGAGGTTCGAATCCTCCTGGATGCACCATTCTTCGTATCATCCTCAGGTTGTTTCAGTTAGTCCATTGTAAGAAAACCTCAATGCATCCATAGCTCAGCTGGATAGAGTACTCGGCTACGAACCGAGCGGTCGGAGGTTCGAATCCTCCTGGATGCACCATTCCTCTTCAAACTTCTCAAAATTGACTTCAGCAGTAACTCGATGCATCCATAGCTCAGCTGGATAGAGTACTCGGCTACGAACCGAGCGGTCGGAGGTTCGAATCCTCCTGGATGCACCATCTCTTCTTCATTACCTTTCTGTTTTTGACTCTCAGTTTCTGAATCCTGCGCCAATCAAATCCACTTGCAAAAAAATTGCTGAATAAACCGGCGTTTAACCCCGGTATTGCACTCTGACCTTTTTCCGAAAACGAAAAAAACTAATGCTTTCAAAGCATTTGCGGTTAAGCGCGCCTGGCGACAACCTGACCGCATTACGCTAAAGTAATGGCTCATTTTGTGGTGCTCGATGGAGTGACAATGTACGACCAATATGACGCCCTGATTTTCGATATGGACGGCACAATTCTGGATACTGAGCCGACACATCGAAAAGCCTGGCAACAGGTGCTTGGCCGCTATGGTTTCACCATGGATGAAGAAAAAATGGTGGGCTTCAACGGCGCTCCAACCTGGCAACTGGCTCAGTTCATTCTTGAGCAGAACAATGCAACGCACGATCCACATCTGCTGGCGGCGGAAAAAACCGCTGCGCTGAAAGCGATGTTGCTGGATGACGTGCGTCCGCTGCCGTTGATGGACGTGGTCAAAGCCTATCATGGTCGCCGTCCGATGGCGGTGGGCACCGGCAGTGAACACAGCCTGGCAAAAGCCCTGCTCGAAGAGTTAGGCGTTTACCACCTGTTTGATGCGGTTGTCGGAGCGGATGACGTACAGCGTCATAAACCGCAGCCGGATACCTTTTTACGCTGCGCTGAATTGATGGGCATCGCGCCCGAGCGCTGTGTGGTGTTTGAGGATGCTGACTTCGGCGTACAAGCCGCCAAAGCAGCAGGCATGGACGTGGTTGATGTCCGTTTACTGTGAATGAATTTCTGACCTATGGATCGTTATTCGGCAGCAGCTTCCTAAGTGCGACTCTGTTACCGGGGAGCTCGGAAGCGGTGCTGGTTGCACTGCTGATCGCCCAAAAGGGTTCGGTTTATGGATTGTTATTGGCTGCATCAGTGGGAAACACGCTGGGTGGCCTGACCAACATTCTTCTTGGTCGCCTGATGCCGCCAAAAGGGCAAGGGCGATGGCACGACACAGCAATGACGTGGTTACACCGATTGGGACCTGCAGCACTGATTTTCAGCTGGCTGCCGGTACTGGGCGACTTACTCTGCGTGCTCGCAGGATGGTTGCGCTTTGCCTGGCTGCCTTCGGTACTGTTCCTCGCCATCGGTAAAACGCTGCGTTATATCGTTATCGCGACCGCCACATTACAAACAATGCAATGGTGGCATTGATTCGCACAGATTCGAGGCTACGGTTAACATTATGCTGAACAAAAATAAATTATTCACACAGCGGGAGGTTAATGTGATCCCGGACGTATCTAAGGCACTTTCCTGGCTGGAAGCGCATCCTGACGCGTTAAAGGGTATCGGCCGTGGTATTGAGCGCGAATCGTTACGCGTAAAACCCGATGGTCACCTGGCAACCACAGGACATCCTGAGTCACTCGGTTCGGCGCTCAAGCATGATTGGATTACCACCGATTTCGCTGAAACGCTGATGGAGTTCATCACACCGGTTGATCAAAGCATCGATCGTTCACTGGCGTTCCTGCGCGATATTCACCGCCATGTGGCGCGTGAGTTGGGCGATGAGCGCTTGTGGCCTTTCAGCATGCCTGGTTTCATTGATGATGTTAATAGCATCGAGCTGGCGCAGTATGGCAGCTCCAACATCGGCAAAATGAAAACGCTGTATCGTCAGGGGCTGAAGAATCGCTATAGCGCGCTGATGCAGATTATCTCTGGCGTGCACTACAACTTCTCGCTGCCGCTGTCGTTCTGGCAGGAGTGGGCGGATGTGAAAGATGCCGAAAGCGGCAAAGAGACCATCTCTGCCGGCTATCTGCGTTTGATTCGCAACTACTATCGCTTTGGCTGGGTCATTCCTTATCTGTTCGGTGCATCGCCAGCGATCTGCTCCTCGTTCCTGCAAGGGCGCGAGAGCAATCTGCCGTTTGAAACTGACGGCAAAGGCACGCTGTGGCTGCCTCACGCCACCTCGCTGCGCCTGAGTGACCTCGGTTACACCAATAAATCGCAGAGCGGGTTGGGTATCACCTTTAACTCGCTGGAAGGTTATGTTGCGGCACTGAAAGCGGCGATCAAAACGCCGTCGGAAGAGTATGCCGCCATGGGCACCAAAGATGCCGATGGCAACTGGTTGCAGCTGAACACTAACGTGCTGCAGATTGAAAACGAGCTGTATGCACCGATTCGTCCGAAACGCGTTACGCGTTCAGGTGAAGCGCCATCTGATGCGCTGCTGCGCGGCGGGATTGAATACATTGAAGTGCGTTCGCTGGATATCAACCCATTCTCAGCGATTGGTGTAGATGCCGATCAGGCGCGCTTCCTCGATCTGTTCCTGATTTGGTGTACGCTGGCTGACGCGCCGGAAATGAGCGCGGATGAGCTGCTGTGTACGCGTAAAAACTGGAACCGCGTGGTGATGGAAGGGCGTAAACCCGGCCAGGTTATTGCTGTGGGTTGCAGCGAAACCGAACATACGCTGGTTGAAGTGGGTAAAGCGCTGTTTGCCGATCTGCGTCGCGTGGCGGAAGTGCTCGACAGCAATCACGGCAACACGCAATATCAACAGGTTTGCGATCAACTGGTGGCATCTTTCGACGATCCTGAGCTAACCTATTCGGCGCGCATTCTGCATGCGATCAAAGAAAACGGTTTGACCGGCGCTGGCGTGGCCCTGGCGGAACAGTATCGTCATCTGCTATGCGAGGAGTCGTTAGAGATTCTGACTGAAGAGGACTTTAGTCGTCAGGCGTTGGAGTCGGTGCAGGCACAAGAGAAGCTGGAACAGAGCGATACGCTGGATTTCGAAAGCTACCTCGCGGGTCGCGAAGGCTAGAAAAGAAAATGGCCACATCAATGTGGCCAAAATAAACATCTCTGTTGTCAGGGATGATGATAACAAATGCGCGTCTTTCATATATTCAGACGCTGGACGAACAGAAAAGTTTCATCGTTTTAAAAAAAATCTCAAAACAGGAGGTGACGTATGCCACTACTGGATAGTTTTACTGTTGATCACACCATCATGGGCGCACCTGCAGTACGCGTAGCAAAAACCATGAAAACTCCGCATGGCGATACCATCACCGTTTTCGACCTGCGTTTTTGCCGTCCGAATATTGAAATTCTGACTGAGCGTGGCATTCATACGCTGGAGCACCTGTTTGCTGGCTTCATGCGTAATCACCTGAATGGTGACGGCGTTGAAATCGTCGACATCTCTCCGATGGGTTGCCGTACTGGCTTCTACATGAGTTTGATTGGTACGCCTGACGAGCAGCGTGTAGCGAAAGCCTGGAAAGGCGCGATGGAAGATGTTCTGAAAGTCAAAGAGCAGGGCCAGATTCCAGAGCTGAACGAATATCAGTGCGGCAGCTACAAACTGCACTCACTGGATGAAGCGCAGCAGATCGCGCGCAATGTGCTGGCTCACGACATTGGCGTGAACCGCAACGAAGATTTGAAGCTGCCAGCTGAAAAGCTGAAAGAGCTGCACATCTAGTTGAGACACAATGAAAAACGCCGCGATTATCGCGGCGTTTTTGTTTGCAGGCTTCAGGAGCCGATGGAGGATTTTAGTGCGTGGTGCGGCGTGATGCGCACCTGCTTCACCATATTGTCCTGCACATCGAGGATATCGATATCGTAGGCACCAAGGGTAACGCGGGTATCAACCAGCGGAATCTCTTCCAGTGCTTCCAGCAGCATGCCATTAATGGTGCGCGCATCCTCTTCCGGCAGCGTCCAGTTGAAGGCTTTGTTGATTTCACGCACATTGGCGCTGCCTTCAATCAATACCGAACCATCGTTTTGCGGCATCACTTCTTCGGCCAGCGATGGCGACATTGAGGTGGTGAAATCGCCGACGATCTCTTCCAGAATATCTTCGATCGTCACTAAGCCTTTAACATCGCCATATTCATCAACCACCATGCCGACTTTCTTTTTATTACGCTGAAATTTAACCAGCTGCACGTTAAGCGGGGTGCCTTCTGGCACATAGTAAATTTCATCAGCAGCACGCAGCAGGCGATCTTTGTTGAACTCTTTCTTTTCGGTCATCATGCGCCAGGCTTCACGCACACGCAGCATACCAACACAGTCATCCAGAGAATCGCGGAACAGGACGATGCGTCCATGCGGCGAATGACTCAGCTGGCGCTCAATAGATTTCCAGTCATCATTGACGTTGATGCCAACGATCTCATTGCGCGGCACCATGATGTCATCCACGCTGACTTTCTCCAGATCGAGTACTGACAGCAGCATATCCTGATTACGGCGCGACATCAGCGAACGTGATTCATGCACGATGGTGCGCAACTCTTCTTTGCTTAACGCCGAGTTGATTGAACCGTCGGTTTTAATACCCACCATGCGCATCAAAATGCGGGTGATGGTATTCAGCAGCCACACCAGCGGCAACATCACATATTGCAGCGGAGCCAGTAACACGCTGCTGGGATAGGCGACTTTTTCTGGATAGAGTGCTGCGACCGTCTTCGGCAGCACTTCAGCAAATACCAGCACCACAAAAGTCAGAATACCGGTGGCAATCGCCACGCCGGCATCGCCATATAGGCGCATACCGACAATGGTGCCAAGAGCGGAGGCGAGGATATTAACGAGGTTGTTGCCGATTAAAACCAGGCTGATCAGGCGATCGGGACGACGCAGAAGTTTTTCCACCCGACGCGCGCCGCGATTGCCGCTTTTGGCTTTATGGCGCAGTTTGTAACGATTGAGCGTCATCATGCCGGTCTCTGAACCGGAGAAATACGCAGAGACCAGCACCATGATGACCAGCGTAATGATCAGCGTGGTGGTTGAAACGTGTTCCAACACAAAATCCTTAGTGAGAGGTGAGCAGGTGCTGAAGCACGCGACTGCCGAAATAGGCCATGGTTAGCAGCAATGCGCCGCCACAGTTAAACCACACGACGCGGCGTCCGCGCCAGCCTTCACGATAGTGTCCCCAAAGCAGAACGATGTAGACAAACCAGGCAATGATGGAGAGAACCGCTTTATCCACATTCTCCGCGCTAAACAGGTTATGCATGAAGAGCAAACCGGTGCACAGCACCAGCGTCAACAGCACGACACCAATCTGCGTGATGTGGAACATTTTGCGCTCAATGCTGAGCAGCGGCGGCATATCCTGAGTGAAAGCCAGTTTCTTATTTTTCAACTGGTAATCGATCCACGCCAGCTGCAGCGCATACAGTGCTGCAATGATCAGCGTGGCATAGGCAAACAGCGACAGGCCGATGTGCACCATCATGCCCGGCGTGGTTTCCAGATGCGTAATAAAGGCATTAGGCACAAAGGTAGCAAAGGCCAGATTAATCAACGCAAAGCTGTAAACAATCGGCAGCAGCAGCCAACCACGATTACGCGAGGCGACAATCGTCATGATGGCGCAGATCAGCAGGCTAACCAGCGAGCCAATATTGAGCAGGCTGAGGTTTTGCCCGTTATCAACAGCAAAAATGCGCTGCTGCAGGGCAACGGCGTGCGCAATCAGCGCCACGCAGGCGGAAAGCACAGCAAAACGACGCCAGCCACCGTTGCGTTTAAGCAGGCTGGGAATGATCAATGCAAGACTGAGGGAGTAGGCGAACAGCGCCACGATCGCGAAAACGAACATAGATCCTTTCAGGTATCGGTCAGATAAGGAAAAAAGCAGTATAGCGCCAGCAGCAGCAGGCTCCAAACGATCTGACGGTCAATTGCAGAGATCGCTTCGTCTTCGTGTTATAATCCGGCGCATTGTGTCGCCTATGGCGGCCTCGCTACGGTTCTAAGTGAGAGAGCATGTTTGATAATTTAACCGATCGTTTGTCGCAAACCCTGCGCAATATCAGCGGCCGCGGAAGGCTGACCGAAGACAACATCAAAGACACGCTGCGTGAAGTTCGCATGGCGCTGCTGGAAGCTGACGTTGCGCTGCCGGTGGTGCGTGAATTTATTAATCGCGTGAAAGAGGCCGCCGTTGGCCACGATGTGAACAAAAGCCTGACGCCAGGCCAGGAGTTCATCAAAATCGTGCGCAACGAACTGGTTGCGGCGATGGGCGCTGAAAATAATGCGCTCAATCTGAATGCTCAGCCGCCAGCCGTAGTGCTGATGGCCGGTTTGCAAGGTGCCGGTAAAACTACCAGCGTGGCAAAACTGGGTAAATTCTTGCGCGAGAAGCACAAGAAGAAAGTGTTGGTGGTTTCTGCTGACGTTTATCGCCCTGCGGCGATCAAACAGTTGGAAACCCTGGCTGAGCAGGTCGGCGTTGATTTCTGTCCGTCAGATCTGAGTCAAAAGCCGGTCGACATTGTTCAGAACGCGCTGAAACAAGCCAAAGTCCAATTCTACGATGTGCTGCTGGTGGATACCGCCGGTCGTTTACACGTCGACGAAGCGATGATGGACGAAATCAAACAGGTCCACGCCGCGATCAATCCGGTAGAAACCCTGTTTGTGGTCGATGCTATGACCGGTCAGGATGCCGCCAACACGGCGAAAGCCTTCAACGAAGCGCTGCCGCTGACCGGTGTGATCCTGACGAAAGTCGATGGTGATGCGCGCGGTGGTGCAGCGCTGTCGATTCGTCACATTACCGGCAAGCCAATCAAATTTATGGGGATGGGCGAGAAGACCGAAGCGCTGGAAGCTTTCTATCCAGAGCGTATCGCGTCGCGCATTCTTGGCATGGGCGATGTTCTGTCGCTTATCGAAGATATTGAGAGCAAAGTTGACCGCGATCAGGCGGAGAAACTGGCGAAGAAACTGAAAACCGGCGACGGTTTTGATCTCAACGACTTCCTTGAGCAGTTGAAGCAGATGCGCAACATGGGCGGCATGGCGAGTCTGATGGGCAAACTGCCGGGCATGGGACAACTGCCTGACAACGTGAAATCACAGATGGATGACAAAGTGCTGGTTCGCATGGAAGCCATCATCAATTCGATGACGCGTAAAGAGCGTGAAAAGCCAGAAATTATCAAGGGTTCGCGCAAACGTCGTATTGCGCTGGGCTCAGGCATGCAGGTGCAAGACGTCAACCGACTGCTGAAACAGTTCGATGATATGCAGCGCATGATGAAGAAAATGAAGAAAGGCGGCATGGCCAAAATGATGCGTGGCATGAAAGGTATGATGCCGCCTGGATTCCCTGGTCGCTAAGGCGGCCGCACAGAAAGCCGGTTATTTGACACACTCAGGTTGCTTTTTGCGCCAAAATGAGTAAAATTTTCGGGCTTTTTATATCGCGCTCGGGCCCCGTTCCTCGATGGGGCCCGAGCGCTTTATTAACTAATGAGGATGTTATGGTAACAATTCGTTTGGCACGTCACGGCGCTAAAAAGCGTCCGTTCTATCAGGTCGTCGTAACTGACAGCCGCAATGCTCGTAACGGTCGTTTCATCGAGCGCGTAGGTTTCTTCAACCCGATCGCTTCTGGTCAGGCTGAAGGTCTGCGTCTGGATCTGGACCGTATTGAGCACTGGGTTGGCCAGGGCGCAACGCTTTCTGATCGCGTTAACGCGCTGATCAAAGAAGCAAAGAAAGCAGCTTAATCTGTCACGGTGGTGAGCATGAGCATTAAACCTGCCGGGCAGCCTCCCGTTAACCCGATTGTATTGGGAAAAATGGGCGCGGCTTACGGAATTCGGGGTTGGCTCAAAGTGTTTTCCTCCACTGAAGACGCTGAAAGCATCTTCGACTACCAACCTTGGTTCATCCAGCGCGCCGGTAAATGGCAGCAGGTCGAACTCGAGGGCTGGAAGCACCACAATCAGGACCTGATCATCAAAGTCAAAGGCATTGACGATCGGGACGCTGCGGCACAATTGACCAATTGCGAAATTACGGTCGACTCCACGCAGCTGCCAGCGCTGGAAGCAGGTGATTACTACTGGAAAGACCTTATGGGTATGAAAGTAGTGAACCTCGAAGGCTACGAGATGGGCAAAGTCATTGATTTGATGGAAACCGGATCGAACGACGTTCTCGTCGTTAAGGCAAACCTGAAGGATGCATTCGGTGCGCAAGAGCGGTTAATTCCGTTTCTTGATGAACAGGTTATCAAGAAAGTCGATCTCTCTACTGGCCTTATTGAAGTAGATTGGGATCCTGGTTTTTGATCTCCGGACAATCCGGTAACGTAACGGCGAACGCGATGTGGATTGGTGTTATTAGCCTGTTTCCAGAGATGTTTCGCGCTATTACCGAGTACGGGGTAACTGGCCGGGCAGTAAAAAATGGCCTGCTCGACATTCAAAGCTGGAGTCCTCGTGACTTCACGCATGACCGGCACCGTACCGTGGACGATCGTCCTTACGGCGGCGGACCGGGAATGTTGATGATGGTGCAACCCTTACGGGACGCCATCTCCGCAGCGAAAGCGGCGGCGGGAGAAGGCGCTAAGGTGATTTATCTTTCACCTCAGGGACGCAAACTGGACCAACAGGGCGTTTGCGAACTGGCGACTAATCAGAAGTTGATTCTGGTATGCGGTCGCTATGAAGGGATAGATGAGCGCGTGATTCACACAGAGATTGATGAAGAATGGTCAATCGGTGATTACGTTCTCAGTGGCGGTGAACTGCCAGCCATGACGTTGATTGACTCGGTCGCCCGGTTTATTCCCGGCGTACTGGGGAAACAGGCGTCAGCCGATGAGGATTCGTTCTCGGATGGTTTGCTGGATTGCCCGCACTACACCCGACCTGAAGTGTTAGAAGGGATGGAAGTTCCGCCAGTTTTACTGTCGGGCAACCATGCCGATATTCGCCGCTGGCGCCTGAAACAGTCGTTAGGCCGTACCTGGCTAAGAAGACCTGAACTTCTGGAAAACCTGGCTCTGACTGAAGAGCAAGCACGGTTGCTAAATGAGTTCCAGCGTGAACATCAGCAGCAACAAAACGATGAGGCGGGAGAGTAATCTTCCCTCACTATCAGTTTACCCAGGATAAGAGATTTAATTATGAGCAACATTATCAAGCAACTTGAACAAGAGCAGATGAAGCAGGACGTACCTTCATTCCGTCCGGGTGATTCCGTGGAAGTGAAAGTATGGGTCGTAGAAGGTTCTAAGAAGCGTCTGCAGGCATTCGAGGGCGTGGTTATCGCTATTCGTAACCGCGGTCTGCATTCTGCATTCACTGTTCGTAAGATTTCTAACGGCGAAGGTGTTGAGCGTGTCTTCCAGACTCACTCTCCAGTAATTGACAGCATTGCTGTTAAACGTCGTGGTGCTGTGCGTAAAGCCAAACTGTATTACCTGCGTGAGCGTACCGGTAAGTCAGCTCGTATCAAAGAGCGTCTTGGCGCGTAAGCGACTTCTCAAAGTTAATAGCAAACAAGGGGTTGGCCATTTGGCCAGCCCCTTTTTTTATGGCCGCTGTAAATGATAAATAGCGGCGTTCACCGCTCCGCTCTCCAGAATGATCAGCCCAAAGCAATAATCAACCAATGTGAAGCCGCTGCGTAAGGCAACCGCGCGACTGGCGTAGTTCTCTTCTGCTGCCAGAATCTCTAGCTGATTGATATGTGGATACTGGAAGCCAAATTCGACCAACTGCGCCACTGCACGCGTCGCAGCGCCTTGCCGCTGAGCATCGCTGCGCACCCAATATCCTAATGCACTGCTTTCGCCCGGATTCTTTGCGAAACGAATACCGGCGCTTCCCAGCAACATCCACAATAGCGAACTCTTCCGCTTCGCCTTTACTGCGTTGAATGCGCGTAAAATCGATCCAGCTGGCAGCTTCATCAGGATGATAATCGTCGTGGGCCCAACCCATCCAGGGTTTTAGCGTACTTAGCGATTCGTTGACGGCCTGGGCAAAAGCGTCGATATCCTGCAACGTGAAAGGACGCAGTGTGACAAGCGAAATGGACATCGCCCGATCCCTGAAAAATAATGAATAACAGAATGTTAGCTCGGCTGCTGGCAAAAATCATTACTGAGATTTATTGGTGTGTAATTATTTATTTACACATTAGTGCTTTGGTGTTTTTATTTAACTTAATGATATTAATAAATTATATTTATTTTTGAGTGCTTTTTTATTTTGGTGGTAATAAAAGTGTACATGCGTGGATTGCAAGATGTACAGGGTGTGGTAAAGTAAGCGCCATCCTCACAGAGGATCCCAAACCGCATAAACGAGTACAAAAGGATCGCA
This sequence comes from Pantoea sp. YR525, assembly GCF_900116775.1. Taxonomy (NCBI): domain Bacteria; kingdom Pseudomonadati; phylum Pseudomonadota; class Gammaproteobacteria; order Enterobacterales; family Erwiniaceae; genus Pantoea; species Pantoea sp. YR525. The sequence continues at coordinate 108,209 of NZ_FPBU01000013.1, forward strand.
ATCATGCAAAAAGACGCGCTGAACAATGTGCATATCGCCGACGAACAAATTTTGATTACCCCGCAAGAGCTGAAAGCCAAATTCCCGCTCACTGCGGCGCAGGAAGCGCAAATTGCGTCTTCTCGCCAGACCATTGCCGACATTATTGCGGGCCGCGATCCGCGCCTGTTGGTGGTTTGTGGTCCTTGTTCGATTCACGATACCGAAGCCGCACTTGCCTATGCCCGTCAGTTGCAATCTCTCTCTGCACAGTTGAAGGATCAGCTGTACATCGTTATGCGCGTTTATTTTGAAAAACCTCGAACCACCGTCGGCTGGAAAGGGTTAATCAACGATCCTTACATGAACAACTCGTTTGATATGGAAGCCGGCCTGCATATCGCACGTCAGCTGTTGGTTAATCTCGTCGAGATGGGATTACCGCTGGCGACCGAAGCGCTGGACCCCAATAGCCCACAATACCTTGGCGATCTGTTTAGCTGGTCAGCGATCGGTGCGCGTACCACCGAATCACAAACCCACCGTGAAATGGCTTCAGGCCTTTCCATGCCGGTTGGTTTTAAAAATGGTACGGATGGCAGCCTTGGTACCGCGATTAACGCCATGCGCGCCGCTGCGATGCCGCACCGTTTTGTAGGTATCAATCAGGCCGGTCAGGTTTGCTTACTGCAAACCCAGGGTAACCCAGATGGACATGTGATTCTGCGCGGCGGTAAAGCACCAAACTACGGTCCAGAAGATGTCGCTCAGTGTGAAAAAGAGATGCTGAAAGCGGGACTGCGTCCGGCCTTAATGATAGATTGCAGCCATGGTAATTCTAACAAAGACTATCGCCGCCAGCCTGGCGTAGCCGAATCGGCTATCGCGCAGATTAAAGATGGAAACCGTTCCATCATTGGCCTGATGTTGGAAAGCAACATTCATGAAGGCAACCAGTCTTCTGAACAGCCACGTAGCGAAATGAAATACGGTGTATCCGTCACTGATGCTTGCATCGACTGGGAAACCACTGAAATGTTGCTGCGTGAAATCCATCAGGATCTGCAGGGAGTGCTGTCGGCGCGTCTGTCACACGAGGTGTAATGAGTCATGGTGGCTGAACTGACCGCGTTACGCGATCAAATCGATGAAGTAGATAAAGCACTACTTGGGTTACTGGCAAAACGACTGGAGCTGGTAGCCGAAGTAGGGGAAGTTAAAAGCCGCTACGGTTTGCCGATCTATGTTCCCGAGCGTGAGGCCAGCATGTTGGCTTCTCGCCGTCAGGAAGCTGAAGCGCTCGGTGTATCGCCGGATTTGATTGAAGATGTATTGCGTCGTTTAATGCGTGAATCTTATGCGCATGAAAATGACAAAGGCTTCAAAACGCTGTGTCCGACGCTGCGCCCGGTGGTGATTGTGGGTGGCCGCGGCCAGATGGGGCGTCTGTTTGAAAAGATGCTGACACTTTCTGGCTATCAGGTCCGCATTCTGGATAAAGGCGATTGGGATCGTTCAGACGAGCTGCTGAAAGATGCGGGCATGGTGATCATCAGTGTGCCAATCCATCTCACAGAGCAAATTATCGGTGAGCTGCCGAAATTGCCAGAAGACTGCATTTTGGTCGATCTGGCCTCGGTGAAGAATCGCCCGCTGCAAGCGATGCTAGCCGCGCACACCGGACCGGTTCTGGGCTTGCATCCGATGTTTGGCCCAGACAGCGGCAGCCTGGCGAAGCAGGTTGTGGTGTGGTGCGATGGACGTCAGCCGGAAGCTTATCAGTGGTTCCTTGAGCAGATTCAGGTTTGGGGCGCGCGGTTACATCGTATTAGTGCCGTTGAGCATGACCAGAATATGGCGTTTATTCAGGCACTGCGTCACTTTGCGACTTTCGCATATGGCCTGCATCTGGCGGAAGAGAACGTTAATCTGGATCAGCTGTTGGCGTTGTCTTCCCCGATCTACCGCCTTGAACTGGCGATGGTTGGACGTCTGTTTGCGCAGGATCCACAACTTTACGCGGACATCATTATGTCCTCGGAGAGTAATCTGGCGCTAATCAAACGTTACTACCAACGATTTGGCGATGCGATCAAACTGCTCGAGCAAGGCGATAAGCAAGCCTTCATCGATAGCTTCGAGCGGGTTGAACACTGGTTTGGTGATTACGCGAAACGCTTCCTGGTCGAAAGCAGAAGCATGCTGCGATCGGCTAACGACAGCCGGCAGTAAAAACAAAAGGCATCCGCGAGGATGCCTTTTTGCTTAGAGGCGCGGCTCAACCGGCACCACATTCTCGCCTGGATAGCAGCCGAGAACTTTTAATGAACGGGTTAAGCCGCTTAACTCCGCTAACGCCAACTGCATATTCTCTGATTGTAGATTGCCTTGCACATCAATATAAAACATCTCTTCCCATGGATTGCCGTTAATGGGACGGTTTTCCAGTTTGCTCATGATCAGGCCGTGGTTGCGCAATACCATCAGCGCTTCAACCAATGCGCCCGCCTGCTGACCAGTCGCCATGATCAACGTAGTTTTTGCCGGAACCTGACCGGAAACCTCAATCGCTTTACGTGCGAGCACGATGAAGCGCGTATGGTTCTGCTGTTGATTGGCCAGATTGCGTTCCAGTACCTGCAATCCATACAGCTCACCGCCCGCTTCACTACCCAATGCGGCAACCTTCGGGGAATTCATCGCGGCCACTTTCTCCATCGCTGCAGCGGTGCTTTCGGTGTATTCGATTTTCCATTGCGGGAAGCGATTGATGAATTGGCTGCACTGCTGGAATGGCTGTGGATGGCTGTACACCGTTTCGATCTGCTGTAGATCGGTGCTGCCGTTGACCAGCACACAGTGCTCAATTGGAATGGTCAGTTCACCCACGATCGATAGCGTAGTTTGCTGAAGCAGGTCGTAAACGTCGTTAATCGAGCCAGAGCTGGTATTTTCAATCGGCATTACCGCGTAATCCGCCTGACCACTCTCGACCTGATGAATAATGTCATGGAATTTCAGGCAGCCGATCTCCACCATCGAATCAAAATGTCGGGTGGCATATTTACGCGCCGCTAGATGTGAGTAAGAACCTTTCGGGCCAAGGAATGCAATGCGTGGTGCGTGAGCATGCGGATGGTTGAGATTCTTTTGCAGCAGGGCTTGCTGGGTAAGAACCGAATCTTCAATCACCAGTTGGAACAGGCGGGTAATGTAATGCGCATCAAGCTGATGCTTTTTACCCAGAGAAATGAGGTTTTCCAGCAGTGCGCGTTCACGTTCTACGTCGCGGATAGGGCGATGCGTTGCCAGTTTAGCTTGAGCAACTTCAACAGCCAGTGTGCGACGCTCCGACAAAAGCGCTAACAGTTTTTCATCAACGGCACTGATTTTATCGCGTAAGGCCAGCAGCGGATTTTCGGGATTCATAGGGCTCACCTGTAAAATGTCCAATAAAAAAGCCTCCCATTTGGGAGGCTTTGTTGTTCGTCTTCGCATTCATTTTCACATGACGAATCGCCTCCCAATCAGGGGAAGGTAAAAAAGAATGCGAAGAAGAACGGCAGATGTTTCATGGTTGTTTCCATAAATGAAGTGGCTTGAGAGTAACCGCAGTGATTTAAAGCTGTCAATAAAAAACGCGCCCGAAGGCGCGTTACTAAAGATGTTTGTTTATTCCGTAGGAAGAAAATCTTTCACACTACTATTGGCGCGACGTGCTTCGGGTTTATGTTGCGCTTTATTAAGTTGTCGCTCCAGCTTAGCAATCAAGTCATTGATGGCCGTGTACATATCATCATGTTTCGCACTGGCAACCAGCGTTCCGTTAGGGGTATTAATAGTGGCATCAGCCACAAACTCCTTCGGCTCTTTCGATAACACAATGTGAGGGTTTATCAGATGTGTTTGCCATTTTTCCAGCTTGGCGAGACGCTCTTCAACGTGGTTACGGATGGCCTCGGTGATTTCCATTTGTTTGCTGGTAATGTTCAGAATCATAGTTAAACCTCTCTGTCATTTCCGTCTGGGTAGGACCAGCATACCGCGGATATTAAGAAAATGTGTGATCTAAATCACATTGAAATGTCACTTTTTGTCAATGCCGCTTAATTGTGAGAAAGGCCGGGAAAGTAGCCGGAAATGCTTGAAGACGAGTGCGGAAGGGCGCATGATTGAATGGATAACCGCAGCGATAAATCTCTAAAATTGTTGAGTTATCTACTAAATCACATAAAAAAAGCAGCCTCATGGGCTGCTTTTTTGTGGGTGTCATAATCAGGACTGATTATTAGCCGCAATGATTTTTGCTACTTTGTCGGCTTCAGCCGTCAACTGCAGCTGGCGGTAAGCATTTTCCATCAACGGCAGCGCTTCATGCGTCGCCTCAGTATCCGGATAATCCTTCATCATGGTTTCCACGCGGTTAACAACAGCGACATAGGCACCGCGCTTGGTATAGAATTGCGCCACCGAGAGTTCATACTTCGCCAGGCGCTCTTTCAGGAATGCCAAACGTTTCTGCGCATCCGCAGCATATTGGCTGTTTGGATAACCGCGCAGTAATTGCGAGAAGTCACGGAAAGCATCACGAGCGTGCGTCGGATCACGATCGGAACGATCGATACCGAAGAAGCCCTGCAGTGCAGAATCATCCAGCGCCATATCCGTCAGACCTTTCATATAGATGACATAGTCGATATTTGGATGGGTTGGATTGAGACGCATAAAGCGAGATATAGCGGCTTGCGCCAGTGGCAGATCGGCATTTTTGTAATACGCGTAGATCAAATCCAGCTGTACTTGCTGCGAGTAAGGACCAAATGGATAGCGGTTATCCAGTGCTTCCAGTTGCTTAATCGCCGCTTTAAAGTTACCGTCCTGCAGCTTTTGCTGGGCCGTGGCGTAAATTTCAGACGGCGGGCTGTCCGGGACTGGATCTGATGAGCCAGAACAACCCACAAGCGCCAGGCTCAGGCTCAGTGTGGCAGCAGCCACCAGATGTTTCATACGCGTCATGACGAAATGATTATCCTCAAAGTGTTGTAGCAGAAGCTGTCCGTATAGCTCCCAGTTATGACCAGGTACGATAGCACATTATATTAAACGGCATCGCCGTGAAAACCCAACGTTAACGAAGAAGCTGTATATGGCACAACAAGTTCAACTCACCGCAACGGTGTCCGAAGCACAACTTGGACAACGCTTAGATCAGACTTTGGCAGAATTGTTCCCTGATTATTCACGTTCTCGCATAAAAGAATGGATTCTTGAGCGCCGAGTCAGCGTCAACGGCACTATCATCGATAAACCAAAAGAAAAAGTTTTTGGCGGTGAGCATGTCTCGATTGATGCTGAGATCGAAGAAGAGCAACGCTGGGAAGCGCAAAACATCCCGCTGAACATCGTCTATGAAGATGACGACATTCTGGTTATCAACAAACCTCGCGGTTTGGTGGTGCATCCCGGCGCCGGTAATCCGGATGGCACGGTGCTTAACGCACTGCTTTATCACTATCCACCGATCGCTGACGTGCCTCGCGCAGGGATTGTTCATCGTCTGGATAAAGATACCACCGGCTTGATGGTGGTAGCGAAAACCGTTCCTGCACAAACTCACCTGGTTGAAACGCTGCAGCTGCGCGAAATTACGCGTGAATATGAAGCGGTAGCGATCGGCACCATGACCGCAGGCGGTACTGTGGATCAGCCAATGGCGCGCCACTCAACCAAACGCACACACATGGCGGTGCATCCGATGGGTAAACCGGCCACCACGCATTATCGCATCATGGAGCACTTCCGTGCCCATACGCGTTTGCGTTTACGCCTCGAAACCGGTCGTACGCATCAGATTCGTGTGCATATGGCGCATATCAACCATCCGCTGGTGGGCGATCCGCTGTACGGTGGTCGTCCGCGTCCGCCAAAAGGTGCATCAGAAGCGTTCATCACTACGCTACGTGGTTTTGATCGCCAGGCGCTACATGCCACGATGTTACGTCTCTATCACCCCATTACCGGTATTGAGATGGAATGGCACGCGCCGTTGCCGCAGGATATGGTCGATTTAATTGATGCGCTGAAAGCCGATACCCTTGAATTCCGCGATCAGATGGATTGGCTATGAGTGAATGGATCATCCCGGATTGGCCTGCTCCGCAGCATGTTCGGGCATGCTCCACCACGCGATACGGCGGCGTCAGCGCCGCCCCCTGGGATTCTTTGAATCTTGGTGGGCACGTTGGCGACGCTGAGGCGCATGTTGCTCAGAATCGTCAACGCTTGGTTGAACAACTGGCGCTGCCAGCAATGCCGCAATGGCTGGATCAGATCCATGGCCAAGTGGTTGCGCGTTTACCCGCCAGCGATCCGCTACCACGCGCTGATGCCGCAATCACGCGTGAAAGCAGGGTTGTTTGCGCAGTGATGACGGCGGATTGTTTGCCGGTGCTGTTTTGTAGCAAGGATGGTAGTGAAGTCGCTGCAGCGCACGCGGGTTGGCGTGGTCTCTGTAATGGCGTGCTGGAACAGACGTTGTCACAGTTTCACTGCTCGCCACATGACATTCATGCATGGCTTGGTCCGGCAATTGGGCCACAGGCATTTGAAGTTGGCCCGGAAGTCAGAACGGCATTTATGGCGCATAATTTACAAGCGGAAGAAGCTTTCCGCCCGGCTGGTAACAAATACTTCGCCGATATTTGGCTGCTGGCTCGCCAGCGGTTACAAGCTGCCGGCGTACATTCCATCAGTGGTTCAACGCGTTGTACCTTCCATGAGCGCGATGATTTTTTCTCCTACCGACGCGACGGAATCACCGGGCGTATGGCAACTTTGATTTGGCTGAGATAACCTTACGCCACAAGACGGTCCAGTTAGCGTATTTTTTGCTCACAACTCAGGTCATTAACCTTGAAAAATTTGAGGGATGACCTCATTTAATCTCCAGTAGCATTTTGACCTGTAATGGGAGGAATTATGCGTCTGGATCGTCTTACTAATAAATTTCAACTGGCACTTGCCGATGCACAGTCCCTTGCTCTGGGACATGACAATCAATTCATTGAACCCCTTCATTTGATGAGCGCATTGCTCAATCAGGAAGGCGGATCGGTGCGTCCGTTGCTCAGCGCAGCGGGTGCCGACGTGGCTGGCCTGCGTACCAGCATTGAACAAGCAATTAATCGACTACCGCAGGTTGAAGGAACCGATGGCGACGTACAGCCATCCGCCGATCTGATTCGGGTACTTAACCTTTGCGACAAGCTGGCGCAAAAGCGCGGCGACAACTTTATATCATCTGAATTATTCGTATTGGCGGCCCTCGATTCACGTGGCTCGCTGGCTGACCTATTGAAATCAGCTGGCGCGACTTCGGAAAAACTCTCTAAGGCCGTCGAGCAATTACGGGGGGGAGATAGCGTGAACGATCAAGGGGCTGAAGATCAGCGCCAAGCATTAAAAAAATACACCATCGACCTTACAGAGCGTGCCGAACTCGGCAAGCTGGATCCGGTTATTGGTCGTGATGAAGAGATCCGCCGCACCATTCAGGTGTTGCAGCGTCGTACCAAAAATAACCCGGTGCTGATTGGTGAACCCGGCGTCGGTAAAACTGCTATCGCCGAAGGTTTAGCGCAGCGCATCATCAATGGCGAAGTGCCGGAAGGGCTGAAAGGTCGTCGCGTGCTGGCTCTGGATATGGGTTCGCTGGTGGCGGGCGCCAAATATCGTGGTGAATTTGAAGAGCGCCTCAAAGGCGTGCTTAGCGACCTGGCGAAGCAGGAAGGCAACGTCATTCTGTTTATCGACGAACTGCATACCATGGTTGGCGCCGGTAAAGCCGATGGTGCAATGGATGCGGGCAACATGCTGAAACCAGCATTGGCTCGCGGTGAATTGCACTGTGTCGGCGCAACCACGCTGAATGAGTATCGCCAGTTCATCGAGAAAGATGCGGCGTTGGAACGTCGTTTCCAGAAAGTCTTTGTTGCTGAGCCGAGTGTCGAAGATACCATTGCGATTCTGCGCGGACTAAAAGAGCGCTATGAACTGCACCACCATGTGCAGATCACCGATCCGGCGATTGTGGCTGCTGCGACTTTGTCGCACCGTTATATCTCTGATCGCCAGCTGCCGGATAAGGCCATCGACCTGATAGACGAAGCGGCTTCAAGTATTCGTTTACAGATGGATTCGAAACCAGAATCACTCGATCGCCTTGAGCGCCGTATCATCCAGTTAAAACTGGAGCAGCAGGCGCTGAAGAAAGAGTCTGATGATGCCAGCGTGAAGCGTCTGGAAATGCTGGAAAGCGAACTTGACCAGAAAGAGCGTGAATACGCTGAACTGGAAGAGGAATGGAAAGCGGAAAAAGCCTCTTTAACTGGCACGCAGAACATTAAAGCCGAGCTGGAGCAAGCGCGCCTGACGATGGAGCAAGCACGTCGCGTTGGCGACCTGGGTCAGATGTCTGAACTGCAGTACGGAAAAATTCCGGAACTTGAGAAACAGTTAGCCATTGCTACGCAGTCTGAAGGCAAAACCATGAAGCTGTTACGTAATCGCGTAACGGATGTGGAGATTGCCGATGTGCTGGCGCGTTGGACCGGAATACCGGTCGCACGCATGATGGAAGGTGAGCGCGATAAATTGCTGCGTATGGAGCAAGAGCTGCACTCACGGGTTATCGGCCAGAACGAAGCGGTAGAAGCGGTTTCGAATGCAATTCGTCGTAGCCGCGCCGGCTTGTCGGATCCGAATCGCCCAATTGGTTCCTTCCTGTTCCTTGGACCAACGGGTGTCGGTAAAACCGAATTGTGTAAAGCGCTGGCTAACTTCCTGTTCGACAGCGATGACGCGATGGTGCGTATTGATATGTCCGAGTTTATGGAAAAACACTCGGTATCGCGGCTGGTGGGTGCGCCTCCAGGATATGTCGGCTATGAAGAGGGCGGATATCTGACCGAAGCGGTGCGTCGTCGTCCTTATTCAGTGATTTTGCTGGATGAGGTAGAGAAGGCGCATCCTGATGTCTTCAACATCCTGTTGCAGGTGCTGGATGATGGTCGTTTAACCGATGGACAGGGTCGCACGGTCGATTTCCGTAATACCGTGGTGATCATGACCTCGAACCTTGGCTCCGATCTTATTCAGGAACGTTTCGGTTCTCTGGATTACGCGGAAATGAAAGAGGTGGTGATGACGGTTGTGGGGCAGCATTTCCGCCCAGAGTTTATCAACCGTATCGATGACATGGTGGTGTTCCACCCATTGGGCGAAAAACACATTGCTTCCATTGCGCAGATTCAGTTGCAACGTTTGTATAAACGTCTTGAGGAGCGCGGCTATCAGCTGCATATCTCCGATGAGGCGCTCAAACTGCTCGGCGAGAATGGCTATGACCCGGTTTATGGTGCGCGTCCATTGAAACGTGCTATCCAGCAGCAGATTGAAAATCCGCTGGCACAGCAGATTCTTTCTGGTGCCTTGGTTCCGGGAAAAACCATCGAAATGGATGTAAAAGATGATGTGATAGTTGCTCATCAGTAATCACTTCCGATTAAAACGGGCCTGCGGGCCCGTTTTTTTTGACCTTATCACAAGAATTAGCTGCTTTTTACAACGTATAGCCTGGAAAGTGAGCGGTTGCGCGAAAACTTCAAATTAGCACTTGTCAGCTGAAAGGAACTCCCTATAATGCGCCACCACTGAGACGGCAAAGCGGCAACGCAGACGGCTCAGCAGGGAGTGAAGAAATTCATCCCGCCGGATGAAAACGCT
>NZ_FPBU01000015.1:0-82247 GCF_900116775.1 Pantoea sp. YR525
ACCTGACCCCATGCCGAACTCAGAAGTGAAACGCCGTAGCGCCGATGGTAGTGTGGGGTCTCCCCATGCGAGAGTAGGGAACTGCCAGGCATCAATTTAAGACCCGTTACCGGGTCGTGACCTTCCCCGTGACGTTGGAAGGGCGAAACACCTGAAATCAGAACGATTATCTGATATCAGTACAGAATCGGTGGAGCGGTAGTTCAGTTGGTTAGAATACCTGCCTGTCACGCAGGGGGTCGCGGGTTCGAGCCCCGTCCGTTCCGCCACTTAATTGATAAGCCCTGATTGAAAAGTCAGGGCTTTTTCATGTCTGTGATTCCGCTAATATTGTTGATAAAAAATCAAAATTCTTCTGCTTATAAGCGGATTTTTCAGCAACAATAAACCTGCCAGAATAGTTCCCATCGAAACATAACGCTATCCGATGAGGAAATCATGACAATCCCCGCCTTTGGTTTAGGTACTTTCCGTCTGCAAGACGATGTTGTAATCCATTCAGTTAAAACTGCTTTAGAACTTGGCTATCGCACATTAGATACCGCGCAAATCTATGAAAATGAGGCAGCTGTGGGTCAGGCGATCATTGAAAGTGGCGTAGCACGTGGCGACTTGTTCGTTACTACCAAAATCTGGATTGAGAATCTTGATGCTGAGAAGTTGATTCCCAGCTTGAAAGAGAGCCTGGCAAAACTGCGCACCGATTATGTCGATCTCACCTTGATCCACTGGCCTTCTCCAGAAGGGGCGGTATCAGTGAAAGAGAGCATGTTGGCACTGATGGCAGCAAAAGAAGCAGGTCTAACGCGTCAGATTGGTATCTCAAACTTCCCAATCGCCTTGATGAAAGAGGCGATTGACGCGGTTGGTGCAGAAAATATTGCCACTAACCAGATTGAGCTGCATCCTTTCCTGCAGAACCGTCAGGTGGTTGAATTTGCTCAAAAGAATGGTCTTCACATCACTTCTTACATGACGCTGGCTTATGGCGATGCGCTGAAAGATCAGGTAATCGACGCGATTGCACAGAAGCACAAAGCCACTCCAGCTCAGGTGGTTCTGGCATGGGCGATGACGTTAGGTTACGCGGTGATCCCGTCATCCACCAAACGTGAAAATCTGGCGAGCAACATGGCAGCAGTTGATCTGCAGTTAGATGATCAAGATATGGCAAATATTGCCGCGCTGGATCGTCAGCAGCGTTTAGTGAGTCCTGAAGGTCTGGCACCAGACTGGGATTAATCGCGACTTACCTCTTCAGCCCTGCACTCGCCAGGGCTGATCTTTAACCCATTCACTTAGAAAATCGATAAAAGCCCGAACGCGCTGACTAACTCCCAAGTCGCTGTAATAGACCGCATTAAAGGGCATCTCGACTGGAACGCGATGTTCAGCTAGCAGTTCAATAAAAGTGCCATCCGCTATCTCTTTATCCACCATAAAATCTGATAAACACGCGATACCTTGATCGCCTAGCACTAGCTGTTTGAGCGTTTCGCCGCTGTTAGATGACATACCCGGCGTGATGTCATAAAGCTCGCCACCTTCACCTGCGACAGGCCAGCGATTTAAGCGTGGCGTTTCAACGAAGCCAAGGCATTCATGCTGTACTAAATCTGCTGCCGATGCTGGTACACCATATTTCGCCAGATAAGCCGGCGTCGCCACTAATTTGCGATAGCTAATAAAGAGCAGACGAGCACGCAATGTGGAATCCGTCAAGTTGCCGGCGCGAATCGCCACATCGACTTTACGTTCGATGAGGTTAATAAAGCTCTCCGAAGAGATCAGCGATAGCGTGACGTCTGGATAGCGCTCACGAAAGGGTTTAATCATCGGCAGCAACAGATGCAGAATCACGGGCGTAGCTGCATCAATACGTAGCACGCCCTGAGGTGCGAGCTGACGCTCGATCAGCTCACTCTCGGCCGTTGACATCTCCTGCATCAACTTTTGCACGCGGCGAAAGTAGTGCTCGCCTTCATGAGTGAGCGCTAACTGACGCGTAGTACGCGTTAAGAGCGCCACGCCCAGCTTGTTCTCCAGTTTTTTAACCGTGCGACTTACCGCTGAATTGGCCATCTGCAACTGTTCTGCTGCCCGACTAAAGCTGCCGCTCTCCACCACTGCGATAAACACCTTGAGCTCATCTGACGATGCCTTCATTATCCCTCCAAAAGCAAAAGTCTATTCTCATTTTGCATCTTTTTGTCATTAAAGCATGAGGCAATACTAGCGCCCATTAAAACTTTATGGGAGTTAATCATGCCACTTGCACTTTGGGCGCTGACAATCAGTGCCTATGCGATCGGAACGACAGAATTTGTTATTGTCGGGCTGATCCCAACCATCGCTGAGCAACTCAGTATTACGCTGCCTTCCGCAGGAATGCTGGTCTCTATTTATGCTCTGGGCGTTGCCGTTGGCGCGCCGGTATTGACTGCTTTGACCGGTAAGTTAGCGCGTAAGCAATTATTAATGGGATTGATGGTGCTCTTTACCGTTGGCAATCTGGTTGCCTGGTTGGCACCAAACTATGAAACGCTGGTCATTGCCCGACTGCTTACCGGCCTGGCTCACGGTGTGTTCTTCTCTGTCGGTTCCACGATAGCGACCAGCCTCGTAAGCAAAGAGAAGGCAGCGAGTGCGATTGCCATCATGTTTGGCGGTTTGACCGTAGCGTTGGTAACTGGCGTGCCGTTGGGTACGCTCATCGGACAACACTTTGGCTGGCGTGAAAGTTTCCTGGCTGTGTCATTGCTGGGCGTCATCGCTCTGGTGGCAAGCCAACTGCTTATCCCGCGTAACATTGCTCAACCACCGGCAACAACGCTGGCACAGCAGGCACGCGTGATGATCAACCCACGTCTGCTGCTGATTTATGCGATTACCGCGCTGGGTTATGGTGGCGTATTTACTGCCTTCACATTTCTTGCGCCAATGATGCAGTCGCTGGCTGGCTTTTCACCTACCGCAGTGAGTGTGATTTTGCTGGGTTATGGTGTGTCGGTCGCCATTGGTAATATCTGGGGCGGTAAGTTGGCCGATCGCCGTGGCGCGGTACCTGCTTTGACACTGATCTTTATGGCGCTCGCCATTCTGCTAATGGTGTTCCAGTTCACCGCCAGCATGCACTTTATGTCAGTGGCAACAGTATTAGTTATGGGTATCTTCGCCTTTGCCAACGTGCCGGGTTTGCAGGTTTACGTGGTGCAGAAAGCTGAACATTATGCGCCAGGCGCTGTCGATGTTGCATCAGGCCTCAATATTGCAGCCTTCAATATCGGTATCGCTCTGGGTTCCACGGTAGGTGGTTATATTGTCGAGCATTATGGGCTGGCACAGACACCGTGGGTTGGTGCGGTGATTGTGCTTGGCGCGCTGCTGCTGGTGCGATTGAGTGGTCAACTCGACAAACCTCAAACGGCGATAGCGATGGAATAGCACGCGCAAAAGCCTGCCAACTGGCAGGCTTTTGCATTGGTATGCTGTGAGGCGAATTCCGACAATCAAGAACACCAATTGAAACCCCGCGCTAAAATCCCTATAACAGTCAGGTGAAGTACGAGTCGTAAACCAGTCAGGCGGGAAAGTGCGGAAAAAAACTTATTCAATGCGTTATGTAGCAGGTCAGCCAGCAGAGCGGATCTTTCCGCCGGGGGCAATGCTGCATCTTGGGCAGGCATTACCGCCTGGCGCACCTTTGCCAGCCGATCCCACACTGCGAGTCTTAGTCTGGAATATCTTCAAGCAACAACGCGCAGACTGGATGTCGGTGCTGCAAGGTTTTGGCAAAGATGCCCACCTTGTTCTACTGCAGGAGGCGCAAGCTACGCCCGAACTGGTCAAATTCGCCACCAGTAACTATCTCGCGGCCGATCAGGTGCCAGCCTTTGTTCTACCGCAACATCCTTCTGGCGTCATGACGCTGGCATCTGCGCATCCTGTTTATTGCTGCCCACTTCGCGAGCGTGAACCGTTGCTGCGTTTAGCCAAATCTGCGCTGGTCACGGCATATCCGTTGCCGACTGGCGAAATGCTGATGGTAGTAAATATCCATGCAGTCAATTTCAGTCTCGGTGTCGATGTCTACAGCAAACAACTCGGGCCGATTGGCGAACAGATTCAGCATCATCGCGGCCCGGTGATCATGGCGGGGGATTTTAACGCCTGGAGTCGTCAGCGTATGAATGCGCTGTATCGCTTTGCGCGGGAGATGTCACTGCGTGAAGTGAACTTCACCGATGACCATCGTCGCAAAGCTTTCGGTCGCCCACTGGATTTCGTTTTCTACCGCGATATGAAGGTCAGTGAGGCTTCAGTGCTGGTGACGCGCGCATCAGATCACAATCCGCTATTGGTTGAGTTCAACTCTCTCTACGGTATCGAGCGTTAAGCCAATACGCTCTAGCTCCCATCTAGCAACAATCGAAGTCATACTGCGAAGGGTAAGTTAGTGCCTGAACAGGCGATATGCAGAATTTAGCGGAAGCAGAAAATGAAAAAGGCTGACAAAAGTCAGCCTTTTCGGGGCATTAGGTATCAGGTGTTGCGCTATTATTCACAAACAGCGTGAGCTTGTCGCCCGGCTGAATGTCTTTAGCGTCACTGTTCCAGCGCATAACATCTTTGGTATTCACACCGTGACGTTTTGCAATACTGGCAAAAGAATCACCCTTACGTACACGGTAGGTGATGCTGTTGCCGTTATCAGCCAATTGCGTGCTCGCTTTGCCGCTCACGGTCAGAGTCTGACCGGTACGAACAGAAGCGCTGCGCAGATTGTTCTGCTGTTTCAGTGCACTGACGCTTACGCCAAGCTTGCTGGCAATACCAGACAAGGTGTCGCCTTTGCGTACCGTGTAGCTGTTTCCTGCCGCGCTGACTTTCGCCATCTCGGTAGGCTGCACGGAAGCGATATCACCTGAAGCCAGTGAATCGCGCAACTTAGCAACGTTGGACTTCGGCACCATAATGTAGTGCGGTCCATTTGGCGCTGTGGCTCCGTTTTTATAACCGGCATTAAATGTCTTCAGCTTGCTGAGAGACATACCGGCCATATCGGCGGCCTGCGTCAGTTCAATCTGCTGTCCCACCTCTACGCGAGCTAATGCACGGCTCTCGTTCGGGGTCGGCAGTTTGATACCGTAACGCTTGTTGTTCTTGAGAATCTCACTCAAGGCCAACATTTTAGGTACGTAAACCGTAGTCTCGCGTGGCAGCGATAAATTCCAGAAGTCAGTCGGCTTACCGCGCGCCTTATTCTGTTTCATCGCCTTCAGCACACGTCCTTCACCGCTGTTGTAGGCGGCGATGGTCAGTAACCAGTCACCGTCAAACATACCGTTCAGACGCTGCATCATATCCAGCGCTACTTTGGTCGAGGCCACCACATCGCGGCGTCCGTCGTACCATTGGTTCTGTTTCAAACCATAGTTTTTGCCCGTTTGTGCAACAATCTGCCAGATGCCGGCGGCATTCGCAGAAGATGTTGCGTGTGGGTCAAAAGCGCTCTCCACTATGGGTAGCAGTACCAGTTCCATCGGCATTTTACGTTTCTGTATCTGCTCGACTATCCAGTACATGTACGGCTCTGCCCGTAATGTTACATCGTGGAGATAGCTCTTATTTTTTAAAAATTTTGTTTTTTGTTCGCGGATCCGGCTGTTTTCCGGAATCCCCATCTTCAACTCGTCACTAATGTGATTCCAGAGATCAGTATCTTCTGCGAGGCTTGTTCCATCATCCTGCCATCGCGGCGACAACAATCGATCTCCGTACTTTCCATTTTCACCTTGACCAGCTGAAGACAGACTCTGGGCATGCTGTACGGGGATATTGGCGTCATTCCTTGATGCCTGACATCCTACCAGCAAGACCGAGGCGAGTAAGATCGCTTTAGCCTTCATGTGTGTGTCAATAGTTCGCTTAAAAGACGAGCAACTATACGTGACGGTCCACCACAACACAACCTCAAATATCAAAAGCGGTCTTTCTTCTCGCGTAGATCGGCGAAAGTTTGCCATAACGCTGACGATGACACATTAGTGCCTAAAGCATGTTGTAAATCAGCATCTTGCGTGCGTAAAAATAAATTTATTTCCCGCTCTAAGGCCAGTTTTGTCGGTAAAGTAATGCGGTTTTCTGCGCGTAAGTCCTTAATTTGCTGATACCTTGCCAAAATTTTAGGGTCATGGGGCAGAATAGCCGCAGCAAACTTCATATTGGATAAAGTGTACTCATGCGCACAGCAAACAAGAGTATCTGCAGGGAGTTGATTAAGCTTTTGAAATGATTCGAACATTTGTTCTGCGGTGCCTTCAAATAAACGTCCGCAGCCACCGGAAAACATCGTGTCTCCACAGAAAAGATAAGGGGAGCTGAAATATGAGATATGTCCTAAAGTGTGACCAGGTGTTGCGATGACACGGAAATTTAGCCCGAGCAGAGTAAATTTATCGCCTTCGGCCACAATACGCTTTGCCCCTTTATCTGCAGTTTCCTGTGGACCGAAAACCGCCAAATCGGGATAGTGCTGCAACAGCTCATCCACGCCGCCGACGTGATCGTGATGATGATGCGTCAGCAAAATCGCCACGGGTTGCCAATGATTAGCCCTGATTTTATCCAGCACCGGCTGTGCTTCGCCGGGATCGACAATCAGACAGTTATTGTCATCGTCCGTCAGTGTCCAGATGTAGTTATCCTGCAATGCGGGAATGCTGGTAAGATTCATAAACACCTCTCAGGTCGTAGAAAAAGGAAAATGGTAGAGCATGAAGCCGGCTAAAACACGCCAAATCCTGACTGCACCGCGCTCCTGGCGCGATATGCCAATGGGAGACTATTTTCGCGACGCGCTCACTCAGCAACTGCAGCCTTATCTCGGCAAGCTGTATGGCTTTCATATGCTTAAAATTGGCAGCCTCAGCGCAGAAATCAACACCAGCCAGTGTGCCATATCGCATCAGGTGAATGTGGGCATTGAGGGCGATGAGTTACAGGTTATCGCCAATAACACGCAATTACCCTTTGAATCTAAATCAGTTGATGCCTGTTTGCTGGCGCACACGCTGGCGTGGAGTCAGGATCCGCACCGCGTGCTGCGCGAAGTGGATCGGGTATTGATCGATGATGGCTGGATGATCATCAGCGGCTTCAATCCTTTCAGTCTATTAGGGATCAGCAAAGGCATTCCGGGATTACACTCGCGCGCGCCGTGGAGTGGACGCATGTTCAGCCAGGTGCGCTTGCTCGACTGGCTGAGCCTGCTGAATTATGAAGTGGTGTACCGCACCCGTTTTCAGGTGGTGCCGTGGCATCGGCAGGGCGGCAGGGTGATCAGCGCGCATTTACCGGCGCTCGGTTGTTTGAATATTGTGGTGGCACGTAAACGCACGTTCCCGTTAACGCCCACCAAAATGAAGAAGAATCTGAGTCAAAGCCAGCTACGTCAAACGGTTAACGTTACGCGCCAGTTTCGTGAAGTGAAGGATCAGGATTCAACCTGATAGCCGATATCATCCTGAGTAGGATTTCCCGCCGCGCTGCGCGCCAGTTCGTCGCAGCGTTCGTTCTCCGGATGCCCCGCATGGCCTTTAACCCATTCCCACTTAATTTCATGGTTGCTGAGCGCCACATCGAGGCGTTTCCACAGATCGACATTTTTAACCGGTTTTTTATCGGCGGTTTTCCAGCCGCGCTTCTTCCAGTTGTGGATCCAGCTGGTGATGCCCTGACGAACATATTGGCTGTCGGTGCTAAGCACCACCTCACACGGCTGTTTTAACGCTTCAAGCGCCACGATAGCCGCCATCATTTCCATGCGATTGTTGGTGGTGAGGCGATAACCCGTACTGAACTCTTTTTCATGCGCACCATACCGCAAAATGGCGCCGTAGCCGCCGGGACCGGGATTGCCCAGGCAAGATCCATCGGTGAATATTTCTACCTGTTTGCGCATCTCTGGTAGACTTCCTTCTGACAAAACGCCAAGTCTGACATAAAACGAGTCCTATGAGCACTGCAAATAACCGCCAGATCGTCCTCGATACCGAAACCACCGGCATGAACATGATCGGTGTGCATTATGAAGGACATCGCATCATTGAAATTGGTGCGGTTGAGGTGATCAACCGTCGCCTGACCGGCAACAACTTCCACATGTATCTGAAGCCCGATCGGCTGGTGGATCCGGAAGCGTTCGGCGTTCACGGTATCGCCGATGAATTCCTACTCGATAAGCCGATGTTTGCGGATATCGCCGATGAATTCCTCGAGTACATCCGTGGCGCGGAGCTGGTGATCCATAACGCATCGTTCGATATCGGCTTTATGGATTACGAATTCGGCATGCTGAAGCGGGATATCGGCAAAACCGAAACCTTCTGCCAGATCACCGATAGCCTGGCGATGGCGCGTAAGATGTATCCCGGCAAGCGCAACAGCCTTGATGCGTTGTGCAACCGTTATGAGATAGACAACAGCAAGCGTACGCTGCACGGCGCACTGCTCGATGCCGAGATTCTGGCCGAAGTGTTCCTGATGATGACCGGCGGTCAGACTTCGCTGGCCTTTTCACTCGATGGTGAGCAGAACAATCAGGGCGGCGGTGAGAACATTCAGCGGATAGTGCGTCCGAGTTCAGGTCTGCGCGTGGTTAGCGCCAGCGATGAAGAGATTATTGCGCACGAAGGTCGTCTGGATTTAGTGCAGAAGAAGGGCGGTAGCTGCCTGTGGCGTGTGTAAAACGGCTGATTTTGCGTGGAAAATCGACGTTAAGCTGAAAAAAACGCCAAACGAAACATTCCCACATAAAAAGCGTTGACGGGTACGAGAGCTGCTATTAATATGCGCCTCGTTCTCGACGGGGAACAAAGCGCGGAGCGGTAGTTCAGTTGGTTAGAATACCTGCCTGTCACGCAGGGGGTCGCGGGTTCGAGCCCCGTCCGTTCCGCCAATCTATTTAAAGAAGCCGATGCAGAAATGCATCGGCTTTTTGATTTTTCCAAACCGACGTAGGGTCGCCATTCATGGCGACCATTACCAACTTAATCCTTTTGCACCGCCACCGTCGCGCGATACGCCGCCACAGACTCTTCGCGATCAGCACGCGCCAGCCAGCGATAGCAGCCCGCACCCAAGGCCACACCGATAAACCAGCTAAAGTTCGCCACCGCATGCAGTGAAGGAATAAAGCTGATCACCAGACAAATGCCCACCGACGGCAGCAACGCAGCAATTGCTTTCGGGTTGAAGCCGCCGCGATACCAGTAACGTCCTTTTGGCGTGTCATCAAACAGGTCGTCAACGTAAACTTTGCTGCGTTTAATCAGATAGAAATCAGCCACCAGGATGCCGAACAGTGGCCCAATAAACGAACCCAGCACATCCAGCGTGTAGTGGATCAATTCTGGCGACTGGAACAGGTTCCACGGCGTCAGTAACACCGAGCCGACTGCAGCAATCATGCCACCGGTGCGGAAGCTGATTTTTTGCGGTGAGCAGTTAGAGAAGTCGAATGCCGGCGAGACAAAGTTCGCCACGATATTAATGCCGATGGTAGCGATAATCATGGTCAGCAGGCCAATCGCCACCGCCACGTCGTTACCCACCATGCTGACGGTCTCAATCGGATCGGTGATCATTCTGCCGAACAGCGATTGGGTACCGGAAACAATCACCACGGTGACAATCGAGAACAGCAGGAAGTTGAACGGTAAGCCCCAGCGGTTGCCACGACGAATTTCGCCCATGCTTTTGCCGTAACGTGAGAAATCACCAAAATTCAGCAGCGGACCGGAGAAGTAGGAGACCACCAGCGCGGTTGCGGTGATCATCTGCCAGGTTTGCTCGCCGGTGCTCAACTGCTTGCTGGCCAGCGTGAAGGAGATACCGTCAAAACCGGTTTTGTATACAATCCAGCCCGCCAGCGCCACCATCACCACATACACCGCCGGACCGGCGACATCGATAAAGCGTTTGATTGCGCTCATGCCGTGCCAGAACACCATCGCCTGCAGCAACCACATCACGCCGAAACAGCACCAGCCCAGCTGTGATAAGCCGAGCCAGCTGCTTTGCGTCATGCTGCTCAGGGTTGGGAAGAATTTTAGCAGCACCAGCATCAGCGCGTTGGCCGCCAGATAAGTCTGGATGCCGTACCACGCGAAAGCGATCAGCCCGCGGATAATCGCCGGGATATTCGCGCCGAACACACCAAATGCCTGGCGCGAAATCACCGCGTAGGGCACGCCCGCCATCTGGCTCGGCTTGGCCACCAGATTGGCGCACAGCTGCACAATGCAGATGCCCACTAACAAGCACAGCAGCACCTGCCAGCTCGCCAGCCCAAGGGTAAAGAAGCTGGCGGCCACCACATAGCCGCCCATGCTGTGCACGTCCGACATCCAGAAAGAAAAGATGTTGTACCACGACCAGTTCTGGTCGCGCGTCGGCGCCAGATCTTCGTTACACAGGCGTGGACTGTATTGCGCGTTGGCTTCAGAGGCCACCGCAGAGGTCACTTCAGAATGATTTGGCATGAAACCTGCTCCTCTCTACATCATGGAAAAATAATCACATCGTGAAACGGTATTGCAGGATCCAGGCCAGAATTGATTTCTTGTATACAAAAAATTAATTTCACGTATACGATGTGCAGCACACAGTCACTTACCGGAGCAGGTAATGAAGAGTGAAACAGGCCAGAAAACGGCTGCCGATCTGAACGATCGCGATGAACCTATCTATCAGGCGCTGCTGACCGCCATCGTTGAGCATCAGTTGCCGCCGGGCAGTAAATTGCCGGAAGAAGCGTTATCAGACGTCTTCGGCGTGAGCCGCACCGGCATCCGCAAGGTGCTGCAGCGCCTCGCCGCGGTGCAAATGATCACCTTGTCGCCCCGACGTGGTGCACAGGTGGCGACGCCGGGCGTTGATGAAGCCCGCGACATCTTTGCCACCCGCAGTTTATTAGAGTGCGCCAATTTGCCGGCGGTGTTGAGCCACGTACAGGCGCCACACTTAGCGGCACTTGGCGTGTTAATTGAAGAAGAGCAGCAAGCACACGACCAGCACGATGGTGCTGCCGCGATTCGTCTCTCCGCCGCCTTTCATATTCAGCTGCAGGCGATCTCCGGTAACGAAGTGCTCACCGATATGGTGACGCGCCTGACGCAGCGTTCGTCGTTGGTGATTGCCGCTTACGGTGCACCGTGGCAGCGCGGCTGCCGTTGCGATCATCACGATCGGCTGGTGGATCTGCTGCGGCAAAAAGATCTGCCGGCGTTAACGGCGGCGCTGCAGCATCACTTCGAACACATTGTTGCCAGCCTGCACTTTGAGCGCAGCGGCGAAACCTTGCCTGATTTCACCCGGTTATTTGCCGGTAACAAAGGAGCGGCATCATGAGCCTGATTCAGGTCATCAATCCCAACACCAGCTTAGCGATGACGGAAACCATTGGCGCCGCCGCGCGCGCCGTCGCCGCGCCGGGCACCGAGATTCTGGCGGTGTGTCCAACGCACGGCGTGGAGTCGATTGAAGGGCATTTTGATGAAGCCATCGCGGCAATTGGCGTGCTGGAGCAGGTGAAACGCGGCAAAGCGCAAGGCGTGAGCGGCCATATCATTGCTTGCTTCGGCGATCCGGGATTACTGGCGGCGCGTGAGCTGGCGAGCGGACCGGTGATTGGCATCGCCGAAGCGGCCATGCACACCGCCACGCTGGTGGCGACGCGCTTTTCGATTGTCACCACCTTGCCGCGTACGTTGGTGATAGCGCGCCATCTGCTGCAGCAATATGGCTTCACTCACCATTGCGCTGCGCTGCACGCCATCGATCTGCCGGTGCTGGCGCTGGAAGACGGCAGCGGCGTGGCGCAGGAGAAAGTCCGTCAGCGCTGCATGCAGGCCAAACGCGAAGATGGCAGCGGCGCGATTGTGTTGGGCTGTGGCGGCATGGCCACGCTGGCGCAGGATCTCACCAAAGAGCTGGGCATTCCGGTGATCGACGGCGTCAGCGCCGCAGTAAAAATGGTGGAGTCGCTGGTGGCGTTAGGCTTTGGCACCAGCAAGCACGGCGATCTCGATTATCCCCTCGAAAAACCGCTCAGCGGAGCCTTTCAGCACCTAAACTAACCACTGGTTGAGCGACAGGAACTTACAGAATGAATGATGTATCTGGAAAGAAAGAGTACAGCTTCAACAAAAACTATCCACGCGATCTGATCGGTTATGCCGGCAACCCGCCGCATGCGCAGTGGCCGGGCAAAGCGCGCGTCGCGGTGCAGTTTGTTCTTAATTACGAAGAGGGTGCCGAGAACAACGTGTTGCATGGCGACGCCGGTTCCGAGCAGTTTCTTTCCGATATCATCGGTGCGGCCAGCTACGCCGATCGTCATATGTCGATGGATTCGCTGTATGAATACGGCTCGCGCGCCGGTTTCTGGCGCATTCACAATGAGTTTCAAAAACGCGGTTTGCCGCTGACGGTATTTGGCGTGGCGATGGCGCTGGCACGGCATCCGGAGATCGTCGAAGCGATTAAAGCGGCGGATTACGACGTGGTGAGCCACGGCTGGCGCTGGATCCACTATCAGGCGATGGATGCCAAAACCGAGCGCCAGCACATGCAGCAGGCGGTCGACGTGTTAACCGATCTGTTCGGCAAAGCGCCAACCGGCTGGTACACCGGCCGCGACAGCCCAAACACCCGACGTTTAGTGGTCGAGCAGGGCGGTTTCAGCTATGACAGCGACTATTACGGCGACGATTTACCGTTCTGGACGCAAGTCACTTGTCAGGACGGCACGGTCAAACCGCACCTCATCATCCCTTACACGCTGGAGTGCAACGACATGCGCTTCGCCTCGCCGCAGGGCTTCAACACCGCGGAGCAGTTCTTTACCTATCTGCGCGACACCTTTGATGTGCTGTACGAAGAGGGCGAAACCGCACCGAAGATGATGTCGATTGGCATGCACTGTCGTTTGCTGGGACGTCCGGGGAAATTCCGTGGCTTGCAGCGCTTCCTCGATCACATCCAGCAACATGAAGATGTGTGGGTGTGTACGCGCCAGCAGATCGCCGATCACTGGATTGAGACGCATCCGGCACCGAGCGCTTAGCCCCTCATCCCAACCTTCTCCCGCCAGCGGGAGAAGGTGCCGCTCCAGCCCCGATTCAACAAATCGCACCACCTAATCATTCCCTCTCCCGCATGCGGGAGAGGGCTAGGGTGAGGGACAAACCGCACTTAACTCATCAAACTCACCTGCGCCGCGACAATCCGCCAGCCGCACGGCAATCGCACCCACGTCTGCTGCTGGCGTCCAATCTTCTCCACGCCTTCACGCGTAAACTCGGTACTGCACACCGCATAGTCATCGCCAAAAGTGGTAATCACCGTATTACGTAACTCGCGCTCCAACCCTTTCGACGGACGCGCCGCGCGGAAAGCGCGAATCTCATCAATGCCATACAGATTCTCACCCGCGCCCAAACGCACGGTACGTTTGTCGTGCCAGAACAGCTCATCCAGCACTTCAACGTCATTGCTGATCAACGCCTGCTCGTAGCGGTAAAAGGCGGCGGTGACTTCGGCGAGCACTGCCGGGCGATCGATATGTTCAGGTGTCATCTTCAGGCATCCATTAAGGTGGTTTGTGGCAGCGTCAGCCCTTGCTGTTGCAGCGCCCAGGCGGCGCGCAGTGCCAGATGTTCTTTAAACGGTGCGGCGATCAGCTGTAAACCAATCGGCAAGCCGCTGGCGGTTTGCAGCGGCACGGTGCAGACCGGTAAGCCGAGGAACGAAATCGGCTGGGTCAGCATGCCCATGCTGGCGCGCGTCGGTAAATGCTGGCCGTTGATGTGAATGGTTTCCTGGCCGATGGTGGTGGCGGTGCACGGTGTGGCGGGTGCAATCAGCACATCGAACTGTTCAAACAGCGGCAGCACCTGCTGCTGGAAGTGACGGCGGAAACGCTGCGCCTGCACGTACCACGCCGAGGGCAGCATCGCTCCGGCCAGCAAGCGTTCACGTGAGTTGGGCTCGAACTGCTCGGGCTGCGAGCGCAGCATCGGCAAGTAGTGATTGCCGCCTTCTGCGGCGGTCATGATAAAGGCCGCCGAACGGGCGATCTCTGCATTCGGTAAAGTCACTTCGTCGATTGCCTGCAGTGCTTTAGCCGCAACGACCACGGCGGCGCGCGCTTCATCGCTGCACCAGGTTGAGAAGAACCCGCCGAGTACCGCGCTACGCACGCCTTCTGCGCCCTTGCTGAGCCCGGCGCTGACTGGCGCAACGGGCTGCGCGGCCTGGAAGGCATCGCTGACATCGGCACCTTGCAAGGTGTCGTACACCAGGCTCAAATCTTCAACCGAACGGGCAAATGGGCCGATGTGATCGAGGCTGGCGACAAACGGATGGCTGCCGCTACGCGATAAACGGCCAAAGGTCGGTTTCAGGCCGAAGATGCCGCACAGCGAAGCGGGCACGCGAATCGAGCCGTTGGTGTCGGTGCCGAGCGAGAAGTGCACCAAACCCGCCGCCACCGCCGCCGCTGAACCGCCGGACGATCCGCCCGCCACGCGGGTTAAATCGCGCGGATTGTGCGTCGCGCCGTAATGGGTGTTTTCGGTGGTAAAGCCGTACGCATAGGCATCCATATTCAGCATGCCGGAGAGCAGCGCGCCAGACTGACGCAGTTTGCTCACTGCCCACGCATCCTCGCGGGCTGCCGCGCGTTCGCTGAACAGGCTGGCTCCGGCTAAAGTGCTGTGTCCGGCGACATCAAACAGGTTTTTCACCGCGTAAGGAATGCCAGCCAATGGCGGCAAGGCTTCGCCGCGCTGGCGCTGCTGATCGATCTGATCGGCTTCGCGCAGCATGCGCTGGCCGGTAACTTCGGTCCAGGCGTTGATTGCGGGATTATGCTGTTCAATCGCCGCCAGCGTATGTTGTGCGATATCGCGGGCGCTGATCTCGCCCTGACTCAGCGCCTGCTGCAGGGCGTTAATCGATAATGACGACAGTTTCATGGATGAAACACTCCCGCCACTTCCAGCCGATCGTCGAGCGGCAGCGCCATCAGCGGCTCGGCCATCGCGGCGATGCGGTTGAACTGCGTCAGCAGCTCGGCGCGACGCGCATCATCCAGCTCCAGCGCCAGAATCTGTTCCATTTGGGCGATATAGGTGGCCCAATCCAGTTGTGAACTCATCAATAATCTCCGTTAGAAACCGGCGGCACTGCCGTTGCTGCGCGGATCGAACGCGCCTTCCAGCATGCCGTTGTTGTGTCTGACGATCGCGCCTGCATGGCCGACCACTTCACTGAAATCAGATAGCAGTTCAACCTCATGGCCGAGTGCGCGCAGCTGCTGCACCGTTTCCGGTGCGATGCGCGCTTCGAGCTTAAGCGAATCAGATGATTGTCCCCACGTGCGACCCAGCAGCCAGCGCGGCGCGCTCACCGCCTGTTGCAGAGGATGCCCCTGAATCACGTGACGGGTGAAAATCGCTGCCTGGGTTTGCGGTTGGCCGTCGCCGCCCATCGAACCGTACACCATGGTGCGGCCATCTTTGAGACGCGCGGCGGCGGGATTAAGGGTATGGAACGGCTGTTTGCCCGGCTGCAGCGCCAGCAAATGATCGGGCTGCAGGCTGAAAGCGGCCCCCCGGTTTTGCCAGGTGATGCCGGTGCCAGGCAGTACCACGCCGCTGCCGAATTCGTGATAGACGCTCTGGATGAATGAAACGGCCAGCCCGCTGCTGTCCATCACGCCCATCCACACGGTGTCGCCCGGTCCGCGCCCGGTGCCCCACGCAGCCGCTTGGTGATCGTCCACCTGCGCCGCCAGCGTGCTGAGATGTTCAGCATCCAGCAGGCTCTGTACATCAATGTCGATGTGACGCGGATCGGTGATGTGCTTGTCGCGCAGCGCGAAGGCTTTTTTGGTGGCTTCGACGATGCGGTGCACGGTTTGTGCTTCATTGGCGTCAGCCATATTAAGTCGATCGGTAATACCGAGGATCGCCAGCGACACCAAACCCTGCGTCGGCGGCGTCATGTTCCAGATATCGCCTTCACTGTGCGCCAGATGCAGCGGCGTGCAGCGGCGGGCTTTATGCGTCTGCAAATCTTCCAGCGTGATCGGCATCCCCAACGCGCTCATTTCGCGCGCCAGATGGTGCGCCAATTCACCGCGATAAAAACTCTCGAGTCCGTGATCGCACAGCGTGCTCAGGGTGTTCGCCAGCGCCGGTTGGGTGAAGCGGCTGCCTGCCACCGGCACGCTGCCGTCCGGTAAAAAGGTGGCGGCAAAACCGGGTTGATGCTGCAACTCATGCTGTTTGGCGGCGGTAGCGGCGGCCTGCGAGGCGGTGACCGGAATGCCGTCGGCGGCATAGCGAATCGCATCGCGCAGCAAGCGGGTTAATGGCAGTGGCGTAGCGCCGAGTTCCTGCGCCAGCGTCAACGCTTCCTGCCAACCGCTCACGGTACCCGCAACGGTTAAGGCGGCTTTGGGACCGCGATGCGGAATATGCGTTTCGCCGTGATAGAAATCGAGATGCGCCAGTGAACCGGCCGCGCCGCTGGCGTCAATGGCGATGGGATCGCCGTGTGGCGGCACCACCAGCCAGAAGCCGTCGCCACCTAAACCGTTCATGTGCGGGTAAACCACCGCGATAGTGGCAGCGGCGGCCACCATCGCTTCCAGCGCATTGCCGCCTTCGCGCAGCACCGCTAAGGCGCTTTCGCTGGCGAGATGATGTGGCGTAACGGCCATGCCTAACGGCGCCATGTTGCTCTGTATCATAGTGAACTCTTTCTCTGTTATGGCTTGTAGGGTGCATTTGAACGGCGGTCGCCATGAATGGCGACCCTACAACCGTGCGGTGCGGATTTGTGCGCACCTGGCAAATACTGCATAAATCTAAGCAAGAGCTGTTCCAATTTGGTCGGACATCAATCTGGATCGATTTATGCTAGCTTGTGATGAAACGAAAGTTACAGGACCGATGATGAAACAACTTGATGAACGCCTTCGTAGTCACTATCCGCAACTGTCGCCGCAGGAGCAGCGCATTGCCGACTTCGTGTTTGACCATTTTGATGACCTGATCAGCTACAACAGCGCCGAGCTGGCGCGGCTGAGCGGCGTGTCGAAGGCGACGGTTAGCCGTTTGTTCAAGCGTCTCGGTTACGAGAAATACAAGGACATGCGCGATGAGCTGCGCATCCTGCGCCAGAGCGGCATGCCGCTCACCGACAATCGTGATGCGGTGCAGGGCAACACCTTGCTGTCACGCCATTATAAGCAAGAGATGGCGAATCTGACGCAGTGGGTTAACAGCATCGATCCGCAGCAGTTTGGCGAGGTGATTAGCGCGCTGGGCGCGTCAAAACGGGTGTTTATCATCGGCATGCGTAACGCCTATCCGGTGGCGCTGCACCTGCGACAGCAGCTGATGCAGGCGCGTCCGCAGGTGCATGTGCTGCCGCAGCCGGGCCAGACGCTGGGCGAAGAGTTGGTGGATATCACGCCCGACGATATCGTGGTGGTGATGGCGTTTCGTCGCCGTCCACGCATCATCCGTCCGCTGATGCAGCAGCTGCAGCAGAGCAATATCCCGGTGCTGGCGCTGTGTGAGCCGCAGGCGCAGGGCATTATCACGCTGGCTCGCTGGCAGCTTTGCGCACCGCTCGACAGCGTTTCCGCCTTTGATAGCTACGCCTCCGCCATGAGTTTGGTAAACCTGCTGGCGAATGCGTTGCTGCATGAAATGTTGTCGCAGGGCCGTCAGCGCATCCATCAAATTGCCGATCTTTATCAACATCTCGACGAGCTGGAACACCGATAACGGGCGCCATCATGGTGCATTGCACTGTTTTTGATCGTTAATTCCAACGGG
Organism: Pantoea sp. YR525; assembly: GCF_900116775.1. Classification (NCBI taxonomy): domain Bacteria; kingdom Pseudomonadati; phylum Pseudomonadota; class Gammaproteobacteria; order Enterobacterales; family Erwiniaceae; genus Pantoea; species Pantoea sp. YR525. The sequence continues at coordinate 17,919 of NZ_FPBU01000015.1, forward strand.
CGCGATGCCCGTTTTTGCTGCCTGCAACACGGTAAATCCACGTTTTTTTCCCTTTCTTCTTCCGGTACTGCGGTTGGCACATTAGTTGCAGAATGATTCACCAAGAATCTTTTGTTTCACGTAAACTCACCGGGGTGCATAATGAAAAAAGTATTATTAGCGGTAGCAGGCGCGGCATTGCTGATGGCGCAGGTCGGGAGTGCGATGGCCGATCAGCTGCAGGATATCCAGAAGCGTGGCGTGATCCGCGTGGCGGTTCCGCAGGATTTCCCGCCGTTCGGTTCCGTGGGTACTGACCTGCAACCGCAGGGCTACGATATCGACATGGCGAAGTATCTCGCCAAACAGATGAAACTGAAGTTGCAGCTGGTGCCGGTTTCCAGCGCCAACCGCGTGCCGTATCTGCAGACCGATAAAGTCGATCTGGTGATCTCCAGCATGGGAAAAAACGCCGAGCGCGAAAAAGTGATCGATTTCACCCAAGCGTATGCGCCGTTCTTCCTCGGCGTATTTGGTCCGAAAGGTGAAACCCTGAAAGATGCGGCAGCGCTGAGCGGAAAATCCATCGGCGTCACGCGCGGTGCAGTGGAAGATATGGTGTTGAGCGATATCGCGCCTAAAGATGCACAGGTGAAGCGTTATGAAGATAACAACACCACGCTGTCGGCCTATCTTTCCGGACAAGTGCAATATGTTGCCACCGGTAACCTGGTTGTCGCCGCCATTGCACGTCAGAACGCAGCGAAAGCACCGGTTGCCCAGTTCATGCTGAAAGATTCACCGTGCTACATCGGCCTGAAAAAAGATGAGCCGGCGCTGAAAGAGAAAGTGAATGCGCTGATTGAGCAGGGCATCAAAGACGGCACGCTGAACAAGCTGTCGGAAGAGTGGCTGAAAGCGCCGTTGCCAGCCAACCTCGGCGCATAAAGCATGGCGCAACTTAACTTTGCCGATCTCTGGCCGCACTGGCCAGAGTTGCTGGCCGGATTGTGGGTCACGATTCAGATCACCGTGCTCGCCACCGTGGGCGGCGTCAGCCTCGGGATTCTCGGCGCGGCGCTGCGCAGCGGCAAACCGAGCTGGGCGAGCCGCATCTGGGGCCTGTATGTCGAGCTGATCCGCAATACGCCGTTTGTGGTGCAGCTGTTTTTTATCGTCTTTGGTTTGCCCAATCTCGGTCTGAAACTGACGGCGGGCGAAGCCGCGCTGCTGGCGATGTTGATTAACCTTGGCGCTTACAGCACCGAAATTATTCGCGCCGGGATTCAGGTGACGCCGCGCGGCCAGTGGGAAGCGGGGCGCGTGCTGGGATTGACCCGCACGCAAACCTTTATCCGCGTGGTGCTGCCGCCGTCGCTGCAGCGCATTTATCCGGCGCTGGTCAGCCAATGCATCATTGTGATGCTCGGTTCATCGGTGGTGTCGCAGGTGTCGTACGAAGAGTTGACCTTTGCCGCCAACCTGATTCAGTCGCGCACATTTTTGAGTTTTGAAGTCTATTTCGTGACCACGCTGATCTATCTGGTGTTGTCGATTGCCATGCGCCAACTGCTGCTGGCGCTGGGACGTAAATGGTTGGGAGCGCAGCCGGCATGATGACGCAATTTACCGACTGGGACATCCTGCGCAACCTGCTGCTGGCAGCGCGCTGGACAATTTTACTCTCGCTGGTGGCGTTTTTTGGCGGCACGCTGGTGACCTTACCGCTGCTGTTTATGCGCCTGCTGAAGCGTAAATGGCCGATGCGCTTTGTGCGCGCGTACACCGAGCTGTTTCAGGGCACGCCGCTGCTGATGCAGCTGTTCCTCGCCTTCTTTGGTGTCGGCTTGTTCGGCATCGATGTGGCGCCCTGGACCGCCGCCTCGCTGGCCTTAACGCTCTACACCAGCGCGTTTCTGGTGGATATCTGGTACGGCAGCATTCGCGCCCTGCCAAAAGGGCAGTGGGAAGCGTCGCGCTGTCTTGGCCTGACCTTTGGTCAAACGCTGTTTCGCGTGGTGGCGCCGCAGGCGATTCGTATCGCTATCGCGCCTACGGTTGGGTTTGCCGTGCAGGTGATTAAAGGCACCGCGCTGGCTTCGATTATCGGTTTCGTCGAGCTGACCAAAGCCGGCACCATTTTGAATAACGTGACGTATGAGCCGTTCAAGGTGTTTGGCCTGGTGGCGCTCGGTTACTTCCTGATGTGTTATCCGCTGTCGCGTTACAGCCAGTACCTGGAGAAAAAATTCAATGCCGCTCATCACCATTAATCAGGTACAGAAGTACTACGGCGACAACCACGTCTTGAAAGGTGTCGATCTCGATGTCGATCACGGCGAAGTGATCTCGATTATCGGCCGCAGCGGATCGGGAAAAAGTACCTTGCTGCGCTGCATGAACGGGCTGGAAGGCTATCAGGAAGGCAGCATCAAACTCGGCGGCATGACCATTACCGACCGCGAATCGCAGGCGCGTGAAATCAGCCGCTCGGTCGGCATGGTGTTCCAGAACTTCAACCTGTTCCCGCACATGACGGCGCTGGAAAACGTGATGCTGGCGCCACGCCGCGTGCTGAAGAAAAGCGAAGCTGAATGCCGTGAACTGGCAACGCAGATGCTGGAGAAAGTCGGCCTCGGTGAGCGCATCAATTACTACCCGGCCAATCTGTCTGGCGGTCAGCAGCAGCGCGTGGCGATTGCCCGTGCGCTGGCGATGCAGCCCAAAGTTTTACTCTGTGATGAGATCACCTCCGCGCTCGATCCCGAGCTGGTCGGCGAAGTGCTGAAAGTGCTGGAGCAGCTGGCCGCCGAAGGCATGACGCTGATTCTCGTCACCCATGAAATGAACTTCGCCCGCGACGTGGGCGATCGCGTGGTCTTTATGCATCAGGGGCGCGTCTGGGAGCAGGGCGACAGCAAAACGCTGTTCGCCAATCCGCAAACGGCGGAGCTGAAGCAATTTATCTCCACGGTCCGCCTCTAAGTTTTCTTTAAGGAATACAACATGGATATCAGCCAATTTTCGCAAATCAATCCGCCACAGCGTCTGCTGATGGGACCGGGCCCGATCAACGCCGATCCGCGCGTGCTGCGCGCCATGTCGAGCCAGCTGATTGGTCAGTACGATCCGGCGATGACGCACTACATGAACGAAGTGATGGCGCTGTACCGTTGCGTATTCCGCACTGAAAACCGCTGGACGATGCTGATCGACGGCACCTCACGCGCCGGTATCGAAGCGATTCTGCTGTCGGCGATCCGTCCGGGCGACAAAGTGCTGGTGCCGGTATTTGGCCGTTTCGGTCATTTGCTGTGTGAAATCGCCCGCCGCTGCCGTGCGGAAGTGCACACCATTGAAGTGCCGTGGGGCGAAGTGTTTACGCCGGATCAGATCGAAGATGCGATCAAAAAAGTGCAGCCGCGCCTGCTGCTGACGGTGCAGGGCGATACCTCGACCACCATGCTGCAACCGCTGGAAGAGCTGGGCGCGATCTGCCAGAAATATGGCGTGCTGTTCTACACCGATGCCACCGCGTCGCTCGGCGGCAATGCGCTGGAAACCGATGCGTGGGGCCTGGATGCGGTATCGGCTGGCATGCAGAAGTGCCTCGGCGGACCGTCCGGCACCTCGCCAATCACGTTGAGCCCGCAGATGGAAGCGGTGATCCGCAAACGTAAATGCGTGGAAGAGGGCATCCGCACCGCCGATCATCAGGATGGCGACGACGAGATGATCTACTCCAACTATTTCGATCTCGGCATGATCATGGATTACTGGGGCCCAGAGCGCCTTAATCACCACACTGAAGCCACCACCGCGCTGTTTGGCGCGCGTGAATGTGCGCGTCTGATGATGCAGGAAGGATTAGATAACGGCATCGCGCGCCATAAGCTGCATGGCGATGCGCTGCTGAAAGGCATTCAGGGTATGGGCCTCGAAACCTTCGGCGATCTGCAACACAAAATGAATAACGTGCTCGGCGTGGTGATCCCGCAGGGCGTGAATGGCGATCAGGTGCGTAAGCTGGTGCTGGAAGATTTCGGTATCGAGATCGGCACTTCGTTTGGTCCGCTGCACGGCAAAGTGTGGCGCATCGGTACCATGGGTTACAACGCGCGTAAAGATTGCGTGATGATGACCTTAAGCGCGCTGGAAGCGGTGCTGAATCATGTTGGTTTCCGCACCACGCAAGGCGCAGCGATGCAGGCTGCGTGGGATCTTTACGGGAGCCGCGCATGAATAAAAGCCTGATGACCGCCAGCGAGGCGCAGATCGCCGCCGCTCGCGTCATGGCGCGCTGTGATGCGCTGGCTGAGATCAGCGAAAGCGAAGATGGCCTGACGCGCGTTTATCTGTCGCCGGAACAGCTGCGCGCCAACGCGCGCGTCGGCGATTGGATGCAGGCCGCGGGCATGACGACCTGGCAGGATGCGGTGGGCAACATTTGCGGTCGCTACGAAGCGGCGCAGCCGGGCGCTCAGGCGCTGCTGCTCGGTTCGCATCTGGATACGGTGCGCAACGCCGGTCGCTACGACGGCATGCTCGGCGTGTTAAGCGCTATCGAAACCGTGCAGTGGTTGCACGATCGGCAGCAGCGTTTACCGCTGGCGATTGAGATTGTCGGCTTCGGCGACGAAGAGGGCACGCGCTTCGGCATTACGCTGCTCGGCAGCCGTGGCATTACCGGCAGCTGGCCGGAAAGTTGGGTGACGCATCCTGATGGCAATGGCATTACCGTGGCAGAAGCGATGCAGGACGTCGGTTTCGATGCGGCGAAAATTCTCGACGCGGCGCGTGATGTCAATGAGATCGCCGCCTATCTGGAACTGCATATCGAGCAAGGTCCGTGCCTTGAGCAGGAAGATTTGGCGCTTGGTGTGGTGACGGCAATCAACGGTGCGCGTCGTCTGAATTGCAGTTTTATCGGTGAAGCCGGCCATGCGGGCACCGTGCCGATGGCGCATCGCAAAGATGCGCTGGCTGCGGCTGCCGAATGGATGGTGTTTATTGAACACACCACGCAGGAGCACGATCCGCAGCTGGTGGCGACCGTCGGCACGCTGAGCTGCTTGCCGGGCGCGGTCAACGTGATCCCCGGCGAAGTGCAGCTGTCGCTCGACGTGCGCGGTCCGCAGGATGAGCCGCTGGAGCGTTTGCTCTCCACGCTGCTCACTCAAGCGCAGGCGATTGCGCTGCGTCGCGGCTTAACCTTCAACTCCAACACGTATTACCAGATTGCCGCCACCGCCTGTGATGCGCGCTTGCAGCAGGCGCTGAGCCACGCGGTAGAAACCGTGCAAGGGCGCAGCCTGTCGCTGCCAAGCGGCGCGGGACATGATGCGATTGCTATCGCTGAGCGCTGGCCGGTTGGCATGCTGTTTGTGCGCAACCATCGCGGCATCAGCCATCATCCGGCGGAATCGGTACAAACCGCTGATGTGGCGCTGGGCGTGCAGGCGTATCTGCAAGCGGTTTACGATATTGCACGTGCTAAGGAATAAAGATGGATTTAGTCAGCTTCAATCAGTTGTCACCCGAAGCCGCGCAGACGGCGATTGCCCACTGCGTGGCGATTCCCGGCTGGCAACAGGCGCTGGTGGCGGCACGGCCTTATGCCGACGTTGCGGCTTTGCAGGCAGAAGCCGATCGCCTGGCGCAGTTTTGGCAAGCCGCTGAGCTTGAGCAGGCGCTGAGTGCCCATCCGCGCATTGGCGACAAAGTGGCGGGCGCGGACAAAGAGGCCACGCTGTCGCGCAGTGAGCAGTCGGCGATGCAGCAGACGGACGGTGCGTTGCAATTGGCGATGCTGGCGGGTAATCAAACCTATGAGCAGCGGTTTGGCCGGGTGTTTCTGATTCGTGCCAAAGGGCGCAGCGGCGAAGAGATGCTGGCGGAATTGCAGCGTCGGCTTAACAACGATGCAGCGAGTGAACAGCGTGAAGCGCTGGCGCAGCTGCGTGAAATTACCCTGTTGCGGCTAAAGGAGAGCATCACATGAGCACCATTACGACGCATATTCTCGATACCGCGCTGGGCAAACCGGCGATTGGCGTGGCGGTTTCGCTCGAGCAAAATAGCCCGGAAGGCTGGCTGCCGCTGGTGGAAGGCAAAACCGACAGCGACGGACGCATTAAAGATCTGACGCCCGAACCGCTGGCACCGGGTCATTATCGTTTGACGGCAGAGATCGGCGACTACTTTGCCGCCGAAGGGCGCGATGCGCTCTACGTGAGCGCGCAGATCGATTTCGTGATTGGTGCCACAGGCAGCCATTATCATCTGCCGTTTCTCATCTCGCCGTGGTCATGGTCAACCTATCGCGGCAGCTGATCCGCGTTTAATCACGGCCGGTGCGCATAAATGCGCACCCTACAAAACCGAAACCGGCCTATTGCCGCATAAATTCCCATATCTGTCCCTTGTAGGGTCGCCATTCATGGCGACCTGGTCCACACCCATTTTGCGAAGCGCATCACGCGCTGCGCTTGAAAGCCAGTAACTATCAAAACCTTCGGTTCATCCAAATATATTCCTGGCGAAAGTGCAGCTAATCTTAGTCGCATATTAGAAAGCAATGTGAAGCCAATGGAGCCGATAAACATGAGCACGCACGACAATAACGATAATGCAGCAGCCGCAGGCAAGTGCCCCTTTCATCACGGGGCGTCTGAAGAGAAAAGTGTTCTGGCGCGTGGCGCTGGTGGCGGGACATCCAACCGCGACTGGTGGCCCAATATGTTACGCGTCGACCTGTTAAACCAGCACTCCAACCGTTCCAACCCACTTAGTGACAACTTCAACTACCGCGACGAATTCAGCAAGTTGGATTACTCCGCATTAAAAGCCGATATCCGCGCACTTCTCACCGATTCGCAATCCTGGTGGCCAGCCGACTGGGGCAGCTATATTGGGCTGTTCATTCGCATGGCGTGGCACAGCGCGGGTACCTATCGCACCATCGATGGTCGCGGCGGTTCTGGTCGTGGTCAGCAGCGTTTTGCGCCGCTGAACTCGTGGCCGGATAACGTCAGCCTTGATAAAGCGCGTCGCCTGCTGTGGCCGGTGAAGCAGAAGTACGGTCAGAAAATTTCCTGGGCCGATCTCTACATTCTGGCGGGCAACGTCTCGCTGGAAAACGCGGGCTTCCGCACCTTCGGCTTTGGTGCCGGTCGCGAAGACGTGTGGGAACCGGATATGGATGTGGATTGGGGCCACGAAACCGAATGGCTGGCACATCGCCATCCAGAAGCGCTCGCCAATGCACCGTTGGGCGCCACCGAAATGGGCCTGATTTACGTTAACCCGGAAGGTCCGGAAGCCAGCGGCGATCCGAAATCAGCCGCGCCGGCGATTCGTGCCACCTTCGGCAATATGGGCATGAACGACGAAGAGATCGTGGCGCTGATTGCTGGCGGCCATACCTTGGGTAAAACTCACGGCGCGGCAGAAGCCAGCCACGTTGGCGTTGATCCTGAAGAGTCACCGATTGAAGCGCAGGGCCTCGGCTGGACCAGCAGCTACGGCAGCGGCGTGGGTAAAGATGCCATCACTTCAGGTCTGGAAGTGGTGTGGACGCAAACCCCAACGCAGTGGAGCAACTACTTCTTCGAGAACCTGTTCAAATACGAATGGGTGCAAACGCACAGCCCAGCGGGCGCAATCCAGTTCGAAGCTGTTGATGCCGAAGCGATTATCCCGGATCCGTTTGATCCGGAGAAAAAACGTAAACCGACCATGCTGGTAACCGATCTGACGCTGCGTTTTGACGAAGAGTTTGGCAAGATTTCGCGCCGCTTCCTCAACGATCCGCAGGCGTTCAATGAAGCCTTTGCCCGCGCGTGGTTCAAACTGACGCACCGCGATATGGGACCAAAAGCGCGTTACATTGGTCCGGAAGTGCCGAAGGAAGATTTGCTGTGGCAGGATCCGTTACCGCAGGCGATTCATCAGCCAACGCCTGCTGATATCAGCGAGATTAAAGCGCGCATTGCTGCTTCAGGTTTGAGCGTCAGCCAGCTGGTTTCAGTGGCCTGGGCTTCAGCATCGACCTTCCGTGGCGGTGACAAACGTGGCGGCGCCAACGGTGCACGTCTGGCATTAGCGCCGCAGAAAGATTGGGCGGTGAATGCCAGTGTAATCAATGATGTGCTGCCAACCTTGCAGAAGATTCAGCAGGAATCCGGCAAAGCGTCGCTGGCTGATGTGATTGTGCTGGCGGGTAGCGTAGGTATCGAACTGGCCGCTTCAGCCGCTGGCGTGGCAACGCAAGTGCCATTTACGCCGGGCCGTGTTGATGCGCGTCAGGATCAAACCGACGTTGAGTCGTTCAACTTCCTGCAGCCGCTGGCCGATGGTTTCCGCAACTATCGTCGCAGCCCGAAAGGTTCTTCAACCGAAACGCTGTTGTTAGACAAAGCACAGCAGCTGACGCTGAGCGCGCCAGAATTGACGGTGCTGATTGGTGGTCTGCGTGTTCTCGGCACTAACTTCGACGGCGGCCAGCACGGCGTGTTCACCGATCGCGTTGGCGTGCTGAGCAATGACTTCTTCGTCAATCTGCTCGACATGCGCACCGCGTGGAAAGCCACCGACGAGAGCGAAGAACTGTTTGAAGGCCGCGATCGTCTGAACGGTGAAGTTAAGTTTAGCGCCACACGTGCCGACTTAGTGTTTGGATCGAACGCTATTCTGCGCGCGCTGGCCGAGGTATACGCCAGCAGCGATGCGAAGCAGAAGTTCGTGACCGACTTCGTCGCCACATGGACCAAAGTGATGAATCTGGATCGCTTCGAGCTGTAATCACCAGCAGAAGCTATTCAACTTCAAAGCAAGGCAGCCGAAAGTGGCTGCCTTATTTTTTGCTGTTTTTTCACTTAATGTCGAGATTATTAAAATTTTACGCTGAAAAAACAGCGTAATAATGCTGCCTGATCGGGCGAAAATCGTAAGACCTGACTCAAACCGGTTCTTAAAGGATTCGAACACTAAAATACGCTCACTCCTGTGACGCTCTTAAGTAGGTGCGCAAAAGGCCCACAACGGAGCAACAACAGTAGGATAAATAATTATGAAAATATCGATGTATACCAATGCTATAAGCATGACTTCAACCCGATCGCTGGGCAAAGCCACTGATGCGCTGAGCGTTGCCATGCAGCGTTTGGGAACCGGCAAACGTATTAACAGTGCGGCTGATGATGCGGCAGGTCTGCAAATCGCCACCCGCTTGCAGTCACAATCCAATGGCATGACCGTGGCGAAGCACAATATCGCACGTTCGAGTGCGATGATGTCGCTGGGTGAAGGCGCGCTGGAAGAGGTGACCAACGTGCTGCAGCGCATGAAGGAGCTCTCTACTCAGGCAGCCGATGACAGTTTCAGCGCTGAAGATCGTAGTGCGATGCAGTCAGAGTACGACGCGTTGTTCAGCGAAATGGATAGCATCATGCGTAATACTCGTTACGGATCTGAGCCGTTATTGCAGAGCGTGATCCCGCCGGAAGTAAAAGGCAAGTTCACTTCTACCGTGCAATTCCAGATTGGTAGCTCAAGTGATGAAGTGCTGAAAGTAAATCTGGATAGCAAGCTGCAGGGTTCTGTGGATGCGATGTTAAACCTGGTGACCGTTCCGGGTAACCCAGGTGCGCTGGAAGATGCGACAACGGCGAACGACAACATTGATCTTGTCAGTGAAGCGTTGGAAAAAGTGCAGTCAGTACGCAGTGAATTCGGTTCTAACATCAACCGTTTGCAGTACACCGACGCTAACCTGAGCAATATGCGCGACAATACCGATATTAATATCGGTACCATTGTCGATGCAGATTACGCCATGGAAGTGACGAAAATGACACGCATGAACATGCTGATGCAAAGCAGCCAGGCAATGTTAAATCAAGGCAATGGCATCGCGAAAATGGCGTTGAATTTGCTGGGATAGTGCATTGAAACGCAGGGAACCTCTCCCTGCGTTGTTTTATAAGGTAAAGTTATCTGCGTCGCGCCATGCCGGAAAACGCTCACGGTAAGCTTGCAACTCTTCGAGTGACAACTCCGCATCCAAACGCGCGCGCGCAAACGGCTCGCCAGCCGCCAGAATCTCACCCTGTGGCGAAATGATCCGGCTATCCCCACTGTATTGATGATGATTGCCATCGCTGCCGACGCGGTTACAACCCGCAACATAAGCCTGATTTTCAATGGCACGGGCTAACAGCAGCGACTGCCAGTGCAAGGCGCGCGGTGCCGGCCAGTTAGCGACATACAGCGCCAAATCATAATCATTGTGATTGCGGGAAAACACCGGGAAGCGCAGGTCGTAGCAAATTTGCGGCAGAATACGCCAGCCGCGCCACTCAAACACTTCGCGCGTTTCACCCGCCACATAGTGCTGATGCTCATTGGCCATGCGGAACAAATGACGCTTGTCGTACTGATGCAGCGTGCCGTTCGGTTCGACCAGCAAGAAACGGTTCACCGCGCCTTTTTCCGTCTGGATCGCCGCACTGCCGCCGACTAGCGCGTTGCTGGTTTGTGCGTGCGCGTGCAGCCAGGCGACGACTTCATCCTGCGGCAGCGAACTTTCGGCGGCTTCCATGGCAAAACCGGTGGTGAACATCTCCGGCAACAGAATGATGTCGCGGCCTTCAATGCCTTTCAGCACGCCATCGAAGTGACGCAGGTTGGCTGCGCCATCCATCCAACTCAGGGTTTCCTGTAGAACGGTAATTTTCAAAGCTGACATAAGCGCTCCGCAGCGGCGTCGAGTGTCGCCTCTTGTTTGGCAAAGCACAGGCGAATCAGCTTGTGCGGGAAGGGTTCGGCGCAGAATACCGACAGCGGAATCGCCGCCACGCCGACTTCTTTGGTCAGCATCTGGCAGAAACTCACGTCATCCAGATCGGAAATCGCGCTGTAATCCACAAGCAGGAAATAAGTGCCTTCACACGGCAGCACCTTGAATCGGCTGGCGGAGAGCTTCTGAATAAAGCGATCGCGGCGCGCGCGGTAGAACTCTGGCAGTTCACGATAGTGCTCAGGTTCCTGACGCAGCATATCGGCAATCGCCAGTTGCGCCGGTGTGTTCACCGAGAAAGTCAGATACTGATGCACTTTGCGGATTTCAGCGCTGATCGCTGCCGGGGCAATGCAGTAACCCACTTTCCAGCCGGTCATGTGGAAGGTCTTGCCAAATGACGATACCGCAATTGAACGCTGACGCAGTTCAGCATGCGCCAACACGCTGGCGTGGCCCGCTTCGGCGAAACAGATGTGCTCATACACTTCGTCGCTCAGCACATAGATTTCCTGCTCTGCAATTGCCTGCCACAGCTCGACGTAATCGCTTTTGTGCCACACGGTAGCGGAAGGATTGTGTGGCGTGTTCAGAATCACTAAGCGGGTTTTGCTGCTCAGCAGGCTACGGAATTCGTGCCAGTCAACGCGGAAACCCGGCGGCTGCAGGGCGATGCGTTTTAACACGCCGCCCGCCAGCTGCACGGCAGGCGCGTAGCTGTCGTAGCTTGGGTCGAAGCAGATCACTTCGTCACCGGCACGCACTAATGCGGTAATTGCGGCGTAGAGCGCTTCGGTCGCGCCTGCGGTGATGGTGATGTCGCTGTTGACGTCAGGCGTGTGGCCGTAAAGCGCAGCGGTTTTCTCAACAATCGCTTCACGCAGTGGCAATGTTCCTATCATTGGAGCGTATTGATTGGCGCCCTGGCTGACGTGGAAGGCCAGACGTTGTTGCAGGTAGCGTGGGCCGTCGAAATCGGGGAAACCTTGCGAGAGATTGATGGCGTTGTGTTGCTGCGCTAGTGCGCTCATTTGCGTAAAAATGGTGGTACCGAGCGCCGGTAATTTGCTCTCGGGGATCAGGTTGTGCTGCGTCATTGTTTATGGCCTTAAGCGCGAATGTCGTTGCGGAGTCACCTTGTGTTGTCGTCACTATAAACAGGATAACAATTCAGGGCAATCCAGACGCTTAGAGGTCCAAATCAATATTGGTCGTTATTATTGAGTTTTGCAGATTAGCGATGAAAATTGCTGATGATTCTGCAGGGTGCGCATAAATGCGCACCCTACGAAAAACGCGCCAATCCTTTGTAGGGTCGCCATTTATGGCGACCTGCGCATTACATGAGTTCCGTTTTCAATCCGGCCTGAATCAAAATTTCGACATCTGAGTTTTGATTGTGCCACACGTGATACTCGACGCCTGAAGAGGTAATTGTGCCCTTGGCCACCACCCATTCGTTAGCATCAAAGTTCTCCAGCTGACGGGCCAAAATCGCGCTATCACCTTCGTTACCCTTCACCTGAATCTGCTTTTTATCATCATCAATGAACAGGGCATGCTGTCCCAGAGCCAGCACATCTTCGGCACTGAGCGTTAGCTGATTATCACCGTCGCCACTGAGATCAATGGTGTTGAGGGCAGATAAGGTTTTTTGCAGTGCTGACAGATCAAGTGATTGATTGCTGCCGGTTATGTTCAGCGTGTTAATCGCCAGCGGAGCATTATCATCCAACGTTACGCCATGGATGCCGCTTCCATCCCATTCGGCATTTACAGCAATGTCGTTGTTGGAGAAGGTCGACTTGTTATCAATAACGATGGTGAATTGTGGCGACCACGCGCTGGTATTACCGGCTTGATCGGTGTACTGAATGCGGAAGTCCCAGGCTTCATCATATAAAGGCGTCGTCGGTGTCCAAAGCCATCTACCATCAATTGAATCGGCTTTAACGGTAGCTGTTCCTAGCCAGGCACCATTATCAATGCCATATTGAATGGTTACCGTGGCCCCTTTTTCAACATGGCCTTCAAGGGTTGGCGTACGATCTTTGGTTTTACCGTAGTGACCCACGTAGCCACCCCAATTGTCACCATTGACAGCTACCCTTTCTATGGCAGGTGCGGTAGTGGATTTATCCAACACCACATTTTTAATCTGATCAGCGAGAACATTATTTTTGCTGTCAGCGACCTGAAGCCTGTATTGCCAGTTACCGGAGTGCGCCGCATTATCCCTTGCCGTCCATGTTGTACCGGTGACGGTGGCCTTAGACCAGGAAACGCCGTTCCAGAAGTTCAGGGTTTCACCTGCGCCCAGTGCTTTACTGAGCGTGCCCGTTACGTTGCGTCCTGCGGTTCCATCATTGGTAATGAAGTCGGTTTGGCTGCTACCCGTATCCTTATCCATTTGCGAAAGCTTGATGGTAACGGGATTGGCATAGATAAATTCCCAGTCAGCAGACGAGGAACTCAGGAAGGTTCCCACTTTCATTTTTACATTGATTTTATGTAAGCCGACACTCAGGCCACCCGCATATTCCCACTCCCATGCCCCATTAGCATCGGCTTTAACGCTATCAATACGTTTGTTGCCGTCATAAATTTGCACCACACTGTTAGGGAGTGCTTTACCGGCAAATTCCGGACTCCAGTCCGCGCTGGTGGCACCTGAAGGAAGCGCAACGTTTTTAACGTCATCGAAAGCTTTCTCAATGGTCGGTGGTGCAACGATAGTTATAGGATATGAAGGTAACGGTTTGCCTGAAGACTCAAGTATTTGGAATATCACATCACCAAGTGGGAGTTCTTGTATTGGGGTCCAGGACCAATTGCCATTTGAGTCAATTGGCGCATTTCCTTGCGCAACAATATCCCCTTTGGTGTTGATAACCCAGAAGTTAATAATATCATTCGGTTTTCCCGTGCCTTTAAAGGTGGAGTGGCGATCATCGGATAATCCATGTTGTGGCACCATGTCACTGCCACCAACGTAGTCCCATACGCTGCCAATCGTTGGTTCAATTATTTGTTCCAACGTAACGTTTTGCTTCACTGGCGCTGATACATTACCGGCCACATCAACAGCTCGCACCTGATATTCCCAGTCGCTGGTGTGTGCTTTATCATCGGTGAACCACCATGCCTGTTCACCATTCAAGGTTGCTGCTGCCCAGGTTTTACCGCCATCCAATGAGTACTCAACGATTACACCGGTCACCTTGTGCGACTTATCGAGTGTTCCATATACGCGGCGATTTTGGCTGCCATCATCGGTTATCCAATCACGTGATGCGGCGCCGACACCACTATCCTTCTCCATATATACAAATTTGAGCTGGTTGTCAGAAGGCGTGATGTCATAAATGACCTGGAACTCTTTCTCCGGCGAGAAATTCCCATCAGCATCAACAACGCGCAATTTATAGATCCAGTCGGCTGTGTGCGCGGTTGCATCCTGTGCTTTCCAGTTCTTACCGGTGACAGTGGCATTAATCCACGCGCTGCCATTCCAGAACTGCAGCGTTTCACCAGCGACGAGTTTGCGGCTGATTTTGCCTACAACTTCACGGTTGGCTGAGCCATCATTGGTGATCAAATCGGTCTGGCTGATGCCGGTATCTTTCTCCATGCTTGTGAGCGTGAAGGTGATCGGCTGCATGCTGACGTACTCAAACTCCCACGGCGGGGAGAAGTCGCTCTGGAAGGCATCTTTCTCCATTTTCACCGTGATGCTGTGCTTGCCCACGCTCATGCCAGTGGCATGTTCCCACTCCCATGCTCCATTGGTATCCGCGGTGACGCTGCTTATCAGCTTGCCGTTGTCGTAGATATAGACAAGGCTGCCCGCTAGCGCTTTGCCATACAAACGTGGCGTGCTGTCATCGGTGGTTGCGCCGTTAGTCAGCCATTCTGAGGTTTGCCCTGCGTCATCAAAGGCTTTTTCAATGGTTGGGCCTTCAACGAGATTGAAAGTGTAAGTGGCTGACTCAGCACCAGTTTTCTGGCTAAAGACATAGACTTCCGTTTTGCCCAGCGGCCATGGCGTGGGTGATGTCCATTCCCAGTTACCTTTGCTGTCCACAACAGGATAAGGTTTGGAAAATACATGCCCGGTTCCCGTTCCACTTTTATCCAGAAGGAATATAAAAATCTTATCCCCCGGTGTACCCGTACCTTTGAGCCTTGGGGTTAGGTCATCCGAATAACCATTCTGCAGCACGACATTACTGCCACCTACGTCATCCCAAACTTCAGTGATAGCTGGAGCAGCATCGCCGAGTACCACGCTTTGTTTAACCGGCGTGGTGGTATTCCCCGCGATATCGGTGATGCGCACCTGATATTCCCAGTTGGTGGTATGTGCGGTGTTATCGGTAAAGCTCCAGAAGAGGTTGTTTACCGTCAGCGGGTGCCAGGTCTTACCGCCATCGAGCGAGAACTCGGCGATATCACCAGCGTCGAGTTTTCTGTCAAAGATGCCTGATACGCTGCGTCCGGCGCTGCCATCGGAGGTCTGCCAGTCGCCAGTTGTGCCATCGTCTTTACTCATCTCAACAAAGAACGCCTGAACAGCTGAAGGCGTGGTGTCCAGAACCACCTGGAAATCCTGCTCAGGCGATACGTCACCGAGGCTGTTGACCACGCGCAGTTTGTATTCCCAGTCGGCGCTGTGCGCCGTGGCGTCCTGCGCTTTCCAGTTCATGCCGGTAACGGAGGCGTTGACCCAGGCGCTGCCGTTCCAGAACTGCAGCGTTTCTGACGCGGAGAGTGCGCGGCTGAGCGTACCGCTGACTTCGCGGTTGGCTGAACCATCGTTGGTGATGAAGTCGGTCTGGCTGCTGCCGGTGTCTTTCTGCATGCTGGTAAGGGTAAAGCTGACCGGCTGCATGCTGACGTATTCAAACTCCCACGGCTGCGAGAAGTCGCTCTGGAACGCGCCTTTCTCCATTTTCACCGTGATGCTGTGCCTGCCGACGCTCATGCCGGTGGCGTGTTCCCACTCCCAGGCACCGCTGGCGTCTGCGGTAACGCTGGCAATCAGTGAACCGTTGTCGTAGAGATAAACCAGGCTGTCGGGCAGCGCTTTACCGTACAGGCGCGGAGCGCTGTCATCGGTGGCATCGCCGTTAGCCAGCCAGTCCTGGGTCTGGCCGGCGTCATCGTAGGCTTTCTCAATGGTCGGCGGCTTAACCAGCTTGATGTCATAGAGAGCAGAATCGAGGCCTGAAGATGAGATAGCCGCATAGCGTACATTTTCGCTCGTCACCGGTGTGGGCTGCGTCCAGGTCCAGGTGCCGTCTGCTTTCACATCGACAGTGCCCACTTTAATCAGCTTGTCACTGCCATATTTTGCCCAGATTTCAAGCTGCGAATTCGGGTGGCCGGTGCCGACCAGGCGTGGCGTAAAGTCATCGGTGTAACCTTCATGTGGCACCACGCGGCTGTTGCCGACATCGTCCCAGATCTCAGTGATGACGGGCGCAATTTCAGTCAGGGTGACCGCCTGCTTAACCGGCACGGTTACGTTGCCGGCAATATCAGTGATGCGCACCTGATATTCCCAGTCACCAGTGTGCGCACTGCCGTCGGTGAAGCTCCAGCTGTTGTCAGCGGCAACGCTGAGTGCCAGCCAGGTTTTACCACCATCGAGTGAGTATTCAATGATGTCATCTGCACTGAGTGCTTTGCTCAGCGTGCCGTGCACGGTACGCCCGGCGCTGCCGTCGGTGGTTTCCCAGTCACGTGTGTCGCTGCCGTCATCTTTGGTCATATGATCGAAGGTGACCTGCACGTCAGATGGCGTGGTGTCTAACACCACCTGGAAATCCTGCTCCGGCGATACGTCACCGAGGCTGTTGACCACGCGCAGTTTGTATTCCCAGTCGGCGCTGTGCGCCGTGGCGTCCTGTGCTTTCCAGCTCATGCCGGTAACGGTTGCATTGACCCAGGCGCTGCCGTTCCAGAACTGCAACGTTTCCGTCGCGGAGAGTGCGCGGCTGAGCGTACCGGTAACTTCGCGGCTGGCTGAACCATCGTTGGTAATGAAGTCGGTCTGGCTGCTGCCGGTGTCTTTCTGCATGCTGGTAAGGGTAAAGCTGACCGGCTGCATGCTGACGTATTCAAACTCCCACGGCTGCGAGAAGTCGCTCTGGAACGCGCCTTTCTCCATTTTTACCGTGATGCTGTGCCTGCCGACGCTCATGCCGGTGGCGTGTTCCCACTCCCAGGCACCGCTGGCGTCTGCGGTGACGCTGGCAATCAGTGAACCGTTGTCATAGATATAAACCAGGCTGTCGGGCAGCGCTTTACCGTACAGACGCGGAGCGCTGTCATCGGTGGCATCGCCGTTAGCCAGCCATTCCTGGGTCTGACCGGCATTATCAAAGGCTTTATCGACGGTTGGGGCAGATACCAGGTTGAGCGTAACGGGATCCGAAGCCAGTCCTGTCTTTGTCACCATATCAAAGGTAATTTCACCCGGCTGCAGTGCTGCTGATGGCGTCCACTCCCAGGTGCCGTCTGCTTTGACGAGCACCGATCCTATTTTTTTGCTGTAGTTTTCGTTGCTGTAAAAGGCATAAACATCAAGCGTGGCTCCGGGCTGTCCGGTGCCTTTCAGCGTTGGTGTGAGGTCGTCGGAATAACCGTTATGAGCGACCAGATCGTTACCGCCGTGGTTGTCCCACATTTCAGTAATGACGGGCATAATTTCAGCCAGCGTCACCGT
Organism: Pantoea sp. YR525; assembly: GCF_900116775.1. Lineage (NCBI taxonomy): Bacteria > Pseudomonadati > Pseudomonadota > Gammaproteobacteria > Enterobacterales > Erwiniaceae > Pantoea > Pantoea sp. YR525. The sequence goes on from NZ_FPBU01000015.1 coordinate 35,426, forward strand.
CTGTGTGATCGGCACGGTAACGTTGCCGGCGATATCGGTAATGCGGACCTGATATTCCCAGTCGCTGGTGTAAGCGGCGTTATCGTTAAAGCTCCAGCTGTTGTCGGCCGCGACGCTGAGCGCCAGCCAGGTTTTACCGCCGTCGAGTGAGTATTCAATGATGTCGCCAGCGCTCAGCGCTTTGTTCAGAGAGCCATATACCGTGCGTCCGGCGCTGCCGTCGGTGGTTTCCCAGTCACGCGCATCGGTACCATCGTCCTTATCCATATGCCCGAAGGTAACCAGCACGTCGGATGGCGTGGTATCCAGCACCACCTGATGACTCTGCTCCGGCGTGGCATTGCCTGCCGCATCAACGACACGTAATTTGTACTCCCAGTCGGCGCTGTGCAGCGTGTCGTCCTGCGCCTGCCAGTTCATGCCGGTTACGGTGGCATAGACCCACTTGCTGCCGTCCCAGAACTGCAGAGTTTCGGAGGCGGCGAGGGCGCGGCTCAGCGTACCTTCCACGCTGCGTCCTTCAGAGCCGTCTTTGGTGATAAAGTCGCTGCCGCTGCTGCCGGAGTCTTTGTCCATGCGGTCAAAAGTGAATCCAACCGGTATCAAACCTGCGGAGGTCCAGCTTACGTTATCGATGTGGAAGCCGTAGTCACCGACACCCGGCTCATCGCCAGTGATGAGCTCTGCGCGGGCAATTAACATACCGGCGGGGGCGGTGAAGCTGAGGGTCTTGATATCAAATTGTTTGGCCGTGACGGAGCCAGTGTAGAAAAGCTTTTCACTGCCAATCAGGTTGCCATCAGCATCGTAAAAGTTAATCACCGTACTGTGGTTATGCAGGGCAAAGTAATCAAAGCTGAATTCGGACATGCCCTGAGAGCCAAGGCTGAAGTTGATGGTGCTTTTTTCACCCACCAGCAGAGTTTTTGAGTTGTAACCGAACCAGTTGAACTCGGCGATTTCAAGGCGACTGTTGTGATTCTGGATGATCAAACCCGTCTCGGTTTCGAGCTGGGCGCCGATGGCTACCTTCTGTACGCGCTCTTCATCAAAGCTTTCCCCGATCGGCGAGGCAGAGGCCAGCAACGTAGCATCGGTTACCGGTGCGGCGGAAACGGCCGGATCAGGGATATCGCCGGATGACTGAGGCAGTTCATCCTGCTCGGTACCGTAAGGGTTGTAGCGATTCTTTTTGAAATCCATTTTCTTAACCATTGAATTGAGATAATGGCCGGTATCCTAAACAGGCAAAAAAAATACGCCGTACAGACATGTCTGTTATCCGAAGAATATATTTTTGCGCGGGAGACTTAAGAAATGGCGAAGAGGGTAAAAGAGAGTACGCGCAGTGGAAGAGGCTCCTGCTGCGCGTAGTGGCGTGATTAGTGATTGATCAGATTGGTTGTTACGCCGCTCTGTACCAGCAGTTCAGCATCGAGCGCACTGTGCTGCCAGACGGTGTAGACTACGCCGCCGACCGTAACGTTGCCGCTGCTGCTCCAGTCGCCAACGTCGCCATTATCCGGTAGCAGATCGGAGAGGTTAACCTTATCCCCGGCGTTGCCTTTCACCACCATCTGCACGTTGCCGGACATATTTAACAAATCTTTGCCGCCCTGCTGCAGAATATCGCCCAGTGACAGGTTGAGGGTGTTATTGCCGCTGCCGGTAATGTCGATCACTTCCATTGACTGAATTTTGCCGAGGAAGGCGGTGAGATCCAGCGTCTCGTTTGCCCCGTTCAGCTTCAGCGTATCGATGCCACCGTTGCCGTTCAGCATCTCGATTTTGCTCAGATCGCTGACCTTATTAACAATAAAGGTGTTATCCAGGTTATCACCCACGCTAATTAAATCGCCGTTAATCACGGTTTGAACAGTTTCAGTGGGCAGCAACTTATCGTTATTAAGTTCGAAAATCAGGTTGTCGACAACAGCGGGAGTACCTCTACCTAAACCTGAGAATTTCATCGCAGTGAACGTTTTACCAGCAGGAAGCGTGACTTCGACGTGTTGATAAATACCGTTACTTTTGTAAATCTGCAGGGAATGAACGACAGTTCCACCATCATAAAAATCGACGCGAATATCTCTTTCTTTCATGGCTCTGGCATCGAAAATGACCTTATTGGTTCTAAAGTCATTATTTAGCTCGAGCGTTGCCGAGTTGGTGAAGACTAATCCTAGTCCTTTATCACCCCATACGGGGCCTTGTGCAGAGGCCCATCTGAAAATGCCATCAAATGTCGTATCAGGGCCTGCCCAGCGGAGATTATAGCGGCCAAAATCATAAACTCTATTCGCTCTTGGGCCGCTAAGATCCTGATGATCTTCAAAATCAATCGTGAATGGGGTACGGGAGAAATAGTTTGAGACGTTGCCGTGCGCATCCATAAAGGCGGCGCGGTACTCCGTTGAAAGACGTATGCCGGAGGGCAATGTCACGATAGCCTGGCCTGCCTGAATATCGGCGCTGGTCAGCGTATAAAAGGCATTCTTACCGTCGAGGTGGACGATAACCTTGTCACCGGCTACCACATTACTGTTTTTCAAGCTGACGGTAAGTTTATTGCCTTCACGATCAATCAGCTCTGGTGCGTTGGGTGGCGCAACATCCATGCGAATTTGGTGTATATCGCCTTCAACTATGTTGCCTGCAACATCGGTGATGCGCGTTTGCAAAGTCCAGTCGGCAGTGTGTACAGATTGATCTTGCCAGACCCATTTGTTGCCATCAATCAGCGTGTCGTGCCAGCTCAGGCCGCCATCGATAGTGACTTCCACACGAGTACCGGCCACTGTTGCATCGAAGGTGCCCCAGAAAATGCGTCCCGCGCGACCGTCATTGGTATAGAGATTCTCAATATCCATCCCGCTGTCCTTGCCCATACCGGCAAGCTTCGCGGCGTCAGGGATAATCAGTTCGTGCACCACATCTTGTGACTGCTCATGCAGAGACTTACCCGCCTGATCGACAACGCGTAATGTATATGTCCAGCTGTCGGTATGTGCGGTGTTATCTTGCGCCTGCCAGCTGAGGCCAGTTACAACAGCGTTAACCCATTTTGTGCCATCCCAGAACTCCAGCTTTTCACCTTGCTCTAATGCACGACTGAGCGTCCCCTCAATCAGGCGACCAGCGGAGAGGTCGCTGGTGACGAAATCGGTGTCGCTGGCACCGGTGTCTTTCTCCATGCGCGTGAACGTGAGAGCAATGGGATTGGGTTGCACCAGTTCCACCTCTTGCACGGCGGGCACGCTGATGTTGCCAGCGATGTCGATGATGCGCACCTGGTACTCCCAACTTGCCACGTGCGCGGCGACGTCAATAAAACTCCAGTTGAGGCCGCTGACCGCAAGTTTCTGCCAGCTGGTACCGCCGTCTGTTGAGTATTCAAGGCCATCACCGGTGCTGAGTGCTTTGCTGAGTGAGCCACTGACAGTGCGTCCTGCACTGCCGTCGGTGGTTTTCCAGTCGTCGGCGATACCGTCGTCCTTGTCCATACGTTCGAAGAGAATGTTCACGTCGGACGGCGTGACATCCAGCACCACGTTCTGAAGATGATCTTGCAGCGTGCTGCCTGTGTTATCAGTCACGCGCAACTTGTACTGCCAGCTGGACGCGTGGGCGCTGTTATCCTGCGCCTGCCACTTCAGACCGTCCACGACGGCAGTGACCCATTTTGTGGTGTCCCAGAACTTCAGCGTTTCTCCCGGATAGAGTGCACGGCTCAGCGTCCCTTCGACCAAACGTCCAGCAGAACCGTCTTTGGTAATGAAGTCGGTGTCATGGCTACCTGTGTCTTTATCCATGCGGGTAAAGCTGAGGCTGATTGCGGAGGTGAGCAGCGCTACATCTTGCGTTGTTGGCGCGGTAGCGTTGCCAGCAATATCTGTGATTCGTAGCTGGTACTGCCAGTTTTCGGCGTGTGCACTGCCGTCGGTGAAGCTCCAGCTATTGTCAGTGGCGACGCTAAGCACTTGCCAGGTTTTACCGCCGTCAAGTGAATACTCGGCGACGTCGCCGCTGCTGAGTGCCTTGCTAAGCGAGCCGCTGACGGTGCGTCCAGCACTGCCGTCAGTGGTTTTCCAGTCGTCGGCTACGCCATCATCTTTGCTCATGCGCTCAAAAATAACCTGAACGTCAGACGGTGTGACATCGAGCGTCACATTCTGAGTTTTTTCGTGCAGAGTGGTGCCAGCAACGTCGGTGACTCGCAGCTTATATTGCCAGCTATCACCGTGTACACCCGTGTCCTGTGCTTGCCAAACCAGTCCTTTAACGCTGGCGGTGCTCCATTGGGTGCCGTCCCAGAACTCCAGCGTCTCATCAGGCTCCAGAGTGCGGCTAAGTGTTCCCTGTACAAGACGTCCGGCGGAACCGTCTCTGGTGATGAAGTCTTTGTCACTGCTACCGGAATCCTTCTCCATACGCTCAAAAGTGGCCTGAATGGGAAGAGAAGGAGTGAGCACTACGTCCTGATGTCGATCCTCCAGCGTACTACCCGAGGCGTCAATAACGCGTACTTTGTAGATCCAGCTGCTGCCGTGAGCGGTGTCGTCCTGCGCATGCCAGCGCAGGCCGTTGGTAATGGCTTCTACCCACTCAGTGCCGTTCCAGAACTGCAGCTTTTCACCAGGTTCCAAAAGGCGGCTAAGATTTCCTTCTACCAGACGTCCGGCGGAGCCGTCTTTAGTGATGAAGTCGGTTGCGCTGGTGCCTGTATCCTTGTCCATTCGGTCAAAGCTGAGGCGGACCGGCGGTGGCAACAGCACCACGTCCTGCACCACTGGGGAGCTGATATTGCCAGCGACATCAGTGATTCGCACCTGGTACTGCCAGTCGGAAATGTGACTGCCTTTGTCGGTGAAGGACCAGTCTGTGCCATTCAGGGTAAGCAGATGCCAGGTAATACCGCCGTCAAGCGAGTATTCGGCGACGTCACCGGTGCTCATCGCCGTACTAAGGGATCCGCTGACGATACGTCCAGCGGAACCGTCAGTGGTACGCCAGTCATCCACAATGCCATCATCTTTGCTCATGCGATCGAAGATAACCTGTATCTGAGATGGCGTGACATCAAGCACCACCTGATGGCTCTGTTCCTGAGTGATATTGCCGGCGGCATCCACCACGCGTAGCTTATATTCCCAGCTGGCGTTGTGCGCAATGTTGTCCTGTGCCTGCCAGCGCATGCCGTTCACGCTAGCGGTTACCCATTTTGAACCGTCCCAAAACTCGAGCGTTTCATTCGTAACGAGTGTACGGCTCAGCGTCCCTTCTACCTGCCGTCCGGCAGAGCCGTCTTTGGTGATGAAGTCGGTGGCGCTGGCACCGGTGTCCTTCTGCATCTGGTCAAAGGTGAAGTTCACCTGCAGTACGCTGGATGGGGTCCACTTCACATTATCGATGTGGAAGCCGTAGTCGCCGACGGCGGGCTCGTCGCCGGTGACCAGCTCGGCGCGGGCAATCTGCGTGCCGGGCGGGGCGGTGAAGCTGAGGGTTTTGATAACGAACTGTTTGGCGGTGACGGAGCCGGTGTAAAGGAGTTTTTCGCTGCCAATCAGGTTGCCGCTGGCATCGTAAAAATTCATCATGGTGCTGTGGTTGTGCAGGGCAAAGTAGTCGAAGCTGAATTCGGACATACCCTGTGCACCAAGGCTGAAGTTGATGGTGCTCTTTTCACCCACCAGCAGGGTTTTAGAGTTGTAGCCGAACCAGTTGTACTCGGATATTTCAAGGCGACTGTTGTGGTTCTGGATAATGAGCCCAGCCAGGGTTTCAAGCTGCGCACCGGTGCTGATTTTTTGTATCCGCTCAGCGTCAAAGCGCTCTTCCGGAGCAGATGCCGGCGAAACGGCAGAAACGGCCACTTCCCGGCTGACGATTGATTGATACGGCAGTTCGTCCTGATCGGTACCGTAAGGGTTATAGCGGTTTTTTTTGGCATCCATTTTTCTGAACCATTAATGATGTGTTAATGGCCGGTATCCTAATGAGGCTGAAAAATAGAACCGTGCAGATATGTCTGGTATCGGGCAAAAATATTTTTGCGTTGCGCACTTAAGTAATGGCGGGGAGTGTAAAGCGTAAAAAGCGCAGCAGGAATTTCCCACTGCGCATGGTGTGATTAATGATTGAGCAGGTTAGTGGTGATGCCGCTCTGCACCAACAGTTCAGCATCGAGCGCGCTGTGCTGCCAGACGGCGTACGTCACGCCGCCGACGGTAACGTTGCCGCTGCTGCTCCAGTCGCCTACATCACTTTTGTCGGGCAGGAGATCTGAAAGGTTTATTTTGTCGCCGGCATTGCCTTTCACCACCATCTGCACGTTGCCTGAGATGTTGAACAGATCTTTGCCGCCCTGTTGCAGAATATCGCCCAGCGACAGGTTGAGGGTGTTATTGCCGCTGCCGGTAATATCAATCACCTCCATTGACTGTATTTTGCCGAGGAAAGAGGTGAGATCCAGCGTCTGATTCGCCCCCGCCAGCTTCAGCGTATCAATGCCGCCGTTGCCGTTGAATATCTCAATTTTGCTCAGGTCGCTGACCTTATTAACGATGAAGATATTATCCAGGTTATCACCCACGGAAATAATGTCGCCGTTAAGCACGGTCTGAGTTGTTTCAGTCGACACGATCTTATCGTCATAAACCCAGAAGTTCAGGTTATCAATAGCCAGAACATCACCTGAAGTTGCCGGAATAAATTTTATGGAGGTAAATTCTTTTCCTGCTGGCAGATCTACTGTCAGATATTGATATTTACCATTGCGCATGTAGGCAGTGTAGTTATATGCCAATTTTCCATCATCATAAAATTCAATTCTAATATCCCCGAGCGTTAAGTCTTTAATCTCGAAGGTCATTTTGTTGCTTTTTTTACCATGATTTAGCATCAACGTTACAGGGTCTCCAACGCAGGTTATACCCAGTGTGTTGGTTGGATATTGCATGCCCTGTTCTTTAGCGACACCAGTAATTCCATGGTTAGCCGATGAGCCAGACCAAATGATACTGAACAAGCCAAAGTCATACGCTTTATTTCTGACCGGATGATTAAAAGCCTTCTGATCTTCAAAATCGAAGATTAGCGGCGTACGGGAGAAGTAGTCCGACACGTTGCCGTGCGCATCCATGAAGGCGGCGCGGTACTCTGCCGACAGGCGGCTGTTGGCCGGCAGGGTGACGACGGCCTGGCCCGCCTGGATATCGGCAGCGGTCAGGGTGTAAAAGGCGTTTTTGCCGTCAATGTGGACGATAATCCTGTCGCCGGCCACCACGCCGCTGTTCTTCAGGCTGACGGTCAGCCTGTCGCCCTCGCGGTTAATCAAATCCGGATGGTCAGGCGGCGTGGCGTCCATGCGCACCTGATGCGGCGTGCCTTCGTAGGTGTTGCCCGCGCGATCGGTGATGCGCGTCTGCACCGTCCAGTCTGCACCGTGGTCTTCGTTATCCTGCCAGCTCCACCTGTTGCCATCAGTCAGGGCGTCGTGCCAGGTGAGGCCGCCGTCGGTGGTGACCTCCACGCGCGCGCCGGTTTCCGCGGCGGCGAAGGTGCCCCAGTAAATGCGCCCGGCGCGGCCGTCGCTGGTGTAAAGGTTCTGCACGTCCAGCCCGCTGTCTTTGCCCATCCCGGAGAGGCCGGCGGCGTCCGGCAGCACGAGGTCGAGCACCACGTCCTGCGTCTGTTCGTGGAACGGGACGCCGCCGGGGTTGAGGACGCGCAGTTTGTACTGCCAGTCGGCGGCGTGGGCGGCGTCGTCCTGCGCGCTCCAGCTGAGGCCGCTGACGCTGACGCTGACCCAGCGCTGGCCGTCCCACATCTCCAGCGTCTCGCCCGCGCTGAGCGCGCGGCTGAGGGTGCCTTCGACAAGGCGTCCGGCGCTGCCGTCATTGGTGATGAAGTCGGTGGCGCTGATGCCGGAGTCTTTGTCCATGCGCTCGAAGGTGAGGCTGACCGGCGGCGGCGGGAGCAGCACGGCGGTCTGACTGACCGGGGCGGCAATATTGCCGGCGACGTCGTGGATGCGCACGAGATAAACCCAGTCCTGGCCGTGGGCGGCGGGGTCGGTGAAGGACCAGCCGAGGCCGTTCAGGGAGGCGACCTGCCAGCTGACGCCGCCGTCGAGGGAGTATTCGACGACGTCGCCGGGGCTGAGCGCGCGGTCAAGCTTTCCGCTGACGAGGCGTCCGGCGGAGCCGTCGCTGGTGCGCCAGTCGCCGGCGATGCCGTCATCCTTCTCCATGTAATCGAAGGTGACCCGCACCGGTGAGGGCGGGGTGAGCAGCACGTCCTGATGCTGGTCCTCAAGCGTGCTGCCGGTGGCGTCGACCACTCGCAGCCTGTAGGTCCAACTGCCGCCGTGCGCCGCGTCGTCCTGCGCCTGCCAGGTAAGGCCGGTTGCGGTGGCATTTACCCACGCGGTGCCGTTCCAGAACTGCAGGGTTTCGCCGGCGTTGAGCTCGCGGCTCAGCGTGCCTTCGACCCGGCGGCCGGCGGAGCCGTCGCGGGTGATGAAGTCGCTGTCGCTGGCGCCGGTGTCTTTTTCCATGCGGTCAAAGGAGAGGGTGATGTCGAGCGGCAGCAGGACCACGTCCTGCACCGCCGGAGCGGCGACGTTGCCGGCGATATCGGTGAAGCGTATCAGATACTGCCAGTCGGCGTTGTGGCCGTCGGGGTCGGTGAAGGACCAGTCCAGCCCGTTCAGGGTGAGCGTATGCCAGGTTTTGCCGCCGTCGTACGAGTATTCGGCGACGTCACCGGCGTCGGGCGTGCGGTCGAGCGAGCCGCTGACGAGGCGGCCGGCGGAGCCGTCTGCGGTGCGCCAGTCGTCCGCGACGCCGTCGTCCTTGCTCATGCGCTCGAAGATAACCTGCACCGGCGGCGGCGTGACGTCGAGCACCACCTGATGGCTCTGCTCCGGCGTGGCGTTGCCGGCGGTGTCCACCACGCGCAGCCTGTACTCCCAGTCGGCGGCGTGCGCGGTGTCGTCCTGCGCCTGCCAGCGCATGCCGTTCACGCTGGCGGCCACCCACCTGCTGCCGTCCCAGAACTCCAGCGTTTCGTTCGCGCTGAGGGCGCGGCTCAGGGTGCCTTCCACCTGGCGCCCGGCGGAGCCGTCTTTGGTAATGAAGTCGGTGGCGCTGGTGCCGGTGTCCTTCTGCATCCGGTCAAAGGTGAAGTTCACCGGCAGCGGGCCGGCGGCGGCCCACCTGACGTTGTCGACGTGGAAGCCGTAGTCGCCGACGGCGGGCTCGTCGCCGGTGACCAGCTCGGCGCGGGCAATCTGCGTGCCGGCCGGGGCGGTAAAGCTCAGGGTTTTAATGACGAACTGTTTGGAGGTGACGGAGCCGGTGTAGAGCAGCTTTTCGGAGCCAATCAGGGTGCCGTTAACGTCGTAAAAGTTCATCACGGTGGTGTGGTTGTGCAGGGCAAAGTAGTCGAAGCTGAATTCGGACATGCCCTGGGCGCCGAGGGTGAAGTTGATGGTGCTCTTTTCACCGACCTGCAGCGTCTTAGAGTTGTAGCCAAACCAGTTGAACTCGGCGATTTCGAGGCGGCTGTTGTGGTTCTGGATAATCAGGCCGGCCTGGGTCTCGAGCAGGGAACCGCTGCTGATCTTCTGACTGCGTTCGGCGTCGAAGCGCTCTTCCGGAACGGCTGGGGGCGCTGCTGCCATAACGGCAGTGGCGACGGAGGTCTGCGCCACGGGCAGTTCATCCTGCTCCGTGCCGTAAGGGTTATAGCGGTTTTTTTTAAAATCCATTTTTCCTGACCATTAAGTAGAGGTAATGGTCGCTATCCTAAAGAGGACAGGAAATAGCGCGGTCCAGACATGTCTGGTATCGGGCAAAAATATTTTTGCGGCGGGGACTTAAGAAATGGCGGGGGAGGAAAAGTTAGAACGCGCAGCGGGAGGTTTCCCACCGCGCGTGGCATGATTAATGATTAATGATTAATGACGTTGGTGGTGACGCCGCTCTGCACCAGCAGTTCAGCGTCAAGCGCACTGTGCTGCCAGACGGTGTAGACTACGCCGCCGACCGTAACATTGCCGCTGCTGCTCCAGTCGCCAACGTCGCCATTATCCGGCAGTAGATCGGAGAGGTTAACCTTATCCCCGGCGTTGCCTTTCAACACCATCTGCACGTTGCCGGACATATTTAACAGATCTTTGCCGCCCTGCTGCAAAATATCACCCAGTGACAGGTTAATGGTGTTATTGCCGCTGCCGGTAATATCAATCACCTCCATCGACTGGATTTTGCTGAGGAAATTCGTGAGATCCAGCGTCTGATTCGCACCTGCGAGTTTCAGCGTATCAATGCCGCCGTTGCCGTTGAGCATCTCGATTTTGCTCAGGTCGCTGACGTTATGCACCACAAAGATGTTGTCCAAATTATCGCCTACGGAAATGAGGTCGTCTTTTACTATGTTCTGAACGGTCTCGGTTGGCAGTATCTTATTTGTCGAAGAGTGGAAATTAAAATTGTCCACCGAATATTCATCGGAGGAGCCTCCAGGGAAAATTATGCTGGTGAATTTTTTTCCAGCAGGCAAGGTAACTGTCACATTTTGGTTTACACGCTTACCGTCAATTGTGTGAGTGTGGATTTTTGTCGCGCCGTCATAAAATTCCAGAACCATACTGGTTCGGTTTAATCCCCCAATAAAGAAAGAAACCTTATTGCTTTTAAAACCGTTATTGAGTTCCATCTTCATCGCAGAACGCCCATCATTAAGCAGTTCATGTGAATCCCAATTAACAATACCATTAAAATTACTATTACCTGACCATGTAAGACTAACCAGGCCAATGTCATAAGTCTTTCCGGCGGTTACGCCCTGGAATAACGGAGCATCTTCAAAATCAACAATATATTCCTGACGAGAGTAATAGTCCGATATGTTGCCGTGTATATCCATAAAGGCGGCGCGATATTCTGCCGACAGCGGGATGTTAGCAGGCAGCGTGATGACGGCCTGACCCGCCAAAATATCGGCATTGGTTAAGGTATAGAATGCATTCTTATTATTGATATGCACGATTATCTTATCGCCTGCCACCACGTTACTGTCTTTCAGGCTGACAGTCAGGTAATTGCCTTCCCGATTAATCATCTCCGGTGCATTAGGCTGCGTGGTATCCAGTTGCACCTGATGCACGGCGCCTTCGGTGCTCTTTCCTGACTTATTTGTGACGCGCGTCTGCAGCGTCCAGTCTGCAGTATGCGCCGCGCTGTCCTGCCATAGCCATTTGTTGCCGTCAATCAGCGCCTCGTGCCAGGTGAGTCCACCGTCGGTGGTAACTTCAACCCGTGCGCCGATGTCTGTTTCGTCGAAAGTTCCCCAGTAGATGCGCCCTGAGCGCCCATCGTTGGTGAACAGGTTATGTGAGTCCAACCCGCTGTCTTTGCCCATACTGGACAGCAGAGCCTCCTCTGGTGGCGGTCCTTTAAGCACAACTTGCTGCTTTTGCTCGATAATTTCATTATTGCTGAGGTCAGTAACGCGTAACTTGTATTCCCAGTCGGCGTTGTGCTCGGTGTTATCCTGTGCCTGCCAGACCAGCCCGTCCACAGCGGCGAGAACCCAGGCTTTACCGTTCCAGAATTCAAGTTTTTCGCCTGGGAAAAGGAGGCGGCTTAGCGTGCCTTCAACCTTACGTCCGGCGGAACCGTCCTCCGTGATGAAGTCGGTGGCGCTGCCGCCGGTATCCTTTTCCATGCGGGTGAAGGTGAGGGATATGTCGGTGGCGAGCAGCGCCACGTCCTGAGTCACCGGCGCGGCGACGTTGCCGGCGACGTCGGTGATGCGCACCTGATACTGCCAGCCTTTGTCATGGGCATCCGGGTCGGTGAAGGACCACGCCAGTCCGTTCAGTGTGACGGGCCGCCAGGTGAGGCCGCCGTCGAGCGAGAACTCAACGACGTCACCGGCGTTCAGCGCGCGGTCAAGCCTGCCGGACACGGTGCGCCCGGCGCTGCCGTCGGAGGTTTTCCAGTCGCCAGGGGTGCCGTCGTCCTTCTCCATGCGCTCGAAGGTGATGTTCACGGCAGACGGCGTGACGTCGAGCACCACGCTCTGTGCCTTCTCGTGCAGGGCCTTGCCGACGTCGTCGGTGATGCGGACTTTATACTGCCAACTGGCCGCGTGCGCTGTCGTGTCCTGCGCCTGCCACGTCATGCCGCTCACGGTGGCGCTGACCCAGGCCGTGCCGTTCCAGAACTCAAGCTTCTCGCCCGGCTCCAGCGCGCGACTGAGGGTGCCCTCGACCTGGCGTCCGGCGGTGCCGTCTTTGGTGATGAAGTCGCTTGCGCTGCTGCCGGTGTCTTTGTCCATGTGCTCAAACGTCGCCTGCACGGGCAGCGGCTGGATGAGCGTCACATTCTGGGCGAGGTCCTGCAGGGTGCTGCCCGTGCTGTCGGTAACGCGCAGCTTGTACTGCCAGCTGACCGGGTGCAGGTGGTCATCCTGCGCCTGCCAGGTTATGCCGTTCACGGTGGCGTTAATCCACTGCACGCCGTTCCAGAACTTCAGGGTTTCGCCCGGCAGGAGGGCGCGGCTCATTGTGCCTTCGACCAGGCGTCCGGCGGAGCCGTCCTTTGTGATGAAGTCGGTATCGCTGTCGCCGGTGTCCTTATCCATGCGGGTAAAGGTGAGGCTGATGGCGGTGGTGAGCAGCACCACTTCCTGCACCACCGGTGCAGCGACGTTGCCGGCGACGTCGGTGATGCGCACCTGATACTGCCAGTCTTCGCTGTGCGCGCTGCTGTCGGTGAAGCTCCAGCTCAGGCCGCTTACGGTGAGCTTCAGCCAGGTGCCACCTCCATCGAGAGAGTACTCGATGACGTCGCCGGGGCTGAGCGCGCGGTCAAGCTTACCGCTGACGGTGCGCCCGGCGGAGCCATCGGTGGTTTGCCAGTCATCCGCCATGCCGTCGTCTTTGCCCATGCGCTCAAAAATAACCTGAACGTCAGAAGGCGTGACGTCGAGCATCACTTCCTGAGTCTGTTCGTGAAGAGTGCTACCAGCGACGTCGGTGATACGCAGCTTATATTGCCAGGTATCGCCGTGCGCACTGGTATCCTGTGCTTGCCAGCTCATACCGTTGGCTGTGGCCTTCACCCAGGCCGAGCCGTTCCAGAACTCCAGGGTTTCATCCGGATCCAGAGTGCGGCTGAGCATCCCTTGTACGAGGCGTCCGGCAGAACCGTCTCTGGTGATGAAGTCGGTACCACTGCTACCGGAATCTTTCTCCATTCGCTCAAAAGTGGCCTGAATGGGGAGAGAAGGGGTGAGCACTACATCCTGGTGCCGATCTTCCAGCGTACTACCGGAGGCGTTAATCACGCGTACTTTGTAAGTCCAACTGCTGCCGTGCGCGGTGTCATCCTGCGCATGCCAGCGCAGGCCGTTGGCGGTGGCCTCCACCCACTGGGTGCCATTCCAGAACTCCAGTTTTTCACCCGGTTCTAGCAGACGGCTGAGGTTACCTTCCACAATGCGTCCGGCAGATCCGTCTTTAGTGATGAAGTCGGTTGCGTTGGGCCCGGTATCCTTATCCATGCGGTCAAAGCTGAGGCGTACCGGAGGTGGCAGCAGCACCACATCCTGCACCGCAGGAACGGCGACGTTTCCGGCGACATCGGTGATGCGCACCTGATACTGCCAGTCGGCTTTATGACCGTCCGGGTCGGTGAAGGACCAGTCCAGCCCGTTCAGGGTGAGTTTGTGCCAGGTTTTACCGCCGTCGGTGGAGTATTCGGCGACGTCGCCGGCGTCGGGCGCGCGGTCAAGCTTACCGCTGACGGTGCGGCCGGCACTGCCGTCGGTGGTTTTCCAGTCGTCGGCGATGCCGTCGTCTTTGCCCATGCGCTCAAAGATAATCTGCACCGGTGATGGTGTGACGTCGAGCACCACCTTCTGGCTCTGTTCTTGAGTGGTTTTACCGGTGTTATCGACCACGCGCAGTTTGTATTCCCAGTCTGCGGCGTGGGCGATAGCGTCTTGAGCCTGCCAGGTCAGACCGCTGACGCTGGCGGTCACCCATTTCGAGCCGTCCCAGAACTCCAGCGTTTCGTTCGCGCTGAGTGCGCGGCTCAGAGTGCCGTTTACCTGGCGACCGGCGGAGCCGTCGTTAGTGATGAAGTCGGCGGCGCTGGCGCCGGAGTCCTTCTGCATCTGGTCGAAGGTGATGTTAACCGGCAGCAGATTGGATGCACTCCACTTCACGTTGTCGATATGGAAGCCGTAGTCGCCGACGGAGGGCTCGTCGCCGGTGACCAGCTCGGCGCGGGCAATCTGGGTGCCGGACGGGGCGGTGAAGGTCAGGGTTTTGATGACGAACTGTTTGGCGGTGACGGAGCCGGTGTAGAGCAGCTTCTCGGAGCCAATCAGGTTGCCGGCGGCGTCGTAGAAGTTCATCACGGTGGTGTGGTTGTGCAGGGCAAAGTAGTCGAAGCTGAACTCGGACATGCCCTGCGCGCCGAGAGTGAAGGCGATGGTGCTTTTTTCGCCGACCAGCAGGGTTTTGGAGTTGTAGCCGAACCAGTTGTACTCGGATACTTCGAGGCGGCTGTTGTGGTTCTGGATAATCAGGCCAGCCTGGGTTTCGAGCTGCGTACCGGTGCTGATCTTCTGCAGGCGCTCGGAGTCAAAGCTCTCTTCGGGGATTGCGGCGGTGGTTGCTGCATACGCGCTGACGTGCGCGTCGAAGACGGTCAGTGTGTGCGTATCAGAAAGCGGCTGCGGCAGTTCGTCCTGCTCCGTGCCGTAAGGGCTATGGCGGTTTTTCCTGGAATCCATTTGTCTGAACCATTATTGATGAGGTAATGGCCGGTATCCTAAAGAGGCGGGAAAATAGCGCCGTGCAGATATGTCTGATATGCAATGAAAATATTTTTACTACCAGAGCTTAAGAAATGGAAAAGTGAAGAGGCAGCGAATTCCTTCGCTGCCTGAGGGTATTACGCCGCTTCACTTGCGCGCGACGGTTTACCTGCTTTGGGTTGAACGGGCACTGCCAGCGCTTCCGGCGCAAAATCATCGACGTTAATCGCTTTCAGGCGGCTGGCTTCAGCACGGATCAGCACCTGCGCTTCGCTCTCATCAATCCAGCCCTCTTTCAGACCACGCTGCGCCAGTGCATCCAGACGGGTGAACGACAGGTGTTTTTTCTGCTGCTGGCACAGACGATCGTGAATCACTTCGGCGGCCATCACATCCTGCAGCGCCTGCTCCAGCTGACCCGCAGGATTGTGTGCGCTTGGTGCCAGATACTGGCCGCGTCCCAAACGGGTACGCGTCGCGGAAGGCAGTTGCAGCAGTTTCGCCAGTTTGTGATCCAGTTTATCGGACGGTGCCGGGCAGTGATGACCACCGGCGAAAATCACCAATCGCAGCGCACCGGCCACCATGCGGTTCGGGAAGTTGCGCAGCAAATCATCCATTGCCACTTCGGCCTGATGCAGCGCATCCTGCACGCCCCAATGTACCAGCGGCAAATCAGCTTCGTTGCGGCCTTCGTCCTCATAGCGTTTCAAGGTAGCTGACGCCAGATACATCTGGCTCAATACATCGCCGAGACGCGCCGAGATGCGTTCACGACGTTTCAGGCTGCCGCCCAGTACCGCCATCGACACATCTGACAGCAGCGCGAGGTTGGCGCTCAAACGGTTGATGTGCTGATAGTAGCGGCGTGTGGCGTCGCGGGTTGGCGTGGCGCTGGTGCGACCGCCGGTTAAGCCCAGCCACAGGCTGCGCACTTTATTGCTGCCAACGTGCCCAATATGGCTGAATAGCGCGCGATCAAAAGTCACCAAATCGTTTTTCGCTGCGGCATTCATCTCTTCCAGCACCCAAGGATGGCAACGGATGGCGCCCTGGCCGAAGATAATCATACTACGTGTCAGGATGTTAGCGCCTTCCACGGTGATGGCGATTGGTGCGCCCTGATATGCACGCGCCAGGAAGTTGTTTTCGCCCAGCATAATGCCTTTACCACCAGCGATATCCATGGCGTCGATAATGGCGCGCTGACCGCGATGGGTACAGTGAAACTTCACAATCGCCGACAGCACCGCCGGTTTTTCACCGAGCATAATGCCGCTAGTGATCAGCGTCGCGGCAGCATCCATTACATAGGCGTTACCGGCAATGCGCGCCAGCGGCTCTTCAATCCCTTCCATTTTACCGATAGAGACTTTGAACTGACGACGGATGTGCGCATACGCACCGGTCGCCAGCGCAATGCTTTTCACGCTGCCGGTTGAGTTCGAAGGCAGCGTGATGCCGCGACCGACGGACAAACATTCCACCAGCATGCGCCAGCCTTGACCGGCCATTGACGGGCCGCCGATGATGAAATCGATCGGCACGAAAATGTCTTTACCGCGCGTTGGACCATTCTGGAACGGCACATTAAGCGGGAAGTGGCGCTGGCCAATCTCTACGCCAGGCGTGTGCGTTGGGATCAGTGCGCAAGTGATGCCGAGCTCTTCGGTATCGCCCAGCAGATGATCCGGATCGGAGAGTTTGAACGCCAGACCCAGCACGGTAGCAATCGGTGCCAGCGTAATATAGCGCTTGTTCCAGGTGAGGCGCATGCCCAGCACTTGCTGACCTTGCCACTCGCCCATGCACACCACGCCGGTATCGGGAATCGCGCCGGCATCCGAACCCGCTTCCGGGCTGGTCAAGGCAAAACAAGGGATCTCATCACCGCGTGCCAGACGCGGCAGATAATGATCTTTCTGCTCATCGGTACCGTAATGTTGCAGCAGTTCGCCTGGGCCGAGTGAGTTGGGTACGCCGACGGTGATCGCCAGAATGCCAGAGACGCCCGCCAGTTTCTGCAGCACACGCGCCTGCGCATAAGCTGAGAACTCGAGGCCGCCATACTCTTTCTTAATGATCATGGCGAAGAAGCGATGCTGTTTCAGATACGCCCACAACTCCGGCGGCAAATCGGCCATTTCATGGGTGATTTCGAAGTCGTTCGCCATGCGGCACGCTTCTTCCACCGGCCCATCAATAAAGGCTTGCTCCTCTTCGGTCAGGCGCGGCTGCGGGTAGTTATGCAGCTTCTGCCAGTCCGGTTTGCCGCGGAACAGATCGCCTTCCCACCATGTGGTGCCGGCGTCGATCGCCTCTTTTTCGGTGCGTGACATCGGCGGCATCACTTTCTGGAAGCTGTGCAGCGCCGGTTTCGAGAACATGCTGCGGCGCATCACTGGCAGGTTGAACGGCAGCAGAATGATCGCCAGCGGCAGCAGCATCCACGGTGTCCACACGTCAGCGGCCGCCAGCGCGCCGGTCCACAGCAGCAGAATCACGCTGCTCAGCTGAAGAGAAATTTGGTGGTAGAACAACACGCTAAGCAGGATTAGCGTCGCAACGATTGAGGCAACCAACATAATGAACCACTCCATAAGTAGTAAGAGGTCTGACCTGTTATGGGTGTAGGTTTAGAATATGGGGCAAAATTTATCAATCTGTTTACATCGCAATTACAACACATCTCACAAATTCGTTGCACGATGCGCAACAACTGCCAAACTTCCTCAAAGCGCCGCGCTTTTACTGAATGCAGGCGCTTTGCGGCGTAGCCCCATTCCGTTAAACTTGCCGGGTCAATCTTTCCTCTAAAGGACATCCCTATGTATCAGGACATTATTCGCTCAGAACTCAATGAAGCAGCCGATACGCTTAACAACTTCCTGAGTGACGAAGCCAACATTCACGCGATTCAGCGCGCCGCAGTGCTGCTGGCCGACAGCTTCAAAGCGGGCGGCAAGGTGCTCTCCTGCGGTAACGGCGGCTCGCACTGCGATGCCATGCATTTTGCTGAAGAGCTGACTGGGCGCTATCGTGAAAACCGTCCTGGCTACCCGGCGATTGCCATTTCTGATGTCAGCCATCTCTCTTGCGTCAGCAACGATTTTGGCTACGACTATGTGTTCTCGCGCTATATCGAAGCGGTTGGTCGCGAAGGTGATGTGCTGTTGGGCCTCTCAACCTCCGGTAACTCCGCCAACATCATCAAAGCGGTGGAAACTGCGCGCGCGAAAGGCATGAAAGTGATTACTCTGACCGGTAAAGATGGCGGCAAGATGGCAGGTTCAGCGGATATTGAAATTCGCGTGCCGCACTTTGGCTATGCCGACCGCATTCAGGAGATTCATATCAAAGTGATCCACATCCTGATGCTGTTGATTGAAAAAGAGATGGTTAAGTAATGATGCGTTCCTCTCGCCGTGCGCGAGAGGATCTAACTTAAGGCGGTTGCTATGTGCGAATTGCTCGGGATGAGCGCCAATGTCCCCACGGACATCTGTTTCAGTTTTACCGGTCTGGTGCAGCGTGGCGGTGGAACCGGGCCGCACAAAGATGGTTGGGGCATCACGTTTTACGAAGGAAAAGGGTGCCGCACCTTCAAAGATCCGCAGCCGAGCTTTAACTCGCCGATTGCCCGTTTGGTGCAGGAATACCCGATCAAATCGCATTCCGTGGTGGCGCATATCCGCCAGGCGAATCGCGGGGAAGTGTCGCTGGAAAATACCCATCCGTTCACGCGTGAGCTTTGGGGCCGCAACTGGACCTACGCACACAATGGTCAGCTTAAAGGTTATCGTCAGCTGGATACCGGGCCGTTCCGTCCGATTGGTGAAACCGACAGCGAAAAAGCGTTCTGCTGGATGCTGCATAAACTGACCGAGCGCTATCCACGTACGCCGGGCAACTGGCCGGCGGTGTTCCGCTACATTGCCGAGCTGGCAGCAGAAATGCGTGAGAAGGGCGTGTTCAACATGCTGTTATCGGATGGGCGCTACCTGATGGCGTTTTGTTCAACCAATCTCTACTGGATTACGCGCCGTGCGCCGTTTGGCAAAGCCACGCTGCTCGATCAGGATGTGGAGATTGATTTTCAGCAGCAGACGACGCCGCAAGATGTGGTGACGGTGATTGCCACGCAACCGCTGACAGGGAATGAAACCTGGCACCGGATAGTGCCAGGCGAGTGGGCATTATTTTGCCTGGGTGAGCGCCAGGAATGATTTCGAGGCAGCATCCGGTGTAGAGATCACCGGCGTGCTGTTCACCGCATATTGGCCGGTTGCCGTCACATTCACCGTTGGCGGCACACGGTACCTGGCAAAGTACGCATAGCCCGGCTGCAGTTCACGCCAGAAGTTAATGTAGGTCGAGTATTTATGACGTTGCATATTGCTGTCGGTCATGCGGAACGGATAGATGTTGACCTGAATTTCCTGCTGACCATTGCGCAGCGCGGCATTGGTGTAGGTGAAGATCTCATCCATTGACGCATTGGTCATCGCGTAGCAACCAATCGATACGCAATCACCGTGAATCATTAAATAATTGCCGTCATAGCCTTTAGCGCGATCGTATTGATTCGGGAAACCAGTGTTAATAGCGCGATAGAAACGGCTATCCGGTTTCAACTGATTCAGCTTGACGTTATAAAAGCCTTCCGGACTTTTGAAATCGCCCTGACGACGTTTAGGTCCTAAACCGCCAGAGAAATTACAGATGCGATAGCTGTCCAGCAGACGATATTCATTACCGATTTTGCCGTACAGTTCCAGCGTACGCTCTTCCTTGAAAATCTGAATAAAAACGGGGGTGCCAATTAGTTGTTTCTTTAACTCTTTGCTCACCGGAGCCAGCGGTTGCGTAGGCTCGGGGTTAATTGCCCAGCTAAGGACTGGCATAAGAATCATCGCAAGCGTTAATGCGATTCTGCCCATTCTGTAGATACCTTGAATTGAAGAGAGACGATGACGCTGAGCGTCCGGGTATTGCATTATCGGAAATATCCGCTATCGCAGCGCAACATTAACATTGTCTGGCTTTTAATCAAGCCAGTGTCCGAGAAAATGGCGCGTTCCTAAAAGGAATACGACCACTAATTTGTAAACTTTAATCTCTCTCTCAACAATTATTGCCGATATTTTTCGCTGCTGTATACTTATCCAGTACTCAGGAGGGCGTATGCGCAAAATTATTCATGTCGATATGGACTGCTTTTACGCAGCGGTTGAGATGCGCGACGATCCCTCTTTACGTGATATTCCGATCGCCATTGGCGGCAGTCGCGTGCAGCGTGGTGTAATCAGTACTGCTAACTATCCAGCCCGCAAATATGGCGTGCGCAGCGCAATGCCGACCGGCATGGCGCTCAAACTTTGCCCGCATCTGCGGCTGCTGCCTGGCCGCTTCGATGCCTATAAAGAAGCCTCCCGCCAAATCCGCGACATCTTCTCGCGTTACACCTCGCTGATTGAACCGCTCTCACTGGATGAAGCCTATCTGGATGTTACCGATAGCCTGCATTGCCACGGTTCGGCGACCTTAATGGCGCAGGCGATTCGCGCTGATATTCTGCGTGAAACCGGGTTAACCGCTTCAGCCGGGATCGCGCCGATCAAGTTCCTCGCCAAGATCGCTTCCGATCTCAACAAACCCAACGGGCAATATGTGATTACGCCTGACGCGATGTCCGATTTTTTGCTGACGCTGCCGCTGAGCAAAATTCCTGGCGTCGGTAAAGTGGCGACCAAAAAGCTGGAAGAGATGGGATTGCGTACCTGCGTCGATGTGCAGCGTGCCGATCTGGCGCTGCTGCTCAAACGCTTTGGCAAGTTTGGCCGTATTTTATGGGAACGCAGCAACGGCGTTGATGAGCGCAATGTGGTGGTTGAGCGCGAACGTAAATCGCTTGGCGTTGAACGCACGCTAATGGAAGACATTCACAGCTGGGAGCAGTGTCTGGAGATTATTGATTTTCTCTATGCCGAGCTGGATCGTCGCTTAACCGCCATCAAGCCGGATAAACAGATCGCCCGACAAGGTGTGAAACTCAAGTTCAATGATTTCCAGCAAACCACGCAGGAGCATGTCTGGTCGGTGCTGAATAAAGAAGACATGATCACGATAGCGCGTCAGGCGTGGGACGAACGCAGAGCAGGGCGCGGCGTACGGCTGGTGGGATTGCATGTCACGATGGTGGATCCTCAGCTGGAGCGACAGTTGGTGCTGGGGTTGTAGGCATAAAAAACCCGACCGAAGCCGGGTTTGTCGCGAAATTCAAAACTTACGCTTTTTCTGGCACCACGCTGAGCAGCGCAGTCAGCAGTTTCCAGTACAGACCCACGCTTTCAATGTGAACCTGCTCATCCGGCGAATGCGGGCCGGTGATGGTTGGGCCAATCGAAACCATATCCATGTTCGGATACGGCTTCTTGAACAGACCACACTCCAGACCGGCGTGAATCACCTGAATGTTCGGCGTTTTGCCAAACAGCGCTTCGTAGGTTTTACGCGTCAGCGCCATCACCGGTGAATCGGCATCAGGCTGCCAGCCCGGATAGCCGCCTTTTGGTGCGCTTTTCGCCCCGGCCAGTTCGGCCAGCGAGGTCAGCACTTCAACCACCCAATCTTTGCCGGTATCGATCAGTGAACGAATCAGGCAGATGATTTCGGCATTGCTCTGATCCATGGTCACCACGCCGACATTGAGCGAGGTTTCCACCACGCCTTTCGCCACATCGGAGTTACGGATCACGCCGTTTGGTGTGGCGTTGAGCAGGTTGAGGAAACGATCGCGGCTGTCAGCGTTCAGCGCCTGGCCTTGATGCGCCAGCGACTCAGCGACGACGGCGATGTTCTTCTCTTTCACGCCCAGTTCGTTCAGCAGCGTTGCCTGGAAATGGGCCGCAGCCGATTTCAGTTCGTCAACTTTATGGCTGTCGATCGCCAGCGTAGCGAAAGCTTCACGCGGGATAGCGTTACGCAGCGTACCGCCGGTAAATTCGATCAAACGCACATCGAGTTCACGCGCGTGTAGCGCGAGGAAGCGTGCCAGCAGTTTGTTGGCGTTGCCGAGACCATGATGAATGTCGGCACCGGAGTGACCGCCTTTCAGGCCTTTTAGCGTCAGTTTCAGTGTTTCATAGCCCGCAGGAATCGCTTCACGCGTCAGTGGCAAGGTGGTGATGAAGTCGATACCACCGGCGCAACCCATGTAGATCTCACCTTCCTCTTCCGAGTCGGTATTGATCAGAATGTCGGCCTGCAGCCAGTTCGGCTGTAAGCCAAAGGCGCCGTCCATACCCGATTCTTCGGTCATGGTCAGCAGCACTTCAATCGGGCCGTGGATCAGGCTGTTGTCAGCCAGCACCGCCAGCGCAGACGCCATACCAATGCCGTTATCCGCGCCCAGCGTGGTGCCGCGCGCTTTCACCCATTCGCCATCAACGTACGGCTGAATCGGATCTTTGGTGAAGTCGTGCACCGTGTCATTATTCTTCTGCGGCACCATATCGAGGTGCGCCTGCAGCGCCACCGGCGTGCGTTTTTCCATACCAGCGGTAGCGGGTTTACGAATCAGGATGTTGCCAACCTGATCGCGCTCAACCCAAAAACCTTGCTCTTTTGCCCAGCCGACAACGTATTCGGCCAGTGCTTCTTCGTGATAAGAAGGGTGCGGAATGGAACAGATTTTGGCAAAAATATCCCACAGCGGTTGGGGTGAAAGTTGCGACAATTCAGACACCATGCATCTCCTGTGTCAGCGTGGCGGACAGACCGCACGCACGCGGGTTTCCAGTAAAAATCGTCGTCAGAACATCTGACGTGATGGGCCTGAGAATATCACTGTTTCTCGCCGGGTGCGTAATCAGCCGCGCTAAAAACCTGCAACCAGTAAGACAGATGCTGGTTTTTAAGGCGTCAGATCCTTATAATCTCGCGCAACCTTTTCCCCCTTGCATATTTTTTAAGCCAAGTTTCTTGGCCGGGATTCCTTTATATGAGCGAAAAATACGTCGTAACCTGGGACATGTTGCAAATCCATGCCCGTAAACTGGCCCAGCGCCTGCTTCCTGTGGAACAGTGGAAAGGTATCATCGCGGTAAGCCGTGGTGGTCTGGTTCCGGCATCGCTGCTGGCGCGTGAACTCGGTATTCGCTACGTCGATACCGTGTGCATCTCCAGCTACGATCACGATCATCAGCGCGAAATGAAAGTGCTGAAGCGTGCCGAAGGCGACGGTGAAGGCTTCATCGTCATTGACGATCTGGTGGATACCGGCGGCACCGCGCAGGCGATTCGCGATATGTATCCAAAAGCGCGTTTCTGCACCATCTTCGCCAAGCCAGCTGGCCGCGCGCTGGTGGACGACTACATTGTCGATATCCCGCAGAACACCTGGATCGAGCAGCCTTGGGACATGGGCGTGGTCTACATCCCGCCAATCGTCAAAGGCGCCTGATTGATGCATCGCAAACAACGCCCGGTTATGCCGGGCGTTGTGCTTTCTGCGCCTCGCGCGCGTATCACGGGTGCAGTACACTCTTAGCCATCGCCACGTTGTTGGCAGGAGAATAGCTGAGATGTCTGATAAAAACCTGAGCGAAGAACTGTTCAAACCGCGTTTTAAACACCCGGAAACCTCCTCATTAGTGCACCGCCAGCATCACGCCGCCGTGCAGGTGCATAACGCCCTTGAAGGCGATACGCAGCGCGGCTGGTATCGCATGCTGAACAAGCTGCTGTGGACGTGGCGCGGGTTGTCGCCGCAGGAGATCAGCGAAGTGCTGGCGCGTATCGCGGTAAGCGAGTTTGAGCGCACCAATGAAGCCTTACTCGATACCGTGATTGGTTATCGCGGTGGCAACTGGAATTACGAGTGGTCGAAGCAGGCGGCCATCTGGCAGCAGCGCGCGTTAGAAAGCGAGAACCATGACGACGCAGGCCAGCATTGGCTGCATGCCGCCAATCTGTTCAGCCTCGCGGCTTATCCTTACATTAAAGGCGATGAGCTGGCTGACCAGGCGCAGGTGCTGGCCAATCGCGCCTACGAAGAGGCCACTCAGCGTCTGCCGGGCGAACTGAAATCCCTGACCTTCCCAATGAGCGGCGGCAGCCCGGTAACGGGCTTCCTGCACATGCCTGCGCAGGCCGAAGCGCCATATCCCACGGTGCTGCTGTGCGGCGGCCTTGATTCGCTGCAGAGCGATCACTATCGCCTGTTCCACGACTATCTCGCGCCGCGCGGCATCGCCATGCTGACGCTGGATATGCCGTCGGTAGGATTCAGTAGCAAATGGATGCTCAATCAGGACACCAGCCAGGTGCATCAGCAGGTGCTGCGTGAACTGAGCAATGTGCCGTGGATCGATCACACTCGCGTGGCGCTGCTGGGCTACCGTTTCGGTGCCAACGTGGCGACGCGTCTGGCCTATCTGGAAGTGCCGCGAGTCCGCGCGGTGGCGACGCTGGGGGCGATGGTGCATAGCGTGTTTGTCGATGCGCAACAACAGCAGCAGCTGCCGGATATGTATATGGATATGCTGGCGAGCCGCCTGGGAATGTCGTCAACTTCGGACAGCAATCTGCGCATTGAGCTCAATCGCTACTCCCTGAAGGTGCAAGGCTTGCTCGGCCGCCGCACGCCAACGCCGATGCTGGCGGCTTATTGGCCGGATGATATTTTCGGTCCGGAAGTGGACGCGCAGCTAATCGCCAATTCCTCCTCGCAGGGCAAGACGCTGGCGATTCCTGCCAAACCGGTTTTTGCCAGTTTTGACAAAGCGCTAAATCAAATTTGTGACTGGCTGGAAAAACAGTTGAAAAGCTAGCTGGCGAAATCCCTGAACTCTGCTACTACTTATATCCGGGATTTTCCATTTTTAGGTTTAATGGAAAGCTGGAAGTGCAATTTAAAGGGTTAAGGGAAAATAGATGACATTACCGAGTGGTCACCCCCGTAGTCGCCTGCTTAAGCGCTTCACCGAATTGGGGCCGTATATCCGTGAAGGCAAATGTGAAGAGACACGCTTTTTCTTCGATTGCCTGGCAGCGTGTGTCAACGTCAAGCCTGCACCAGAGCTACGTGAGTTTTGGGGCTGGTGGATGACGCTGGAAGCCTATGAAGATCACTTCACTTACGAATATCATTTTGGCCTGTTTGATAAAGCGGGTGATTGGGGCGCGGCAACCATCAAAGGCAAAGAGAACAATGCCAAAGTGGAAAGCACGCTGCGTAATTTCCATGAGCGCTTGAAAGCGATGCTGCTGGAACAGAAACTCGATCTGCGACCGGCGGAAGGCTTTAAAGAAGAGCCGGTGAAACTGAGCGCCTGATAGGTATTTAAGGGTTTAAACAGGAAAGAGCCGGTGATGAGCCGGCTCTTTTTTTATAGACACAGCGAGGGTAAATCTAAATCAGAATTGATAAGTCAAGCCAACTGCAACAACGTCATCGTTGTTCAGGTTCAGCTTGTTGTTGTCATCCAACTGGTTGATTTTGTAATCCACGAAGGTCGACATGTTTTTGTTGAAGTAGTAAGTCATGCCCACGTCGATGTATTTAACCAGATCCTCGTCACCGATCCCTTCGATGTCTTTGCCTTTAGTCTGGATATAGCCGAGGGACGGACGCAGGCCGAAGTCGAACTGATACTGCGCGACTACTTCGAAGTTCTGCGCTTTGTTAGCAAAACCACGCGTGCCGATTGGCGTCATGTTGCGGGTTTCGGTGTAGATAGAAGCCAGGTAGATGCTGTTAGCATCATACTTGATACCCGCGCCCCATGATTCCGCTTTATCACCGCTACCCAGCGCTTGCAGCTGCTGCTG
Source organism: Pantoea sp. YR525 (assembly GCF_900116775.1). Taxonomy (NCBI): domain Bacteria; kingdom Pseudomonadati; phylum Pseudomonadota; class Gammaproteobacteria; order Enterobacterales; family Erwiniaceae; genus Pantoea; species Pantoea sp. YR525. Next base: position 61,097 of record NZ_FPBU01000015.1, read on the forward strand.
GTTAGTACGGTCAGAAGAGGTGATGGCAGACATCAGGCTGATGCCGGTGTCAGCGATGGTGTAACCCAGTGACGCACCGTAACCGTCGCCGTTCTGGCGCGAAGTATCGGTGATGCTGCCACGAGCGTTGGCGCTGGTAGAGTCGTTTTTACCCTGATATTGCAGCGCGAAGCGCAGGCCATCAACCAGACCAAAGAAGTTGCTGTTGCGGTAAGTGGCCACGCCAGTTGCACGCGCAGTCATGAAGTTATCGGTACGCGCCGTACCGTCACCGCCGAACTCTGGGAATACGTCAGTCCAGGCTTCTACGTCGTACAGCACGCCGTAGTTACGACCGTAGTCGAATGAACCGTATTGACCGAATTTCAGACCGGCAAAGCCCAGACGGGTTTTGTTGCCTGCGTTGGCATCAGAACCTTCAGAGTTGTTCACGTTGTACTGATATTCCCACTGACCGTAACCGGTCATCAGGTCATTAATCTGCGTCTGGCCTTTGAAACCGATACGCACGTAAGATTTGTCGCCGTCGCTTGACGCGTTATCGCTGAAGTAGTGTTCAGCTTTAACACGGCCGTAGAAGTCCAGTTTATTACCATCTTTGTTATAAACTTCTGCGGCGTTTGCGGTGGAAGCCAGTGCCAGCGCTGATACAACTAATGCCAGTGTGCTCTTCTTCATTTTGCTATCAATCCCAATGAGTAAAATTTGTTGTACCCGTGAAAGGTTTTGTAAATCACGGAACTTTTTACCGGGAGGTGATGAAAGTTTTATGACAGTTTTTCGGATTTCTTGTTAATCGCGAACTTTTGGTCTACCGCATTGTCAGGGGATTTTTGTGCTTTTCCCCTTGCTGTTGTTGGCTTCCTTGCTCACTCCTGATAAAACGTCCCTTCGCAGATTTTTTTCTTACATGGCAGGAAAAACATGAGTGGCAGTCAGACCCTTGTGGTCAAGTTGGGTACTAGCGTCCTCACCGGCGGTTCACGTCGGTTGAATCGGGCGCACATGGTGGAGTTGGTTCGTCAGTGTGCGCAGTTGCACGCGGCAGGCCATCGCATTGTTATCGTCACCTCTGGCGCGATCGCTGCCGGACGCGAACACCTTGGTTACCCCGAACTGCCACCTACCATCGCCTCAAAGCAGCTGTTGGCTGCGGTGGGGCAGAGCCGTTTGATCCAGCTTTGGGAACAACTGTTCTCGATTTACGGCATTCACATCGGGCAGATGCTGCTGACGCGCGCCGATATGGAAGACCGCGAACGTTTCCTCTACGCGCGTGACATGCTGCGCGCGCTGCTCGACAACCACATCGTGCCGGTGATTAACGAGAACGATGCGGTGGCGACCGCCGAAATTAAAGTGGGCGACAACGACAATCTGTCGGCGCTGGCGGCAATGCTCGGTGGCGCAGATAAGCTGCTGCTGCTGACCGATCAGCAAGGGCTGTTCACCGCCGATCCGCGCACCAATCCTGAAGCGGAGTTGATCAGCGACGTGCATCAGATCGACGATGCGTTACGCACGCTCGCGGGCGGCAGCGTGTCTGGCCTCGGAACCGGCGGTATGGCGACCAAATTGCAGGCGGCGGACGTCGCTTGCCGCGCCGGTATCGATGTGATCATCGCCGCTGGCAGTCGTCCGGACGTGATCAGCGATGTGTTGCATGGCAAACCGGTCGGCACGCGTTTCCACGCGCAGCAGTCGCCGCTGGAAAACCGTAAGCGCTGGATCTTTGGCGCACCGCCGGCAGGCGAAATCACCATTGATGATGGCGCGCTGGCCGCGATGCTGGAGCGCGGCAGTTCGCTGCTGCCAAAAGGCATCCGTGACGTGCAGGGCAACTTCTCGCGCGGTGAAGTGATCCGTATTCGCAACCTGCAAGGGCGCGATATCGCCCACGGCGTCACGCGCTATAACAGCGATGCCATGCGCATGATTGCCGGTCATCACAGCCAGGAAATCGGCGAGATCCTCGGTTACGAATATGGCCCGGTAGCGGTACACCGCGACGACATGATCGTCAGTTAAGGAGCGGATGATGTTAGAAGAGATGGGTAAAGCGGCGCGTGCTGCGTCGTACAAACTGGCGGAACTCTCCACCGAACAAAAAAATCAGGTGCTGCTGAGCATCGCCGATCGTCTGGAAGCGGAAAGCGCGGACATTCTGGCGGCCAACGAGCAGGATCTGGCGGATGCGCGCCAAAACGGTATGAGCGAAGCGCTGCTCGATCGCCTGACGCTCAACCCGCAGCGCCTGAAAGGCATTGCCGATGACGTGCGTCAGGTGTGTCGTTTGGCCGATCCGGTCGGTCAGCTGATTGACGGCGGCCAGCTTGATAGCGGCCTGCGCATTGAGCGTCGTCGCGTGCCGCTGGGCGTGGTTGGTGTGATTTATGAAGCGCGTCCTAACGTGACTGTTGATGTGGCATCGCTGTGCCTGAAAACCGGCAACGCGGCGATTCTGCGCGGCGGCAAAGAGACCTATCGCACCAACGCCGCCACGGTGCGCGTGATCCAGAATGCGCTGACCCAGCACGGTTTACCGGCGGGAGCGGTGCAGGCGATTGAAAACCCGGATCGCGAGCTGGTGAATCAGCTGCTGAAGCTCGATCGTTATGTCGATATGCTGATCCCACGCGGCGGCGCGGGTTTGCACAAGCTATGCCGTGAAAACTCCACCATTCCGGTGATCACCGGCGGCATCGGCGTGTGCCATCTCTATCTCGATGAAACCATGGAGACCGAGGCGGCGCTGGAAGTGATCGTTAATGCCAAGAAGCAGCGCCCAAGCGCCTGCAACTCGCTCGAAACCTTGCTGATCCATCGCGATCAGGCGGACAACTTCATTCCGGCTTTCCTGCAGCGCATGGCGCAGGAGAAGATTACCCTGCACGCCGACGAAAATGTGTTGGCGCTGCTGCAAAACGGTGCTGCCGAGGTGGTGGCGGTGAAAGCAGAAAATTATGATGACGAATGGTTGTCCAACGATCTGAACGTCAAGCTGGTGGCGGATATCGATGAAGCCATCGCGCATATCCGTGAACACGGCACGCAGCACTCTGATGGCATTCTGACGCGCAGCATTGGCAACGCCAATCGCTTCGTCAACCAGGTTGACTCATCGGCGGTATACGTTAACGCCAGCACACGCTTCACCGACGGCGGCCAGTTTGGCCTGGGTGCCGAAGTGGCGGTGAGCACGCAGAAGCTGCACGCGCGCGGCCCAATGGGACTTGAAGCGTTGACCACCTACAAATGGATTGGGTGGGGCGACGATACGCTGCGTCGTTAATGTTCGCCTCTGCATGACAATGGGCACCGAAAACGGTGCCCATTTTTTTTGCTTTCGATCCACTCATTCCAAGAGCTTTTTGATTTATTTCTGTCATCTATGGCGGGCTCGCGGCTTTTCACCCATTTTTTCCTTTAGATGCTGGTCTTATAGCTACAGAACAATCCTGAAAACCCCTGTCAGAACAAGCGATATAGCACTGAACACTGGTTTCGGCCTAACCGAAAGGGATAATGATTGTCCAGCTTCATTGATAAAAGCGGTTGGGTAGTAAACTGCCGGTAATATAAAATGAACTGGTAGCAAAAATGAAAATAACATTCAGTCTTTTACTGAAGGCAGATTATTAACTGATGGTTAAAAAAGAGAGTACGAGACAAGCATTCACTGCCAGGCTGATTGCCGCATGCGAAAGCGCGGGAATTGTCGGACATGGACGAAACAAACAGGTTGCGCTTGCGCTGCAAGAGAGGGGATGCAAGATCTCAACGCCGGGGGTGTGGAAATGGTTTAACGGACAATCGATACCTGATGATAATAATTTACTGGCGCTTAGCCAGTTACTCGACGTGCGCGTTGAGTGGCTGCAATTTGGCATGGAAAAACCGGCCGCGTTGCTGACGCAGCGCAGTTTGGTGAATCCACAGCATCTGTTTCGCGTTGAGAGTTTGGATATCGGCCAGCACGGCGTGCGCAGTAGTTCTACGCGCGATGAACTGGTGGAGACCATTCAAGCCATTGAATATGGGCTGGAAGAGGCGCGGGTGCTGTTTAACGGCCGCCCGGCTGAAAACATTCGCCTCATCGCGCTCAACAGCGATTCGATGGCTGGCACCTTCGCGCCGCGCGATCAGCTGTTTGTCGATATCAGCGTGCATCGCTTCGACGGCGATGGCATTTATCTGTTCACGCTTGACGATCAGCTCTATCTCAAACGCCTGCAACTTCAGCACAAAAAAGTCGCGGTGATCTCCGATAACAAGCGCTATGAAACCTGGTATCTCACGCTGGAAGAAGCCAGGACGCTGCAAGTGGTGGCGCGGGTGATCATGAGCCAGGCGCGGGATTATCAAATTCTAGGCTGATCACAAAACGCCAGATTGCGACAAAAAAATATTTTGGCTGAAATCATAAATTTAACTGATGGTAAATAAAAAATTAACCATTGGTGTTTGCCAATGCATTAGAACCTGTTAATAATTTGAGCATGGATGGACAACATATCTGCTCATGGATGAGCCCGCTCTTAAACAATTGAGGCGCTGCACAAGCGCGATACATACCATCCAAAGTTAGTGAACTTTGGGATGGGGTGGATACGCACTTTGCAGCGTTGTCAGTTGCCCTCTGTTTTTCACTCTCCTCTACTTCACCCTGGCCGCGAATGCAGCCGGGCGAGTTGACGTCGAGTATTTTCCAGAGGAACAGCGAACGCGTCGGCATCAGCCGCATCGCCATGCCTGCCACCCCATCGCCAAAGACTCATTAACAGGAGGAGTTATGGCGATTATCCAGTACGGGAAGTCAGTATTTACCGGCAATGCACGCACGCGCCGCCATCGGCGACGCCAGTCCCTCAGCCGCCTTAAGCGCAGCATCGATAGCGCACTCGGCATCGAATACGAAAATGTCCCCCTGCGTACCGCTGAACGCATCTGCCAGCGCCAGACGCTGTCGCGCGTTGATTGCGCCGTGTTAGCGCCTGCCCGCGTTCAGCAGGCACAGGCGAGCGTCGATAACTGCTGTTTGCCCCATGTTTATTTGTACGCCGTGCGCTAAACCTGCATCACTTTCCCCAGTTTTAAACGGAACGTTTCATTGTTGCTCACTGTTTAACCATTCTTGAGCGTTTCGCTTATCTGACAACGCGCTCAATGTTTTAAACGATCAGCAAGATTTATGTTTTTTGCCGTTTTGCGCAGCCATTTTCGGACTGTTGCGCCCGTCAAAGAGGAATTTCTATGAGCCAGATTATTGCCATCCTGAATTTTGAAGAGGGTTACCGCGAAGCGCCTTATCTCGACACGCAGGGTTTCCCCACGGTCGCGGGCGGCATTCGCATCGGCCCCAAAGGTGCCTCGCTCAGCAACTACATCTTCCAGGTGCCGCGTCCGGTGGGCGATGTGTGGAAGCAGTGCATTGTCGAGGGCAAGGTGCAGCAGATGCATCAACGTGCGCTGCTGCAGCAGGCGCTGGCCAAATGCAATGAAGCGCGCTGCGATGTGCTGATCAGCATGGGCTATCAACTGGGTATTGATGGATTGGCGATGTTTCGCGGCATGCTCACCGCGATTACCCAGGGCGACTTCAACAGCGCGGCGAACGCCATGCTCGATAGCCTGTGGGCGCGTCAAACTTCGGGCCGCGCGAGGCGCCATGCCGAAGTGATGCGCAGCGGCACCTATGACATCTATCGGGGGCTGCTATGAATCTGAAATTGCTGATTTTTATCATTGCGGTGCTGCTGGTGATCATTGTGGTGCTGATCATGCAGCGTTTCACCACGCTGGAGTTCGTCAAACATGCGCGGCTGTTATTCAAAACCTGGTCGGTGTGGCTGGCGTCGCTCGGTTCGATGCTCAGCGCGTGGGTGCAATCGTTTCCCAGCGCTGCGCTTGATGCCTGGAACAGCATGCCGCCCGATGTGAAAGAGATTCTGCCGCATAACTATTTGGGGCTGATTGGGGCCTTTATGGTGGCGATGGGCGTGATTGCTCAGTTCGTCCGCCAGAAAGGCCTTAACCAGCAGAAAATCGCCATGGAGGAAAAAGCATGACACTTCTCACCACATTGCTCGGCGGCAGCTGGCATTGGCTGGCCGCGCTGGCGGGCGTCATTGCCGCGCTGGTCGCCAGCTACTTCGGTGGCAAGAAAATCGGCAAGGTGCAGCAAGCATCCAAATCCGCCGTCGAAAGCGCCGATAAAGCTGCGGCGCAAGCGGTAGCGGTTAACCAGCAGCAGCAACAGCTGCGCGAGGAGGCCAAACGTGTGGAAGCCAGCAATCTTAATCTTGATGACGCTGCTGCTCGCGACAAGTTGCAGCAGTCGAAATACCACCAGCCCTGAAGCCCCCGTCGTCATCGACTCAGCCTGTACTCTTTTTTCCCCGATTTACACCCACGGCAATGACGCCGAGCGCATGGACGTTCGCACCGTGCGCGCCATCAACAATCACAACGATCTTTGGGATCAGCACTGCGGCCAACCGGCTCACTAGCGCTGTTCTCTTGCATTTGCATTACCTACCCGAAAAGCCGAGGAGGCTATAATGATCGAAGTTAACTCTTACGCAGAACTGCGCACCACTGTTCCGGCCAAAAACGGCGATCTGGCATTCTTACGTCGTTACAACGCGGACTCCACCTTCCACGGTGGCGGTGATTTCACCGGTTTTATCGGTACCACAACGGCGGTTGAAGATGGCGGTACGCTGGTGATCGGTAACGGTTTTTACTGGAAACGCGTGATTAACGATCCGTCGGAGATCAACGTGTATCACTTCGGTGCCAAAGGCGATGGTTACGCCAACGATACCGATGCCTTTAACCGCATGCTGGCGTGGACGCAAAACTATTCGGGCAATATCACCGCGTTGCCGGTGCGTTTCCCAGGCGGTAAATTCCTGATCAGCCCAATCGACATCAGCGGCACCGAGCGCGCCTTCTTCGGTTTGCAAGGTGATGATGTGGAGCTGGGTTCGCTGCCGCGTACCACCATTATTTCCGATAAAAGTGCCAACACGGTGTTCAAGGTGAAGGCGCGTCGTACCTCCATTCGAGGTATCGCGTGGAACGGCCAGGCATCCGCCGATATCACCACCAACAAAAGCACCATTACCTCCGATATGTGCAGCAACGTGCAGCCGTTCTTCGAAAACACCTGCATCGAAGGCACCACCGTCAATATCTACTGTTTCCGCGCGCAGAATAACGGCGGTACGGTGATCAAAGTGCTGGATACCCTCGACAGTAAATTCGACCAGATTTACACCCTGTATACCTATGCGCGCGTGTTTGATGTCGGCTGGTCAAACTCGCCGAAAGGCGCGTGGGATCACTCCACGGCGATTGAGCTGTGTAACTGTAACTTCCAGACCGGTTACGGCGACGCCACGCTCTACATGCCGCGCGTGACGCAGGGGATTATTCGCAACGTGTGGATCGAACACACGCGTAATCCGGGCGATCTCTCTGACGGCGGCTGGACGGTGGATACGCTGAACATTGAGGATTGCGGCACGCCGTTGAATCTCAACAATGCGCGCGTGGTGATCCGCCAGCTCAACCTGCAATCCGGCGCAAAACTCAGTCTGGATGCTGCCGCCGGACGTTGGTTGTCCACCTTTGAATATGGCTATCGTCGCGACGAAAACTACGGCACCTTCATGACCGGATCGCTGCGCGCGGGCTATTACAGTGGCTACAAAATTACCAATAACACCGATACCGATAACTGGTATCGCGTCGGGCAGCTGTTCTTCCCGAACGCTAACCAGCAGTGGGTAATGGAGTTTATTGGTAAAGCGGATGCCACCCAGCCCACCGGCACCGCCGGTTCGCCGGTCAACGTGGCAGCGACCGGCAAAACCTGGGTCAATCTGCAGCGCCTGGAAACGGTGTGGGCCGATGCCTATCACATGGGGCAACCTGCGGTGCTGGATATTCGCTACAGCCGCGTCGGTACCACTTATGCGGCGGTGTGGGTAAAACTGCGCGCCAACAGTGGCGATACCATGCTGAACCTGAAATGTACCGGTCCAACGCGTTTCGATACCGGTTCCTGCTCGCTGTTCCAGCAGGACTTCTCGGTGGTGACCGATACCACCAAACTGGGCGGTTTCAAACCGGCGGCACGTTTTGGTCTGCATAACGGATTGGCGGGAATTGGGGCGAATGAGAAAGGGGTGCTAACTGTCGCTACAGCAGCCGGCACACCGACCAACGCCACCGCGCCGACGGGCTTTGTGCTGGTCAACATTAACGGTGTCGATCGTAAACTTCCTTATTACGATTGAGGGCTGGCATCTTTTTGGCGAGGCTTCGGCCTCGCTTTTTTTTTGCAAAAATTTTTTGAAAAGTGTGCGGTGATGAATAAGGTCGCCATGAATGGCGACCCTACAAACCTCGCCCTATATTCGTAGGGTCGCCATTTATGGCGACCTGGTTGAACCTCACCCTTTCGGAAATATCCACACATGGTTTTCCGGCAACGCCAGATGGCAGTGCTGCGGATCGCGCACCTCGGTGCCGTAGGCGCGAATGACAAAATCATCGCCGGAGGTGCGGAACAAATATTCCCAACGATCGCCGAGATACATGCTGGTGAGCAGCGGCAGTTCCAGCTGGTTTTCGCCCGGCCCCTCAACCAGTTTCACGCGCTCGACGCGGATCACTGCCGTGGCTTCTTGACCATTTTGAACGCCCGCGCCCGCCAATCCCCACAACGCCCAGCCTTTGCCCTCGATGCGCGCTTTGCCGTCGCGCAGCTCGGTGATTTTTCCGTGCAGCCGGTTGTTGCTGCCCATGAACTCGGCGGTGAACAAAGTTTTTGGCGAGCCGTACATCTCCTGCGGCGTGCCTTGCTGTTCGATTTTGCCGTTATTGAGCAGCAAAATACGGTCTGAAATCGCCATCGCCTCATTTTGATCGTGCGTCACCATTAACGCCGACAAGCCCAACTTGATAATCAGCTCGCGCAGGAATACGCGCGCCTCTTCGCGCAGTTTGGCATCAAGGTTTGATAACGGTTCATCCAGCAGGATCACCGGCGGGTTGTACACCAGCGCACGACCAATCGCCACGCGCTGCTGCTGACCACCAGAAAGCTGGTGCGGATGGCGTTTGCCAAGGTGACCGAGGCCAAGCTGGTTCAACACATCCTGCACGCGTTGAGTGATCTCCGCCGCCGCCACTTTGCGCAGCTTCAGCGGATAGGCCACGTTCTCGAACACGGTTTTGTGCGGCCACAGCGCGTAGGACTGGAACACCAACCCCAGATTACGTTCTTCCGCTGGGATCTCACTGCGCGGCGTGCCGGCGTAAACCGTATTGTTGCCAATCACAATGGTGCCCTGAGTCGGCTTCTCCAGCCCGGCGACCGCGCGCAGCAGCGTGGTTTTGCCGCTGCCGGACGGGCCAAGCAGGGAAACCACTTCGCCGCGCTGCAAATTCATCGACACGCCTTTCAGCACCGGATTGTCGCCGTACGTTAAGTGCAGGTTCTCGACCGATAATTCAATCATGTAATTTGACTCCAAATCGCAGGGCAATACCCAATCCGACCACGACCAGCAGGATATTAATAAAGGAGAGTGCGGCAACGATATCAATCGCGCCCGCCGCCCACAGGGAAACCAGCATTGAGCCGATGGTTTCCGTGCCGGGCGAAAGCAGATACACGCCGGTGGAATATTCGCGCTCGAAAATCAGGAACATCAGCAGCCATGAGCCAATCAGACCGTAGCGTGATAACGGAATGGTGACGTGACGCGTAATCTGTCCGCGCGTAGCGCCGGTGCTGCGCGCCGCCTCTTCCAGTTCTGGACCCACTTGTAACAGCGTTGAGGAGATCAGGCGCAGACCATACGCCATCCACACCACGGTGTAGGCCAGCCAGACGCTGAAGATGGTGCTGCGCAGCGAACGCAGCCAGACGATCAGGTGATCGCGCAGCCACTGCGACCAGACGAAATCCGACAGCCAGCCCGATTTAAGCGAGTTATCCAGCCACATTGGCAGGAACAGGAACACCCAGAGAAACGCCAGACCGGCCAGCAAGCCCGGCACCGCACGCGGCACCAGCACGCTGTAATCGAGGAAGCGCGTGGTGTTATCGGGTTTACGGTGCATGGCGATACCAATAAACAGATAACAACCCACCGCCAATGCGCCGCCGATCACGCCGATCGCCATTGAGTTGACGATTGCGCGCAGCAGGTTGGGCTGCGCCCAGATGGTCTGGAAGGTCTTGATCGACAGCTCATCCCAAATCGAGACACCAACGCCCCAGTTAGAGATAAACGCACGCAGCACCACGCCCAGAAGCGGTACGCCAATGGTCACCGTCAGCCAGAACGCCACGACTGCGCCCGCCACCCAGCGCCATTTGCCCAGCGGCAGCGCTCGCGCCTGCGAGGCTTTACCTTTCACAGTGACAAAGCGGTTAGCGGTGCGCATTAGGCGGCGTTGCAGCATCACCAGCGGAATGGTGATACAAATCAGCACCACCGCCACCGCAGCCATCAGGTGATAAGACGGCGTACCGAGTTTATTGGTCAGCTGATAGAGATAGGTGGCCAGCACCATGTTGCCTTCAGGATCGCCCAGCACCAGCATCAGGCCGAACACTTCCAGCCCAAGGAAGAACAGCAGCACGATGGCATACAGAATTGACGGGCGTACCATCGGCAAACTCACCGCCGTCATCACCTGCAACGGCGAAGCACCCGAAATACGCGCGGCTTCTTCCACATCCGATCCCACGCTGCGCAGGGCGGAAGAGATGTACAGATAGGCGTGCGGTACGTGCGTCAGGCCAGCAATCACCACGATGCTCGACATGTCGTAGATATTCCACGGCACGAACCCGAGCAGTGATTGCGCCCACAGCGAGAAGAATCCCACCGGGCCCGCCGCCACCACATATCCAAAGCCCAGCACCATCGGCGAGACAAAAATTGGCACGAGGATCAGCGGCTCAATGATGCGTCGGCCGGGGAGATCGGTTCGCACCATCAGGAACGCCAGAATACCGCCCAGCGGAATGGCGATGATCACCAGCCCAAAGGCGAGAATAAATCCGCTGCGCAGCGCTTTGTAGAAGTCGGGATCGGTGAAAATAAATTCAAACGATTCCAGGCTCCACTCTTTCGACGGCGCAAAGAATGGCGCGGACAAGAAACTTTGTATGACGATAAACGACAGCGGGACGTAGATAACCAACGCGGTTATCAGCACCACAACGCCGCGCGGCAGGCTTTGCCACTTTCTATGCAATGCACGCATATTGAGACCCTGAATGGCGAAATCAGATAAGAGAAAGCTGAGCGCGGCGCAGTCGCCGCGCTTGATGACGGCGGTTATTTACCGGCGGCTTCGCGCCACTGTTTGATGTAATCCAGACGTTTTTTCGGTTGCAGATATTCCAGCAGGCTTTCATCAACCGGGATCGGTTTCAGCGCGTTGCCCAACATTTTGGTCATGCCATCAATGTCGTTTTTGCCTTCAATATCGTTGCGCAGGGAAGGGATGTCGGCCTGATTAGCCAGAATGCTTTGTCCTTTCTCAGATAGCACATAATCGAGCCACAGTTTGGCGGCATGGCTGTTTTGCGCTTGCTGGCTGATGAACGAAACGCGTGACAGCACCAGCGTGTAATCCTTCGGATAAGAGATGCCCAGCGACGGGTCGGTTTTAGCGCGCGCTTCAGCGTAAGAACCCAGGATGTTAAAGCCGATCAGGTTTTCACCGGATGAAACCCTTTCCATCATGGTGCCGGTGGAGGACTGCACGGCTAAACCGCCTTTCGCCACGTCGGCCAGCGTTTTGAAGTAGTTGGGATCGGCTTTGTAATCTTGTACTGAAAGCATGAAACCAAGTCCCGATTTCTCAATATCGTAAGTGGTGACTTTGCTCTTGAATTTGTCGGTCTGGCTGGCGATCAGTTTGGCCAGCGCGGCGTGCGAGTTGGGCACATCACCGGCCGGGATCAGACGTTTGTTATAGATGAACACCACCGGTTCGTAGGTGGTGCCATAGGCTCTGTTGTTCCACACCGCCCACTTCGGCAGCTGCGCCAGTTCAGGTGATTTGTACTCCTGCGCGTAGTCGGTCGCCAGCTTCAGACCGGTATCCATTGAGGAGCTCCACACCACGTCGCCGCTGGTGCCGCCCGAGGCTTGTTCGCTGATAAAACGGTTGTACAGCTCGGTGCTGTTCATATCGTTATATTCAACTTTGATGCCGGGATAGGTGGCTTCGAAGCCTTTGATCAGCGGACCGGCGGCTTTAGTGTCGGTGGTGGAGTAAACCACCACTTTGCCTTCTTTAGTGGCGGCATCAATCACGCTTTGATAATCCGCTGGATAGCCTTGCGGCGGGGCAGCAACCGCTGACATAGACACAAAAACAGTTGCAGCAATCAGAGACAGAGGGAAAGTGTTCGACATTATAATTAACCTTTTAGTTACATTTGAGGAACTAAAGGTCAACATAGCCTATCGACTTTTCCACACAAGAGGTGACGGATTGTTATCTTCACGAAGTGTGATTGTTGGCGTCGTTTAGGCAATTAACACCATAAAAACCACGACAGGCCGCGCGCGAGATCTGCGCCAGATCACAGGATTTTGCGGTACAGACGTCGCGGATGGCCGATGTTGCCGTACTGCATTTCGACGCCAATAAAACCGATCTCCACGCAATATTCCAGGTAGCGACGACCGGTGGTTTTACTGATGCCAACGCGCTCAACCACCTGCTCAACCGACCAGCTACTCTCCGGCGCAGCGCTAAAAAAGCTCTTCACCCGATCCAGCGTAATGGTTTCAATCCCTTTGGTCGAAGGCGCTGACGGCGCATCACTGGTTGGCAAATTAAACAGCTTATCCAGCGCCTGCTGATCAACGTTTTTCATCTGGCGCATGGTCTGCACCTGCAGCATAAAGCGTTCCAGCGAGGCGCGCAGGCGATGGAAAAACACCGGTTTAAGCAGGTAGTCGAATGCGCCGCTGCGCATCGCGTGGCTACAGGTTTGCATGTCGCTGGCGGCGGTGATGAAAATCACCGAGCACTCAAAGCGTTTCAGCAGCGGATCGTCAATCAGCGTAACGCCCTGACCATCTGGCAAATAGTTATCGAGCAGCAGCAGCCGTGGCTGATGTAATGTAATCAGCTCGCGCGCCTGTGCCAGCGTAGCGGCAATACCGACTACGCGCAGATGAAAGTTCTGCTCAATATATTCACGATGCAGATCGGCCAGATGCGGCTCATCTTCCACAATCACCACATCAAGCGGCTTAGCATTATTCATGGGAAAGTCCTGTTAACGCGGCGGAATGAAACGGAATAAACACCGAGAAAATGGTGCCCTGCGGTGAGTTGTCGCTGATCTCAATGCTGCCGCCTGCCTGCTGTACATAACCTGCCGCCAGATAGAGACCGATGCCGTGTTCTGCACCAAGCATATCGTCGCCGCTGTTGGGTTTACTGGTGACGCCTTGCTCAAACAAGTGCGGTTTGATGCTGTCATCAATGCCGCAACCCTGATCGGCCACTTCGATTAACAGCTCCTGATTACGACCGGAAATATATAACTCAACCGGTGTCGCCGGCGTTCTGGAGTTGAGCGTGGCGTCTACCGCGTTATCCAGCAGATTGCCGATCACCGACATCAACGCCGTTTCACTCAGCGCGGCTGGAATGCGGCTCAATTGGCAAGCCGGATCAAATTTCAGCTCAACGCCTTTTTCCCGCGCGCTGACATATTTCCCCAGCAGCAGCCCACAAAGCGCGGGCGAGGTGAAGCGCGCCGAGACAAAATCCAGCACCTGCTGCGCGCCGGCAGATTGCGCGTGGATGTAGCGCATCGCATCGTCGTAGCGCTGCATCTGCAGCAGGCCGACCAGCGTGGCGGTCCAGTTCAGCTGTTCATGCCGCATGATGCGCAGATTGTCCGCATAGCGTTTCACCTGACTGAGCTGGCTGCTCAATGTGTTGATGTCGTTTTTATCGCGGAAGCTGCACACCCAGCCGCCTGGCTCGCCGGGTTCCAGCTCAATCGCTACCCGGTTAACGATCACCTGACGCTGATTGAGCACGGTGATGTGGTCGTGGGTTTTCACCTCATGCTGGCTTAAAAACGCCGGATGGATCTGCAAAACCTGATCCAGCGGTTTACCCAGCAGTTCACTCTCACTCTGCTGGATATCCAGCAACTCGCGTGCAGCGCGGTTGATAAGAATCAGCTGCCGTTCCGCGTTCACCGCAAACACCCCTTCATACATCGCTTCCAGCAGCGCTTTTTGTTGCAGCACCAGCAGGGCGATATCTTTCGGCTCCAGCCAGAACATCTGTTTTTTCAGGTTGCGGCTAAACATCCACGAAAAGATAAACAGCAGCAGCAACAGCGCCACACCATACAAGCTGGCCTGCCACAGCAGGCTGACGTTGATATTGGCAATATAGGAGGTGAGATAACCCACCGAGACAATGCCAATCACCTGATGCTGCGTATTAAAGATCGGCGCCTTGCTGCGGAGCGATACGCCGATGCCGCCTTTGCGCACCGAAATAATGGTTTTGCCCTGCAGCACTTCGGCATTGTCGCCGCCAATCATCGGTAAATTGAGGCGCTCCGGTGATTCCGAGTGATAGAGATGCTGTTCCTGCGTGTCGCCAATCACGATGTAGCTGGCATCGCTTTGGTTGCGCAGCGGCTGGATCAACGCCGCGATGCCGGCGATGTCACGGCGCGCCACTTTCTCCGCCAGACCGGGCATCAGCGCAATCTCACTGGCCTGCACCCGCGCGCGCTGTCCCAAATCGTGATGCAGTTGACGATCGATAAAATGAAACAGAATGGTGCCCAGCAAGGCGAGTAGCAGGCAGGAAAACAGCACCAGCGACAGGAAGAGTTTTACCTGGAAAGATAATCTGCGTTTCATACAACCTGCAGTAAAGGAAAACTGGAGAGAGGCATGGCTGGAGACTAGCACGCGAAAATGCGTGCTGTGACAGGCTAACATCAGAGTTGTGAGCTGGCTTCAATCCCGGCGCGGCTTAGGCGCTGGTTTCTGTTGGCACGATGTCAGAGATATTCCCATCTTATTCCTGGACATCGCCTGCTGCGGCGCTAATCAATGAATAAAAAACCAATTCACCACGGCTAATCTATGCGCCGCTATTTAATCCATCCTTTCTCTGAGTAAATTCCGTTTTAACCCGGCAGCCATTGACCTTATAACCCCGAGTGGTGAGAATGCCGGGAAAAGTTTTGAATTAGATCGCAAAT
The DNA here is from genome assembly GCF_900116775.1 of Pantoea sp. YR525. Lineage (NCBI taxonomy): Bacteria > Pseudomonadati > Pseudomonadota > Gammaproteobacteria > Enterobacterales > Erwiniaceae > Pantoea > Pantoea sp. YR525. Next base: position 76,398 of record NZ_FPBU01000015.1, read on the forward strand.
TTTGGGCATCAAGCCTCTTGCAGTACGGCTGCGATAGCCGTACTGAATTAACGCCACTTGCACTTATCGGCGCGCGAATGACGCGCCAGCGTTATTAAAGTGCAGGGCATACAGCAAATATCGTTAATGTCGTGACGTTCGTTGAGAAGGCCCGTCTTTGGATGCACCTTCTCAGCCCCGGTCGGCATTTCTTGTTTTTGGTGATGAGCACGATAAAGACGCCAGCGTTTTTTAACGTTCATTACCAGGTAGATAAAAATTTAATTTAAGTACGTCATGATTGGCGTGGTAATGGCGTTAAGCCAAATTACCAAAATAAAAAACGTAACTGGCTGAAAATTAACTGAACTCTTATGAGCGCAGCGCAGCCTCTTTACGCCAAAAATAGGGGTTTCACTGTGGTCAGTATACAGGTAGCTGCAAGCCTGGGGCGGTAGCCTGCCTTGTTTAGCTGACGAAAACAGAATGAAACTGCACGGTTTATTTGGCGATTATCTTATTTAGTGAACTTTTTAGAGAGAATTAAAGGCCAGTTTTATTTGACCTGAGGAAACTCTGAAATAGACAAGCAACAAATGTTAAGCCGGGCGCAAGCAACGCGCAGTGTTAATCACTGCAATGTTCATAGATTACTTTTTTCGCCCGCAACTTTTACTCCGACAGAGTCCAGAGGTTATATGCAAAATCCCGTTAACGACGTTTTAATCAGCGTCATCGTGCCGGTGTATAACGCCGCGGCGTATCTGGAACGATGCATTGATAGCCTGCTTCAGCAGGAAGAGAACCGTTTTGAAGTGATATTTATTAACGACGGCTCCAGCGATAACTCGCTCGCGATATTACAGAATTACGCCCATTACCCGCATTTTCATATCATCGACCAAGCCAATGGCGGCGTCTCGTCGGCGCGCAATCAGGGCATTCGTGCCTCGCGCGGCAAACTGCTGTGCTTTTTAGACTCCGATGATTTTCTGCCAGCCAGCGCGTTTGCCACCTATGTGCGGCTGATGCAAAACAACATCGCGATGGTGGGCGGCGAATCGCAGCACTTCACGCCGCAAGGCGAGCCGCTCGATTTCCCGGCCAACACGACTGACACGCGCCAGCTGAGCGCTTCGGCGGCGATCAACGATCTGCTCTACTTCAATCCGCGTCACGGTATCTGCGACAAGGTGTTTCGTGGCGATGTGATTCGTCAGCATCAGCTCAGTTTCAACGAAGAGATTTATAACTTCGAAGATCTGCTGTTCGTGATCAATTACCTGCATCTGCAACAGGATCGTCAGGTGATCTTCACCCAGCAGGTGGTTTATCACTATGTGGAATCCACCAACTCCGCCACGCGATCGGCGTTACGGGAAAAGCATTTCTCCTTTGCGCGCTCGTTTAATGGCATGCAGGCGTTTTTATCCGCCCAGCATAATCGCTGTTATTACCATCTCTATTTAAAAGTCACTTCGTCTTATATCTATAAAGCGCTGCACAGCGACGGATTCAGCCGCGCCTTTATTGATGAATATATTTCGCTCTACCGTCGCAGCTTTAAGTCCTATTTCACATCAGGATTGATGTTCAATCCGTGGAGCCTGTACTTTGCGCTGTTTTTTGTCAGTCCACGACTGGTATCGCGTCTGCGCCGGCTGGCACAGAAATAAACGCTGAGGTTAAGTTGTGAAAGATAAATTAAAAAACTCCATGTGGATGATCGCTGAAAAGCTGATTGCGGTATTCGGCCTGATATTTGTCACCTCCTATGTGGCGAAATATGTGGGGCCCACCACTTTCGGCATTATCTCGATCTCGATGCTGGTATTTCAGTTCATCCAGAGTATCGCGCTGATGGGTAGCGATGTGATTCTGCTGAAACGCTTATCGCAAAATCATCACTCTGGCATGCGCTTAATGATGGCGACCTTTCTGCTGGTGCTGGTGATTTATGGCGTGCTGGCGGTCAGCGGCATGCTGATTATGGGCGAAGAGTGGAGCGCTGAAGCGCTGGTGTTTATCTGCGCGGCGGCGATTGCCTGTCTTTTCTCTTCGCTCGATCTGGTCAATATCTACAACGAGGCGATGCTCAATGCGCGCCTGAATGTGATCGCTAATCTGGCGGGTTTGGCCATCAGTTTAACCGTACGTTTCTTTATTTCGTATTACGGTCTGGATCCGCAGTTGTTGTCGATTCCTATCGTGCTGGCGACCTTTATTCCGTTTGCCATCAAGCTGGCGATATTCCTGAAATATCATCGTCAGGTGCCGATTCCGGCACTGCGACAGATGAAGAAATATTCACGCTATATGGTGGCGTCGGGTATTTCACTGGTGTTTTCCGTGATTGCGGTGGCGATTTATACCCGCGTCAATCAAATCAGCGTGTCGTATTTCCTTGGCGTGAAAGAGGCGGGAATTTTCTCCGTCGCGCTGACGCTCGCTACCGCGTGGGTATTTTTACCCAATGCGTTGCTGGCCTCCTTTTTCCCGGCGTTCTTTGCCGAGCGTGACGATCGGCAATCGATTATCAAAGCGCAGAAATTACATCTGCTGGTGATTGGTGTCTCTTCGCTGGTAATTCTGGCGATTTGGTTATTGTCCGGATGGTTTATCCGGGACTTCTACGGTGCGGAGTATCTCGATGCGGTCGCGCCAACGCTGTTACTCAGCGTCGGTGCGATGTGCGCGGTACTGAGCAGCGTGATGGATCGTTTCATTATTAAGTACAACGGATATCGCTATTTAGTGAAGAAAACCTTCGTGGTGTTATTAATTTGCGTGGCCTCCTCTTTATTATTGGTTCCTTACTTCGGTTTAAATGGCGCGGCCATGAGCGTGGTATTAACCGAGTTTTTATCATTCTCCCTGCTTAATTACTTTTTCCCTGCTCAACCGGTAATGCGTATTCACCAAATATTTATCAACCCCAGGAAACTATGGCTGTTATTCAACAATATCAAAACCTCAGACAGTAAAGAGAGTTTATCATGAATGAAAAACCACTATTTAGTCTTATCATTCCCGTCTATAACTCACAAAAAACCATTAAACGTACCTTGCTGAGCGTGCTTAAACAGACGTTCAGCAGTTACGAAGTGATTGTGGTTAATGATGGTAGCAGCGATACAACCGCAAATATTCTGCAGGAGTTCAGCGCATATTCGCAGGTCACGGTAATTCACCAAATTAATGCCGGTGTCAGCGCTGCTCGAAACAGCGGAATGCAGCAGGCCAGCGGTGAATATGTGTTATTCCTCGATGCGGATGATTGGGTGGACGATAACTTCCTGATGATCTTCAAACAGAATCTCGATGCCTGGCCGGCAGAATCTGTCGATTTGATGGTGGGAAACCTCAACGACAATCGCGTGGGGAAAGTGTCGCAGGCGGGCTTCTTCAGCAACGAGGACATTCCTTATGTGCTCGGTGAGCTGGAGATGAGTGATAACATCGGTTATCTGCATAACAAATGTTATCGCCGTCAGATTATTGAGGAGCTGAACCTGCGCTTTTTGGAAGGTATCTCCATGAGCGAGGATTTGTTGTTTAACCTTAAATTCTTCAGCTGTATTAGCAATTTCCTTGTCACACCGGGCGCTGCTTATCACTATGAAGATGTGGAGGGTTCATTATCGAAGCGTAAAGTGCAATACAGTGAACTGAAAGTGCGTAAACAGTTTCTCACTGCACTGTATGATTCGATCATCAGTAAATATCAGTCCAGCAATCTCGATTATTTCCTCAAGGGCATTTCCAAACGTGTGCTCGCGCTGGATATGCAAATCGTGACTGCTATGTATCACTCTTCGTTTTCACCTGCGGATATTGCCCAGGAAATTAATGAAATAAAGCGGGGTAAATACTCAAAAGGTATTTTCATCCTGCTGAATAAAAATGAAAAATTGAAGTACATGATTATGAATTTGAATACACTCACAGCGTACTATTTTCTTTATGCACTCTACAGGATGCGCGCATTCTGATTTGAAATTCTCCCGGTGTTAGTCTCTGGACGCATTTGTTGTACAGAGGCTAGTTGCCGGGGGAGTTTCACCCGATGTTCTCAGCTCTACCCGTGGCAACAGCCCAGCGTTGCCACACCTTTCCACTCTCCGCACGTCTTTCTGCACACTCTCGGTTTCTCCTTCTTGCACTCATCCCGCGTCTCATGTCAAATAGCGCCCCATGCAATCGATTGCGCGCATGTTTCGTGCATTTAGTGCGGCGTAAAACATCAGGATGCGTGAATTTCATCTCATGAAGCGTCATCCTTTGCGTTCCGGCCGGGCGGAGCAGCCTACGCCATGATTAGCAGTCATCCTTGTGGCTGCGTGTTGATAAAGCTTGAAATTCTGGAGAGACAGATGGACAACTCACAAACCGGTACGCTTGGCACCGTAGAAACGGCGGCTAAGGGCTGGCGTAAGAGTGATACCGTGTGGATGCTGGGTCTGTACGGTACGGCGATTGGTGCGGGCGTGCTTTTTCTGCCGATTAACGCCGGTGCAGGCGGGCTGATTCCGCTGATTATCATGGCGATTCTTGCCTTCCCGATGACCTATTACGCGCACCGCGCGTTAACGCGCTTTGTACTCTCCGGTAAAAATCCCGGCGAAGACATCACCGAAGTGGTGGAAGAGCACTTCGGCGTGGGCGCTGGCAAGGTCATTACTTTGCTCTACTTCTTTGCCATCTATCCGATCCTGCTGATGTACAGCGTGGCGATCACCAATACCGTCGATAGCTTTATCGTGCATCAGCTGGGGCTGGTTTCGCCGCCGCGTGTGCTGCTGTCGCTGATTCTGATCATTGGCATGATGACGGTGGTGCGCTTTGGCGAGCAGATGATTGTTAAAGCGATGAGCATTCTGGTGTTCCCGTTTGTGGCGGTGCTGATGCTGCTGGCGGCTTATCTGGTGCCGCACTGGCATGGCGCGGCGCTGGAAACGTTATCGTTAAACGCGAATGTAAGCGGCCACGGTATTCTGATGACGCTATGGTTGGCGATTCCGGTGATGGTTTTCTCCTTCAACCATTCGCCGATCATCTCCTCTTTTGCCGTCGCTAAGCGCGATGAGTACGGCGCAGGTGCGGAGAAGAAGTGTTCGCGCATTCTGGCCAACGCCCATCTACTGATGGTAGTGACGGTGATGTTCTTTGTCTTCAGCTGCGTGCTGAGCCTGTCGCCGTCCGATCTGCAGGCGGCGAAAGATCAGAACATCACCATTCTGTCTTACTTAGCCAACCACTTTAATGTGCCGATGATTGCGTGGATGGGGCCGATCGTTGCGATGGTAGCCATCACCAAATCATTCCTCGGGCATTATCTGGGAGCGCGTGAAGGTTTTAACGGCATGGTGGTGAAGTCACTGCGCAGCCGCGGAAAAACCGTCACGCCGCAGCGCCTGAATCGCCTGACCACCGCGTTTATGCTGCTGACCACCTGGCTGGTGGCGACGCTGAACCCCAGTATTCTGGGCATGATTGAAACACTGGGCGGGCCGATCATCGCGATGATTCTGTTCCTGATGCCGATGTACGCCATCCAGAAAGTGCCGGCGATGCGTCAGTACAGCGGGAAGATCAGTAACCTGTTTGTGGTGATTGTCGGCGTGCTGGCGATTTCGTCGATTGCGTATTCGCTGGTCAGTTAGCATTGTAGGGGCGCCATTAATGGCGCTCAGTTAAGCATTGAGCGACTTTCGTTCGCCAGTTGCTGAGGCAGTTGCAGCACCTTCGTGCGGCGACCGAGCAGAGGGCGTCTGGCTGCACTGAACCCCGGATCCTGGACAAACAATCCAGAATCCGGAGGTTAAAATGAAGCACCCATATTCCGTCAGGCTGGCTGCAGTTCAGCACTAT